>JAYVBH010000019.1:0-116835 GCA_043750575.1 Cyclobacteriaceae bacterium
CTGTAAAGCAACGCCCTCTGTCCATTGGGGAGTTCAAATAATTATTTGTGACCTTTCCCCGAATTCTGATCTTCAGATTTTTCGCAATTGTGGAGTTGAATGTTGCCGCCTTTCAGCATTCCTGAAACCGAATAGCCATTCGAGAGCTCCAGAGTAAAGCGGTCATCGCGACCAGGCTCACCGTTGTCAACAACAACAACCCTGTAGGAGAAACCATCCTGCCCATTGATCCTGGCAAGACCTTCAATTTGGCGTGTATTTGAATCAAGTATGATGTAGCCTGTAACGCTCGTACTCTTTACTTTAATACCGTCCTTGGCGTGCTGATCGAACGAGAGTTGACCCCAAAAATTGTCATTCTTGATACCACCGGAAACACCGAAAGTCACTTTATCTCCTGTGGAAGTACTAATCCAACCGCCACCGGTAACAAAGTCCATACAGGGCTTAGGAGCAGGCGGGTTACTAATCGATCCGGCACAAACCGCGATCGTGTTCTTAATCATTGTAACTGCGCCGTTCAACGCCAGGATTCTGCCGGATACACTGGCATCCGAAGTCATGGTAATGCTCGTTGTGGCTATCACTGTTCCTATAAACTCAGCTCCATCGATGGTTGCTGATGAGCCAACTGCCCAATACACATTCGAGCCGACACAGGTAAGATTGTTATTATTGAGAGCGATGATCCTTGAGCCTGTCATCGTAACCAACGTTGAACCCATTTGGAAAATAAACAAAGCGTCGCTGTTTCCCTGAAAATCAAGGTACATGGTGCCGTTCACCTGCAAATTGGCAGAAGGGGCAAATTGATAAACGCCTGGTGTAAACGTACGGCCATTGAGTTGAGTAACTCCTGAGTAAATGGTGTCCGGCGCCTGCGCAACAAGATAATTATAAGCAATTACCGCTTCATTGTGAGCTTGAGCGGCTACGGGTCCTCCCGCATATATTGTTCCTGTAACCAATCCTAATCCTGCAGTAACGGTACCGGGACCGGCAATAGCATTAAAGGGTACCTGTTGGAATCCGGTAAGGGCAGTGCCCGGGCTTACACCCACATCTCCGGTAATAACCGATTCACCATCGTTGGTAACGGTAGTTCCGGCCAGAACAGCAAAGTTGGTTGCGCCTATGAGGGGTACAGACAACTCCGATTGCGACATGGCAGTATTAGTTGCCATACGAGCAGAATTAATCCCTGCTGGGGATGGTTCCATGCCAAGGTTAGTACACCCTGTAAACATGGCAGCCGATGCAAAAGCAAGGCTTATCATTAACTTTTTCATTAATATATTTTTTAAAATTCCGCAACTGGCGGAGCAGTTGTGAATTGATTTTCACATGGCAAAGTTGACCACATGTCAACGTTCACCTGTTACAGAAGGGTGGAATTAAGTTGCAAGATTCACGTATCGTTTCGCCAGCAGGTCTCGGGGAGAGAGGATGGAAAGGATTACATTCGGTCCATATACCAGCTCAACTCCTTTTCCATTTTTTCGTTGCGGAAAAATGTTGCGATAATTTTTTGCAATCGAATGAACGCCGTTTCGCTTTTTACTACATAGTCGAATGCCCCATGATGCATGCACTGTACAGCGACTTCGATTTTATCCTGCGACGACAGCATAACAACCGGGATGCTAGGATTTATGGATTTGATCTTATCCAGTGTTTGCACCCCGTTCATGGCTTTTTTATCAATGCCATCCAGGTGATAGTCTAGAATGATAATATCAGGATTTTTGGATAGCCGCTCGAGGCACAATTCGCCGGACAAAAATGTTTCGACTGTGAAGTCAGATAACTGCAGAAACACAATTTCCAGAGCTTTCAGAAACAGCGCATCGTCGTCGACTAGGAATAGGTAAATTTTTTTCTTGCTCATTTGAGTGTGTTTTTCATCCTCATAATCTCAATTTCAAGTTCCAGACAAGCCTGCCCGCAAACACGTTCAAGCTGGAAAACCAGGTTTGGTATATCTTCACCTGAATGCTGGGTGTGGGCATAGTCCTGGACCTTCCTGGCCATATTCTCAAAATCCACACTCATGCCCACAATGGAAAATGAGGGGATCATCTTATGCATGGCTGAGTACAATGCATTCCAATCACGATCCCTCAAACTTTCCTTCATTAACTTGATCAGAGGCGGCGTTTGGTCCAAATAAAGAGAAATCATTTCTATTATTAATGCGGGGTTTGCTTTCGTCCGATGGCTCAAGTAATTGAGGTCAATGCACTTTGGTTTTGCAGCTCCATCATTGGCGGCCGCAGTTGCTTGGGCATTCCTCACTAACCCCAGAATCTTGCTATAAAGCACCCGTTCGTCTACGGGCTTGGCGATATAGTCATTCATGCCCACTTCCTTACATTTGGCCAAATCAACGGTAGTTACATCGGCCGTTAAAGCGATAATCGGAATATTGGAATTCATTTTGTTGCGAATGTAATCGGTCGCTTCGAAACCATTCATTTCGGGCATTTGGAGATCCATTAGAATAATGTCGAACGATTCAGATTGAAGCTTTTCAATGGCTATTTTCCCATTGGAGGCTATCTCCCGTTCAAATCCAAATTCATCCAATAGGGTTTTCATGAGCAATTGATTGAGCGCTATGTCTTCAACCACCAATACTTTTATGATTCCAATTTTCCCATCCAATTCCACCATTCCGGTATCCAATTCAGCCTTAGCTCCTGTTTTTTGAAATCCAAGAACAAAACTGAATGTAGAGCCTTCATCAACCTTGCTTATTACACGAATACTTCCATTTTGAGCTTCGACTAGTTGTTTAACGATGGCCAATCCCAGTCCTGTGCCGCCGTACAACCGCGAAGTACCACTGGATGCCTGCTGAAAATTCTCAAAAATCTTTGCTACTTTATTCTCCGCAATCCCGATTCCAGTGTCGGCTACAGCAAACTCAATCGACACATTCTCGGTATCTTCACTTACCAATGAAACGCTCACCATAATTTTTCCTTTGGTGGTGAATTTCACGGCATTACTTACCAGATTCAGTATAATTTGGTGCAACCGGACAGGATCTCCAACCAATACTTCAGGAATTCTGTTGTCATATTCCTCAACCAGTTCCAAATTCCTTTCCTGGATTTTTGTCGCAAACAAATGGAGCATGGCCGACAGTGACGATGACAGCTTGAAAGGTATCTGCTCAAATGTCATCTTTCCCGCATCCACTTTTGCCAAATCGAGTATATCGTTAATGAGTACGATTAACGCATCGCCACTCACCTTTATAGCCGTTAGGTATTCTCTCTGTTTTGGTGATAACTCCGTCTTTAACACTACTTTGGTAAATCCGATAATCGCATTCATTGGGGTGCGAATTTCATGACTCATGTTTGACAAGAACTGCTGCTTCGCCTTCACGGCATCAATGGCTATCCCGGTAGCGCTTTCGGCTTTTCTTTTTGCCTCTTCCGCAATTCCGGTTGCTAATTCAGCAAATACTTTTGCCTCCAGCAATTCCGTGGCAATTCTTTTTTGGTCCGTAACATCTCTGGCAACAATCACAACCCCCAATACATTTTCCCTGTCATCTCTATACACCGATCCGTTAAATAACACATCGGTCAGTTTACCGTCTTTATGACGGAGGGTGAGCGGTGAATCGGCCACAGAGCCTCTCGCAAACACTTCCTGGTACACTTCACGCGCCTTTTGCGGTTCGGTGAAATAATCTAAGAAGTCGGTGCCTGTAAGCTCTTCACGCGTCATTCCGGTAATACGCGCCGATGCTTCGTTCATATCCGTGATCTTACCTTCCGTGCTGATCGTCACCAATGGATCAAGGCTCGCTTCAATAAGACTGCGCGAATACTGTGAAGTCAATTTTACTGAATCACTGAACGCTTCAAGCTCCTTATTCGCAATCTCTCGCTTTTCTTTCTCTTTGCTTTGAAATTCAAGCTCGATGCCAGCAATGACCAACTCCGCTGCACGCTTCTCTTTCTCCCCCGTCTGAAAAACCAACTCCTCATCGGCAATATATAATTCAGCAGCCCGCTTTTCCTTCTCATCGTTCTGAAAGGCAAGCTCCTTGTTGGCAATAACCAGCTCCGCGGCACGCTTTTCCTTCTCATCGTTCTGAAAGGCAAGTTCCTTGTTGGCAATAACCAGCTCCGCAGCACGCTTTTCCTTCTCATCGTTCTGAAAGACAAGTTCCTTGTTGGCAATAACCAGCTCCGCGGCCCTCCTTTCCTTCTCATCATTCTGAAAGACAAGTTCCTTGTTGGCAATGACAAGTTCCGCGGCCCGCTTTTCCTTCTCATCGTTTTGAAAGACAAGTTCTTTGTTGGCAATGAACAACTCAGCTGCTCGCTTCTCCTTCTCTTCGTTTTGAAAGACAAGCTCTTTGTTGGCAACGATCAACTCTTCCGCTCGCTTCTCCTTTTCCTCGTTCTGGAAGACAAGTTCTCTGTTGGCGATGATTAGTTCTTCTGCCCTTTTCTCCTTTTCTTCGTTCTGAAAAATAAGTTCCTTATTGGCAATGCTCAACTCGGCTGCCCTCTTTTCCTTCTCTTTGTCTTGAAAGGCAAGTTCCTTGTTGGCGATGATTAATTCTGCCGCGCGCTTTCGCTTCTCCCTATTTTGAAAGGCGAGTTCCTTGTTTGCAATGACCAACTCCCCCGCACGCTTTCCCTTCTCTTTATTTTGAAAGACAAGTTCCTTGTTTGCAGTAATTAGATCGTCTGATTCTGTTCTTTTAGCCATGCACTGTTTGTCATTTTTGTTTACATCGGGGCATTGCCAGGGTTCAATTGGCCTGCCTGCTGGCCTGGACCAAGGTCTTCTATTGGGCTCCTCTTTCTTTCCTTCAACTGTTTAAAATGAGAAGGTGTTAATCCGGTAACCTTCTTAAATTGGTTTGACAGGTGAGAGACGCTGCTATAGTGAAGCTTATAGGAAATTTCAGTAAGGCTAAGTTCATCATACATCAAGAACTCCTTCGCCCTTTCAATTTTATGAATGATGATGAATTGCTGGATGGTGATGCCTTTCACCTCCGAAAACAGATTGGATAAATAGGTGTAGTCATACTTTAGTCGTTCGCTGATGTAAATGGAGTAATTCACTTTTGGCAACTCATCGAAATAATGGACCATTTCGGTAATCACATTTATTACTCTTTCAATCAAAACGGCCCTTTTATCATCCATCAACTCAAGTCCCGAAAAAAGCAACGCTATTTTCAGTTGGTCATGTTGTTCCTCCGTGAGGCTTTCCATGATTTCAACTTCCCCCAAATCCACCACAATGAAATGCAATCCAAGCTTCTTCAACTCTTCCTTCACCACCATTTTGCAACGGTTACTGACCATGTATTTGATGAATATTTTCAACTAAATTCCTTTGAGGACTGATTAAGGTACCGTTCACGAAATCTCAAGCGTCAAAAAGCTACTTCGCTTCAACATGATAAATCCCAATCCAATGACAATCTGACCGCCTAAGACACAAATAGAAAGGCCAACCCTCACCAAAAGGGCCGAAAGGGGCTAACAATGGCGTTCCAATGACTTCCCTGAGCACCCGTACCGATGGTATCCACTTAAATAATCGTGCCCGACAGCCCCCATACTGAACTCCTTGCCATGCTCCATTAATCATCATGGTATTTTTTGCTAGTCGGGTGATGTAAACCCACCATGGACTATCAACTTTAGCATTAACTTTACTTCCCATGAGCCAGGCTTTCATGCGCGAGGGAGAGGATCAGTGGCTGACTGATATCGCGCCTACCATTCAGTCCCTAAGCATGTTTCTTACCAAAGAGAACAACGGTATTCGCGTATTTGAAAGGAAACAGCTCAAGAACCCGGATGGTCGCCTTGTTCATGAAATGAGCAACGGCCTCCTATACGGGAAAGACAAGGACGGAAAATGGGAAATAGTTAATTAGTAGTGTCAATGATCGGAGTCAACTAGCATAAATGGAAACAATTGTCAACGAGTTGAATCAGGTGGTGACTTCCGTAGCAGCGAAGCTGAGCTTCATGCCGGAGACGGACTTTGAAGCGAAGCCAAACCCAAACAAGTGGAGCAAGAAGGAAGTGCTCGGACACCTCATCGACTCAGCCCACAACAATTTACGTCGTTTCGTGATTGGGCAGTACGACATCATTCCACCGCACATCATTTACGAACAGAATTTCTGGGTAACCGCCAACGACTACCAGCAGGAATCGGCCGAAAACCTTGTCACCTTGTGGAGACTACTGAATCATCGTATCGCGGCCGTACTTTCCAACATGCCGATTGAGAAATATTCGCACCTCTGCAACACGGGCAAAGATGAAATTAGTCTTCGAGCACTCGATTGGCTCGCTGCCGACTATGTCAAGTACATGAAGCATCATATCAACCAGATCATGCCAGGCTCATATCCCATTACTTACCCATGACAAGCGAAACCGTCTTAGGCTGGCTTGATGAAGTCAAAGACCCGGAGATTCCGGTGCTTTCCCTGGTGGACCTGGGCGTCATCACCGACGTGGTCATCGAGAATGGAAGGGTGCGTGTGGAGATGACGCCGACTTTCGTTGGATGCCCTGCCATGGACTACATGAAGAATGAAGTGATCGAGGTGTTGAAGACCCGTGGCATTAAGAACCCAGTCGTTAATGTGACCTTAACGAAGGCCTGGAGCTCGGATAATATTTCAGTCAAAGGAAAGGCCGCCCTGAAACAATTTGGTCTTGCTCCTCCACCAAATCTCCATGGTGTTATCCAGGACATTGACATACTGGCTCATGCTGTATGCCCCCGGTGCAACAGCGGCGATACAGTTATGCGCTCACCGTTTGGCCCCACCCTTTGCAGGTCCCTTCATTTTTGTAACAACTGCAGAGAGGCCTTCGAGCAATTCAAACCACTGGGAGAAGGGCTTGGCGTGTTGTAAATTAGGGCACATGAGTCTCTTCAGAAAAATCGGGTTCTTCAGTGCATTCATCCTTCCTGCGTTGGTGATTGCCGGCTACTATGGAGGGGGCGCATGGAATCTTCTCTCCATCGGCTTTGTGTTTCTGCTTGTTCCCCTCATTGATACAGCATTGGGCTTGGACACGACCAATGTTCCAGACCAAATCAAACCCATGGTTAGCGAAGAATATTATTATCGCTTTGTCACGTACATGTGGGTCTTTGTTCAGTTCGGACTGTTCGCCTGGACATGCGTGATCTTTTCCTCTCGCGGTCTTACAACTCCCCTTGAGTGGGGCGCCTTTACGCTCGGGTTTGCCCTGGTCACCGGCGGGATCGGCATCACCGTTGCGCATGAACTGGGTCACAAGAAATCGAAATTGGAACAATTCTACGCTCAGGCACTGCTCATGACCGTTTTCTACATGCATTTCTTTATTGAGCATAACCGTGGTCATCACGTTCATGTAGCAACCCCGGAGGATCCGGCCACAGCGCGAAAGGGCCAAAATTTTTATAGGTTCTGGTTTCAAACCACATTCGGAAGCTGGGTGCATGCATGGGGGATTGAAAACATTTCACTCCAGCGGAGAAACTTGTCTGCCTGGAGTCTTCAAAACAAGATGCTGTTCTACACGACTTTACCAATGGTATTTTGCGCCACACTCACCTGGATCACCAGTGAGCTTGCAGGAAGGATTGTCTGGGAATTTCCTCTTTTCTTCTTCGTGCAGAGTGTACTCGCCTTCAGCCTGCTGGAACTCGTAAACTATATCGAGCATTACGGCATCACCCGGAAGGAGTTAGCCCCCAAACAATACGAACGGGTTAACCCGATGCATTCGTGGAATGCCAGCCACCTGGTCAGCAACTTCTTTTTATTCCAGCTTCAGCGCCACAGCGATCATCACTACAATGCATCGAAACGATATCAGGTGCTTGACCATTATGATGAAAGCCCGCAGCTTCCTTTTGGCTATCCCACCATGATTATTGTTGCCCTACTGCCCCCACTCTGGTTTAGGATGATGAATACCAGGCTGGAATCCTGGGAAAAATTTACACTTTCCAAATCGTTGTAACCGTTAAGTATGAAAACAATCTTCAAGTACGCTCTTCTGTTTCTTCTCGGTGTGATTGTTGTTATTGTCACATACCTCGGTATCAAATTTCCGCCAATACTGGCAGGCATGGCATCGAAGATCATGTGCTCATGCGTATACGTCGAGGGGCGCACTCCTCAAAGTGTGCTGGAAAGAGAATTAATGATCTTCCAGACACTGAACATGGCGAAGTTCGAGTTTGAAGATTCTGCCTCGGTAACGGCTACCTACCTCTGGGAGACCCGTAAGTCCATTTATAGGAAAGGGATAGGATGTACACTCCTGGCCAAGCGAAGTGAGGAAGAAATTCGCAGTCAATCACCCGCAATGCCCAAACCCATATCGTATAATCCTGACACCGTGGCGTGGCCCATGGGCGACCAGACCGCGGACACGGTCATTGCTGGTGTCAACTATGATGGCATCAAGACTGCCATTGACGTGGCCTTCGAAGAACCTGATCCGGAAAAGCCTAAAAACACCCTGGCGGTAATTGTAATCTATGATGGACAAATTATTGGAGAGCGCTACGCCGCAGGGATCGACCGTCGTTCGCGCCTGTTGGGCTGGTCAATGACAAAAAGTCTAACCAACAGTCTCATAGCCCTGCTTGTAAAGGAAGGAAAGCTGAGCCTCGAAGCACCAGCCCCGGTTCCCGAATGGCAATCCGACGATCGAAAAAATATAACGTTGAACAACCTGATGCAGGCCAGCAGCGGTCTTGACTGGAGCGAGTCCTATTTCTCCCCAGGCACGTTCCATAACATGTTTTCACACAGTGATGACATGGGTGGCTTTGCTGCATCTCAAAAACTCAAGTATTCGATCGGCACTCATTGGGAATACTCAAGCGGTACCACCAATATCCTTTCTAAAATCGTAAGGCAGACAGTAGGTGACGCCAACTATCCCAGATACGGCTTCGAAAATCTTTTTCATAAGATCGGCATGACCACCTTGTTGGTTGAATCGGACGCCTCCGGCACATGGGTTGGATCTTCATACGGATATGCCAGTGCCCGCGATTGGGCGAGGTTTGGCCTGCTGTATCTTAACGACGGTGTATGGAATGGTGAGCGTATCCTTCCGGAAGGATGGGTCAAGTATTCTTCAACACCTGCTCCAGCTTCTCCGATCGGTCAATATGGTGCACAGTTCTGGCTGAATGCCGGCGCGAAAGGCAACCCTCAGAAGTGCTTTCATCCCGGGGTTCCCAGCGATGAGTACGGTGCTGAAGGAGCTGAAGAACAGAATGTATTCATCATCCCATCAAAGAAACTTGTGTTAGTCCGCCTGGGCGTCAGCCACCACGGATTTGATATCGAAGGCCTAACGCAGGACGTGATCAAATCATTACCATAGGCATGGGAGTTTTCCGCTTCAAACAGTTTTCTGTCAACGACGATCGCTGTTCCATGAAGGTGGGAACCGACGGCGTGCTTCTCGGCGCCTGGAGTGAGGTCGGCACTGCGCGACGGATTCTGGATATCGGGACCGGGTCTGGCGTTATCGCACTTATGTTGGCGCAGCGCAGTAATGCGGATGCCAAGATCCATGCCATTGAAATACTTCCCGAAGATGCAGCCCAAGCTAAAGAAAATGTTCTCGCTTCCCCGTGGCCCGAAAAGGTCTCCGTGATTCACGGTAGTGCACAGGATTACCACCCAATAGATCGCTATGACTTGATTACATGCAACCCGCCCTACTTTGTAAAGAGTTTGCTACCTCCTAATCCGGGCCGGAGCGTTGTCAGGCATAGTGGTACATTACCGCATGACGAACTAATTGAAGCAATTTGCCGACTGCTGCTGCCTGCTGGAAATTTTAGCCTCATCCTTCCCAGTCGGGAAAGCAACTCGTTTCGCGAGGAAGCTGCCCGACAGGGACTTCACCTAAGAAAACTTACCCGTTTTTTTACCCGAAGCGGTAAACCACAGCAACGCGCGCTCATGACCTTCGGCCTTGCACAAGGCTCCGCCGGGAAGACCCAGGCCATCATTGAAGACTCACTCTATTTGTATGGACACGATCGAAGGCCCACGGAAGCGTACGTACAACTCACCCGTGATTTCTACCTTTAACACCCGGCCTCTAGCCCGCTAATCAAGTTAATCAGGGTAATCAGGATCACTTTATGTATTCTTACACCCTAAATTCAATTTGGCTTGCGGTCTTCACTTTTACTCCTGTTCCTCGGATTTGCTACTTTCGCGATTGCGCAAACCACAGGGCTTGCCATCAAGCGGGCAACCGGTCCCATTGTCATCGATGGTGAAATGAATGAGGAGACCTGGCAGACGGCAGATGTAGCCAGGCAGTTCAAGCAGATTTTTCCTTTTGACTCCTCCTATGCAATATCGCAGACGGAAGTACGCATGACGTATGACGACAATTTTGTCTATCTCTATGCCGTCATGTACAACACCGGCCCACGTCAGTATGTGACCCCCTCCCTACGCCGTGATTTTCGGGGTGAGGCAAACGATGCCTTTGTTACTTCTATTGATACCTATCAGGATAATACCAATGCGTTTCAGTTCGGCGTCAATCCGTTCGGCGTCCAACGGGAAGGGTTGATTTCTAATGGAGGTAGCACCACCGACGACTTATCCTTGAATTGGGACAACAAATGGTTTTCGGCAGCAAGAATCCTGGAAGACCGGTGGGTGTGTGAGTTTGCCATCCCCTTTAAGACAATACGCTACAAAGCAGGCCTGTCAGAATGGAATATCAATTTTTTCCGCGTGGACAGTTACAAGGCCGAACGTTCTACGTGGTCGCCTATACCGAGGGTATATCCTCTTCAGAACCTGGCGTTCAATCGCAAGTTATATTGGGACAAGCCGCTGAAATCGCCTGGCCCCAATATTTCGCTCATTCCGTACGTTGCCCAACGGGTGACCAAAGATTTCGAAGCGGGCCTGCCAACGGCAAGTGAAACGGCAGTGGGTGGAGATGTGAAGGTCGCGGTAAACTCGGCCATGAATCTTGACCTCACCATCAATCCCGACTTTTCCCAGGTGGAGGTTGATCAGCAGGTAACGAACCTGGACCGGTTTGAAATTTTCTTTCCGGAACGAAGGCAATTCTTCCTGGAGAATGCTGATCTGTTTGCCAATTTCGGGTCTGAGGGCTCTCGTCCTTTTTTTTCCCGCCGCATAGGCGTGGCGCGCGACACTTCTACCGGGCAAAATATTCAGAATACCATCTATGCTGGGGCCCGGCTTAGCGGGAAAATCAATAACAACCTCCGAATTGGACTGATGACTATGCAGGCAGGCAGGGATCCCTCAATAGGATTGCCATCAACAAATTATTCTGTGATCTCCGTTCAGCAAAAGGTATTTGCCCGATCCAACATTGGGCTGATCTTTGTGAATAAGCAGGCGGTGGCGGACTCCTTAGGCGGGGAATTCACCTTTTCACCCAACGAGTATAATCGTGTTGTTGGAATCGACTATAATCTGCTAAGCAAAGACAATCGATGGAATGGAAAACTGTTTTACCATCAGTCCTTTGACGAGCAGAACCAGGACTCCGCCTTCTCGTCTGGTGGATTTATCCGGTATGCAACGGCGAAATGGGAAACTGATTGGTTTGTCAGAAATGTTGGGGCTAACTACAATCCAGAGGTCGGGTTTGTAAGGCGAACCGATATTACCCAATTGGCTTCCACCTCGTGGTTCAATATCTATCCAAAATCGGGAGTCATTCAAAGGCACGGACCGGGATTTGATTTCGACATGGTGGGCAACAAGAAATATGGATTTCTGGATTGGGACGTCAACCTCATGTACAGGATTCAGTTCAAGAATACTTCCAATTTCAACTTGCGTCTTCGAAATGAGTACACATACCTCTTCAGTCCTTTTGATCCCAGCGGCAGTGGCGGCCTACAACTTCCAGCCGGGACTTCGTACAATCCGTATGTTCTTGTCGCAAACTACACCTCAAATGCGCGCAGGAGATTTTACATGGAACTTGCCACACGTTCAGGTCAATACTTTAACGGCACCCGGATGAACTTGTCGGGGCGATTGAATTATCGCTTTCAACCATACGGAGTTGTATCTCTGGACTTTTCCTACAACGGCATTCGGCTCCCCCAGCCCTATAACAGCTCCGACCTCGTTCTAATTGGTCCCCGAATCGATCTCACATTCTCCGACAAACTGTTCTGGGCTACATTCATTCAATACAACAGCCAGATTCAGAACCTAAACATCAACTCCCGCCTTCAATGGAGGTTTGCTCCAGTTTCGGATTTGTTCCTCGTTTACACTGACAATTACTTTGCAGAAACCTCCTACAACGGTGATTTCTTTTATGTAGGCCAGCCCAAACTTCGGGCCTTGGTGGTTAAGTTGACATACTGGTTCAATCTTTGAACAGGATTGGAGAATTGGAATCAAGCTTACAACAAGCAGACTGCGCGTTCTTCGATCTTCCTGCTCCAAGAAGGGGGATTGGTTGGTTGCCATAAAATTGAGGCTCATGCGTCCGGAGGAATTATTTCAGACTGGTAGTCAATTACTTAGCATAAACAAATTACATGTTTAAACATATATATACGTTTAATCGTTACACTTGCAAACCAAACAACAATTATGAAGAAAATGAATATTCTTGCCGTGCTGGTGCTTATCTCAGCAAGCGCGGTGGCACAAACATGGAACGTTGACAAAGGACATTCCAAGCTGGGCTTCGGCATTACTCACCTGATGATCTCGGAAGTAACCGGTTCATTCAAGTCCTATCAGGCATCTATAACTTCCGCCAAGGATGATTTCTCAGATGCCGTTTTTGAGATATCGGCAGATGTTGATAGCATCAATACGGACAGCAAAGGCCGGGACAAAGATCTTCGCTCAGAAGGCTATTTTGATACCGCCAAGTTTCCAAAACTTACCTTTAAGAGCACGTCGATTACTAAAGGAGAAGGAAACAAGTACAAACTTGTGGGCGACCTGACCATGAAGGGTGTAACGAAATCCATTGAGATGGACGTTGTAATCAACGGTCCTATTGATCGACGTGGCAAGAAAGTGATCGGCCTCAAAGTTACCGGTGTATTCAACCGTACAGCTTTCGGTATCGGCAAGCCAGGCGCAGCTTCGGTTAGCGAAGAAGTGACCATTATTGCCAATGGCGAATTTGTTAAAGGTTAATTAGGGATGTGTTTTTAGGTTAAGGCCCTGTCTGCAATGGCGGGGCCTTTCTTTTTATCAGAATACAGGAATTTCAAGAATCGTCAGTGATGATTATGAAAATCGAAGATGAAATTGAGCAGCCAAAATTTAGAAATGACTATCAGAAGGTAGTTGTGAACCTTATCTATAGTGCCAACTGGCTGGAGACCCGGCAAGAAGAGCTTTTTACTCCATTCGGCATCACTCCCTCTCAATACAATATCCTCAGAATTCTACGCGGCCAAAGCGGCCAATCCCTTTCCGGTGCAGATATCAAATCGAAGATGTTGAAGCGTAACTCAGACATATCACGGCTGCTAGACAGGATGGTCAAGAAGAAACTTGTTGACCGGAAGCAATGCCGCGACGACAAACGGGCAACGGATGTGAACATCACACAGGCAGGACTTGACATACTGAAGGAGATCGATAATCACATTGATCTGGCCGAAAAGCAGATGATTTGCCTCACCCGAGAGGAAGCCCGCCAACTCAGCACTCTCCTCGACAAAGCACGAGGATGAATAATTGCCAAGAACACAGATCGGCGGAACTCCTTAATAAAAAAACCCGGAGAATTATTCCCCGGGGCCTCTCGCGTGCAAGCAGAGAGTTTAGTACCGATAATAGTCCGGCTTGAAGGGCCCACTGGCACTTACGCCAATGTACTTGGCCTGCTCCGCACTCAATTCTTCCAGCTCTACCCCGATTTTCTTCAGGTGCAACCGTGCCACCTTTTCATCGAGATGCTTAGGAAGCATGTAAACTTCGTTCTTGTATTTCGTCGTATTGGTCCACAGCTCCAGCTGAGCCAGAGTCTGATTGGTGAAAGAATTGGACATTACAAAAGAGGGGTGGCCCGTAGCACAGCCCAAATTAACAAGCCGACCTTCCGCCAACAGGATTACCTGACGGCCATTCTTCAATGTGTACAAATCCACCTGAGGCTTCACTTCATCCTTCGACGCGTTCTTGTTCAGCCAAGCCACATCAATTTCATTATCAAAGTGGCCAATGTTACAGACAATGGCCTTGTCCTTCATCTTCTCAAAGTGTTTTCCCAAGACGATGCCAAAGTTTCCTGTTGCGGTTACAATGATGTCGGCATCCTTAACTGCATCATCCATTTTCTTAACGGCGAATCCATCCATGGCCGCCTGCAGCGCACAAATGGGATCAATTTCCGTGACCGTTACCCGGGCTCCGGCTCCACGCAAGGAAGCAGCAGAACCTTTGCCAACATCTCCATATCCGGCTACCAGCGCCACTTTCCCGGCCATCATCACGTCCGTCGCGCGACGGATCGCGTCAACCAATGACTCCTTACAGCCGTACTTGTTGTCAAACTTAGATTTAGTTACTGAGTCATTGATGTTAATGGCTGGCAGCGGAAGCTTCCCTGCATGCATCCGCTCAACCAGGCGATGAACACCTGTAGTGGTCTCTTCTGAGATACCCCGGATTCCCGCGATCAACTGAGGGTTCTTATCCAATACCATGTTGGTAAGGTCACCTCCGTCATCAAGGATCATATTGAGTGGCTTGCCATCGCTAAACGCATACAACGTCTGCTCGATACACCAGTCAAATTCCTGTTCGTTCATCCCTTTCCAGGCGAAAACCGGAATACCAGCTTTGGCAATTGCGGCGGCTGCGTGGTCCTGGGTGGAAAATATATTGCATGACGACCATGACACTTCAGCTCCCAGCACGCCCAGGGTTTCAATCAGGACGGCGGTTTGAATGGTCATATGAAGGCAGCCCGCAATGCGTGCACCCTTGAGGGGTTTGCTTTGACCAAATTCTTCACGAAGCGCCATCAGTCCCGGCATCTCGGCTTCGGCCAATCGGATTTCCTTACGACCCCACTCGGCCAGGGAAATATCTTTTACTTTGTAGTTCACTTTCTCGGCTACCATTGTTTTTTGCTGTGTTTAAGCGGCAAAGGTAAGAAGAAGTTTCAGGTTTCAGGATTCATACTTCGGATTTCTTGGTTCCAAGAGTCGGGATTTCAAGCGTAAAACGCATAAAATTCAGAACCCTCAACAGGAATTGGAAACCAACAGGAAGGCTATTTCTTTTTATCGATGAGGTCTTCCTCGCTGATAACTGTCGTCCAGACGCTGAGTTTTTCATTGTCCGTGCGCGTCCAAACTGGAACGATCATGCCGTTATGCGCAGAGATGGAGATGTGATCGAAGAAGGGTACCTCAGTCGCAAGGAAAGGAGATTCGCTAATCCGCTTCTCTTTGAAAGTTGAACCTCCATCCCAGGAGTAGGCCAGGTAAACATCAGTTTGATTGTCTTCGTAATCACGGCGATCATAGTAGACAACAAAGATATGGCCCGTTGCCTGATCAATGGCCATGGCAGGAGAAAACTGATGCCTGCCCGGGGCATCGGCATTAATGCGGTTCGCCGGTGTCCAGCTATCACCATATCGGCTTGAACGATGAATCCAGATATCAGTATCCGTTGTGCCCGAGCGTTGATCGGCAAAGACCAGGTAGAGCATACCATGGTATCTTCCAGGACTGTTGTCAATCATTAGTGTTGGCATATTATGAGTGATGCCAAACCCTGGCACGTTCAGGGCCCAGGTGCCTTCCTGCTTGGCAATGGGTAAGTCGTTAAAAAGCCAGGTCTTCCCATCATCATATGAACGGTCAAAGAAGATAACCCCATCGTTGGACCAGGTTAGGTAGATTCGTCCTTCCATCCCAACCGTGGGCGTTGCACCGGCAATGGATGTACCCCCGGTTGAACAATCACCCGGCAGCTGGCTAACCGAAACTGGCTTATCCCATTTGTTTCCTGCGTTGGTGGCCATGCTGAACACCACATTCGATTTGCACCCCGCCTCTTGCGAGGGATATTGGTCGTATTGTGTCCACGTGGCGTAGAGAATCTGCTTTCTTCCATTCACCGTAATTCCCAGTTTATCGTTTTTCGTTCCGGAATTTCCGCCAAGCGCCGATCCTTCGTTCCAGGTCTTTCCAAGATCCTCTGAACGCTGACAAATAATTCTATCAAAGCCTTCTCCAGGCTTCTCACCTTCTGCCCGATGGAAATTGTAAATATTTCCTTTTGCGTCAATGATCATTGCTACACTTGCCCCCTTTCCCAGCGGGGAAGAAATCGTAGATTCATTCCAGGTTTTGCCGCCGTCCGTAGAATAGACGATCAGGTCCATACCCATCGACGCTACAATGTTACCTGGTTCCCGGTGGTTGATGATAACGGAAGGCTCTCCAGGAGATGGGCGCCCCTCCTTCTGCTCCGCCAAACGAATATTTGCAAACTGGGCAGTTGCGGCCAAGCTGCCGAATAACAGGAAAATAGTAACACAGTATTTCATAGGAACAGCCAATCTACATCCATTTTTCCTTTTTCAAATAATTTACCCAATGCGCATACCCCGCCGCATTAAGATGCAGCCCATCCGTTGAGTACTTCACATCCAACTGGTGACTGCCGTCTAGAAACTCCGAAAAAAGGTCTACATAGGTATATTTTAATGCTTCGTGATACTTTCTTAGCTGGGCATTGATCTCTTCGATGGCGGCCTGATGAGAAAAGGCTGGAGGAAATTTCTTATGGCTAGGATTAACTGGCAAAATGCTCTGAACAAATACCTGAGTCTTTGGAGATTCGCTATGAATACGGCTCACAATCAAAAAAATGTTTTGAATAATAATAGCATTGGGGATTTTTTTTGACAGGTCATTGACGCCAATCATGAGAAAAATCTTTGACGGTTTGTGGCTGACGACTTCGTCCAGACGGGCCAGCACGCCAAAGGTGTTGTCACCGGATATTCCACGGTTGATTACCGAAGAATCCTTTAGCAGGGGCCTCCATTTTCCAACTTCGGTAATGCTATTGCCAAGAAAGATAATCTTCCCTGAGGTAGTCTTTTGAGCCTTGAAAAGGGAAAGGCGGGACTTGTAGTGCGCCGGCTCGCTTGGCACTGAGTCATAGGCTTGGGAGAACCCTGTCACCCAAAAGGCTAACAAAAAGAAAGCAAGAGTGCTCCTCATTTCTATTCGGCGTCAGGGAGTCATGCCATTTGGTTTATTGGCTAAGATAGTCAGGGACGGGTGCAATTTCAATGGATATATGGGTTGATTCTGTTGCAATGGAAGAAGTAAGTTTTTTGCCGCGGATTACCGGATAAACCACGGATGACTAGAATGTAAGTCACCAGCAATCTAGTTGGTTGCTTTAACGTACCCTGAATGTCTTTAATCGCATTTCTATAAAATGGGAAATTCACTACCTTACATTACTGAAAAACACAAACTGAATGAGCGCCAGGCTATTTGAAACAATGGCGGCGATATCGATAGTCCTCTTCGGTGGCTGCAGCAAAAGTGATCCCGCGCCGGATGCTGTTGCACCATCCTTTACTTGGCACATGGACGCTTTCGAGCTACGCTACAATTGGGTATTCACCCAGTACGCGCAATGATGCTGAAACACCATGTACCAGTCTTTGTATCAGTATCACATTTACAAGCAATACCTAACTCTGGTGAACCTGGCGCAACGTATACTTCAACGGCTTCTACCCCTACTATCACAAATCCCGCATCGCGTTCACCAACTTCTGAAATTCCGTACATTGTAACGGACACAACACTCACGCTTACATTTGGTGGTGGTAGTATCATTGGTTGCAAGACAATTCAGAAGTTCACCCGGCAATAGTTGTTTAAGGTTTCTTTGTTCCGCGGATATGTAAATGATAATGAGTTTGAATTCAACCTGACAAATGTCATAGCAATCTCCAACAATACCTGGTGGACTACTTCTTGCTACATACTTTTAGCTAACCTAATCTACAGCCCAACGATCATGATTGTGACGGTCGTGGCCATCATTTGATATTCCATAGTACACCATTCAAAACTCCTCCTTCAGTATTGCTCATTGGAACGACATTCGATCATCTGTGCATAGCGACACCGGAACACCACATTAGAATAACCGGTAGCCAAAAGTCATTTCAAGATAGGTCTCCAACAGGGCTCCGCGGTAGTCATGCATGGTAATATAACCGGATGAACTTGCCGGCACCTTCCAGGTATTTTCCAAACCCTTGTAATACATATCCTGGGTGGCAGCCCTGATGAGAAACGCAACCTGCACGCGCCTGACATAGACACCGAACTCCACCCTGTAAAACAGCGATTGCTGAACACCCAGGTTGGTTATATCCTGGCTGTCTTCATACAGTATGGTCTGATGAGGAAACGCCAGCAAACTCATATCGTATTGATAATTGATCTCTGTGGATTTTTCTGAAAGGGTTGCCTTCAGTAGAAAATTATAACTCAAACCCACACCAAAAAAAAGATGAAAATCTTCCATCAATGGAAAGGGTTGCCAGTTTATTCTTGCTACCAATGGAATTTGAAGATAACGAGTCGACAAATCTGTCATTTCGGATGTGTAATAATATGGAGGGAAAGGGTACATATTGTTAGCATAATATCCATTGGACAGGTAAGTCGCTCCAGTGACAAGGGATATATGAACGGGTTTGATATCATAAGGCTTGAGTCTGCCCTCAACTTCAATTCCTCCAAATAGAAAGTTGGTGCGACCAACCTGATTTACAAGCTGCGTCCTGTTGAGACCGATAAACGGCGTTATGTGAATCTGTCCCGAAGCGCTGAAAGCCAGGAACAGTATGACAAACGCAATATGGATGCTCTTTTTCATGGTATCATTTTCCCAGCATAACAAACGCCCCCCAGTAGAACGGCTGCGGATATTTCAGCCGAAGAGAGATTTGGGCCTTTCGAAAATCGTTCGTGTTGTTCTTCCCGGTCCATTGCCGGTAAAAGGATGTCATCAATTCTGCCGTAGCAACATCATCTACTTTCCAAAGGGACATCAGCAGATTCTGAGCGCCTGCGACCATAATGGCGCGTTGCAACCCATACACCCCTTCGCCGTTCCTTACTTCCCCAAGCCCCGTTTGACAGGCTGAAAGGACAACCAGCGACGTACCTTCAAGGTCTACGTTGGTTGTCTCATACGCCGTTAATATGCCATCGTCTCCGCGCTGATTTTGGCGGCTGTTACTTACCCCGGCGAGAATGAGGCCTGACCGGATCATCGGGCTTACCAGGCTTGCGGTATCATCCACAAAGAATCCATGCGTGGCAATATGCAATATCGCCGGGTGCCTAACGATTTTCACATTCTCTTCCAGTGCATTCTTGCCCGTGTAGGTCACCACACTGAGATTTAGCTTTTTCAAAATCGGCTCGATGGTGGAAATCTCTGCTTCTGTCCCCGGGAGGTCTTCAAATTCCTGCTCCTTAAAGGATTGCAGTTCTTCGCTAATCAAATTTCTGTTTCCATAATCCATCCGGCCACCCTGTCCGGCTATGAAAGGTATCTCTAAATCATAGGAAGGCCTGCCTACAAGGACAACGCTTTCACCAATTGTTTGATTTCTTTCGGCCAGCAAATCGGAGGTGTTGGTCAGGTTTGTCAGGTTGATTTCATCGATAAGATAATGTTGTGTGGTTGTATTCAGAAGTGTATTCAGGCTAATCTGGTTATACACACCATCGGGAGAAAAATACAACGTCTTAGTATTACTCAACTGTTCCTTAATTGGAAGCCAATATTGATTGTACGAAAGTTTGTCCTCGACGCGGAAGAGAATTGAGTTTCGGTAGTTGCGCAGAAAATGATGTTCCATCAGGTTGCCATTGCTCAGCACGAAGAGCTTCGGCGCATCAGCCTTATGGGTCACCAGCAGTACGGCATAGACGACCGAGTCGGTCAGTGTCAGAGAACCCTTTTTGGCGAGCCTTACCCGAACAACTTCTGCCGCCGCCTCACCCGCTCCAAGCTTGTCCCTTACCTGCTGCCAGGTTAGGGCTGCTTCCTTTTCGCCAAAAAGGCCACTTGCATTGCCAAGCTCCTTTTCCAGGGCATTAATGTGCTTCTCCAAGGAATCCACTTTCGTCTGGTCAATCTTCTCATAATATTGCGCAGACAAACGCGCCTTGGAATCTTCCCAGTCGTGCAACTGTGCAATCACAACGGCATCACCCTGCGCTAAAATCCTGTTCTTCTGGCGGTTCGTCTCGTTCAATAGTAACGCCTTTGTGTTGAGGACGTTGTTATACATCTCCTCCCTCAAACCCTGGGCCCCCACCCCATCCTGGTCAACGACAAAAGCATTATAAAGATCAAAATCATTCTTGAGTGAGAGATAAAATTTTTCCTTCTCATACTCGGTCATTGCAGAGAAATTCCGGGCGATATGATCACGGTATTCCGTTACTAAATTTTCGAAAGCCGCAGTGGCCTGTTCACTGTGGTCTTCATACCATTCAAGGAGCCCGCGCGTTCTTATCAACTTGAATTTCACATCGGATACGGCAACCTTTGGGTTATAGTAATCTGCCTTGTCCAGATACTCTCTTGCCTTCTTATAATCCCGCTCCAGCAAGAAATACCGTGCCTTCAGTTCGAGGACGCGAGCCACTTCCAGCTTTGATACTATTTCCGAAGAAAACTTTTTGGCACCTGAAGAGGTCACGGCCAACTGGTTGATGTATCCAAGCGCCTCGTCACCTTTGTTTAGGGTCAGGCAGATTTCAATGAGGTCAGCTAGATAAAGCCGGGTCAAATTGTCAAAATTGTAGCCTGTGGTGGTGGCCCTCCCGATCAGTTTTGTCGCCTGCTCAAACAATTCGTAGGTCTTCTCAAAATCCCCTTTACGGAAATACCAGGACCCCATTCCTACGATTGGTTGGACCCGATGTATACTTCGCGAAGGAAAAAAATTGTCGCGCCTTGTTTTTGATTCCTTGAAATAATGTTCAGCTGACCGCAGGTTTCCGATCTTCAAATAGAAGTAGGCCAACTGGTCAATGGGGTCAAAGATGGTCTTCTGAAACTTGGCGAAATGGGCTAGTCTGAATTCCCCCCTGCCTATGGTCGGGAGGTACTTTTTTGCTTCATCATAGGCCTCCTTCAATCTCTTTTCCGCCAGGACATAATCTCCCGATCGTTCATACAGATCGCCAAGAACCATTTGAAACAGGATGTAGTCCCTGAACTGGGATTTGTCATTAGCCTTAAGGGAAAATTCTTCAATACTGCGCCGGAGCATGTCGGGATCTTTGCTGCGCTGAAGCTTTTGAAAAGTCATGGCTGAACTTTGCCCCTGAACAACATGCGGGAGACTCAAGGCAAGAACAAGGATTAGTATCTTGATAGGAGCGTTCATTTGATTCTCACCCCTAACTTGAAGCCTGTCACATTGAAGTCTGTATAACCGTTCTCGGCCAAATATGGGGATTGCTGCTGATTGAAGGCCCAGTGGTCAACCAGGCTCCTAGTAGACGGTTGACCGTCCATGGACAGGATCTGGAAAAATGTAATGGAGATCCTATTAAAAGCCTTCGTTACCTGGAACCTTGTACTCATGAAGAAACGACTTGAATAACCCGTGATGTTGCCCTGGGCCATTTCCGTGCTTCCAAAGCGCGTCAAGCTTTCCTCCAAATGGGCGTCGAGCATATAGTAAGGCTGAAGGCCAAAATCAAAATAGAAACTGTTTTTGTTCCTGATGTTCCATCGCGCCAAAACTGGGACGGCCAGATACCGTGCTTTGAAAGAACTGGTGGACCCGGCTATCTCGGTGTGATCAGAATAATTTACGCCAAACGTGGAAAGGCCAGTCAACAGGGAGAATGACCCCATTATTTTCCTCTCATATTCGAATTCGACAACGGGTAACAGAGAATGCGTTGCCAGGTAGAAGGAATGAGCTGTGGACCCCCCCATGCCAACAGACAAGGAGATTCTCGACTGACCCCTTGACCCGATACTGACCAAAAAAAAGCAAATGATCCCTGCTATTCTCGTATTCATATTAATAGGCGTATTGCCAGGTAGCATGAATCTCTGAAACTTCACCGTTGGCCGACTTCGTCAACGAATGAATAAATAAGCGGCCATAGGTACTGTCAGCAAGCTTCACCACATAGCCATGATTTTCGATTGCAATTACTTCAGAGAGAAATCCTGTTGTGGGCTTTGAAATCACGGCGCCAAGGCAACTCACTGCTCCAAGGTCTGTGATCATTCCGATCATGGTTCCGGGATGTTGCGATGTATAATCCACTGCCAGAATGACCTGTGAAGGAGCAGTGAGCTTCAGAATAAAACATGCACTATACTCCACCTTAAAACAAAACTGGTCATCGTTGGCTAGTGTCATTTCTGAAGTGCCTAATGGGTCCGCGCAGACGTTCTTCAGCGTAGGGTCTTCTCTACAGGAAAGCCCGAGAACAAGGGATATAATCGATAAGCGCAAACCGTACACAAGTCATTATGATAAATTCCGGATCGACATGCGTCGACCTGCCAACATCCTCACATTAATGGAAATGATTGATTACGAAATCTAACGAAAAAATAATGTCAATCAAAGCTATTTTGATTATGGCACCACGGGCACTATTTCCAACTGGAAGAAGAGCAATCAAGGTTTTTCCCGCGAGCGAGAAGTAGATCAGTTTGGTCTGCTTTTTTCACCCGACGGTGTTATTCTGACGTACCCGCCAAAATGAGCAATGCTGAAGAGGTGAGCAATTTTCCAATTTTGGCGCTGCGCTAACGGCTAAAATGAAGACTGTGCCGGGATAGTAACACCGATAACCCCAGTTGCGAACCAATATGGTTCTTCGAGAATAATGACTTCCTTTGGTACTCAAACTCATTATGAATACAAAGCAAAAAGCTCAATTGGACCTCCACAAGTTGCTAACCAAAGCAGCTGGGACGAATGGCATCAATTCTTTTCATGCTGTTTGCAGGCTCGCAGAAGAAGAGACCATCAAGCTAGTTGCTAAATATCCCAAGGAGGCCGCGCTTAAGGCCTAGCTGGTCTATGTCCGTCAAGCGATCCGGTCTAAAAAAGTGAGCATGTCACACCAGTTTATTAAGAAGGCCAGCGCGATTCTGGAGGAAAACAATAAATAGCTTTGCTTCGCTGAAATCCAATTTTACCACCCTACTTTTGCGGGCCAATTCCACTCACCCATGAAATTTCGGCTGACTTTCACCCTCCTTCTTGTCACCTTGTGCGGCAACGGACAACCCCTCACCCGCATCGCCTTTGGTTCATGCAGCAATGAAGAACTGGAAAATGAAATGTGGACGGACATCGTCGCACAGCAGCCTCAGCTCTGCATCCTGCTGGGCGATAACATCTATGGAGATACCCATAACATGGACTCCATGCGCGCGCAGTATGACATTCAGAAGAAAATGCCCTCGTACCAGGCCCTGCTGAAGTACTGTTCGGTAATCGGAACCTGGGATGACCACGACTACGGGCAAAATGATGGCGGCAAATTCTACTCGAAAAAGAAAGAGAGCAAGGTGGAGTTCCTGCGATTCATGGACATCCCCGCATCCGATCCCATTAGGACACATGAAGGGGTTTACAGTTCATATTCATTTGGAACCCCAGGCAAAAAAGTGAAAGTCATCCTGTTGGATTCGCGCACTTTCCGTGACACCACAATTCGATCAGCAATCAAAGGCAGGCGTTACGACCCAAATCCCGAAGGCGACATAATGGGCGAGGATCAGTGGGCGTGGTTTGAAAAGGAGATCAGTACTTCAGATGCCGCTGTACACATCATTGGCTCAAGTATCCAATTCATTCCAACCGAACACGGCTTTGAGAAATGGGAAAATTTTCCAAAGTCCCGAAGCCGCATGCTGGACCTATTGGTGAAGTACAAAATAAAAAAGCCGTTCTTTATTTCCGGTGACCGCCATATCGCTGAAGTTTCACGGATGGATGTTGAGGGACTCCCGTATCCGCTCTACGATATTACCTCCAGTGGCCTGACGCACACATGGGACATGACCACATGGAAAGACATGCCCCTCACCGAGAATAACCAATACCGCGTGGGAAAATTCATTATTCAAAAAAACTTTGGGATGATTCTCATCGACTGGTCCGGCAAGGAGCCTGAAGTTCGTATCGAAATACGCGGAAAGAATAACGTCGTGTGGGACACGCCTACCGTCCTGAAATAGAATTCGATTCACATCTCATTTTGCGCACGCCGACGTTGTAAATGAGTTGCCGGTTACAGGTGTCAAGATGCAAGTGGTCAGGAGTAGCTTGTATCCTGGTTCTTAACCTTCGCAATACGAATACATTTCACTATTTTGGAATTTGCTGGTTGCGGGCAACTCCTAACCTGCAACTTGTAACCTGAACCTAACTTGTGACCACCAGCTCAAAGTACTCCCTCACCGTCGGCATCGCCCTCGTCATCGCCAACATGATCGGTACCGGTGTGTTTACGTCCTTGGGCTATCAAGTCGGTCCGCTTCCTTCGGGATTTGCCATCATGATGTTGTGGCTCTTGGGCGGGCTCGTCGCCTGGTGCGGTGCGCTAACGTACGCTGAAATCGCAACTACGCTGGAACGGTCAGGCGGCGAATATTTGTACCTCAGCAAGATCTACCATCCCACGCTTGGCTTTGTCAGTGGATGGATTAGTACCGTAGCGGGATTTGGAGGCGCCATCTCCGCGGTGGCAATAGCCATCGGCTCGTATTCCTCTTTACTGATTCCGCTGCCACAGAAAGTCGTATCGATCGGGTGCATCGCAGTCATCTCCGCCATTCACCTTCTCGGCGTGAAGACAGGCGGCTGGATGCAGACTATCCTTACATCACTCAAACTCGGACTGATCATCTTTTTTTGCCTGGCACCATTCTTCATCACCGACGTCCGAAGTGGAATAAGTTTTCTCCCTCAACCCGGAGACCTGGAGTTGATTCTTTCCTCGGGATTTGCCGTAGCCCTGGTATTCGTGGTGTATGCCTACACTGGGTGGAACGCCGCGGCCTACATAGCAGGGAATCTTGAAAACTCAAAAGTGAATCTTCCGCGTGCCCTATTAATTGGAACGATCACGGTAATCATAGTCTACCTTGCCCTCAACGGCATGTTTCTGTTGACCACACCTTTTTCGGAACTCGCCAACCAGAACGATGTCGGCAATGTGGTGGCGGAAAAGTTGTTTGGTTTCAAAATCGGGCAGGTCTTTTCAGCCTTATTCAGCATCGCGTTGCTGTCAACATTGAGCGCCATGACTATTGCAGGATCGCGAGTGAGCGAAGCGATGGGCGAAGACTACAAAGGAATTCGTCTGCTGGCCGTCAAGAACCGATTCGCGATGCCGCAATGGGCGATCCTCATCCAAGCGGGGTGGTCCATTTTTCTTGTTACGGTCAGCACGTTTGTAGAGATCGTGCAATACATTTCGATAAGTCTCTCGATATTTTCCATGCTGACCGTTGCTGGGATTTTTATTCTTCGCAATCGATATGCGGTTCGGCCTTTCCAAGTACCGTTGTATCCGCTACCTCCTTTAATCTTTATCGGTGTTACCTGCTGGATGATTTACTATATGTTCCGTGAGGATCCGAAGATCATTCTCTACTCCGTGGCGACGATGGTACCAGGGGCACTTCTTTATTTCTGGCTTTCTCGAAAAGAGAAGGAAAGCTAGAACTTGCCACGGATGGGCACGAATTGCTTTCCCACGGACATCCGTGTTTTTCCGTGTCATCCGTGGCAAATTTTTCCTCTACTGCACGTTCAATATAAACGTCAAATCCAGATCCGTCTCACCTATGGATGCATTGGAGGTAGCGGTCTTTGAACCAGGCTGATGTTTGAGCACGATCCGAAAATTGCCGGAGGCCATCGTCGTTGTGGTTGTCCAAATCGTTGTTAACCCGAGGTTGAGGCCATTCGCATCTACGGAATTTGTTCCTCCCTCGTAATTGACTGGATCCGTGCCTGTGTCCAGGTTTCCATCACCTTCAGGGTTGGAGAACGTAGCGTTGGTCCATGAAAAAAAGAATTGGTGTTCAGTGCCTTCCTCCTCAACTTCGTTGGTAATGGAGTATCCCGGCTGCCCAACGGCAACCAGACCGTTAATCAGTTCAATGGTCAACCCGTAGGTTGTGTTCGCCATCAGATTGATGGAACCATCAACGATGATGTCTTGTACACCATCGCCATCAGGGTCGGTTGCCGAGATCACAATGGGTGTTCCGCCGCCGACGGAAGAGAACGTCAACGTAGCCTTAGTAACGAGTTCTGGCGTATCCTCCTTCTTGGGATCTTCAGGAGAGCAACTGGTTAGGGTACCTATAACTGCAAGGGCAAAAAGTGTTGAAATAGACTGGTTTGTCATTTTCATATAGAATGTTTGAGTATCAAAATGTATATTTTAAAGACAGGATAACATTACTCCCCATATCATCCGCATAGTAACGTAGTCGATTTGTGTATTCGCGGTAGGATCTATTGACCGCGTTTTCAAAAGCCAACCGAATATCAAATCGCCCGGACGATGCGGGAACTGAAATACCTGCCGCAAGGCCAACGAGTAGATATCCATCTGGCGCTGCCATGAAATCAAAATTGTCGGTACTTCCTCCCAGCGGATCCGTTCCGTTGTCAACGGCCTCCTGGAATTGGCGAACTGTGATGACCCTGGGTGCCCGGTATTGCCGTGCCACATACTTCAGCCGGGGTTCAACATAAAACTTATTCTTGACAGCCTGGTACCTTATGGCCAGTTCAGCTCGGTTGGATGGAATAAAGACGAGGTAATCGTTGTTGCGAATATCACTGGCGCTGAGGAGCGAAACCTTGGGGCTCAGTACAAACCGCGGGCTAATCGTCCAGGCAGCAGAAATGTCTACGCCTAGAAACAATGCATCAGTCTGCGTGTACCGAAAATAGGGATACACCCCGCGAACGGTTTGCGTTACCCCACGCGGCTGCAAATAGATATAGTTGAAGATCATGTTCGAGTAGGCCGTTGCCTCAAGTTGAAAACGGTCTGCCGTAAACTGGTAGCTAGCGACGGTTTTCACCGCTTGCTCAACTTTGAACGGAACATCCTGAATGTTCATGACTTCGTTCGTAGAATCGTTCAGGAGCAGACCGTACTCAATCGAAGCCGCGCTCTGGTGCGTTCCCATGCTATACAATTCAGCAACATGCGGCGGCCTCCAGGCGCTGCTAACATTCAGTTTGATGGTTTGCCGTTTTCCTATCGCGCGTGACGCCCCTGCTGATGCACTGATGTTGTGGAAAGCAAGGTCAGAAGAGAAGAGCGTGTTTTTGTAATCATAGCCAAGCACGGTGTAGTTTCTAAAATCGTAGCGGGCGCCAAGGTCAATCACCCATTTCCGCACCGTTAGCTTTGCCACGGCAAACGGTCCGCCGGAAATACTTGTATAGTTTGGGATGAAAGGGATCCGCTGCGTTCCTGGCACATTTCGATTGTCCTGATACATCCCATTCATACCAAAGCAAAACTGGCGTCCGTTGTCGCCGGAGGTCTCGTACTCCAGCTCAAAGGTGTGCGTGCGCAACTCGAGGTCAATAGCTGGAATGTTCGAGAGTGAGGTCATCCGGATGTCGAATTCCTTCCGGAAATTGGATTGGAATCCGTACTGGAGGTGCCACTCTCCGTTGGCTTGTGCCCAATGGCTGTTAATCTTAAATAAATTATGGCTTACTTCCTGACGTGGCGGGTTAATAGCGTAACTGAAGTCGGTCGTTCCGATTGGCGGCTCCTGCTCCATGGCCGTTACCAGGTCATCCAGGTTGTTAACGGCCGACCCGCGAAGGATACCTAGCTCGGTTTGAAAATGGCTGAAGAAGATTTCCGCTCCAAGTTTTTCCGAGTGATAACCTGCCGCGGCAGAAAAGTCAAACTCCCGGATGCCTGTATTAGTAAGAGAATAGTCGGGCGCATGGAAATCCCCTACGCGTTTGCCTGTACTCTGCAGCCTCCAGCCAAAGCCATCATGATTCTTGATTCCGCCTTCCAGCATCCCGGAGATCGTACCGGAGCGTCCGTTACTCTGAATCACTGAGTTAATAGAACCGCCAAGTCCCGCCTTCTCTGGTAACGGGGGTGGATTCACCACGATTACCCCACCCAGCGCATCCGTTCCGTATTTGATCGCCGCTGCGTCTTTGATCACCACAATACTGGAGGCGATGAAGGGGTCAATCTCAGGCGCATGTTCTGCTCCCCACTGCTGGCCCTCCTGGCGAATTCCATGATTTAGAATCAGCACACGTTGACTATGAACACCGTGGATGACTGGTTTAAAGATTCCCGGCCCCGCCTGGATGGTACTTACACCCGGCAATGTTGTAAGCGATTCTCCCAGTGTCTTGCCAGCAGACTCGCTGAGTTGCGAGCCATCCAGCACCGCATAGTTGGTCGTGCGCTCAACCTTGTCCAACTTTTCCTGAACAATAACCTCCTGGAGCGCTTGTGATTCAACGGTCATGGCAATGATGAAAAGCTTTCTCTCCGAAGTTGATATTTTTTCAGTTCTGGTCTTGTATCCCACATATCGGAATTCGAGGACGTAAGTTCCCACACAAATCTTGTCAAAGGCGAAATTTCCGAGACTGTCCGTGACCGTGCCGATAGACAAACTATTCACCAGCACCTCGGCATTCATTAGCGGCGAGCCAGCTTCTGACAACACCCGGCCTGTCAGGTGCTGGGTACATCCCTCCTGAGCCCAGAGTAATTCACCCTGGGAAAAAAGCAACAACCAAAAAAGATGAGTTCGAATACGCATTAACCGGAAGTGAAAAAGAATCATGCGCCGTCTCGATTGAAACAGGCATCGCTGCACTCATTCGGAGAGCAGGACCAAAACAGTTAAGCGATAGGAGGAGCCCGCCCTAGCGAAGGGCCGGAAATCGGGAGGCGGACATCGTCAGGAATGGAAGCGGCAAATGTCGGAGAAGAAGCGCTGACTGAAGGAAGGCAGAATACCGCGCTGTACAACACGATTGTGCCATCCATGGAACATGCCGGGCAGGGATTCGAACTATTGTCCAGCTGCGCTGCGAAAGTAATGGCGGTTTCCGGTCCAGTTCCCCTATGCGAATGTAGGAATTTGAGCCCTAGCTGGCTGAAAATCACGCTGAGGATGATCAGGGCTGAAGCGATCCGATATGTGGTACTCTTGCTCACGGTTACAAATATACCCAAAACCCGATTTGCGGTCAGACCGCTCAAAAAAAACCCCTTCTCTCTATTTTTTAGATTAGTCTAAATTATTATTTTTGCTATTCTAAATATAAAGACCGTGTACTCCACAGCGTATTTGCGCCGCTCCTGTGAATACCCCCGACACGTGCACGCCTGGGCTTGTGGGCTTTTGGGCCTATTACTGCTCTGGGCGCCCATGCATTTTGCATTTGCCCAACAAACTGGAAGCCTTCGAGGCACCGTACGGTCCTCCGGAAAGCCCGTTGAATTTGCACATATCGCTATTGAATCAACGGATATTGGCGCCATTGCAGACGAACACGGGCGCTTCCTGCTCACCGCCGTTCCCGAGGGCAAACACAACATTCTCGCTACCTCGGTAGGCTACACCGCTGCCCGTCGCAATGTCCATGTAACAAGCAGCAAGGAATTGGTTGTGGACTTTGAGATGACCGAAGACAATGCACAGCTGAAAGAAGTCGTTGTGACCGGCACGATGAAGGAAGTGACCCGGCTCGCCTCACCCATTCCAGTTGAGGTTTATAGCCCTACCTACTTCCGAAAGAATCCAACGCCCAACATCTTTGAATCGCTTAGCATTGTAAACGGTGTGCAGCCCCAAATCAACTGCAGTGTGTGCAACACAGGCGACATTCATATCAATGGCCTGGAAGGTCCGTATACAATGATCCTGATCGATGGCATGCCGATCGTTAGCAGTCTTTCCACCGTCTACGGTCTGGCGGGCATTCCCAACAGCATGGTGAAACGGATGGAAGTGATCAAAGGGCCAGCCTCTACATTGTATGGATCTGAAGCGGTTGGGGGCGTCATCAACATCATCACTCAGGATGCCGCCATCGCTCCGAAATTTCGAAGCGACATCTTCGCAACCAGCGTCGGGGAATACAATGTCGACATCACAACCTCATTAAGAACGACGAAAGCAAACAGCCTACTCGGCGTTAACTATTTCAACTATACCCATCCCGCCGACATAAACGAAGACAACTTCACTGATGTAACCCTACAAGAGCGTATTTCAATATTTAATAAATGGTCACTGATACGGCCGTCTGGAAAGAATGCATCCCTGGCCGTTAGGTATGTGCACGAAAACCGATGGGGCGGTGAAATGCAGTGGACACCAGAATACCGCGGTTCGAATGTTTACTACGGCGAATCGATAGTAACCAACCGGGCTGAAATCATCGGAAATTATGCCTTCACTGGAGCACATGATTTACAACTCGACTACTCCTACAACTATCACCTTCAGGATTCATACTACGGAACAACAAAATACCTCGCCAATCAGCAAGTTGGATTCGTTCAACTGCGTGAGGCAAGAAGGATTGGAGCGCACGATCTCTTGTTTGGACTACCGTTTCGATTCATTTCGTATGATGATAATACATCCGGTACGGCTGATATCGATGGGGTAAATACTCCGTCCAATACGTTTCTCCCTGGCCTCTTTGTTCAGGATGAGATCCGGATTTCCAATCAATTTACTACGCTGCTGGGTGCCCGATATGATCACCACAACATTCACGGCAGCATCTTCACCGAGCGCGCCAGCCTAAAGTTCTCTCCTGATCAGCAACACACCTTTCGACTGACTGCGGGCAGCGGTTATAGGGTCGTCAACCTGTTTACGGAAGATCATGCAGCACTGACCGGGTCCCGCCAGGTCGTTATTCTCAATGACCTGATGCCTGAGCGCAGTTGGAATGTCAACCTGAACTACTCCCAATTTATTCCCCGGCCCAACGGATATATAAATCTTGATGCAAGCCTCTTCTATACCTACTTTACAAACAAGATTGTTGGCGACTTTGAAACAAACCCAAACGAGATCATCTATGACAATTTAGATGGTTATGCTATCTCAAAAGGAGTGACAATGAATGCGGATATTGCTTTTTCCAATGCATTCAAACTAAACGCCGGGATCACATTAATGGAGGTATTTCGGGTTGATCGTCGGCTCGGGGAAGTGGAAGTCCCTCAATTGCATGCGCCAAAATTCTCCGGGACCTTCGCAGTGACGTATACCTTTGAACCCATCCGGCTTTCCGTTGACCTGACCGGAAGAGTTAACGGCCCGATGTACCTACCCATTGTTCCCAACGACTTCAGACCAAATCAATCGCCCTGGTTCGGCTTGGTCAATCTTCAACTTACCAAATCCCTTGGCAACCGCTGGGAGGCCTATGGCGGAGTAAAGAACTTGCTCAACTTTCTACCCAATAATCCTTTGTTACATCCTGATGATCCGTTTGATCGTCGTGGAGGACTATATTTCGACAATGCCGGAAGCCCCAGACCAGATACAAATCCATTTGGCTACAGCTTCGACACTACGTATAACTACGCCCCGATGCAGGGGGCTAAGGGGTTTGTTGGCGTGAGGTACACGTTGCCATAACTAACCGCCTTTTATATGTTTCTTGTTGATTCGCCGTCAGCACCTTAAAGGAAATGTAGAAAACGAACATAGAAGGCAGAAGTTGACCAGGATTGACCAGTTCGCATAGTTTCCATCTCAGAATTCTATTGTAATTTAGCACCGTTATTACATGCTCATGAACCATTCCTCCATCCATCCCCGCACGATCGTACTTATCCTGATGATTATGCTGGCGGCTTCTTACAGGCTATTTCAGTCAAGTCCAGTGTTTAGCATAATGAGTAACCTCACCCCTTTTGGAGCCATCGCTCTCTTTGGCGGCTGCTATTTTGCTGATCGCTGGAAGGCTTTTCTGATTCCCCTCCTGGCGCTGTGGATTAGCGACATTTTTCTAAACCGGTTCTACTATTTTGATCATTGGGTATTCTTCTATGGTGGGATGTTTTGGGTTTACGGAACCTTCGCGCTCACAGTTGTTCTCGGCACCCTGATCAAGAAAGCAACAATTGTAAATGTAGCCGTCACTGGCATTGCCGCCGCCCTGCTTCACTGGCTTATTACCGATATCGGAGTATGGATGACCGGTACCGATATTACAACAGGCCTGCCTTTCACCAAGGACTGGTATGGATTTGGAAAATGTTTAGGCCTTGCCGTTCCTTTCCTTCGCAATATGGCTGTCGGAAATCTCGTTTTCTGCGGTGTGCTTTTCGGCTCCTTTGAATGGATGCAACGAAGATATCCTGTATTGAGCAACCAGTAAGAAATAATCAGTCAGCGCTTGCTGATTTGGCTATATCTTCTTGTCACCACTGGCCTTAGTCTTCCCACGCGCCAAAGTCTTTTCGCGTTTTCTCTTTGTAAGCGTCCAGCAACCTTTTGTGGAGTCCCAATTCTTTGGCATACCCCACAACTTTTATGACCTCCTTGCTTGCGCTCTGATTTGTCACCGGTGGCGTCAGGCCACTTACGCTCATTCCTGCCTTCTGCATGCCATGAACGTTATTCATAAAGGGATCGGGATTCGAATCCTGACCGCAAACCTCAAAAGTCATTCTTGCGTCATCCCTAATGATCAGCCAGGATTTTGAAAACATATTCGATAGCTAAAGGTTTATGAACTGAGGGCCGCCGGCTTCAAACATGAGCTGGAGCGTCTCTAATTCTTCCCAAAGGTACTATCCACGAGGCTACATTGACACTTTCATTTAATAAGAATACGCGAATGACTACTTCTTTACCAGTTTGATTAGGTAAGAGCCGTACGGAGACAGGGTTGCGTAAGGGGTATAGCCAGCAATGCTTCCCGAAGAACTGACCGCAAGGTCTCCTGCGACACTACCGGTAAGTATATCGGTGGCCGCATAATTACCGGGTGAAAGCGTGCTTGCACTACAGGAAATTTGGGCGCCTGATAGTTGGGTTGAACTGGTATTATGTATTACCAATATGCTCTCTTCCGTTGTGTTGCGCAAAAACGCCAGCATCGATCCGGTACTCGCATCCATTACTTCACATCCTCCCCGTCTCAAAGCAATACTCCTTTTACGAGCGTCGATGAGGCTGCGGTAATGATTCCAAAGTGAGTTTGGATCACCCCTCATGGTTTCAATATTAAACGTAGCATAGTTAGAATTCATCTGATGCCACGGTGTTCCCGTTGTGAAGCCAGCATTTGGCCCAGCTGTCCATTGCATCGGCCGACGGATATCCTCATCCGGCTTTACGCCCTTCATCCCCACTTCTTCTCCATAGTACAGATAGGGCACCCCCGGCAAGGTCAGCAGTATACCGGCAGCAACCTTTGATTTATTTATGTTACCACTCAATTCATCAATCACCCGATTTTGATCATGGTTGGTAAGAAAGTTGCCGTACTGAAGGGCGGGGTATGAATTCACAACCTCCTTAATCTTAATCTTTAATGCTCCGGCATCTCCGACTCGCGCTGCATTCACAATGGCATATGAAAGATCGAACTCAAAGCAATAATCAAGGCGTTTGTCAGTGTACGGAACAATATTGGCTGTTGATGTCCAGACTTCACCCACGGTCATTAAGTTCATGTCAATACTCTTCTGAAATGCATAGAATTCACTCCACCAATCCAACGTGGCCTGGGTGTTCTCCTGGATTTGACCATCTTCAATCAAGTGCCGTGCGGCATCAATACGGAATCCGTCAACTTGAATATCTGTATACCAAAATCGGGTAATATCCTTGATCTCAGCTGTAACATTGGGTTCCAAATAGTTCAGATCAGGCATCCCGGACCAAAATAGCCCGTAGTAGTATGCGCTATTTTTTTGATGCCAGGCGGTTTGTCCCCACGGGCCAAGGTATCCGGGGTTGGTGGTTTCCCAAATGTACCACGACCGTTTTTCCGCGCTGATGCCTTGTGCTGAATTCGCAAACCAAGGGTGTTGCGAGGAGGTGTGATTAATTACAAAATCAATAATGACTCTAATTCCCCTGGCATGGGCAGCAGCCACGAACGCTTTAAAGTCATCCATGGTCCCATATTGCGTGTTAATTGCCCGATAGTCGTAAACATCATAACCATGGTAACTCGGTGACGGGAAAATTGGCATAAGCCAAATGCCAGTTACCCCCAAATCACTGGTTGTATTTGGATTCCCATCATTGAGATAATCCAGTTTCTCTGTCAGCCCTTTAAAATCTCCTTTACCATTGCCATCCGAGTCATAGAAGCTTCTTACGAACACTTCATAGAATACATCATCATTCCACCAGGTACCTTCCTTTTTAACCGGTGCCGATGGCGCTACCTCATCCTTACCACAGCCAAAAAGCAATACGATTAATGAAATGGATAGGAAGGTGCGCAGTATTTTCGTCATTACCATTTTGTTAAGCAACCAATTAATATTCTGAAAGACTTTCAATCATCCTCCGCTCCACTTAAACAAGAAAGGATGTGATTGCAGTGGCGTTTGCGGTTACTTGCTTACGATCACCGCATTTTCCAGTATGAAATTTCCATGTTCAATGTCAGCCTCATTCAGCTTCAATTTTCCTTTTACGCGGATAAACTGATCCATCTCAAATTTGCCCTGCTTTTCTTTAAACACCACTTCAGAAATTGATTCCGGTCCGGCAGCACCACAAAAGAAACACTGGCTGTAGGGAAATTTAGAAAGGATGATGTAGGCATTTCCCTCAATTTCGATGGGCATATAGTAACCTTCCAGACTTACTTCCTTTCCAACCATGCTCGTGAGCTCGGGGGCGAAAACGGGATATAGAAAATATTCAGCCGACTTGTCGTTGTACTTGGCTTCAAATTTTGTCTTGGCAAATAGTGCCCAGCCTTCCGGCTGCGCAGAAGCGAAGTTGACTACTACCAGCAAGAAGATAAAGGAGAAATAACGCTTCATATAACCGATTTGAGGGCCAAAAGATAGTGTTCACGCGCGTAACATTTCAAACTATTTCTATGGCTCCTAAAAGAAACAGCGGGCTATTCACCGCGAAGACTAAGAAGCGCAAAGCCACACTGTTTTAATTACCAGCCAGAACGCTGTGAATATCCGTTCGGTATGCTTGTAGCGCCGGCAAAATCGAACAAAAAATTCCCAGCCCTAAACTCCCTATGAAGAGCCAGGCTTCCTCCGGATAAAATACGGCCGCCTGCATCCCAGAAGCCGCACTCTCTTTTACAGCAATTGCAAATACCAATAGTGCTCCGTGCCCCAGGAGTATTCCGATTGCGCTACCCAGGGTTGTAAGCATGCTACCCTCCATGATCACGGACAGGAACAACCTTACCCGACTCACACCCATCGAGCGCATGATTGCCAGATCATATCGGCGCTCCTTCATAGAATTGTACAATACAATGAAAATACTCAAGCCGGACATAAGAATCAGCACTACTGCGAACCCGCGGAACACATCTGCCCCGACACCAAGGATCGAAAACAGGCGCGCCATTTCAAAAGCAGGCGCCGCTGCCTGAAGGTTCGTTTGACTATTGATATATCGTGGCAACTGAATTACGGCCAAAGGATTTCGGTATTGAATCAGCAGTGAAGTTACTTCCCGTGTCGAATCACCCGCCTCATGGCGGGAAACTAGGGAAGAAGGATTGACAGGAGGCCCTCCGCTTTCTTCCAGATCGTGCGCGAGCCAGATACTCTGAATGTTCGTAAGGATAAGATTGTCAAGAACCGTATTGCTCCGCTTCATTATACCGGCAACGAGGTATGGATGTTCTTCGTGGGCGTGTCCTTCGGACGTAAGTCCATGTGCACTGAGAAATTTAGCCCCTGGGCTTAACTTCAATTGTTCAGCGACTGTCGCTCCCACCGTGACTTCCATATTGGAAGACCACCAGTTGCCAACGGACAGTTCAGCTTTATAAAACTCAGGATAGTCGGTGTTTGTGCCCACTATGCGGAAGCCTAAATAACTGTCACCCAGGGCCAGGGGAATTGCTTTCTTCACCAACCGGTGTTTGGCAATACGCTCAGCATCCGAAAGCCGGATGTTGCCTGTCGGAAAGTCAATGTGAAAGACACTGCACAAAATCACCTGCAGCGGACTGCCCTTCGCTCCCACGACAAGATCGATCCCTCTGGAATTTGAGGTAATCCGCTCCTGTAATTGATTTGAGAATAGCACCAGGACGGTGATAACGGAGACACCCACAGCCAATAGGATGACATTTAGCACGGTGGTCAGCGGCCGCGCCTTTAGATAACTCCATACGAGAATGATCAGGTTCATCGGCGCTTACAATTGAACACAATTCGAAATTTTTGACTTCAGACGTTGATCGTGGGTAGCCACGATGAGCGTTGCGCCATGACTTGAGGAAGCTTCCAGCAGCAGCTCGATTACTTTTTCGCAGTTCTTGTCATCGAGAGCAGAGGTAGGTTCATCAGCCAAAATAATGGATGGTCTATTAATTAGGGCGCGTGCGATGGCTACACGCTGCGCTTGTCCCTGACTCAGCTCGCTGATTCTTGCCTTACGCTTTCCCTCGAGACCAAGCTCCTTGAGCAGGGCCTCCACACGTTCAGGTTTCTGCGGCAGCCCGGCAAAAAAGGGTGCTGCGAGAAGATTCTTTTCAACAGAGAGCGCACTGATCAGATGATTCTTTTGAAAGACAAAACCAAAATGCTGGCCACGATACAAATCCAGGCTATTCTCCTGAAGCGATGACAGGTCAACACCTTTGATCTCAATCCTTCCCTCCTGTGCGCGTAACAATCCGCCAATCAGGTGAAGCAAGGTCGTCTTCCCGCTGCCGGAATCGCCAAGCAAAAGCCCATGCTTACCCTTTGCCAGATGAAAGTCCGGAAAGGTTATCCGGTTGCTGCCCGGATATTGATATGACTGGTTGGATACCCTGATCATGGCGTCTGAAAAGAATGAGCCACTTCCCGGCCCAAGACCGAAAGGAAGTAGCTCATCGTCAAGGTGGTCAATTCTGTTTCAGGGGTTCGTACGTCTTGAACGGTGACAAATCGACTTTCTCCATCATGGCCTTATATTCAGGCCAGGTAGTAGAGTAGAACTTGTTCACCCGATTTACGATCTCATTCATTTTCTCTTCCGCATGCTTGACCACCCGGCGATCCGTTTCACCAATCGGCTCGCGCGACCTGGAAACATATTGCCCTGCTGTCTGAACATAGGAATACCGACTAAGGTCCTTGCTCATGGTGATTCCCTGCCGTTTATCCTCCGGACCCAGAATAAAATCAAAGACCGCATTCACAGAATCCTTCATTGCCTTGGTCTTGTCGGCAGCAGTCTTCATCTCAGGCTTCTTGGCATCCTTGATACGCTTCTCAAAGTCCTCTGTCAGCTCTCTGCTTTCCAGCAAACGGTCAGTTGCCTGCGACACCACTTTGGTCATTCCTTCAAGTTGCTTGGCCATTGCATAGCGGGCCTCCAATATGGGAACCGGTGCGTCGATACGCGGGTCGGCTTTGACAGAAACCAGGGTTGAATCCTTTTGACCTCCATACAGAATCCTCAGTTTGTAGGTCCCTGGTGCCACCGTAGTTCCTCCAAATCCACCGAATCCGCGGCCGCCTGTTTGTCCGGTTCTCGGACGCTCACGCGAAGGCTGTCGCTGCGATTGTTCGTTAAGGCTCCAAGTCATCCTGTTGATTCCCATATCTTCAGGGGCCTTCTGACGAAGCGTATTGATTAATTTACCATTCGCATTGAAAATTTCCAGTTTGACAGAGTCATACTTTGCTGCAGGACGTCCTACTTTATTCTCTTCAGGCTTGACTGTTGCGACTTCTGCTGGTTTCTTTCCTGACTTAGGATCTATCTTTTCAGGATCCTTCTTGGTTTCAGCAGGTTTGTTTACAGAATAGGATATCCGCGCTCCACTAGGGCGATTCTGACCATTATATACAGCGTCCGCTTCAAACCTTGGTCCGGACGGCTGCTGGATGGAGGCCAGGTAAGCATCCGGGGCAGGGAATATTTTCACAACCGAGGTCATGGCGAGCTCTCCAGACTTCGCCAATTCGCGCAAAGGGCGAATATCATCAAGCACCCAGATTGCCCTACCGAATGTTCCGATCGCCAAGTCATGCTCACGCGGGTGGATCACCAAATCCATCACGGGCACACCGGAAGGAAACTCATTCGTCCATTTTGTCCAGTTTTTACCGGCATCAACGCTGACAAACAAGCCGTTCTCCGTGCCTAGAAACAGGAGTTTGGATTCTGCAGGATCTTGAACAACGGCAAGCGTGTAATTGCTCTCACCCACTTGCGCCCCCGAGACAAGGGATACCCAGGTCTTTCCAAAATCCTGAGTATGGAACAAGTATGGTTTGTAATCAAATTGCCTGTAGTTGTTGACGACAACAAATGCCTCGCCTGCATTGGATTTTGAAACATGAATCTGGGGAACCCAGGCATTTTTCGGCATCCCGACGATGGCAGCCGTTACGTTGGCCCATGACTTTCCTCCATCCTGAGTGACTTGAACATTTCCGTCATCTGTTCCCGCCCAGATCACACCTTCTTTTGCAGGACTGGCTCCAAGGGCAATGATCGTGCAATGGTTCTCCGCTCCCGTAGCATCCATGGTCATCCCGCCACTTTCATATTGTTTTTGCTTCTCCGGGTTATTGGTGGTCAGGTCAGGGGAAATGATTTCCCATGTGGTTCCGCGGTCACTGGATTTGTGAACCATCTGGCTTGCGTAATATATCGTGCCGGTTTTGAATGGATCTTGCGCAAGGGCGGAGTTCCAATTGTAACGCAGCTTGAAATTCGCATCGGGGTGTGTAGGCCTGATAAACTTGGTATAGCCAGTCTCCAAATCGTAACGACCCAGGTTTCCTCCCTGCGACATCGCATAACCATACCGGCTGTTGTCAGGATCAGGAGAAACATCAAAGCCATCGCCGAAGAATAATTCCTGCCAATATGAATTTCGGATACCGGCGTTGCGCCATACATAGGCCGGACCAACCCATGATCCATTATCCTGAAGCCCTCCATAAACGTTGTACGGTTGATCCATGTCTACATTAATATGATAGAACTGACCTACTGGAATATTTTCGGCAAAAGTCCAACTGGCACCACGGTCGCGGCTGATGTTCACCCCACCGTCATTTCCCTCAATAATAAGCGATGGGTCTTCCGGGCTGATCCACCAGGCGTGGTGGTCCGGGTGAATATTGGCTTGCATCTGCGTGAAGCTCCTGCCTCCATCCTCGCTGACATTGACACGGGAATAAATGGTGTATAGCCTATTCTCATTCTTCGAATCAACATAGATCTCATAATAGTAAAATGGCCGGTCACCGATATCATTCTTATCATTGACCATAGTCCATTTTTCGCCACCGTCTTCAGAACGATAAAGCGCGTTCTTCTTTGACTCGATAAGCGCATAAACAATTTCTGGCTTGCTGCGTGCAATGGCTATGCCCATTCTGCCGAGGTCGCCCTCAGGCAGGCCTTGCTTGCTGGTGATCTTCTTCCAGGTCTTACCTCCGTCATAGGTGATATGAAGTCCCGATCCTGGGCCCCCCGACTTGAACGTCCATGGCAACCGACGGTGTTCCCACATGTTGGCAATCAACTTATTGGGGTTGGATGGGTCCATTACCAACTCGCCGACTCCGGTCTTGTTGTCTACAAATAGAACCTGCGTCCATGTTGCGCCGCCGTCTGTGGTTTTGTAAACACCGCGCTCCGGGTGATCGCCCCATGGTGAACCAATTGACCCTACATAAACTGTATTCGGATTGCTGGGATCAATAATAATGCGATGGATGTGTCTTGTTTTTTCCAGACCCATCTTTTTCCAGGTCTTTCCGGCATCAAGGCTCTTATAAATGCCATCGCCACCATTCAAACTGTTACGCGGATTGCCCTCACCTGTCCCAACCCAAATCACCGAAGGATTATTCTGTTGAATGGCAATGGCGCCAATGCCCAACGTTGTCTCCTTGTCAAAGATGGGCGACCAGGAAGTACCACCGCTGGTTGATTTCCAAACACCCCCCGATGCTGCGCCAGCATAAATAATATCCGGATTGCTCACAACAGCGTCGATGGCTGTGATGCGTCCGCTCATACCGGCAGGGCCAATGCTCCGGGGTTTCATCCCCTTGAATTTTTCCATATCCAGTTTCTGTGCAAAGGCCGCGGTGACCATACACAAAATGGTTAGTGCTAGAATTACTTTTTTCATCGATTCAGTTTTAGAATTTACTTATTTGTTGGTACCACAAAAATCAAGGTCAAAGTCGCCGATGGGCTGACCGGGAGGAGATTGCAGAGCCTGCTGGATCTTGAATTCCGCTGGATTTTCGTTGAGTTTCCCAGTCAGATCAGCCAGATAAGCATAGAATGCGGACCATTCCTCTGTTGCAACAGGCCTGGTGGTCAGCCATGTTTTCAATTGCTTCAATTTCGCATGCGCAATGGCACGTGCCGGAGGAGCCGCGTCCGGAGAAAGTGCCAGTTTGGCGAGGTTGCTGAACATCGCATAATCTACCGCCATCTGCACCGCACCTTCGTACCCATTCTTGGGATTAGCTTTTATCGAGGTTAAGAGCAAACGATCGATAACACTTTCGAGTGAAGGAAGCCGTGCATCGCGTGAATGATGTTCAAAGAGGCGATTGGCGCGGGCCGGATGAAGCACCATAGAGAAAGTCATGTCAGCAGCCGTCTCCGCTGCAGATAACGGATCAAACGTGAGTTCGGTCCTTATCTTCACCAATTCCCGATGACGGGAATAACCAAGGGGGCGAGGGGGGATACTGCGAAGTAAATTCTCGGAAAACATTAAAGTAGCAGGTTGAATGGTGCGCATTAGCGCCTCCAGTGCATTAATCTCCTGTTGGGGTGTCAGCAATTCAGCGACAGGCTGCCCATCTCCACGCAACGCATACCTATAATTCAAACCTCCAATCATTTTTGAAGTCGCCTCTACCTGATAACGGTGAGAAAAATACATGGGTACCAACACTTCTTCAAGCATGGCCATAGGTGTTCCGACTGGAATATTGTTCTCACCAAAGTTGCGCATCACCACGGTGCGGAGGTCAAGCATACGGTTTAACTCAGCAGCGGGGTCCTTTCCATTGTCCCACAAGTGCGTAAAGGGATGTGCACTTCCGGTGGGACGAGCATCCTGATCAGAAAGAAAGGTAAGCCCTGCCTTCAGGGAGTTTTGGATGAGCTCGTATAGTGCTTTGTCTTCGTCCGTTCCATCGGGGTAGTCCTGGTAGCCATAGGTAATCGCCACCTTGTCGAAGGCACCGATCTTGTCGTCATACGCTTTGCTGACGTCTACTTTTCCATCAACCAGGGTTGCGGTTGGATGCGGGTAATCCATGACTGACGACAGGTTCTCTGAACTGGATGAGTAGGCATGCGCCAAACCCAGCGTGTGACCCACTTCATGAGCAGCCAACTGACGGAGGCGGCTCAGCGCCAGGTTTTCCATTTCCTTGGACGCGGGCTTTCCGGTTTCATAAGGGGCCAGAAGACCCTCAGCGATCAGAAAATCCTGGCGAACGCGCAAGGAACCCAAACTGACGTGTCCCTTGATGATCTCGCCTGTGCGGGGATCGGAAACGGATGCGCCGTAGGACCATCCCCGGGTTGATCGGTGTACCCAGTTAATGACATTGTATCGCACATCCATGGGATCCGCGTCTTCGGGAAGCAATTCCACACGAAAGGCATCTTTGTATCCCGCAGCTTCATAGGCCTGATTCCACCATCGGGCCCCATCCATGAGGGCCGAACGAATTGGCTCGGGCGTACCTGGATCCATATAATATATAATGGGCTCAACAGCCTCGCTTATCACAGCGCCGGGATCCTTTTTGTCAAGGCGGTGGCGCGTAATGAAACGCTTTTCAATAGGAAGGTTGATGGGTGTGGCATAGTCATAGTAGGACATGCTCCCATAGCCTGCACGTGGGTCGAACTTCCTCGGCTTATAGTTGTTGTCAGGCAGCTGTACGAACGAATGGTGCTGGCGAACGGTTACGCTCCCCGGCGTGGGAACAACACTGCGAATGTACTCGCCGGTGGGTTGGCCGGTAAACGTAAGGGTAACTTCAAATTCTGAATTCTGAGGGAAGTTCTTTGTCCGGGGAAGATAGAATGCTGACCGGGACTTGTCCAGCGTGTAGGTGCCTTGCTGTGTGCCCCTGAGCCTGCCGATGACTTCATGGGCATCTTGCATCAGAAAGTCAGTTGCGTCTACGAGAACTTTTCCGTTGTCTTCGGCGGTAACCGAAAAACCCCAAAGCACGGAATAGGCAAAGGCGTCCTCTACCGCTTTGCGCTCCATGGCATTATTACTGATAGCCCGGAATCCAAGATTGATTTCAGACAGCAATACCTTAGGGCCTTTACGTTCAAATTTCACTACACGATCGCGTCCTAGCTGATTTCTATCCAGGCCGATGTCGTTGGAGCCGATGCCGGCGGCAAGTGATTCTACGTAGAGGAATTCAGTATCAAACTTGTCGATGAGTAAATAAATCTTGTCTTGCTTCTCATCGTAGTAGTACTCGACATAGCCGGCAAATTTCTTCATCCCAACTGTCTTGGCCTCGATCCCAGCGGGGGCTGGAACGACAGGCGATGGCTGTGTTGGCGCTGCGGATTCTTTCTTCTTCTGAGCGAAGGTGAGGGTGGTGGCTCCCAAGAGGAGCACGAGTAGAATTTTCTTCATATTGGGATTTAAACCCCAAAAGCTAAGGAATCAGGTAGGAGAATTCAACAGACAGTGGGATGAACGGGGTATAAAAAGGAGGTGGCTGCCCTAAATCCACCCATGACCCCAGGAGCAGCCACCTGACCTTACCCAAAATTGATAAACAAAGATACTCGACTAGTGCATGCTGGAAATCACGCTGTGTTCGGGATATTTCGGGAAAGAATGCTCCATTCTGACGACCTGCAAAATAGCTACAAGTCGCAGGCCCCTGGCGGCAAGCAGTGTCAATAAACTTGAACGTGGAATTTATCAGCTTGACTTGCCGTGCTGAGCCTCTTGCAACTTGTTGCTTGTGACCCGCTACTTTAAATCAGTTTATCCTGTGCCGCTCTTGCAAGCGCCTGCGATTTGCTGTTCACCTGAAGCTTTGCGTAGATGTTCTTGATGTGCGTCTTGGACGTCTCTTTAGAAATGAACAGCTGCTCAGAAATCTGGGTGTAGGTCTTCCCTTCTGAAATCAGTGAAAGGATTTCTGTCTCGCGCTTGGTTAGCGGTGAATTGGGGTTGATATGGAAGTTGTCGATGACCATGCGGGCAATCTTGCTGCTCATGGGCGCACCGCCGCGGGAGATTTCCTCCAGCGCCGACAATAACTCCAGGTGGTTGGAACTCTTCGTTATGTATCCGGTCGCACCAGATTTCAATGCTTCAAAAACCAGTTCGTTATCTTCATAGACCGTCACCATGATTATCTCTGAGGAAGGACTCTTATCCTTAATGATGCGACTACCCTGAATGCCGTTCATACCCGGCAACTCGATGTCCATCAGCACATAATCCGGCTTGTCGTGATTGAGGTGCTTGATGGCCTCCTCGCACGAGCCGTAGGCATTGACTACCGCAAACTTCTCCGAACTGTTAACAATGAGTACAAAACTGTTACGGATCTCTGCATCGTCTTCAACGATGAGGACGCGTTTTTTGGAAAGCGGTATCATAAATTTTCTTTTTAGTTATCGTGAAGTACAATTCAACTCGAGTTCCATGACCTTCCATTAATCGACCTACTTCCAGGGAGGCCTTTATCTTTTCTGCACGCGAACGGATGTTCCTGATGCCGTTCGAGGAATGCACCTGTTCCGGGTCAATTCCAGTTCCATCATCTTCCAGCACCATCTCGTATCCGTCCTTCGCCTCCCTCAACTTTAAGGAAACGTTCGCCGCACCGGAATGTTTGAAGGCGTTTGTCATCGCCTCCTTGAAGATCAAATTAGCTTCACGGCTAAAGCCGTAAGGAAGTTTCACTTTTTCTTTGGTTTCGTTAAAAGCCCTGAAATGGACACCCTTTTCCTCGAATAATTTTTCTCCGAAGTCGCGGATGTGCAGGAACAATTTAGACAAATCGTCATTAACCGGGTCTATCGCCCAGATAAAATCCCGCGTCCCGTTGTATAGATACTTGGCTGACTCCTCCACTTTGCGGTAAAGATCGGGCCCTTGGCCATGGCCGTTCAACCGCATCAGGCTTACATAGTTGATAATCCGGGTCAACTGATTGCCCATTTCGTCGTGGAAATCCCGGGCAATCTCCTTCCGCAACGACTCCTGTTCCTGCTGACGTATATGCTCCCGCTGAATTGCCCGTGAAACATTTTTCCGCATGCGCACCAAAACAAACAGCACGAGGGACCCCAACAGCAATGCGCCCGAAACCACATAGAATGTTGCCGTGCGATAGAACGGGGCTTCAATGGAAAAAACATATGCAATCGACGGTTCATCCCAGCTTCCAACCTGGTTCGTTGCCATCACCCGAAATACGTAACTCCCTGGCGGAAGATTGCTATACGTCACAACTCCCATCGCCGATGGCGGTGACCAAGTCTTATCAAAGGATTCCAGAAAATACCGGTACCGCACCGAATTAGGATACCGCTTATCTACACGGTTGAAATAAAATGTGATGTGATTCTTGTCTGAAGGAAGCGCTAATGAAGAGGGAATTTTGAAAAAACCCGGTACCGGACGACCGAATGGATGAATCGGCGTCTGACCAAAGAGAATTTCAACATTTGTCAAATGAACGGGATACGATGTGAGCGAATGCCTTCCGTAGCCATTGAATTCATAGAGTCCATCAATAAGCCCAAAGTATTTTTCTCCGGAAGACAAGTAGTAGGCATTTTGATTTGTTTCGATCCCGGTAAGGCCGTTGCTAAATCCGAAGTCTCGCGTTTCGATAATCTCCAGGTTGGCATTCAACTTCAATCGGGTAATTCCTTTTTCGGTACCAATCCAAATTCTATCCGTTTCATCCACCGTCACAAAAAATATGAAACCTGAAGGAAGCCCTTCGCGTGGACCTATAAATGTGCGGGATGCCCGCCGGGGATCAATGACCGCCACACCAGCACCGCCAGACCCAGCCAACAACAGTGTATCGCGGAATGCGGCCATTGACAGCACCGTGGTATTTTCAAATTGAGGAAGTGGTATCGTAGAGAGTTTGTCGCCTTTCAGCACATGGAGACCAAATTCTGTACCGATAAAGAGTGACTTGAGGGCCGGGAGATACCGAAGCGATGCAATGTTCTTTATCCCGGTAGATGGAAAAGGTTCAAAAGATTTGCCGTCATACCGATTTAAGCCTCCTCCGGTTGTGCCAATCCACAACTGCCCCTGGTCATCAAATTCCAATGCCGTCACATATGCGCTTGATAGCCCATGTTCACGGTTAAACCATGCGAAACGGTCTGTTGCGGGCGAGTATCTTCCGAGCCCTGAGTACGAACCAACCCAAACCTCGCCGTTCAGACTCTTGCGGATGGTACGCACGCCATCGTCTTTGCCGTTGGGAAGTGGAAAGACCTTTGTTCTTCCCTGCTTTACTTCCAACAACTCACCTCCGCCAAGCCATAGATTACCCAATGCGTCTTTCTCAACAGCCATAATCCGCCGCATCCTGCCTGCCACTTTATTAAAGTCTTTCGCGTAGTACTGGAACAATCCATTTCCGGCGCTCCCGAACCAGGCATTCCCTTCCCGGTCCAGCAGCACCTGACTGATCGGTACCGCCTTGAGTACAGTATCTGTCTCAATATGATTGCCGATGATCCGCTCACGGAAAAGTGTCCGCTCATTGCGCGTCCAATACACAGACTCAAGGCTATCGTAAGCGATAATGTACCGATCAATCATTTTTGTGCGTGCAGCAAAAGTTCCCTTCACCAGATCAAGGGCAAAGGTTCCTTTGTCAGTCTCCAGCCACACCTCATCGCCATGGTTGTACATGTTGAAGGCGATGTTGAAGACCTGCGCATGAGATATTTTACGATAACCCCTTTCGGACGGAGTGACGAAGGAACTGTCATTGAGATAGAAACATGCAACGTTGTGTGAAGTGATATGCGTAAAAAAGATAGTCTTCCCCGGAAAAATATTTCGGGCCCACACATACACCGAATCCTTGTAGATGCGCCCGATCATGCCCGGGTTGGAGACCATAAAGATCGTATCCCTGTATTCCACCATGCGGCGGATCCGCTTGTGCCCTTCAGCAGACACCGCAGATGGATATTTCTTGAAAGTCAACCCGTCGAATCGAGTGATCCCCTGGGGGTGGACGGTCCAGATGATTTTTCTAGAATCAATAAAAATAGATGTGACAATGTTGCTGAGCAGTCCGTCGAAGGTGGTGTAGACTTTGAACTCACGTCCATCAAACCGCGCAAGGCCCCCTCCGGACGTACCGATCCACAGGTAGCCAAACTGATCCTCTACTATCGCATTGACCTGTGATTGGGGAAGGCCGTCAACCGCGGTATACTGGCGAAGGGCATGGTGTTGACTGCCGGCCCGGATACAGACCGAAAGGAAGAAACCAACCAGAAGAATTATCCTGCCGCGCCGCATGACCTGAATTCAATATTCCGGATATTACATGGAAATCCGTTACCTCAAGTTACGTGATTCTTGGGTATGAAACGGGAGCCGCGCCTCAACTTCAATCAATCATTTGTGTCTTATCCAGTTATACGGCATTATGGCAGAAGACCCCATCATCCATGAAGGAGGACGAAATCCGAAGGGAGTACGAGATCATCGAACGATCCAAACGTGATCCGAAAGCCTTTGGCGAACTGTACGAGACCTACTTTGACAGGATCTACTACTTTCTGCTCCGGCAAACCGGTGACGAGGATGTCGCCGGGGATCTTTGCTCGCAGACATTTGTAAACGTCTTGAATCATCTACCCCACTACGAATTCCGTGGCTTTCCGTTTTCCGCATGGCTGTACAAGATTGCCACCAACGAAGTCTACAAATACTATCGAAAAAAGAAAGGAAAAAAAGTCTTTAGCATCGAAGAGATCCGAATCCGTGAGTTGGTAGAGCGCACTGATTCCACGGCCACGGGCGATTGGGATGAGGAGGTCATTCAGCGATTGTTGACTTACCTCAAGGACCTTCCAACCGAAATGCTCCAGGTACTGGAGCTTCGGTTCTTTGAGGATAAGGACTTCCGGGAGATCGCCTTCATTCTGAATATCACAGAAAGTGGTGCTAAAATGAGAACATATCGCGCCCTTGATAAACTGAGGAGGCACTTCAATATTAAACTTAGGTACGATGAGTAAGAACGAGATTCGATTGCGCCGACAAAAAATTACCGGGCGGGGGTCTGACCGGTTCCGTAACTATGGTGATGTGCTGCAGCGGCACAAGGAAGAAATGCGTTTGAAAAAACTCGTCAGAGTGTTTGCTCTATTTCTTATTATCCTGAGCCTGATCGTATTGATTGTCATTGTTGTGCGGATCGAGAAACGTCAGGTAAAAAAAACATCAATGGTTACGGCCACAACCCAGCAACTTCAAACCTGTTCTTCCGAAAAAACCTCCTCCAGATTTATCCTAAGGTCCGGGAATAGGGTGGGTGAAACCATATCTGAATTAACAAACGGTTTTAAGAGGCCGCTGTATTTACCTCGCTCATCAAGGGTGTAAATCAACAAGGTTTGTTCTTCCGGGTGCACCACCCAATACTCTTTAACACCCGCTGATTCATACACATCAAACTTCAAGTTCAGGTCCTTCGCTGAGGTGTATTTTGAAAGAATCTCAATAATCCAGTCAGGCGCCCCCAGACAACCGCGCTCATCCATCTTTGAAGGGTCGCAGATCACACAAATATCTGGCTGCACTACTGTTATAATGTCCTGGTCCTCTTTCTTCTTAGAGGAAACTGGAAGGCGGACATCAAAAGGTGCCGCAAAAACCAGGCATTTTTTTCCGCGAAAAAAGTTCCACAGCGGGACAAAGAGATTCCCGGAAATGCGCTGGTGGCGACCACTGGGAGCTGGAGACATCTTAAATATCTTTCCTTGGATCAGTTCGGCTAGCTGATCCCACTCCCAGGTCATGTAGTCGGCATATGTGTAGGTTCCGGAAAGGTCAGGTTCTTTGACTTCCATAGGATAAAGGTAACAACTCACCCTCTTTATAAAATCACATTTTCCGAACAATGTGAGGGGTTCCCGGAAAATTGGTGACCGATTTCCTTGAATTTTCCCAATATCGTACTTTAGTACCCATTGCTGACTAAATCCAAACCCATGAAGCGCATCCTTATCCTTATCGGGACTGTTACTTTGCTCGCCGGAGCCACTTTCGCACAAAAAACAAAACAAGACATTATCAAATCCATCGATGCCCGCACCGATCAGTCTGCCGCTGCCGCCAAGAAGATCTGGGACTACGCTGAAGTAGGGTTTCAGGAAACCCAGAGTTCTGCGTTGCTTCAGCAGATGCTGAAAGATGCCGGATTCACGGTTCAATCCAATATAGCCGGAATGCCGACAGCTTTCACCGCTACGTATGGATCTGGCAAACCGGTGATCGGTATCCTGGGAGAGTTTGACGCATTGCCAGGCGTCGCACAAATGGCGGTACCCGAACCCAAGCCGATTCCCGGCCAGATCGCGGGTCACGCCTGCGGTCATCACCTCTTTGGTGTTGCATCTTCGGCAGCGGCCATCGCTGTAAAAGATTGGCTCATCGCTAACAAAAAAACCGGAACCATCCGGTTCTACGGTACACCTGCTGAAGAAGGTGGATCCGGAAAAGTCTACATGGTGCGGGAAGGATTGTTTAATGATGTAGACGCAGTTGTTAACTGGCACCCTTCATCTGGTAACAGTGCCGGATATGGCTCTTCACTAGCAAACAAGACGGGGAAGTTCAGGTTTTATGGCGTGGCATCACACGCTGCGGCTTCACCGGAACGTGGACGCTCAGCGCTGGATGCTGTCGAGGCTATGGATGCCATGGTAAACATGCTTCGTGAGCATGTACCCCAGGAGACGCGCATTCACTATGTTATAACGCGTGGAGGTGAGGCCCCCAACGTTGTCCCCGCCTTTGCAGAAGTCTACTATTATGTAAGAAATCCAAAACGTGACAATGTAAAGTCGATCTGGGAACGAATCGAGCGGGCGGCACGCGGTGCTGCGATGGGAACCGATACACGGGTTGAAGTTGAAATTACCGGTGGTGTTTTTGATTTGTTAGGTAACGAAACGCTGGCTCGGGCAATGGATGCAAACCTTCGGGTAGTGGGAGGCTATGCATACACCCCCGAAGAAAAAGAATTTGCAACGAAGATTCAGCAGAGCTTTCCAACTGATCAGAAAGTACCGACCCTGGAATCCACACAGGTGATCCAGCCCTTACGAACTTACGATGGCTCCGCATCTACAGATGTGGGAGATGTAAGCTGGACGGTGCCTACCGTTGGACTGGGCACTGCTACCTGGGTCCCTGGTACTGCTGCCCACAGCTGGCAAGCCGTCGCAGCTGGTGGAACAACCATCGGGCAGAAAGGTATGATGATGGCCGCGAAGACGATGGCGCTCACCGCGATGGATCTCTTCACAACGCCAGCTATGATTGAAGACGCATGGAAGGAATTCCGTACAAAGCGCGGGGAGAATTTCAAGTATGAAGCCTTAATCGGCGACCGCAAACCGGCGCTGGACTACAGAAAATAGGGATGGGAATATCATATAAATATCAAAAAGCAAGGTCAGAATGCTGGATTAAGGCCAAAACCGAATTAAAATCAGATCAAAGGCGGCTCATGTTATGTTTCCGTTAATTGTGAATGCCTTTGCTTAACATCACGTAAGTTTGTTGTACTCAAAAAAAGGACATGAAAGCAAAAAAACAAAAAACAGCGAATGCTGGTGAGGTTTCAAAGAAAGCAATTCGAACCAAGATTGAAGCGTCAGTAAACAAGGCCATCACCGACCTTCACATCTCATCTCCATCAAAGAAGACGAAGAAGTCCGTAAAGAAAGCATCAAGCAAAATTGCCGGGACAATCAAAAAGGATTTGAAAAAATTAAAGAGCAAGAAAAAGCCCGTCAGCGCAGCGGCCAAAGCAAAAAAGAAGCCCACCGGAAAACCAGCATAGATTCCTGAACGCCCTTACTTCGTCATCACGCCATCGAGGATTTTCCCAGTGGCGTTTTTACTTTCATAGCGTAGTCCAAGAAGTGCTGCTACGGTTTGGGCAATCTGATTTTGATAATGCTGTGTGCCTTTGGCTTCCCCAAGAGCAGGAGTATCTGGGCCGAGAATGGCCATCCATATCTGATCCGCGCCATTGACTTGGCTTCCATGACTTTTCCAATCGTCAGCACCGTTGCCGCGGCCATGATCGACCGTAATGATCAGTGTCGTTTTATCCCGATAGACAGGATCAGATTGTATATAATCATACAATTCGGAAATAAATTGATCCGCACTATGGGCAGAATTGAGGTATGCCGCGTATTCTCCGCTATGCGCAAAGTCATCAGTTTCGTCAAATGAAAAATAAAGGACACGCGGCTTGTTACGCTTCATGTATTCCAATCCATAGTAAAAGGTGAATGCATCCAAACGCACATCACCAAGGGGATTGGGAACGGTCGGCATCAATCGGTTAAGTGTCTTCTCCTGCTCTGACATGTTTGGCCCTGACGCAGAAACAAGGCCGGCGCTGACGAATACACCACTCCGTTTATCGTTAATTATAAAAGGAAAAACATCCCATGATGTAAAGGCTGCGACCTTTCCCTTGTAGGCAGACTGACCATTGATGAATTCAAGGATAGTGGTATTGGGGTTGTAGAATTTATCATTACTGGTGATGCGCTCGTTGTCAGCGAGACCTGTGAGTATTTCATTGTAACCAGGGTATGAAAACCACTGATTGTTTGTGACGTTAACTTTGCTGTTCAGAACTCGATTACCTAAAAGTTGCCCTTTTTCCACCATCGTAGTCCAGAGAAAAGGGAAAAGCATTTTTCTTCTGGCTTGCGAATCATTGTTCCAAAATTTCTGCCTGACTTGCGCGTCCTTTAGGTTTTTTTGTTGTTTCATGAAAGAAGAATCTGCGCCCCCGAATACTTCCTGCCAACGCATCCCATCAAGTGTGACCAGCACGATGTTCTCTGTCTTCCGAACAGGCTGACTGAAGACTGGCGTCAATATGACAGCAACAAAAAGTAAAATCAATATGCGTATCATGATCGTAAGTTAGGTTTTAGTATTGTAGAAGTAGTACTCCTGGCTGCTGCTTCCGTCGTCAAAAAGATCAAGAACGGTAAATACGGGCGGAAACTCATCCAAGGACAGCGGGTCGCCCCACCAATTGCCTGACATTGCCCCATTACAAAGATACCTGACGCCCAGATACTCAGTGGCATCAATGTAGTGGACATGCCCACTAAGACAGACCTTCACATTCCTTTTTTTAGCAAAAAGATCCTTAAGCCGCTGATGATCATTGTGCATGTCCCCTGAAGGGAATCTTACCTCCGCCAACGGTTTTCGCTTTGTCGTATACAGCAAGGCCCCCATAGATAGAATTGGGACATGACTGTAAATTAGTATAGGCTTGTCCGTTAAAACCTCTGAACTTAACCATGCAAATTGAGCATCGTCCAATTGATATCCACTCTCGCCATTTATGCTGTCCAAGGCAATAAATTTCCATCCCTTCTGCTCAAAAGAATAGTATCGGTTTGACAAACTCAATTCGTCAATAGCCCATTGCTTCCCATAGCGTCTGTCCTTCTTGTAAACTTGATCCAATGCTTCATCCGGACCATTCCACACATCATGATTTCCAAGGCAACTCTTGATCGTTAGGCTATTGTCCATCCTGGTTATTGTGTTCCAGGTATTCCACTGTGAGGCAACCGTCTCAAGGGTCTGCTTGTTTTCATCCATAACCGTGTCGCCTGTATTAATAATCCAATCAGGGCGGTCTGCCAGTTCATTGATTTGTCGTAGTGCTCTTGAAAAACACGTTTCTGCATTTTTCTTGTCAAGGATGTGAACATCTGTAATGTGGGCTAAACGAAGCACCCGGTTCTTCATGGCAGCGCGACTGCCATTGTCTGCACCCAATAAAGTTAGGGGAACAAAGCCGGCCGTTAATCCGCCGACGGCAACCCGCTTAAAGAATTTCCTTCGTGTAAACATTGCAAATCTAGTTTAACCCGTAGAAAACTTCCGGGGCGAGGGCCCCGGAAGTAGTTTCAACCATTATTACTAACCCAATCTAGAAGTCAATTCTTGTCGATCCACAAATCGTCATTCAAGCTTTCGGTAGGCGTGCCAAACTGTGCCGTGACTGCCGAATTGTAGTTATCCAAATTATTTGTTTTCTCGGCAATCGGATACAACCATCGCTTTGGTATGACGTCACCGTTTCCGGTTCCAGGCCCAAAGAGGAACGCTGGAACTCCCGTGCGGCGGAAGTTGAAGTACGCCTCCTGACCCGAGTTCTGGAAGAAGGCCAGATACTTCTGCTCAAGAATCTGGGTTAATCCAGTGGCATTGACTCCCGCGTATTTGACAGATACCTGGTTCAGGTAGGCCGAGAGATCCGCCGTGTAGGACCCTACAACAACGTCATTGTCGGATTCGGTGATCGAAATGACAGTACCCTGGGCGATACCATAAAATTGCATGGAGGCAGTAATCCCAAGGTTGTAATATGTCTCTGGATTTCCAGGGGCCCAACCGCGGTGAATGCCTTCCGCAATATTAAAGCACTGTTCCGCGAAGCCCAGTTGAAGCCCCGGTTCAGGTCCAATAAATGATCCATAGTACCGCTTCTGGTTCGCATAAGAATACTCGCCAAGCTGAGCTTTTGTCGACATATCATCGAGACTTTCACCAGATGAGGCGCCGACAAAGGCAGTAAAGCTATTGGCTGGAACAGCTTCCGCGAGTTTTTTCTTCGACGGATTTGCCACAACAAAGACCCGGGGATCCTGGAGGGTAGTGAGCAAACCCACATAGGTGGCAGCCATGTTGTACCGGTTTTTGTCAAACCCTTTGTTGCCAGGGTTGGTAGGATACAAATTGGTCGTACCATTGTAGATGTAGCTCATGTCGTCCGATAGACTGGACATGATCGGAAACTGAGCTGGGTCTGCCAGGATCGCGGCAAACTTGGCCTTGATGTTAAGATCCGAATCTGCTTCTTTGTTGCTCAAACTGATCAGCACACGAAGTTTGAAGCTGTTGACAACCTGTCTCCACTTCGTGAGGTTATTCCCCAGCATAAAATCACCGGCAAGCGTAATATCATTCGCAGCAATCAAGGTAGCAAGTTCCGTATTGGCCTCATCCAGCCAATTGAGAACAGCCACATAGACCTGTTTTTGATTATCATAGGTGGGCTTGATTTCTCCCAATCCCTGCAAGGCCTGATCCATCGGAATATCGCCGACCTTTTGCGTCATCCGCACGTAGTAATAGGCGCGGAAGAACTTGCCCAGGGCTGAATACGGATTCACCGCACCACCACCGGCTGCCTTCGCTTCTTCTTCCATCTTCAGAACATTCTTCAAAGTTTGATAGTTAAGCGATGCATTAGACCAATACTCGTTAGTACCATAATAGTTGTAGTTGCAGCACCAAAATTGATTCTGACGATGTTCCAGACTCCAGGGAGCCATGTATAAATCATTAAGGATGCCGTTTAACACAAGTCCCGGAGGCACTTTGCTTGGCCGATTCTGGTTCTGCTCCAGTTCGGAAAAGTTCTTGTCGCAACTCTGTAGAATCAGAAGTGCGCTAGTCACGAACAGTAGTATAGATATCTTTTTCATGGTCTTATGTTTAGAAAGTAATGTTAAGGTTCAAGCCGTAACGACGCGTTGTCGGTGTTTGTAACCCGCCACCGACCTCAGTTCCACCGTATTGTTCAATGTCCATGTCTGTTTTTTCGGCGAAATAGAAGAGGTTCCGTCCAACGAGCGATACACTTGCTTTTTTTATAAACGTCTTTTGCAATAAGCTAGAGGGGAGGTTGTAGGTAATAATCACCTCGCGAATTTTAGAGAACGTCCGGCTGATCATATTCGACTCGTTGGTATTATAATACCGGCTCACCCAATCCTGGGCAAACGTTTTGTTCGTATTCGGCGCGAAGGTCAATTCAGTTTCGTTGGTGATGTTTCCTTCGAGGTCAATTTCCGGAGTTCCGGAAGTGATGTTTACGCCCGCACCTTCATATGCCTTTACACCCAGATAATCCTGGTACCGCGCTTCACCCAAAGCTCCCTGCACCGTTTCAATGTGACGGCCTCCACGGAAGGTTTGCTTCTGAATATAGTCTTCAATTACTCCTCCTACCCGCCCGTCAATCTGGAACGATAAAGAAATATTCTTATAGCTGAACGTGTTCGTAATTCCATAGGTCCAGTCCGGGTTCCAGGTTCCCATGTAGCGGCGCGCAGAACCATTGTAAGACGTCAAGGGGATGGCACGCCCATCAGAACCGATAATGAGTGTACCGTCATTCTTCTTGAGCAGACCGGTGCCATAATATTGATCCAGACGCTCGCCAACCTGGCGGAAGGGATCGAGATTCGCCACGGTTGGGTAGATCTCATCGATGGTCTCAGTATACGTGGCCCAGTTGAAGGCAAGATTCCATGTGAATCCGCCCGCCGTATTCACAGGTGTTGCATTGATCACTACCTCCCAACCTTTACGAAGCGTTTTGATCCCGTTAACCAACGCATTGGTGTATCCGGTCGCCTCAGAGATTGGCAAGTTGTAGATACCAGGTCCGTCCAGACTCTGGAAATAAGTTACATCAAGACCCAGGCGGTTTTGGAACATCTTAATATCCGTACCCACTTCCCACGCAGAACTGAAACTTGGCTCCAGGCCCGGGTTAGTAATTGTGTTCGTGAAATATGCTGCCGGCTGGTTGTTGTACCTCAGTTGTGTCGCATAGGTGGGTGAGTTGATATAATTGGGGCCGCCATAGGGCGACTGGTAGGTAGACCCATATCCTAGCGGATTTCCGTTCATGGAAACCGCGGGTGTAGGACCAACCGTACTGCTGGTCAGCGCACTGCCGACATTTGCATATGACGCCCGCAACTTCACAAAGCTCAACACGGCAGGCAGTTCCACCATCTCAGAAACAATCGCAGAAAGTGAAGCGGAAGGGTAGAAATACGTGTTGTTCTTGGTGGGCAGCGTCGAGTGCTGATCTTGGCGGCCTGTTACCGACAGGTTCAAATACTTCCGGAAGGACAGGTCTACAAACCCATACCAGCTGTAGACCGACATTGGTGCATCAAAATTGTATGATTTGATCGGGTTAGAACTGTTCTGGAAACTGTACCACCCTGGGACATTCAAATAATCGGTAGTGGTATAACTTGACTTATAACTGAACGACCTCACGTTTCCGCCCAAAGATGCCGTCAGCGAAAAGTCCTTGCTAATGTCTTTATCATAGGTCAACAAGAAGTCTGTGTTGTTCTCAAACAACTCCCGCTGATCTTCGCGGTAGTCGCCGCGCGCTTGCTCACGTCCATAGGTAGTCGCTGAATAGGGGAATTTCTCAGTGCGCAACACATCATAGGTATTGATCTGGGTGCGGCCTATCAACTCCAGGTTTTCGAGGATCTTCCACTTAAGTGAAAAGTAGCCATAGATATCGGTCTTATAGTGGCCGCGTGTCCAATTCTGCGCAAGAAACCAAGGGTTGTTATACCGGGTATAATCCGCATACTTCTGCTGGATTCCCTCTTTCCCTTCCTGCCAGAGGTCACGCTTCATATCGTCCATGCTCCAGTCGGAACCACCCCAGATGGTGATGTTATAGATCATGCTGTTAGGACCATATGTCACATCCGGAATATTGTCGGTGTACTGCCGGTTATAGTTAATCACCGTTTCAAATCGAACTTTTGGCGAAAAATCAATTCCGGCGGAGATGTTGTAATTGTTGGTATTGAGCGAAGTGGTAGGAACCATTCCGCGTTGGTAGTTATAAGACGTTGAGAACCGAACATCATAATTCTGACCGCTGGTCGAAACGGCAAGGTTGTTCGTAGTCAAAATCCCATCCTGGAGAAACTTCTCCAGATTGTTGACTCCGCGGGCTACCCAGGGCGTAGGAACGATATTCCCAGTAAATGTCTTCCCGCTGGGAAATGTTGTTGTATAGCTGTTGCCAGGATCAACAACGCCATCATATTGAGGAATCAGCTGTCCTTCAAAACGGGGTCCCCAGATGTCATAGTCGGAGTCATTCAATCCCGCTCCTTTACCATCGGCAAACGCATAGCTTCCGTGATCGCCGGGGCCGTACTCATTCTGAACTTTAGGAATGGCGAGGAATCCATTTTCAATCATGGTCGAAGTGTTGAAATCAACCGAGAATCCGCGCTTGTCACGTGAACCCTTCTTGGTGGTAATTTGAATGGCACCGTATTGGCCCCTGGAACCATACAACGCCGAAGCGGCGGGTCCTTTCAGGATGGTGTACTTGTCAACATCGTCTGCACTGATATTCCAGGTATCCGACTGAATCGGTACGCCGTCAACGACAAAAAGTGGCTCACGGCCACGCAGGTACAGCCCAGGGCTTCCCAGCAGCTCGGGTGAGGAAGCCACGGTCAAACCGGCTACTTTTCCCGTCAGATTGCTGATGGGGTTTGGATCGCGGGCTTTGATCAGGTTTTCACCCTTTACTTCCTGAGTCGCATACCCGATCTTCGATTTGTCCTTTTCAATTCCAAGGGCTGTGACAACGACCTCTGAAAGTTGCTTGGCATCTGATCCAAGTGAAATGTCAAATGTCGATTTACCATTTATTGCCTCTTCCTTTGTCGCAAACCCAACAAATGAAAAGATTAGAATATCGTTCTGTGACACACTTAAAGTGTATCTCCCATCAGCATCAGTGATGGTACCAGTAGAAGTTCCCCGAATCAGCACGTTCACACCAGGTAGTGCAGATTGATCATCGGCTGAAGTTACTCTGCCAGAAACAGTCTGTTGCGCGAGCGCCACGTTGGCCAGCAACACACAAAAGAAAGCCAGGGTGATCCATTTCAGATCAGGCCACCTTTCGCGGGAAGGAAGTAGATGTTTTTGCATATGGTTTTGTTTATTGACCATGCAAAAATTCAGAACTAATTTGACGGATGGTTTAGCGAAAGGTTATCCGTGAGCAATCCTTATGTGAAGAGAACTTTAGAAGTCAAACCAAGAATTAAACTAACAGAAATTGATTGACAACAATTGTCACCATTTGGTAACAATCTCTTCTGCCAGGCCGAACGACAGCGTCATTCCAGCACCGCCGAGGCCGTTCACAATTTGAACACCTGGCTCTGGTTCAAGGATTACATTAAGGTTGCCTGCCGATTTGGGGTAAACTCCATGCCAACGCTCGGTAATAGTGTAGTCGCGAAGAGGCAGAAAGGCTTCCATATATTGAATAATAAGCTGGTTGACGGCTTCAGAGTCAAAAGGCTCAACGGTATCGAAGTAGTGATGCGAATCGCCGATGATCAATTCCCCCAGATGATTCTGTGAGACGAGGATATGAATTCCGTTTTCATGCAGTTTGGGGTTTTCGCGGTCATAACGATCCAACACAGCCTTCAACTTCGAGCATTTTGAAAACGACGCATAGTGCCCAAGTGTAAGCCCCGCACACAGCGACGGGCCCAATTCGACCGGGTTTCTGGGCACTGCCTTCATCATCTGCAGTTTGCACTTGGTCAACGGTACCTTTTCATACTCTTCCGGAAACAAAGTTTCAAAATCGGCCCCGCTGCAAACCACAACCCGGTCTACCTTCCATATCTCCCTGGGGGTGCACACCAGCGGAAGCTTAATTTCAGTGACTACATGGCCAAAACGCAGTACCAGCCCATATTTTTCCTCCAACCATCGTGGTATCTGACGAATCGCTTCACGCGAATAGACTGTCATTTCAGTCTCACTCCATAGGGCGGCCCGCAATCCTTCCATCCTGATCGCAGGACTTTTCTTTATGGCAGAAGTCGGACTGATCATCTCGCAGCGGTAATCTGCCTGACGATACAATGCAACAAACTCTTCAAGCACGGATTGCTCATCCTGATGATAGGCAAGGTGTAAAGAGCCATTTTGGTTGCACCAGATGCCAGCTTGTGCGGCAACTTCACGCCAGTGCTCCCGGCTGCGCAGCGCGCGACGAAGGCCGTCTCCCGGTTCCTGCCCAATGGGCCACACCAAACCAAAATTGCGCACCGAGGCACCAACGGCAAATTGTTCGCGCTCAAACAAAACAACGCGAAGACCTTTCCGTAAGGCCATGTAGGCATGTGCCAGCCCGACAATACCCGCACCAACAATAGCTACATCCGCTGAACGCTCCATCGCTTACAGTTTAGAAGTGCAAAGAACTCAATGAAGATGATCTGAAAAAAACTTCTTCATGAAGGTTTGATTAACAAAAATATTCTGAACCGTCAGGTGCATACATTGTCCAAAAATATTTGAAATACCACAATTGCTGTTGCTCATGAAAATACCTGGCAAGAATTCTCCCGTTCAACTGTGGTTGACTCAAACGAACACCCTCACGCAAAGTCTGTATATCGCACTTGCCGCTTTTTTCTTGTATACATGTGTTTACGCATTCCGAAAGTCATTTTCCGCAGCGACCTTTGAAGGTCTTTCATATCTTCAAATCGACTATAAGGTCTGGCTGGTCATGTTTCAGGTCATCGGCTATGCGGCATCTAAGTTTGTAGGCATAAAAGTAATCTCAGAGTTAAAGGCTAAGTCAAGGAGCAAGGGCATTCTACTGATGATATCCATCGCCGGACTATCGCTACTATTCTTTGGACTGGTTCCAGCACCCTATAATATTATCTTCCTCTTTACGAATGGTTTCCCCTTGGGCCTTGTCTGGGGAATGGTGTTCGGTTATCTGGAAGGCCGGAGGAACACAGATGCCCTGGGGGCAGCATTGGCAGTGAGCTTCATATTCTCAGCCGGATTGTGCCGTTCGATCGGTGCAATTATTATTCGAGACTGGCACGTATCCGAGATGTGGATGCCCCTGACCGCCGGACTTCTCTTTCTCGCTCCGCTGCTGCTCTTCCTCTGGTTGTTGGACCAGGTGCCTCCTCCCACCCAGGCCGACGAGCAATTACGCACACGCCGGCAGCCCATGAGCCAGGCTGAGCGTAGAGCATTTGTCGGCAATTTCATCGTAGGACTTGCATTCATTGTCTTGCTCTACGCCTTGCTAACAACTTTCCGGGAGTTCCGCGATAACTTCTCTGCAGACATCTGGAAGTCGCTTGGTTACGGAAACTCACCAGAAATATATACCGCAACCGAAATCCCAGTCAGCCTGATTTGCCTACTCGTGATTGGCAGCATCGTGTTGATCCGCAATAATCGTGTGGCGTTGCAGGTGATCCATCTGCTTATCTTAGCGGGCACGCTGCTCGTGGGTATAGCCACCTACGCGTTTCAGCAAGGACTCATAGACGCCCCGATGTGGATGACGCTCAATGGCCTGGGCTTGTACTTGGGATATATTCCATTCAACAGCTCTTTCTTCGACCGGTTGCTGGCGACATTCCGTATTGCAGGAACTGTGGGGTTTGTCATGTACCTGGCTGACTCTATCGGGTACTTGGGCAGCGTCGGAGTATTATTGTATAAGACCTTTGGACACCGAAATTTGAGCTGGCTGGAGTTTTTTACAGGCGGAGCATACTTTCTTTCTGTGTTTGGATCGTTACTGGTCCTTGGGTCGATGTGGTATTTTCAAAAGAAACACCGCGAACAACAACTAGCGGGCAGCCACCCAGTGCATGTCTGATCTTAGCCGGTTATACAACTGAACATACCGGATGGCATCGTCGGGTCGGTTCGGATTGAGACGCAACGCTTCTTCCCACTGGGATAGTTCGCCCCGAATCTGCGGATACAGTGCTGTCCGGAATCGCAAGAGTGGGATACGCTTGTGCTCTTGAACAAACCAGTAGTCGTAGCCATCACGATCGGAAGCAATACGAGTACCAAACAATTTTTCCCGGCGAACCACGCGAATCGTCCCCTCCACGACCACTTCATAAAGCCTGGATTCAATTACACCGTCGAAGCCTCCCAGGGAAATAAATTTACGATTCATGTGAGTGGCTGAGTCGTAAAACCGGAAAGATTGGATACGCCACACGGGAAGAATCTCAGTCTGGCCGGCGTATTTTACTACCAGCAGATCATAGGCTTGCTGGAAGAGAAAATTTCCAACGATGACTTCATGGTTTGAGTCAACGATAGCGCCAGAATACCACCGTTCCTGCTGCGCCGATGCATTAAGCCTGACCAACAATAATACCGCAAGGAAATACTTGATCATGTCACGTTAAGAAGCGCTAACACTAAGTTAACGTTTTCGTAACAATGACAAAAAGAATCTATTCGCCGAAAATCGGGATCAGATCCGGAATCCGTTCGATAAGGTGGGTGGGATTACACTTCTGCAGCTCTTCACGGCTGAAGGCGCCGGTGGTGATTCCAATGACCCACCCACAGCCAGCGGAACGCCCTTCCCCTATGTCGGATGCCGTATCGCCGACCTTAGCAACGTTTGCAGCATCACGGATGTGCGCCAATTCCATAGCCTTATATATCAGGTCGGGGTGCGGGCGCCCGTTGGCTACCTCGTCGCTCGTAACACTCGCATCGATTAGATTATTGGAGCTCCATCCCATTCGCTCGATCAGGTGATCCGTTATAAGCCGGTCAAAGCCTGTATCAACGGCAATTTTGATATTCCGCTTCTTCAGCCACTCAAATGTGCGACTGACACCGGGCTTCTCGGCCACTTCCGGATCAAACCGGTAGAAATCAATCATCCTGCTGACGAAGTCATGGTGAATATCTAAAATCAACCCGGTCGTAATTTCCGGATGACGTTTCAAGTTCAGCAATTGCTCAATAGCCACTGGCTTGGGAATGCCCATAACGTCATTTGCCTCGGCCAGGCTGATGGTCACCCCATAACGGTCCATAGCCAGTCGCAACATGCGATGAACATCCTGATTGTCGTTTACCGTTGTGCCTGCAAGGTCAAAGACAACGAGTTCGGGTTTTCGGTTCATACGGCAAAATTAGGATGACTTGCAATCCTTGGTATGATGCCAGCATCAAACTAAATTGAAGTTTTATGGCAGACAATTAACTATACGATAAAGAAAGAAAATGGGACCCTTTCGCCATACACCGTAGGTTTGTGTTATGCTCACAACTACTCAAGAGAAGGTCGTAGAGGAAGTATTTTCACTTTATAATCAATACGGGTCTGCCGATTACATTGGTGAGCCCGTTTCCCAGCTGGAGCACATGTCACAATCGGCAGAGCTTGCCTTGCGTGAGGGTGCGGATGATGAGGTGATTCTTGCTGCCTTCTTCCATGACATCGGGCACCTGTGTGTCGCGAGAACACCCGAAAATGACATGGCCGGTCTCGGCACAGTGCGACATGAAAAGATTGGGGCCGATTTTCTCCGGCAAAAAGGATTCCCGGAAAAAGTAGCCAGACTGGTTGAAAATCATGTGCAGGCAAAACGCTACCTTACCTATCGGTACCCACAGTATTACAATTCCCTTTCCTCGGCCAGCAAGCTGACTTTGGAACACCAGGGAGGCAGAATGGAAGAGAATGAAGCGGTCGCATTCGAAGCAGATTCCCTTTTTGAAGCCAGCATTCAGATCCGCAAGTGGGATGAGCAGGCCAAACGGATTCATATTCCGATCATGGATGTGACCATACTCAAGAAAAAAGCGACCAAACTCCTTTCCTTTCAGGCGACTACTTCAGCCAGCATCTACTGACCATTCTCCCGCGATAGCCTCCTTCGGCCCGACTCACATACTCCGGGCCTCTTAATTCTTTAGCGACCAGCAGGTTCATCCCCTGAAATCGGTACACCAAAATCGATTGAAGGTGTTCATCAAAAAATTGATTTACTTTATCCACCTGCAATTCAACACATGCCCACTGAACACCCGATAGCTGCTTGGCTGAAACGAACGAATGCGCTCTCATTCACGCTATATGCATCGGTAGTATCGTTCTGCCTCTACACCTGCATATTCGCGCTCCGCAAGACCTTTGGCGTCGCGACGTATGATGGGCTGGCCTATTGGGGTGTGGACTTCAAAATCCTGATGGTCACGTTTCAAGTAATAGGCTACCTGATCTCCAAGTTCGTCGGCATCAAGGTGGTATCTGAAATGAAATCGACCTACCGGACGCAGGGCATCCTGCTGATGGTCAGTATCGCTTCGGTGTCTTGGTTTTTCTTCGCCATTACTCCCGCGCCCTATAACTTGATCTTTCTTTTTTTCAACGGGCTACCGCTGGGCATGGTGTGGAGCCTCGTGTTCGGCTACCTTGAAGGAAGGAGAAACACTGAAGTTCTCGGCGCCAGCCTTTCCGTGAGTTTCATTTTTTCAGCAGGCTTCGCCAAGACGATCGGTGGCCTCGTGATGCGTGACTGGGGCCTATCAGAATTTTGGATGCCATTCGCGTCAGCTGCATTATTTTTCGGGCCCCTGCTCGTATTTCTTTGGTTGATTGACAAACTCCCGCCTCCCACAGCTGAAGACGAAGCATTGCGTACCAAGCGGCAACCGATGATGGGGCAAGAACGCATGGCCTTCGTGAAAACATTCGGGCCAGGGCTCTTGCTGCTGATCGGCTCGTACGCCATGCTCACGGCCTACCGTGATTTTCGCGACAACTTCTCCAAGGAAATATGGGTGTCATTGGGATACGGTGACAAACCGGAAATATTTACACAAACAGAAGTCCCTGTTTCCATCACCGTGCTGGTAGCCATCGCCGTGCTGATGGTGATCAAGAACAACCGAAAGGCGCTCCTCATCAACCACCTCATGGTCATCTTCGGTATGGTCTTGACCGGTCTTAGCACGCTGGCCTTCGAGCAACAGCTGATCTCCGCTCCTGTTTGGATGACACTCGTTGGAATGGGATTGTATTTCGGATACATCCAGTTCAACAGTATTTTCTTTGACCGCTTGCTCGCTGCGTTTCAGTATGCCGGCACAGTCGCCTTCCTGATCAACCTGGCTGATTCGTTTGGATATGTAGGGAGTGTCGGGGTACTCTTTTACAAGAACTTCGGACAAACGTCACTGAGCTGGCTGGATTTCTTTATTTCAGCAGGATACATTCTTTCTGTTGCCGGAACCATTCTAATGATCGGATCACTTTTCTATTTCAAACGTAAGTTGCAGAGCTGGGAGAGTCGCTGAACACTTTTACATTTTACATTGCCTATTTTGCCATTTTACATCTCGGGCAGGAACTCAAAATGTAAAATAGAGAAATGTAAAATGTAAAAGTGGAGCAGCCAACTACTCAATTTCACATGAATTAGAAATCATACACACGGAAATTTTGGGGTTCTACATTTAGTGTTTTGTATTTTACATTTCCGAGTAGGAATTCAAAATGTGAAGCAGAGCAATGAAAATGTAAAACGGGGCTAGCGACGCTGCGGCTCCACCCAAACCGCGCGGGCCTTCAACGAAAGAAGCACTTCCCTATCATAAAACCGAAATGGATACTCTTTTGATGCTTGGTCGCTTGACAAAAAAAGATTGCATAGATCCGCAAGGGGCAAACCCCGATGTTCATCAACAAAATCGTTAATCGTTTTACACCAGAATAGCGTCAACGTTTCATGATATCCATCTTGAGGTGTATTCTTGCCCCCTGTTGCTTCATTGTAGGCCGCAATGCCCGTACGAAGGAGGCAAATCGCTTCGTACGCTGAATAGTTAACCTGATACCATATCGAAGTCACGAGGTGCCCCTCATGCGTCCATTGTGCTTTAGGAAGTGTCCGGGCTTCAAACCCCTGCACTATGCTTAAAATCTCAGCTTCCGCTCTAAATGGGGTATTCATGAGCCAATGCTATAAGAGAAATTCCTTCCCTTTATGCCCGAAAATAGGACGCAACAAACTACTGACCAAATTGAAGGGTTATTACGCCGAGCAACAGAATATTTCATAATTTGCAGTTAAATTCATAAGTTAATTGCTAGATCATGCGTAGGCCATTCATCTTAATACTTATCATGATTTCTGTGTTGGAGGTCGATGGCCAGAAAATTGCCGGGCCGAGGGTCATCCTTCCCGGCATCGAGGAAGGATATGTACTGATCAATCCCACCAACTATAACAAGGCTTACCTGTTTGACGCCTGCGGAAGAGTGGTCAATACCTGGGAGAGCCAGTATGCAGCAGCGCACACCATTTACCTAAAACCGAATGGTCAGCTTGTACGCACTAACTTACTCGCCAATACCGTGGTAGACGGAGGAGGCGGATCCGGTGGCGGAGTAGAAATCCTGGATTGGGATTCCAATGTGCTCTGGTCATACACCTATAACACTGACCTGGTCCGGCAACATCATGATATTCGTGTTATGCCAAACGGGAACATACTAATCCTGGCCTGGGAAGTTAAGACAGACGCAGCAGCCATCGCCGAAGGCCGTAATCCAGCACTCATTCCTGATGGCAAAATCTGGCCCGAACATATTATAGAAGTCAGGCCCAATTTTCCAAATGGCAGCGAGATAGTATGGGAGTGGCACGTGTGGGATCACCTGGTTCAGGACTTTGACAACACCAAATCAAACTACGGTGATGTTGGCACGCATCCGGAATTGATCGATCTGAATTTTACCGTTGACGGCCAGAAGGACTGGATCCATGCCAATGCCCTCGACTACAACCCGCAATTGGATCAGATTATGATCTCGGCCCACTCATTCAATGAGTTTTGGGTGATCGACCATGGCACAACGTCTGCACAAGCCAAACTGCACACAGGAGGTCGCTACAATAAAGGCGGCGACTTACTTTACAGGTGGGGAAACCCCAAGGCTTACCGACAAGGGACGGACGCAGACACCAAAATTTTCGCCCAGCACCACACCCACTGGATCGAGCAAGGCCTGCCTCAAGCCGGAAAAATCATGGTCTTCAACAACGCACCTCTGCGCTTCTATTCAACCATAGAAATAATCACTCCACCTGTCAATCCTGACGGATCCTATAACATGACAGGCAATCTGTTCGGGCCGGCAGCTCAATCTTATACCTACACCGCCGACCCGCCAACAAAACTGTTTTCAAGAAACATGAGCAGCGCCCAAATGATGCCGAACGGGAATCTATATATAGGATCTGCTGCGCAAGGTTTGATCTGGGAGGTTAAACCAGACAACCAGATCATTTGGGAATACAAGAGCCCGATTACCGTAAACGGCATCGTTGGGCGAACCGACCCAACCACTAATCCAAACTATACTGCCCGACCAATTTTCCGCAGCATAAAGTACCCGAGCGACTACCCTGCGTTCGACGGAAGATTCTTCACCCTGCAAGAACCCATCGAAGGTGAGCCTTGGGCAAACTGTGATTTGGTTACTGGGTTGCCGGAAAAACAGAATTTAACCGTCGTGGCCTATCCAAACCCGGTTGACGACAAGCTGACCGTTTCTATGCCCGGTCGCTTCAAGGCTTCGCTGGTCGACAGTCAGGGCCGAAAAGTGTTTGAGGGATCTGGAGAGGATCACCTGGTGATTGGTACGGCCGCAATGTCGCCAGGCTTGTATTTGCTACGCATAAATGCACGGGTGGAGAAGGTGATTATCCGCCATTGATTGGCACCCTTTCATCAAAAAGAATCCCAACCTGTTGAGGGTTGGGATGGTTGTGAGCCTGCAGGGATTCCCCGCCTGCCTACCCATCTTAAGACCTTGAAGGTTGAATTGAAGAATCGTGCAACAAACATCTTGATTTTGAAATCGGCGGGCAGGCCCGCCTGCCCGATTTCAACTCAACTCTTTCTGTTCAATTCCAATATATTCAAGAACTACTTGCTCAACTAAATCGGCGGGCAGGCCCGCCTGCCCGATTTCAACTCAACTCTTTCTGTTCAATTTCAATATATTCAAGAACTACTTGCTCAACTAAATCGGCGGGCAGGAAACCCCGACTCTTCTGATCCCTGACCTTCAACAAATCCCCAACCCCTTCAAAAATGACCGACCATATCCGCTCTTTAAATAAAGCTCTCGCTTCCGGGCATCTTCAACAGACCGACATTCCTCTTGGTAAACAAGAACCCATGGAACGTATGCTTTGGTTGACCTCACCTTTCCGGAATTGTGGGTGGCAAGCCTCATGCCTATATCGCTAGTCATCCCCTTATAGAGACGGCCAGTTTTTTCACTCTTGATGACGTAGACAAAATGTGGCATAAAAAATCCCACCGAGGTGGGATTTGTGAGCCTGCAGGGATTCAAACCCCGACTCTTCTGATCCGTAGTCAGATGCTTTATTCAGTTAAGCTACAGGCCCTGAATTGATTTGCTTCACGAAAGCGAGTTGCAAAGATAACAGAATGCTTTCACTACCAAAATTACTTCGAGTCGTGGACCTGCAGGGATTCCCCGCCTGCCTACCCATCTTAAGACCTTGAAGCTTGAATTGAAGAATCGTGCAACAAACATCTTGATTTTGAAATCGGCGGGCAGGCCCGCCTGCCTGATTTCAAATCAACTCTTTTTGTTCAATTCCAGCATATCACAGAACTACTCGCTCAACTAAATTGGCGGGCAGGAAACCCCGACTCTTCTGATCCGTAGTCAGATGCTTTATTCAGTTAAGCTACAGGCCCTAAATGATCTCTTTTTTCGAAATCAGTCCGCAAATTTAAGAGATTAATACGGTCTGCAAAACAACCCCAAATTGGACCAGATCCCTCCAATGGGCTAGACACACTAACTTCCTTTAGGGTACGTTTAGTCCCTGTGCTTTGGCTGAAGGGCAAACAGCATTTGGCAACCAATTTTGCCCCTCGCCCAAAAAGGCTATTTTTGGGGCTTCAAATTAGAAAAGAGACATGGGGTTACGTTTGATGGCAGTACTTGGGCTGATTTGGGTAGGAACCCACGCATACGGACAGGAAGTCCAAGGTGTTCCAGCCGTCCCTGAGGTTCAGCCCGTCCAGAAAAAAACATGGCGTCCCGATATCCCGGGATCTATCACGGTTGAATTCGGTTGGAACTTCAAGAATGGGGTTACGCCGGCTGACTTCCAAAAGAGCTGGTGGGGGTCAAGAACGATTAATTTCTACTATCAATACCCAATCAGACTTTTCAAATCTCGCGTGAGTTTCAATCCGGGCATTGGGTTGAGCCTCGAACGGTGGAAGTTCACCAACAACTACACGCTTCCCTTCTCAGCTGATACCGATGGAACCTACCCGCTCGTTCCAGCCTCTGATATTTATCCCGGCACCATACAACGGTCTTTCCTCGTCAACAATTACATTGAAGCTCCCCTCGAATTTCGCTATGACAGTAAACCTGATGACATCGCTCGCAGCTTCAATTTCTCCCTCGGCTGGCGCGTGGGCATCCTGTACGACTCGTTCACCAAGGTAGACTATACGCACAACGGCGAAGACAAAAGCATGAAAGACAAACAGTGGCATGGTGTGAATCGCTATCGCGAGGCCGTTTACGGCCGCATTGGCTACGGCGGTTTCGGAGTATCCTGTTACTATAATTACACCCCGCTCTTCGAAGCCGGAAAAGGCCCGGAGATGACCAAAATGAATTCGGTCACGGTGACTATGTTCATCACCGGTTTCTAATCTTATTATTATTTGCCGAGGAAATTCGGCTTTCGCTTTTCCAGGAATGCCTTGACGCCTTCCTGATGATCATGCGTTGCGCCGGCGGTCTCTTGGCAATAAGCTTCATAATCGAGCATCTCATCCAGTGTCGCCGTTGCCGACTTGTTTAGCATCTTCTTGATGATGCCGATGGCTTTTGTAGGTGCCTTTGCAAAATAATCTGTGTATCCAGCGACCGCAGCATCCAGCTGGTCTGCGGGCACAACCTTAGTCACCAATCCCAGCGCCAGCGCCTCGGCAGCCTTGACTTTGTTGCCCATGGCGCACAACTCAAATGCCTTGGCAGAACCAACCAACCGGGGAAGAAAATAGGCGGAGCCTGAATCCGGTACCAACCCGATATTCACAAACACTTCAATCAATGTGGCTTCCTCGGAAGCGATGATCATGTCGCAAGCGAGGGCCAGCGAACACCCCGCTCCAGCCGCAACCCCATTGAGCCTGCATAATATTGGTTTGGGCATATTCCGCATCGCGCGAACGATGGGATTGTAACGCTTGTGAAGTGAATCCAGGAATGATCGCTTCTGTCCGGCTGAGGCTTTTAGATCCTGGCCGGAACAAAACGCTTTCCCTTCCCCGGTGAGTACTACCACACGGACCTGTTCATCCTTCGCGCATGCTTTAAACGCATCTTGAAGTTCAAACGTAATTTCATCGTTCAACGCATTGTATACGTCTGGCCGGTTGAGCGTGACAGTGGCTATCCCTGCGGTCACATCATACTTCAAAAACTGGTAGCTCATATCAACAGTATTAGGTATTTCAAAACAGGAAAATCATCCCAAAGAAGCCGACCCCGAACCCAGCCGCCGCCCCATAGGCAACTTCCTGTAACGTATGGGCTTGCAGATACAAGCGTGCCGATATCACCAGACCGGCCAAAACAAACATCGTCACAGCAGGCATTAACAAAGCACCATTGGCAGCCTTGTTGAGTGGGAGCACCATCCCCAAGGCACCACCCATCGCAAGGCTGTGCACGCTTATCTTAAAAGAAAACGTAACGACCGTCGCAACCATGGTCAGCGCCGTGGCAATCAACATAAGCTTGTTAAAATTCAGATTTACGCTGACTTTGTAGAAAAACATCGCGCAGACTACGCCATAGAAAACAGTGATCATCAGGAATGGCACGATGCGGTCCCTCCGCTCCTGCATCTCCAAACTTGAGATGGAGCCAAAAGCTTTCAGCATGACCAGATTCGCCGCAGGAAAAATAAAGGTAATCACCGCCACAAACCCGGTAAACTTCCAGATGGCCGCAGTCGGAATCTGGAGGAACCGCGGCATGAACCAGCTGAGCATCAGCACGAGGTAGGTCGTAAACAGAAGCGGGTGAAAAACGTAGGAAATGAGCCTGGCAGCAGAACGCATGAGGAGATTATAATTCTTTTCGCAAACGGGCCACGGGAATATTAAGTTGCTCGCGGTATTTTGCCACTGTCCTTCGGGCAATGTTATACCCTTTCTGATTCAGGATTTCTTCAATCTTTTCGTCGGAGAACGGCTTGTGCTTCTCCTCTGCGTCAATCAATTCTTTGATGATCTGCTTTACCTCCCGACTACTAACTTCCTCCCCGGAATCTGTACTGATGCCTTCGGAGAAGAAATACTTCAATGGGAAAATACCAAAGTCGGTCTGGATGCTTTTGCTGCTGGCTACGCGACTCACCGTCGAAATATCCATCCCGATTCGCTCAGCGATATCTTTTAGAATCATGGGATGCAGCTTTGTCTCGTCGCCTTCCAGAAAATAATCGTATTGAAAATCAATGATGGCCTGCATGGTACGCATGAGCGTATGCTGGCGCTGCTTGATGGCGTCGATAAACCATTTTGCCGAATCGAGCTTTTGCTTCACAAACGTGACAGCCTCTTTCAGTTTCTTGTCCTTCTTGTCACTCTTGTCGTAAGCTTTGAACATCTCCGTGTACGACCGGCTGATGCGCAGCTCGGGGGCATTGCGCGAATTTAACGACAGCTCAAGCTTGCCGTTATTATTATGCAAAATGAAATCAGGGATCAGAAACTGGTTCTTAACCATGCCCGAAACAACCTCGCCACCTGGCTTGGGATTCAACTTGACGATGAGGTCAATCGCATCCTTGATATATTCCTCGTCATCGAGGTCCAACTTCTTCTGAATCTTAGCGTAGTGCTTCTTGGTAAACTCATCGTAGCACTCGCCGATGATACGCTTTGCAACAATTACATCCACATCCTGACCGTCATCCATGCGCTCGAGCTGGAGAAGCAAGCATTCCTGCAGGTTGCGCGCGGCAATACCTGGAGGATCAAAGGCCTGGATGAGTTTAAGCACTTCCTCTACTTCACCGATGGTTGTCTCCATGTTCTGGGAGAAGGCCATGTCGTTTACAATGGACTCCATCTCACGCCGGATGTAACCATCACTCTCGATGCTTCCCACCAGTTGTTTGCCGATCGCCAGCTTCCGGTCATCCAGCCCTAGAAAGCCCAGTTGGGTACCCAGATTCTCGTGCAGTGACGATGCGACAGAAAATGGTAAATCCTTCTCCTCTTCCTCCCCATCGCTCTGTGACTTGTAGCCACCATAATCATCATCCTGGAGGTAGTCATTAATGTCTACCTCACCCTCTTTTTCCGTTTCTGCAGAATCAGTTGTTTCTGCTGTCTCTGCCGATTCCCCTTCTTCGGATGAGGGTTCTTCGTCGCTTTCAGCCTCATCCCGCTCCTCCTCGGCACCTTCTTCCAGGGCTGGGTTAATTTCCATCTCCTCTTCAATGCGGTTCTCGAGCTCTGCCGTAGGCACCTGCAGCAGCTTGATAAATTGTATCTGCTGGGGAGAAAGCTTCTGCTGAAGGCTATGACTGAGTCCGAGGCGCTGCATCTGTATCGATTCAATACAAATTTAAGATTTAAGGTGGGGCGCTGAAAAATATCTTTCGACCACAGGCCAGGTTACAGTTTGCATGTGGCAGGAAGCAGGCAGGCAACCCACTAGCCACTATCCACTGGTCGCCATTTGCAAGTGGTGGTCAAAATCCCGTTTTTTGCTGCCCTATTCAGTGAATTTATGAAACGGTCCAAAATCAAAGAACTCCTTGTCACACAGCCGGTCGGACAAACCGTGCTGGTCAGCGGATGGGTGCGAACCTTCCGCAACAACCAATTCATCGCCATTAATGATGGATCGACAATCCATAACCTCCAAGCCGTAACCGCACTGAATACACTTCCGGAAGAAACCCTTCGCCGGATCACCACCGGCGCCTGTTTATCTATCACTGGCGAACTGATCGCCTCCCTTGGAAAAGGGCAGACAGTAGAGCTAAAGATTGCAACCCTGGATATCCTCGGGGACAGCGACGCGGAGAAGTTTCCATTGCAACCCAAGCGCCACTCCCTTGAATTCCTTCGCGAGATTGCCCATTTGCGTGTGCGAACAAACACATTCGGTACCGTCATGCGCGTGCGCCACGCTATGGCATTTGCTGTTCATAAGTTTTTCAACGACCGTGGCTTCTTCTATGTCCATACCCCCATCATCACAGGGTCTGATGCTGAAGGGGCAGGCGCTATGTTCCGGGTCACAACCCTCGACCTCAACAAACCGCCCCGTGATGAGCAGGGCCAGGTTAATGTGAAAGAAGATTTCTTTGGACGTGAGACCAACCTTACCGTATCCGGTCAGCTTGAAGGCGAGACTTATGCACTCGCCCTCTCCGAGATTTACACATTCGGGCCGACATTCAGGGCGGAGAACTCCAACACCACACGTCACCTGGCGGAATTTTGGATGATCGAGCCGGAGATGGCATTCTATGACATAAACGACAACATGCAACTGGGGCAAGACCTTCTCCAGTACCTGGTAAAATACGCGCTGGACAATTGCCGCGAGGATATTGAATTCCTTGACAAGCGGGCTGCCGAAGAGGAAGCCGCCAAGCCGCAAGAGCAACGCAGTGAGCTGGGCCTGATAGACCGCTTGAAATTTGTTACGGAGAATGAATTTCAAAAACTTACCTACACGGAGGCCTTTGACATCTTGAGAAACTCAAATCCTAACAAAAAGAAGAAGTTTCAGTTTCCCATTGAGAATTGGGGTACAGATTTTCAAAGTGAACACGAGCGTTACCTGGTAGAGAAACATTTTAAGAAACCAGTCATTCTGCGAGATTATCCAAAGGAGATCAAATCGTTCTATATGCGGCAAAACGACGACGGAAAAACCGTTGCTGCCATGGACATCTTGTTCCCCGGAATTGGTGAAATCATAGGCGGCTCACAACGCGAGGAGCGCCTCGACCGGCTACAGCAACGCATCCAGGAATTGAAGCTCCCGGAGAAAGACCTGTGGTGGTACATTGAACTGCGCAAGTTTGGTTCCGCTCCGCACAGCGGCTTCGGATTGGGTTTCGAGCGGCTCATGCAGTTCGTTACCGGCATGACCAACATCCGGGATGTTATCCCTTTTCCACGGTTCCCTGGGAACGCAGAGTTTTAAAATCAGCTAGAAACTGGCGCTAAATTTGTTACTTTGGAGCAAATGAAGAAGGCCCAGTCTATACCGTTCAGTGCCAAAAAGGACCAACAGGTTTTGGATGACATACACATGACTCCGGAGCAGCGGTTTATGAAAATGATTGAATTGATCGAGCTAAGCCTGGCCTTTTCCCCCACACAGCGCTTGAAAGTTTTTACCGACGATCGCTTCATTGAACTAAGGCGAAAGCAATGAACTTCCTGGAAGAAGTTGAGGATTTTTTCAAGCTTCTTAACCGCAGTGGCGTCCAGTATCTCATCATCGGAGGTGTCGCAGTAAATATTCATGGATATACCCGTGCCACCGGAGATTTGGATATCTGGTATAACCCAACTAGTGAGAACTTTTCAAAACTACTGAAGGCTATCCAAGTCTACGGCTTCGACACTGCTGAAATTGAAGGGGCAGCGTTTGACCCCAAAAAAGGGTTCATTCGAATTCCCTTTGATTCCTTTTATATTGAACTCCTTTCAATTATTGATGGAAAAATGCCTTTTGAAGAAGTCTATGAACACGCATTTGATTTTCATATTAAGTCAACAGCCGTTAAAGTAATTGGCTATGATGCGCTGATTCAGAATAAACTCATGTCAAGAAGGGCAAAAGATCTGGAAGACATAACCCAACTTGAACGGAGAAAATCAAACGAATAGTCTTAACCCATTACACATCTAAAACTATATGTCGACACTCCAACCCCAGGGCCACCTCGTCCGATCTTTGAGTTTGTTTGCCGCCTTCATGCTGACGGTCAGCTCTGTCATCGGCTCTGGCATCTACAAAAAAGTCGCGCCGATGTCGGTGGAACTGCTCTCCCCCAGTCTTGTATTGCTTTGCTGGGTGCTAGCCGGCCTGATTACTTTATGTGGTGCCCTGAGCAATGCCGAGATTGCCAGCATGCTCGCCGACTCCGGTGGCGAGTATGTATACTACAGGAAGATCTATAACCGCTTCTTTGCATTTCTATACGGTTGGACTTCTTTTACGGTGATCCGGTCTGCTTCGCTGGCGTCCATTGGTTACGTGTTCGCCCAATCCTTTAATGCCTTGGTGCCATTACCACAACTCCCCGATGCGATGGCAAGTATTTCACTGTTTGGCGTCTTCACACCCTTTCACAACTTCGGGGTCAAGGCCCTGACCATCGGACTCATTCTTATTCTCACCGTCATTAATTACCGTGGACTCAAAGGCGGGGAAGGACTCAGCCGGTATGTGCTCATCCTCGTGACCGCTGTCATCGCAATCATCGTCGTTCTTGGCCTCACCATTGGCGGTGGAAGCATCCAGAATTTACAGACGAACGCGATCGGCTTTGTGGATCGCCCGTGGTACGATACCGACCTGATCAAAGCGATGTTTGCCGCATTGCTTGCAGCCTTCTGGGCGTATGAAGGGTGGGCTACAACAGGATACCTCGGCGGTGAAATCAAGAATCCAAACCGCAACCTTCCACTTGCACTCGTCTTTGGAGTTCTGTTTGTCATGGGTGTCTATGTTGCCGTAAATTTCACCTACTTGTACGTTCTGCCGATTGACCAGATTGTCGATGTAGGAAAAACTCAGAATACCATCGCCGCCGTCGTAGTGGTGCAGCACATCCTCGGAAACCCCGGCGTACTCTTCATCTCTTTATTGATACTGCTCACTACGTTTGGAGCCACCAACACCACCGCCCTCATGCCGCCCCGGCTGTATTATGCGATGGCGAAAGAAGGAATGTTCTTCCGTGCCGCTTCCTACATACACCCGGTGTACAACACACCCTCCAAAGCGTTCGTCATTCAAGCCATCTGGGCTTCCGTGCTCGTCCTCTCCGGCAGCTTCGACCAGCTGACAGATATGCTCGTCTTCGCCTCCTTTATCTTCTACGGAGCTACCGCACTGGGGGTATTCATTCTTCGCCGAACCATGCCAGACACACCCCGACCTTATAAAGCCTGGGGCTATCCGGTTGTGCCGGCTCTTTTTATCCTCTTTTGTGTTGCCCTTGTCATCATCACCCTCATGGCGAAACCGCGTGAAGCACTGCTCGGTTTGGGGCTAATGTTTACAGGTATTCCCTTCTACTACTATTGGAGCAGAAAAATAACTGCCAATGGTTAATGATCTGGTTCTAGCGGGGAGGATTTGGTGACCTCTTGCTACTTGCAGCCTGTTACCTGCAACTTGCCTACTTCCTCTTCAACGCAAGCAACGGAATCGTCCCTAAATAAGCGAGCGTGCGTGTTACACTGCGGGCAAAGAGCTTTTCGAAGATGCTCAGGTGGTGAGTAAATGTTGTCAACAAGTCAGAATTTGTATCCTTGATAAACTGATCGATTGCCCCCGGGATATTCTCGTCGATGATAATCCGGAAGTCAAGCTTGTCATACTTGGCTTTCTTGATAAGCTCATCTACCGCATGACTGGAAATTTCTGTTTTCTTGTCGAGGGCAGGAACAACGTGGATCATGTGGATGTGCGATCCATAGATACGAGCAAACTCAATCAGGATGTCCAACTCTTTTTGGACATTCTTCAAATCTGAAGCGTAAACGATTTTAGCCAGGTTCTTGTATTGCGCCAGTTCCGGAATGGCCAACACCGGTACATCACAGTCGTCGATCACAGACACAGCCGTTCCACCCATACGCGCTTTCTTGATCGCCGAAGCACCTCTTGAACCTATGACCACCATGTTGGTTGGATTCTTTTCCGTGTAAGACATGATCGCACGTGCGACGGTATGCCCATGAACAGCCATGAAGCGCACGGTATACTCGCCCTTTATCTCAGCACGGAGTTGTTTCATTATATCTTTCCCCTCCTCCTCGGCTGCTTTCATGAGCATCTTTTCGATCGATTTCAGCTTGAGATTTGCCTTGGACGGGCCTTCGATACGCACAACATTCAGCAGTGTGAAATCAGCATGAAGCGGCCCACCCAGCCGAAGGGCATACTTGATGGCCACCATCGAGAGTGGAGAAAGGTCCGTCAGGATAACAATTTTCGGAGGTTTCATAATCAATTGAGGGGTTATTCAAAAGTAGCGTATTCCTCACCAAGTGCAAAAAAACAGTCCACGTAGGTGCGATCTCGCCTATTTCGAACTTACTTTTGCTTCCGTTAAAGAAACACCGGTTTATGAAAACAATCTGCCTCATCCTCACCCTCATATGTACAGGTTTATTCTCCGTCATGGCCCAGCAACCGCAGCCAGGCAAAGTCATGGCCCACGTCAGCATCCTCGCCAGCGATAAACTGGAAGGGCGCGGAACCGGAACACCGGGTGAGCTGGAGGCAGCCAAATACATCGAGTCGCAATTCAAGAAGCTCAAGCTGAAACCACTCGGAGACAACAAGACATACCGTCAACAATTTGAATTCAAGGGCGGCCAGCACGGAGAGGGACAGGCGGGCAAAGCCAACAACCTCGTCGGCTTCCTGGACAACGGGGCTCCTAATACCATTATCATCGGCGCACATTACGACCACCTGGGTCTGGGTGTGCAGGGTAGCTCCCTCGACGCCAACCCTAGCGGAAAAATCCACAATGGTGCAGACGACAATGCTTCAGGTGTAGCAGGACTCCTTGAACTAGCACGTTACTTCAAGACCAACCGAGTAAAAGAGAAAAATAACTTTCTGTTTCTCTGCTTCTCAGGCGAGGAACTTGGACTCTACGGCTCTGACTATTATGTGGAGCATCCTGTCATGGATCTGGCTGCTGTCGATTTCATGATCAACCTGGACATGGTGGGTCGGTTTGATCCTAAGAATGGCCTATCAGTGACCGGCTCCGGCACCAGCCCTGGATGGGAACCATTGCTGAAAAAATTAAGTAGCACAGAAGTTCCGATCGTGACCGACTCTTCCGGCACCGGCCCTTCAGATCATACCAAGTTCTACCTGAAAAAAATTCCCGTGCTGCACTTCTTCACAGGCTCACACAGCGATTACCACAAGCCCTCCGATGACGTAGAAAAACTCAATGCCGACGGAGAAGTGCTTGTACTCAATACAGTTATCAAAGTGATTGAATCGATGGACTCCGAACCTAAACTGGCATACCTCACAACAAAAAGTAAATCGATGGGGGGTTCACGCTCATTCAAAGTCACGATGGGTGTGATGCCTAGTTACTCATCCAAAGTCGCCGGTCTTAAAGTAGACGGCGTATCCGAAGGCAAGCCGGCGCAAAAGGCAGGCATCCTTACAGGCGATATTATTATTCAAATTGGCGAACTGATCATTAAAGACATGGAATCCTACATGGATGCGCTGGGAAAATTTGAAAAAGGCCAAACCGTACCGGTCAAGGTATTGCGCGAGGAAAAAGAAGTAACGGTGAATGTGACGTTCTGAAGAACGTCTAGCGCTTCAGGAACTTGAAGGCATTGTGAGACATGCCGGGCATCTTTACATCCAGCACGTAGTATCCAACAGGTAAATCCTTGACGCGAACCCGAACTTCGAAGTCATCAATTATTTCGCTTTCTACTTCCAAAGAATTTCCAATAATGGAGTGCAGTTCCAGCGTGACCGACTTGGCCATGGGCTGTTCGAACTTCAGGTTAACATAGTCAACAGCCGGGTTGGGATACACCCTGGCAGACTTAAGGGGGTCACCTCCGGGCAAAGTGGTACTTTCCATGGACTGCCCCCATGCTACGCATGTAAGCAGAACAAAGGATACACTTGCCAATAGAGTCTTAAGCGATCTCATTACTTTCTATATACTGCTTAGACGCAAATGGTGGGCCAAAAGTTTAAAAGAGACGCAATAATTAGGTGAAAATAGACGTTTGCCCCCTTACGCCATTGTTTTGAAGGCTGCGGGAAGGAATTCGACTAAATCTGAGGCTATGAGCGAGTATTGCCCTTTTTCCCGAACAGCCAGGTCGCCGGCAAGACCGTGGAGATAAGTACCCAATAGTGCGGTATCCGTTACACTATATCCCTGAGCAAGAATTCCGGTGAGAATACCGGTAAGCACATCTCCACTGCCGCCTGTTGCCATCCCGGGATTACCGGTACAATTGAAAAATACATCTCCATCAGGCGTTGCTATGGCCGTGTGCGCTCCCTTCACAAGTACTACGCTATCAAGTTTTTTCGCCAGCGTGAGCTGCTTGGCCAGCCGGTCAAAGTCATTGGTCCATGAACCAACCAGCCGTTGAAATTCTTTCGGATGGGGAGTTAGAATGCTGCCGCGCGGAACAAGATGGAGCAACTCACGATTGGCGCCAAGAATATTTAGCGCATCGGCATCAATGACCATGGGCTTCCCTGATTCAAGCACATCCCGAAGCGCGGTTACCGTAATTTCGGATTGACCAATACCGGGGCCTATTCCAATAACATTATACGGATCGACAGACAGAGCCTGTGAAAAAAGACTTTCGTTTGGATCGATAGAAAGCATAGCCTCCGGTACGGTTGTTTGGAGAATGGCATTGCCACTTCGGGGAACATGGACGGTCAGGAGGCCCGCTCCTGCCCGCAACGCTCCCCTGGCCGACAGTACCGCAGCGCCCATCTTACCTAGACTGCCCGCGATCAACAGCGCATGCCCATAGTCCCCCTTGTGGCTAAACGCATCGCGCAGCATCAAGATTTTGCGCACAGACTTGCGTGTCATGTAGTAGCGCGATGTTTCGCATGACCGGATAAACGACTTGTCCAGGCCGATATCCACACAATGCCAGTCACCGACAGCAGTGTGGTTCTCCGGAAACATGAAAGCAAGTTTTGGGAGTTGAAACGCTACCGTGTGATGCGCCTTTACAATTGGACCGCTAGAATGCTGGTCGGCGAATAGACCGGAGGGTATGTCAACCGCAACGCGAACGGCTTCGGTATTATTCATCGCGCTGATGGCTTTCTCGTAGATGCCTTCCGCTGGACGTGTCAAACCTGAACCAAACAGGGCATCGATAAGAACATCACAGCCCGGGAACGAGTCCGTAGCCGAAACAAAATCCCTGATCTCTACTTTCCCTTCCAGGCGTTTGAGGTTAACAGAAAAATCTGCTGATTCATTCCCGCCACGGACAACCCACGCATTGACGGGATATCCCCATTCACGGAGCAGCCGCGCAATTCCCAATCCATCACCGCCGTTATTCCCTGTTCCGCAGACAACGACAATTCGTTTTGAGGTATCAAACTTCAGAACGAACCAGCTAACAAACGCCTTGCACGCCCGCTCCATCAGGTCGATGGAGGCTATGGGTTCATGCTGGATGGTATACTCATCCGACTGGCGGATCTGGCCGATGTCAAGGATTTTGAGCATGGACGAAGTTACAACGGAGCCGATTAACCTCCACTATCCTTCGTCTTCCTCTTAAGTTCCGGCCCCTCGCGGTTTACTTCCAGGCGCCCAGAATTACTCCCTGTACTGTAAGAGAAACAATCCCATACCCGGCATTGATTAGAAAAAGAGTTAGGGACTTACCCTCAAACAGATAGTACGTGCCAAGAAACGTGGCCACCCACCCGAAGCCGGCCGCAAATCCAGCACCAGCACCAAAGGCAAGGTCGGCTTCCGGGCCAAGGAACATGGCCAGATTGAAGGCAGAAATCAATGCAAGGACAAAGGCAAGTCCGAATATTTTTGCCATGTTTCTGCCTTTCAGGCTCTCCTCTGTAAAACCATTCTCCCGCATCCATGGTTTGCTAAATAGCGCGGGAGAATACCAAAGCCCGCCAATCAGGAAAGTGGAAAGGGCGGAGACCAAAATGGCCAGGTAATTTAAATAAGACATATCCATGTTCATGTGGGTTTAAGTGAATCATAATTTTCAACGGAACGCCTGTCCTTGAGATCAAGAATTTGGATGTTTATTGGACGGGTGTACCCGGAAATTACAGGAACGGGAAGTATGTCATGCCGAAGGAAATCAGGCATCCCGTTAATCGCGGGAATTTCCAAGCCATTCGCTAATTTGTGGACCTGCTCAAAAGAAACTATGAAAACAATTCTCCTCCTGCTCCTGCTCCCATTGGCCCTGCAGGCACAAAACAAAGCTGTGCAAGCCAGCCGCTCATGGATCAAGAAAGAAGGCCCCGCCATTCTAAGCACGTACTCGCAATTGCTGGCCTTACCCAACCATGCATCGGATCTGGTCAACATCCGGAAGAATGCAACGATGATAAAAGACCTTTTTGGTGCCCGTGGCTTTTCGATGCAGCTATTGGAATTGGACGGAGCGCCTCCTATCGTCTATGGTGAGCGAAAAGTGGCCAACGCCCAAAGAACACTTTGCTTCTACGTCCACTACGATGGGCAGCCTGTAGACCCGAGCACATGGAAGAATGCGCCATTCACACCGGTGATGTATGACAACGCGATGTACAAAGGAGGCAAGCCCATTCCCTTTCCCAAAGCAAATGAACCCATCAACGAAGATTGGCGGATCTATGCCCGCTCGGCCAGCGACGATAAGGCACCCATCATCGCGCTGCTCGCTGCCACAGATGCATTGAAAGCATCTGGCCTGGGATATACATCCAATATCAAACTGTTCTTCGACGGAGAGGAAGAATCCAGTTCGCCAAACATGAAAGTGTACCTGGAAAAATACCACACCTTGTTTGATGATATTACCCTGTGGCTGCTCTGCGATGGGCCCGTGTTTCAGACCGGAGATCCTTCTCTGAAATTTGGAGGCCGAGGGGTAACCGATATGGAGTTGATGGTTTATGGCGCAAGTCGGCCGCTACACAGTGGGCATTACGGCAACTACGCACCAGACCCGGGATTCATGCTGTCGCAACTCCTGTCTTCAATGAAAGATGCAAAGGGCAATGTTGTCATCGAAGGATATTTCGATTCAGTTGAACCGATTTCTGCTTTCGAACGAGAGCAACTCAAAAAAGTACCCAACATCGAACAGGTGCTGAAAGAGGATCTGGAATTGAATTTCACTGAAGGAAATGGCGAGCCTTTGTTTGAGCGGCTTTTGCTTCCCTCCCTAACAGTGAAAGGATTGTATGCAGGAAATGTAGGCTCACTCGCTCGAAATGTAATTCCGAATACAGCGGTAGCCGCGCTCAGTTTGAGACTTGTGAAAGGAAATGATCCCGAAAAAATGCTCGACCTTGTCGAGGCACATATCCGCAAGCAGGGCTGGCAAATTGTGTATACGGATCCTGACCATGAAACCCGGATGAAATATCCCAAGGTGGTTAAGGTCACACGCGAAAAGTTCGGGTTCCCCGCAGCCAAGGTGCCGATGGATCACCCGGCTGTACTTCCGGTAATTGAAGCAGTGCGCTCCTTTACCGGCGACAAACTTGTGTTGCAACCCAGCGAAGGCGGCTCCAACGGCATCTTCACGCTAATCTTCGATGGATTGAAAAAACCGGGGATCTCGGTCAACATGGTCAACCACGACAACAACCAGCATGCGGAGGACGAAAACGTAAGGATCGGTAACCTCTGGTATGGGGTCGACTTGATGTCGGTACTCATGACCATGCCGCCGCAAGGCCTGGAGAAAATCAAGAAGAAGTAGTTACCGGTATGAAGAAGAAGGAATGCCCATCCTGCGCCATGGACATCGATGAGAAGAGCGATGCCTGTCCGATTTGCGGCTATGAATTTTCAAGGCCCTTTGGCGTTACTCGCTTGGTAGCGATTGGGCTGTTGGTGGTCATTATCGGTTACCTTGTTTTACAGTGGGTGGGGTGACTTAGGTGTTAGGTGTTAGGTATTAGGTGTTAGGTGTTAGGTGCTAGGTTTTGGGGCTAGAATCCTCCGTCAATTGGTTCCCACAATTCAATCTTGTTCCCTTCCGGATCCAGGATCCAGCCGAATTTTCCGTATGGGTATTCTTCCATCTCACCCACGATGGTGACACCTTCCTCACGAAGCACCTTCAGCAGCTCCACCAGGTTTTCCACGCGGTAGTTGAACATAAATTGCTTTTCGCTGGGCTGAAAATAGGTAGTGTCGCTCTTAAACGGGCTCCATGCAGTAGTTGCTGGCGCCTCCGCACTGGGATTATGCAGATCTTTCCATTTGAACGTGCATCCCCATTCGGTCACATCAAATCCAAGATGCTTGCCATACCATTCCTTGATTTTCTTGGGGTCTTCAGTCTTGAAGAACAGCCCACCAATGCCAGTTACTCGCTTCATGATGTTGATACGTTTGATGCTGGTAGAAACTCTTTTTTGCGAAGCAATCCAGCGCTCACCAGGGTGATCACAACACCCACCCAGGAGATCTCCATGATTGAAAATCCAAAACGGATGATTGGATTCTTGTACATTTCGGCAAAGTCAGCCCATTCTTCTTTCTTCTCGGCCAGTTCAGCTTCGGTGGCTCCATCAGCTTTCATCTTTTCAAAAGAATGCGCTGTCATTTTCTGAATAAACTCTTCGCCCATCTGGCTGTATGATACCTCCCAGGATAGCGCATACATCACGGATGCAACCAATGTAATCAGTAGACCCACCTGAATTGCCTTGCCGAAGGAAATAACCCCGTTGAGGTGCGTGTCGCGGAAACTTTTGATGCCGAAGAAGACCAGGGACAAGGCGATGACCATGGTCGAGTAGCCGACAAGTTCACCATTGTCAAAGTTGAGTGTGCCCGATTTGTACATGGGCATGGTGATGAGCATCATGGCCCCAACGATGGCACCGGCGATGAGCCCGTAAATGAGTACGATTCGTTTCATAGTTCTTTTGTTTGTTTGCCCAAACCAACCATTTCCGCGAGTCAGGTCCCTCACCCAAAAGGATGATTTCCTGAAAAATTAACTAATTCACCCAAAAGAACTATGGAATCAATCGCAATTCCTTGGCTTTTTGAATGGCTTGGGTACGCCGGGCCGCCTCTAGTTTGAGAAAGAGGTTGGACAGGTGGGTCTTAATCGTATTGACTGACACATACAGTTTGTCGGCAATTTCCTGATTCGAATATCCCTTGGCCATCAGGTCCAGGACTTCCAGCTCTCGTTTGCTGATGCCCCGACGCTGGAGCTCTGCTTCGTTCATGACAAAATTCGGATCTAAAAAAACCACCTTGCGGCGAGATAGCCTTGGCCCGACCCAGATTCCCAGACCCGTGAACATTACAGCAATGACGCCAATATAGAACTCCAGGGAAAGGTCACGAACAATGAACCGGTACTCGATATACTTGAGTACGGAAATCAAACCGGCCATTGCGGCTCCATAGATAAGAACAGTCCGTTTCATGAATTAATGAGCAGGCAAATACGATTTTGGGATTACCAATCCCAAGATCGCATATTTCATTGTGATTTGTAATCAGTATTAGCGTCAACCACCACACTATCCACTATTCACTATTCATTATCCCGCCCACCCCTCACGATCAAGGCTTCTGTATTGAATCGCTTCCGCGAGATGCTCCACCAGGATTTCCTTAGTGCCTGCCAGGTCAGCAATCGTTCGCGAGACTTTCAGTATCCGATCATATGCCCGCGCTGAAAGTCCAAGTCTTTCCATCGCCGTCTTCAGCAAGGCAATGCCCGAGCCTCCAATGACGCAAATCTCTTTCACCACGTTCGAAGGCATCATGGCATTACAGAAAATCGCTTCATGTTCCAGGAACCTTTGCGTCTGAATCTCCCGGGCCTTTACCACACGTGTGCGGATCACCTCGCTCGTCTCAGCCTGTCGCTGCGATGTCATCTCGTCAAAACTAACGGGCACCACCTCGACGTGAAGGTCAATGCGGTCAAGCAGCGGGCCACTGATTTTACTGAGATACCTTGGCACAATACCCGGCGCGCATACGCACTCTTTTTCGGGGTGATTGTAATACCCGCAAGGACAAGGATTCATACTGGCCACCAACATAAAATTTGCCGGAAAGTCGATTGATATCCTTGCGCGCGAGATTGTCACGCGTCTTTCCTCCATGGGCTGCCGCATCACTTCGAGTACCGAGCGTTTAAATTCCGGCAGTTCGTCGAGGAAGAGTACGCCGTTGTGTGAAAGTGAGATTTCCCCCGGCTGTGGATTGCCGCCTCCGCCGACAAGGGCGACGTCTGAAATTGTGTGATGCGGTGAACGAAACGGGCGGATGGTCAGCAGCGAGCCGTCCTTACCGATTTTACCAGCTACCGAATGAATCTTTGTCGTCTCCAGCGCCTCGTGCAACGTGAGCGGAGGGAGGATGGTAGGCAGCCGCTTGGCAAGCATCGTCTTACCCGCACCGGGAGGGCCAATCATGATCACATTGTGCCCGCCGGCTGCGGCAATCTCCAGCGCACGCTTTATATTTTCCTGGCCCTGCACATCCTTGAAATCAGCGTCATAGCTATTACTCTTATTCGCAAAAATCTCGCGGGTGTCAACCACGAGGGGCTGAATGGATTTCTTTCCTTCAAAAAAATCAACAGCCTCCTGGAGACTCTCCACCCCAATAACGTCAAGGTCTCCTACGATGGCGGCTTCGCGTGCATTGGCCTTGGGCAAAACAAAGCCCTTAAAGTTTTCCCTTCGTGATTGAATCGCAATGGGAAGCACCCCTTTGATGGGACGTAGTATTCCATCGAGTGCCAACTCCCCCATAATGACATACTTCTCCAAATCAACTCCGGTCATCTGTCCCGATGCCTGCAAGACACTAATGGCAATAGGCAGATCATAGGCAGACCCCTCCTTGCGGATGTCCGCAGGAGCCAGGTTGACGACAACCTTATTGCGCGGCATGAAATACGCAGCCGTCTTCATAGCAGATTCAACACGGTGCGCACTTTCTTTCACGGCGCTATCGGGAAGGCCAGAGAGGTGAAAATGCAGACCCGATGTGATGTTTACCTCCACCGTAATCGTGCGGGCGTCGACGCCAAATACAGCGCTGCCATATGTCTTCGCTACCATTTACCAGGATTCATATTATTGCCGGATTTTAGGATTTCCATCTCCGGAATAAATAAAGGAAACATCCTTTCAACCCGGGAGTCGGGAGGCAACGGTTTTCATGACTAAATTTTTGTGAGCAGCCCCAGTATCCAGTTACCAGTTCCCAGCTAAGCCACCTGCTTTTCGATAAGCAGGATGAGGATGTGTATGACTTTGATATGGATTTCCTGGGTGCGGTCGGCATACCCCGAATGTGGAACACGGATTTCTACGTCGGCCATCGGGCCCAGTTTGCCGCCGTCCTTGCCGGTGAGTGCCACTACCTTCATGCCCTTACCTTTTGCTGTCTCAGCAGCCTTAATCACATTGGCTGACTGCCCACTGGTGCTGATGGCAAGAAGTACATCGCCCCGGTTGCCCAAAGCTTCCAGGTACCTGGAAAAAATGAAATCGTAGCCATAGTCATTTCCCACGCAGGAAATATGAGAAGGATCAGATATGCACAGCGCTGGAATAGCCTTGCGCGGGTTTCGGTACTTACCCGTAAGCTCTTCCGCAAAGTGCATGGCATCGCAATGGGATCCGCCGTTGCCGCACGAGATGATCTTGCCACCGGATGCTACCGCTGAAGCCATTAGAGAAGCTGCTTCTGAAATTCTGGCCAGTGCCTGGGGGTTCTTCAAAAAAGCAGTCAGGACATTGGATGCCTCCTGAAGCTCCTGTTCGATGAGGTGTTGATCGCTCATACTCCCTTGGATGCAGCTGACTTTCGTCCTGATTCCTGTATGTCGTACAATTTCGCCTTCAGGACTGTGTTTTCATCTTTAAGCTCCTTCTTCTGCTTCTGGTTGGACTTATACTCCTTAAAGGACCACACGATATCCAAAATAATAAGCAGGAGGCCGAGGAAGGATACGTACTTAAACCACGGGATGTATTTAAGCAGCCCCAAAAGATCCAGATGGCCATCCACGAGATAAGTAAAGAAGAAGGCCCCTCCCTGGTAGACGATAAAGATCAGATAAAGAAGGAGCCGCTTTCTATTCATGCGATAACAGTACTGTAAACATAATGGAATTCCTTCAAAAGCGAAGGATGGTATTCGGTGAATCCTGCCGCTTGGTTACACATGTCAGTTATTCTGTATTGTACTCAATTTCCAATACGTCCCACGCTTTTCCAGCAGGTTCTGATGGGTACCGCGTTCCACAATCTCGCCGCCCTGAACGACGACAATCTCATCGGCATGCTGAATCGTGCTTAATCTGTGTGCTATAATCAGGGAGGTCCGGTTTTTCATCAAATTGAAAAGGGCCTCCTGCACCAACTTCTCAGATTCAGAATCGAGTGCTGAAGTAGCTTCATCAAGAATCAAAATGGGTGGGTTTTTCAACACCGCCCGCGCAATGCTGATACGCTGCCGCTGGCCGCCCGACAATTTCGAACCCCGCTCCCCAATCAATGTCTGATATCCGTGCTCTGTCTGCATAATAAAATCATGTGCGTTGGCGATTCGTGCTGCTTCCATTACTGCTTCCTCGCGGACGCCTTCCTTTCCAAATGCGATGTTATTGAAGATGGTATCATTGAAGAGGATGGATTCCTGTGTCACCACGCCCATGTGCTTCCGGATTGATTCGAGGTTGTAATCTGTCAACGGCTTACCATCAATGCAAACCTGTCCCGCACGCGGATCATAGAACCGGGGCACCAGGTCTGCCAAGGTGGACTTGCCGCCACCCGAAGGTCCCACGAGCGCAAGCGTCTTCCCCTTTGGAATGTGGAGATTGACATTCTTAAGCACCTCGTCGGTCTCATACGCGAAAGAGACGTTCCTAAACTCAATCGACTGCCTGAATTCAGTTAAGACTTCCGCGTTCGGCTTATCCTTGATGGCGGGCTCCAGGTCCATGATGTCGAAGATTCGCTTCGCTGACGCCGTGCCACGCTGCAGGGATGTGATGCCATTGGAAAAATTCTTCGCGGGCTGAATGATCATGGAGAAGACAGCCAGAAATCCGATAAAAACTTCCGGCTTGAGCGCAGACTCCTCATTGAGCACCATGTTGCCACCAAAGAAGATGATCCCCGCGACGATGATCACACCCAAAATCTCCGAAATCGGGGAGGCGAGTTCATTCTTGTACGACATCGACTTGCTCACAGTTCGGTAGTAGGCGCTCTCATCCTCAATCTTCCGAATAATAAAATTGCGCGCATTGAAGGCCTTGATGACACGCATGCCGCTGAAGGCCTCATCAAGAATATTGACAATGCGGCCCAGTGACTCCTGACTTGCCGTTGCCTGCCGCTTCAACTGCTTGATGATTTCGGCCAGTACGCCACCGGTAATAGGCAGAACCAACAGCGTAAACAACGTCAGCTTCGGCGAAATAGAAAACAAAACAAAGAAATAGACCACGATGGTGATCGGCTCCTTCAGCACGGCCTTCAGGCTGTTCATCACCGCAGTCTCCACCTCATTTACATCGTTGGTAAAGCGCGATATCAGGTCGCCTTTGCGCTCACTGTTAAAAAATCCAATATGCAGTAGCGACACCTTGCGAAATATATCCAGCCGAATGTTACGCACAAGGTCTACACGGATCTTTGTAGCAATGATGCGTTCAAGGTACCGGAATAGATTAGCCATGATTACGCACCCGACAATCAATCCACAAACAAACAGGAGCGCATTCAGCTTTCCATAATCATGGACAATACCCAGAAAGTGGTGATTAAAGACGCCCGTTACATACCCGGTAGAAAGACTAAAATCAGGCATTGCGGGTACGCTCTCCGCCACCCCTGTCTTGTCAAACAAGACATTGAGCATGGGAATCACAAGCACGATATTGAAGGCACCGAAGATGATCCCGAGAATTGAATAAAAGAAAAACAGGGGCAGCCGGACTCGCATCCGGTTCGCATAAGACAAAATTCGCAGAAAAACCTTCATCCGTCTTTAGAAATCGTAGTTGCGGGCAGCTATGTTCCAGCGCAAAGCTACTGAAGTTAACGAGGTATTGTTGTTGAATGCAGCAGCCGGGCTTTCGCTGTTTCTGAATGTCTGGCGGAAATCGATGAAGAAGTTGTGCCGGAGCATGTAGGAAGCCGAAAGGTCATTGAACATAATTGTATTGTCGGTACCCTGTGAGATTTTATTGTCATAGTCCTGCTGTCTCAGGTTATAACTCTTGTTGATATCCCCACCCCAATCCACATTCGGGCTTGTTCCCACCACATTGTCCCTTCCCGTTCGCACAAACGATGACTTAAGTGTCAATGACAACCGGGGTATTGGCTGGTAGCGGACAATACCCGCCACTTCAAAAAAGTTGGCTCCCATCGGATGGCCGATGGGTTGCAAGTATTGGGTATAGCTGGTAAACAGGTTCTGGTGTGCAAATGTGTAAGGGCGCACAACGTTTCCTTCCAGCTGGAGATCAAGATTTTGGACACCAGCAACATCGATGTATTTTATTCCTCCTTGCAATGCATACTTGTTTCCCCACCAGCCATTGCCGGAAGTGACGTTACTCAGTACAAATTCATCCAATACAAACTGACCATAGAATGAAAGTCCCTTTCGAATCAGCCACTTCCAATCAAGTCCAAGAATCACGTTATCGGCGCTTCCATTCTGTTGCTCGATGGCCCGGTAAAAGATTACCGGATTCAAGTAGCTGAGTTCAAACACACCACCATTGATTGAATCCTGTGGCGAAAACATCACCGATTCAAAAAATCCAAGGTTGAATTTCTTGCCGATGTTAAAGCTCAGGTGATGAAAAGCCATGAACTTGTCAGGGTATCGCTGCGCGTTGGCGCCGGTGTTATTTGCTGTCATCCGACTCAACTGAAACAAGTAGTTGAGTTTCCACACCTTGACATTGGCGCGCAGGAATTGGCTGGGAGGCGCAAAGTCTGAATAGATGAGCGAACGGAAACCGGTGCCGATATATGTGCGATCGTGCCCAAACTGCATATAGACGTGCTTGGAAATGTTGAAGTCGATGTATCCGCGCGCTTCAAAAAAATCAACACCGGATGTCTTGAAGGGCTTGTAGAAACCCTGGTGGGGGACAGTGCTGTATCCATATAGACTGGAATACTCTGTGGCATAGAGCGGAAGCTGCGCCTGGTTCTCTGTCAATGAAGTGTAGAATCCGATCTTCTTGTCTACCATACCCCTGATCTCTATGCCGCGGGTATTGATAAATACCGTTTCATTGAGGCGAGAGTCCTTACCCAGCCCCACATACAAGATCGGGCTAACGTGTAAATCGAAATCGGGCTCATCAACCATGAACATGTCTGACTTCTTTTTGTACAGGGCTTTGAGAAAGGGCTTTTCGCTTTCAGCGGATTCCGCACGAGACCATTCCCAGTTATCATTACGCAGATACGCCAGGTTGAACTGATCCGAAGCAGACTGAAACAGGTTCTCTTTTGCCTGGAGTGAATCAACCATAGCAACAATGGCCGACCGCTTGTAGGGCTTTACGGTTGTAAAAAGCTCCTGGACAATCGACCCGGATTTCACCTCGTACCGGTCAATCCGATGATAATAGCTTTCGTCGAGGGGGGCGTTTGTACTTTGCGCGGCAGCAGCCTGAGCGGAAATCCAGAAAAAGAATAGGAACAGGCGTCTCACAATCGGCTCAGGGTTGGTTCAGGGCTTGCTTCCGGATAAACGTTCATAATCAGCAATCCGGTTGTTTAAACGTTGATTTTCCTATCGCCGTCCGGGCGGAAGAGACCTTCCCGCAGGCAGGATTCGCATCAATAGGCCAAAAATACAACCCTAGGCGGTTTTTAACAACGGGCAGCACTTGCAAATACCTCCCGGCTATTTATCTTTGCAGTCCTTTTTAAAAGCAGTTAATATGAAGAAAGATATTCATCCCGATTACAAAGAAGTGGTTTTTTGGGACACTTCCAGCGATTTCAAGTTCCTGAGCCGCTCTACCTTCAAAACGAAGGAAATGATAACCTGGACCGATGGTAAAGAATACCCGGTTGTTAAGGTCGAGGTGAGCTCCGCTTCCCACCCCTTCTACACAGGCAAGAAGATGTTCCTCGATGCAGCCGGCCGTGTTGAGAAATTCCAGAAGAAATATAACAAAAAGGCAGAATCCGCGGAGTGATCCCGGAAATGCGCTGGTCATAACGAAAAGGTCTCCCGTGGGAGACCTTTTCTGTTGAATGCCGGTTATTAAGGTCAATCCTATATTTTAGCATCATGAATCTCGTGCTGTTTGATGATCCTGTTACCCGGGTCGACTTAATGCCCTTCACGCTTACCCGGCCCGTGGGGTCAATTCGGGTAGGGATATTCACCATTCAGGAAAAATGGGCCCAGTGCACCAACGCTCCTGTCTACTTTCTGACAGAAGACTACCTCAGCGAAAAATTCCCAACAAGTCCACTTCCTCAAAATCTTTTTGTCAATGGAGCAGCCTGTCCGGATGCCGCGCTCTGCAAAGCCGTCCTTGCCTTAAGTCCAGGAGAGTCGCTCACACAAGAGGGCAAGTTGCTAGCTGCCCATGGAAGCAAGCCCGAAATCACGTCATCTTCGAAAATATATTCAGGACAGGTTACATGGATTGACCAGGTTTGGAAAATATTCCAACAGAATGGAGAACAGCTGCGTGCTGACTTCGCGCATGTTACGCTGGGAAGAAAATCGCAAGCCGTTACCGATCCACACACCCGGATGTATGCTGTGGAAAATATTTTTGTTGAAGAAGGTGTCAAGCTGCACGCTTGTGTCCTCAACGCCTCAACGGGTCCAATCTATTTGGGAAAAAATTCAGAAGTACAGGAGGGCGCACTCATCCGTGGTCCCTTTTCACTTGGAGAGGGCTCAGTGGTAAACATGGGTGCGAAAGTTCGCGGAGACACCACTGTAGGACCCTATTGTAAAGTAGGTGGGGAAATAAATAATGCCGTTCTCTTCGGGTACAGCAACAAAGCGCACGACGGGTTCCTCGGAAATTCAGTAATCGGGGAATGGTGCAACCTGGGCGCCGACACCAACACATCGAACCTGAAGAATAATTACGAGAATGTAAAAATCTGGAATTACCGCAAAGGAGGCTTTGAAAATACGGGCTTGATGTTCTGCGGACTGATGATGGGGGATTACAGCAAGTGCGGAATCAACACCATGTTTAATACCGGGACTGTAATCGGGATCTCAGCTAACATTTTCGGTGACGGGTATCCACGCAATTTTATTCCTTCGTTCGCCTGGGGCGGGGCGGCCGGTTTTTCAACGTTTCAATTGAACAAAGTATTTGAGACCGCGGAGCGGGCGATGGAGCGCAGGGGGCTTACGTTGAGTGGGGCCGACAAAAAGATACTAACGACCCTATTTGATCGCACGACGGCGGAGCGGGTGTGGGAAAAGAAATCATGAGATTCGCTGACATACCCGGACTATCAGAAATAAAGCAGCAGCTCATTCGCTCGGTGCGGGAAGGCAAAATTGCTCACGCCCAACTCTTCATGGGGCGGGAAGGCGCCCTCAACCTGCCACTGGCCATCGCCTACACAACCTACCTCCATTGTTCAGACAAGGGGGAGACTGACGCTTGCGGCCAATGCCCTGCGTGCAGCAAGAACCTGAAGTACATTCACCCCGACACGCATTTTGTCTTTCCTTTGAGTAATGTGAAAGGCGAAAAAGATGATGAGCGCTTCAAGGCAGATATCATGAAAAGCTGGCGCAGTTTCCTGTTGGCTCAGCCATTTGGAAACTTTGGTGACTGGACCACCTCTTATGGCGGAGAAGACAAACAGGCGATCATCTCAAAAGAAGAAAGCCGCGAAATCGTTAAAGCTCTTTCACTCAAACCGTTTGAAAGTCCAATTAAAGTCATGATCATCTGGCAACCGGAGTTCATGCATCCCTCCGCCGCGAATGGCATTCTAAAGATTCTTGAAGAGCCTCCCAAGAGTACCTTCTTCCTGCTTGTGTCGAACAACCCCGAGCGCTTGCTGCCGACCACATTGTCACGCACGCAACAAATCACAGTCCCCCTCCTTTCAGATACTGAGCTGGACACCTTCCTGACCGCACGTGAACCCGATAATACCAAGAGAGCGAAACTGGTAGCCAATGCAGAAGGAAATGTCAGGCTTGCGATGGAATTGATGGTGAGCGAAATAGAAGATCACCACGAGCGGCTGGCCGACTGGATGCGGGCATGCTACAAGCAGGATGCCGTGAGGATGTTTTCCCTGGCTGAGGAATTCCATGAACTGGACAAACTGCAACAGCATGCCCTTTTTGCCTACACCTTGACCATGATGCGGGAGACTTTGCTCGTCCTGGCGGGCACACCCTCCTTGCTGCGCAGCCGTGACGGGGAGCAGAAATTTGTTCAGGATTTTAGCAAAGTCATGCGCCTCCCCGCGGTTGAGCAGGTATATCGACTTGTTAATGACGCAGGGTACCAGCTCGAACGAAATGGAAGCGCTAAGATGATATTTCTGGATACCTCCCTTCAGGTGGCCAAAGCCCTGAACTAAATTTTTTCGTTTACTTCCAAGCGCATATTTTTGCACGACTTTCAACGAAAACGAAAGCACTAAACGCAATAAACAGTTATCCCAATGAAAAATACTATCACGACATTCTTTGTACTGCTTTTGTTGATCAGCAGCTGCGCCCAGGACAACAAGAAGGACTTTGTTGTCACCATTAAGACCTCCTACGGGGACATGGTCGCCATTCTTTATGACGAAACCCCCAAGCATAAAGCGAATTTTATCAAGCTGGCCAAAGAGCATTACTTTGACAGTCTGTTATTTCACCGCGTCATGCAAAATTTCATGATCCAGGGAGGCGACCCGGATTCCAAGAAGATGCAGCCGGGAGGCCAGCTTGGCAACGGAGGCCCCGGATATACCATTGAAGCAGAATTCGTTCCTAAATTCTTTCACGAGAAAGGTGCTCTTGCAGCCGCCAGGCAAAATGACCAGGTGAATCCTAAGAAGGCATCCAGCGGAAGTCAGTTCTATGTTGTTCAAGGTACAGTTATCTCTCCCGCAGAAGTTGAAAGTCTGCGCCTTGACCAGATGCAATTGATGACCGGGTTACGCAAGATGTTTGAAGATCCCGCCAATAAACCCCTGCTGGATTCCCTCAACCAACTGTACTATTCAGGTGATATGCCTGCTTACCAGAAACGCCTGACTGAGCTCGCCCCGCGTGTTGAAAAAGCAACCGGCATGTCCATTATCAAAAAGATCTCTGAGGAGAAAATTAAGATCTACACCACTGTGGGCGGGTATCCGCCTCTCGACGATCAATATACTGTCTTCGGAAAAGTGATCAAGGGGCTTGATGTACTTGACAAGATTGCAGCCGTGCAAAAGGATGCCCGGGATCGGCCGCTCGAGGATGTACGCATGACCGTGACTGTCGAAGAACTCTCACGTAAGAAAATCACGAAAGAATACGGATACCAGTATCCGGTAGTCAAGAAGTGATCACTGTCCTCGTTACTGGCGCGAATGGATTACTCGGGCAGAAACTTGTTGCCCTGCTGGATCGTGAGCCCACCGTGTCGCTTGTCGCCACCGCGCGCGGCAACCTAAGCACATCGTTAAAGCGCGGTGTATACCATTCGCTTGACGTTTCACTTGAGAACAACGTTAGTGAACTGATTGCTAAGGTTCGCCCGGATGTTGTCATTCACACAGCGGCCATGACACAGGTTGATCAATGCGAAACCGAACGGGTGGCCTGCTGGCTCAACAATGTGTCAGCCGTGGAATTTATTGGCCGCGCCTGCGAGGCACAGTCTGCACACCTCATCCATCTCTCGACTGATTTTATCTTTGACGGCACTTCCGGGCCCCTGGATGAGACGGCCAAACCAAATCCGGTCAGCTACTACGGTGAAAGTAAACTGGCCGCAGAACAACTGGTTCAAAAGCTAAGAACACCCTGGACGATCATCCGGACGATACTCGTTTATGGTGTCACCAAGGATCAGAGCCGATCCAACATCGTATTGTGGGTGAAGAAAAATCTCGAAGAAGGGAAGGTCATACGCGTCGTAAACGACCAGTGGCGTACGCCTACGTTGGCGGAAGACCTGGCGATGGGTTGCTGGCTTGCAGCCTCCCGGAAAGCAACCGGAATCTTTAATGTAAGTGGAGCCGAGATGATGACGCCTTATGACATAGCGCTGCGAACGGCAGAACATTTCAATTTGAACAAGGCGTTGATCCAGGAAACCAATTCTTCAGAATTTCGTCAACCAGCAGCACGTCCGCCCAAGACGGGCTTTGTTATAGAGAAAGCACGGCGTGAATTGGGCTACACCCCCCACACCTTCACGGAGGGTCTTAGCATTCTTGCGTCTCAACTGGCTTGATTTCCTTTTTTAAGGTTTCGAATCGCCAGGTAGTAGATCGGAATTCCAGCCAGCGCAATCAACAATCCCGGCCAGGTAAACTTTGGCTTGTAGACGATCAGCAGCGAACAAAACGTGATGCCCATGAGGATGTAGATTAACGGTAGCACCGGGTATCCAAAGGCCCGGTAGGGGCGCTCAGCCTCCGGGCGCTTTTTTCGCAAGACAAAAATCCCTGCGATGGTGAGCACATAAAACAACACGACGACAAAGGAGACCATATCCAGCAACTCTCCATACTTTCCGCTCAGGCACCAGAGGCAAGCCAGAAAGCACTGCACCCACAACGCCACCTGGGGTACAGAGAACCGATTGAGGTCGCCAGCCTTGCGAAAGAACACACCATCATTAGCCATGGTATAGTAGACACGGGCGCCCGAAAGAATAAGTCCATTGCAGCAGCCAAAAGCAGAAACCATCAACATCACGGAGATGATGACTGAGCCTATGTTTCCAAAGATTGCCTCGGAGGCAGCGACCGCTACCCTATCCTTGTCGGCAAATGCAATTTCATTCAAGGGGAGGACAGAGACGAACATCAGATTTGCAGCCATATAAATCAGCGTGACAACTGTCGTCCCCAGAAACAAGCTCAACCCGATGTTGCGCTTCGGATTTCTCATCTCACCGCCGATGAAGGTCACACTATTCCAGCAATCACTGCTGAAGATGGAACCAACCATAGCCGCAGCAATAGCCCCCAGGGCGGCTACCATTGTATATTCTCCGAAGCTCCCATCCGGTGCGAGAGAGCGAAGGCTCCATCCATCAACCCAATTTGCTTTCCATACTTCAGGGTTCATCATGATCCAACCGAACAATATGAGTCCGAACAGACTGAGCAGCTTGGCCACTGTGAAAGTGTTCTGAATGAGCTTCCCTCCTTCCAGCCCGCGCGTATTGATGTAGGTAAGAAAGACAATGATAATAATGGATAGCCCCTGACCGGGGGACACCGATAGCCCATAAATGTTAAACAGGATTAGATCCTCCCCAACACCGGGCACCAGGTAGGCCATAAACTTGGAAAACCCAACACCTACCGCAGCAATGGTGCCCGTCTGAATCACGGTAAACAAACTCCATCCATACAGGAACCCGACGAGCGGGCTATATGCCTCCTTGAGGTACACATACTGTCCACCAGCTTTCGGAAACATGCCGCTGAGTTCGCCGTAACTGACAGCTGCGGTGACCGTCATAAAACCGGTGATGGCCCAGACGGCGATCAGCCAACCCGAGCTCCCGACATTGCGTGCGATATCAGCGCTGACGATGAAGATAGCCGAACCGATCATTGACCCGGCGACAATCATGGTGCCGTCCCAGAGACCCATGACGGGCTTAAATGTTGTATTGCTCAATCGAATCGGGTTACTATTCATTTTCAATATAGGTCTTTTGACATAGGCATGTGACCGGCCGCATAAATGATTTTTGATTATGCGTTTATTTCTCAATCTTTCCTGATCTAAAATGCAACAACTATGACAGCAGGCAGAGGACAATGGGGCTCAAAATTTGGATTCATTATGGCAGCCGCAGGTTCTGCCGTAGGCCTGGGAAATATCTGGAGGTTCCCCTACCTGACCGGCGAGAACGGTGGAGCCGCTTTTGTTTTCCTCTATGTTATCTGTGTTGTCTTCATTGGTGCACCTATGTTGATCAATGAGATTGCCATCGGCAGGCTTTCCGGCAAGGGCCCCGTAGGAGCCATGCAGAAGTTCGGCGCTAACCCAATATGGACATTCCTGGTAGGGGTCTTGCCGCTTCTTGTCACGTTTGTCGTGCTGAGCTATTATAGTGTCATCGCCGGGTGGACCGTCGGCTACATCTACAATTCTCTTTTTGCCATCCAGATTACATTCGCTGAGTTCATTGCCACACCGGAGTATGTTGTGCCACTCCATGCCTTTGTTATCCTGTTGACTGCCTTTATTGTCCTCGGCGGCGTATCCGGTGGTATAGAGAAGGCCAACAAAATCATGATGCCCGCGCTCTTCATCATCCTATTCATCATCATCATCCGCAGTGTCACCTTGCCCGGTGCTGGAGCTGGAATCGAATACTACCTCCTCCCTGACTTCTCGAAGATCAATGGCAAAGTCGTGCTGGATGCCCTTACCCAGGTGTTCTTCTCACTCGGCATAGGCTGGGGAATGATGATCACCTATGGATCGTACTTGCCGAAAGATCAAAACATTGTCACCTCCAGTCTATGGGTCGGGGCGATGGACACTTCTGTAGCGCTGCTCGCAGGCCTGATGGTGTTCCCCGCTGTGTTTGCCTTCCACGGCGATGTCAGTCAGGGACCTACACTGGTTTTCACAGTACTCGCGAATATTTTCCAGGTCATGCCCTTTGGTCATATCGCCGGCGCCCTTTTCTTCGTCCTGCTTTTCTTTGCCGCCATCACCTCGACGATATCGATGCTGGAGGCCCCTTCGGCGTATTTTATGGACAACAAAGGCTGGAACAGGAAGAAGGCAGCTATTCTGGTAGCAATCGTCGCCTTTCTCTTTGGTATCCCTTCGGCGCTTTCGGCCGGCAGTTCAGATTTCTTTAGTTCGATGCAAGTCAACTTCTTCGGAACGACGGTTATAAGTTTCTCAGACATCCTTGACCACGCCTTTGGCAAATTGTTCATGATGATTGTGGTGCTGTCCACCTGCGTTTACACAGGCTGGTTCATGAAGATCGACTTGATTGTCGATGAAATCGCGATAGGAGCGCCGGGATTCAAGACGTCAAAAGTACTCGGTGTCCCCATCTACAAGGTGTGGGTATTCGCCGTGCGCTACATCTGCCCTGTGATTATCGGATTGGTTGCCCTGAATGTGCTGGGCATTTTCGGGTAACCAGAAAAGGGACTACTTCAGCACCTTTGCCAATGGTTGACCCGTGCAACCACTGGGAAATTTTATCTTGAGAAGCACCGAAAGCGTCGGCGCGATGTCCGCGATCGTCTGATAATCCACTGAGCTACCCTTGTTGATTCCCCACCCATAGAAAATCACCGGCACGTGTGTGTCGTAAGTGTATCCCGTACCATGCGTGGTGCCAGATTCCATTTGCTCAATCCAATGTGGTTCAAGCACGAACAAGATATCTCCCGAGCGCTTGTGATTGAAACCCCTGACGAGCCTTCCTTTTGTTCCCGCCTCTCCAAAATCTGCAGCCCGGATGGTATTGGCTGTATATACTTCTGCTATCCCATCCGTGTTGAGTAAATATTGTGAAATGAGCTCAGTGGCCATCAGCATATCAAGACCGGCACTCTTCAAGTCGCTGCCGAATGCCTCATGATCCAGAAAGATCTGCGTATTGCTGATGCGCTTAATCAACTTCCTATCTCCAAAGAATGGTTTTAAAAAATCGTTTAAGCCATTGAGTAATACCGGCGTCTGAATCATGCCAGCAGGAATCTTGTTGGTCATCATATCATTCGGAATATCCGCAACGCCGTGATCCGAAGTAAGGAAGACAACGTACTTCCCTGCCCCGATTTTGCGATCCAGGGTGTTCAGTAAATCTTCGATGTTCTTGTCGAGCCGCAAATAGGCGTCCTCAATCTCAACCGAATTGGGACCCATGGCGTGGCCAATATAATCCGGGCCTGAGTAAGACACAGCCAAAAAATCCGTGATGTCATCAAGACCCATCTCCTCGCCGTCCAAGGCTGCCTTGGACAGGTCAGTGAGCAGATCAGAACTAAATGGAGACTGGATAACCAGGTCATAACTCGGATTCTGCCCCCGAATTTCCTTGAGCCTATATGGAAAAACCGGACGGGATTCTTTGCCTTTAATCCGTGTTTCGAAGGGAGCGTCATCAGGTCCGCTTTCTTCGTACTGCTCAATAGGAAGCAACGGTTTCCACTCTCGGGAAATGTATTGATCTGCAAGTTTCAGGCTATTGAATTTCTCCAGCCACGAAGGAAGCCCAGGCTTATAGTATGTGCTACTGATGAACCGGCCGGTCAGCCCGTCAAACCAATATGCTCCATCGGGCATGTGGCCTGCCGGAAGTACAGCCCCGCGGTCTTTCATGGATATGCCGATGACTTTGGCGCGCTTTTGTGTTGATAGTTTCAGCTCATCTGTGATAGTCGTTGACAGCATCCTCCAAGGGGAAACAGCTCCTCGTCCCACATCACTGCCAACCGGTTTCTGCCGCGCATCTCCCACGCAGTTGACCATCTCCTCAGAATCTTTATTGTACCAATCATTGCCGATAATTCCATGGATGGCCGGAGTGGTTCCTGTAAAAATAGTCGCGTGACCGGGACCCGTGTACGTTGGTATGTAACTGTAGTGGGCATTTTTCAGCATGAAGCCCTCGTCCATCAGTCTTCGGAATCCACCCGGGCCGAATTTCTTTTCGAAGCGGTAGAGATACTCCTGCCGCATCTGATCAACCACGATTCCAACTACAAGCTTGGGCTTCTCCTGAGCAAACGCAGAAAGTGATAGAAGGCCAGAAAGAAGAATCAGTGGAAAAGGTCTCATCGCATTTGAATTGTTGGTTGCAAAGCTAAATGATTGGTCAGTTATCACAAGCGATCTTCTCAAACTCATCCGCCTCCAGCGCCTGCTTACGTACAATCTTGCCATACTGATTGAAATACACCAGCACTGAAATGCCAGCCTCAGCAATACGACGCTCCGTAAAATATAACGGAATCTCTCCCGTACCCAGATTGATGATATCCGTGTATTGAATAGGAATAATCGACCCGCGGCGGGTGCTTGTGACGCCATATACTTTATCCTGCTGAACCAAAGCAATCTTCTCGGTGGGTGACTCACTCAGATATCGAAAGGCCTTAATATTATCCAGGTTTATTTTCTGTGAAATGACGTCCAGCATTTTCCAGATATCGCCTTTCTTTACCCAGGCGATCGAATCCGTCCAGTATTGAATCTCTGCCCACTGATGTGTGCCCATTGGTTTGCCGTCTGCATGAATGAACCCATACCCGTTGTCCTTGAAGGCAAGCCATAGCTTGTCATTGTAGGGCAGGACATTGCGTTCAAACACTGGCTTGACCAGCAATTTTGTCTGAGGGTCAAACCATCCGAACTTCTTATCCTTCAGCAGGGAGAAAGAGTGATCTCCGGAAGCCACAATTGCATCGTATTCGAGTGGAAGGACAATCTTGCCATCTTCACGAACCAGGCCCTTCTTCTTTAACTGGGTGACCATAAACAGTGATGCGGATGCCGGTTCAATCTGATCAAATTCCGCTGCAAACAACCTGACCCCCGATATCGCATCATAGACGACCTTCCTTTTCTTTTCTTCCAATACAAGCCAGGCGGAAGAATCACGATACTCCTTGAATTGAAAGAACGAGCCCTTGAGAAACGAAAGCCGCTGACCTGCCGGCAGATAGGCGCTCACAGAATCCTTTCCCTGAAGAAACGCAAGCTGTCCCTGAAACCAGACGCTGTCTCCGCCAACCAGCCATCCAAACCCTTTGTCAAATAGCCAGTGGCGTCCTGTTCCATCTTGCAGTTTTACCCATCCTGCCTGTTCAACGATTTGCTTGTAGGGTTTCTTCTCAAGTTTCTTTATTCCGGTGATATACACGCCATCGCCTTTTGATGAAGTGAAACCAAATGAAGTTTTTCGAAGCACCTGACGATCCATGGGGATGATAAATTTCAAGTTCGCATCAATGACACCTTCAAGCACTCCATTGCGGACCCAGTAATGCTGATCTCCCCACTTGCGTGTTTCGTCAAATACAAAGTCAGTTTTGAATTCATTTCCGCCTGCAGCCCTCGCCATCCTTCCAGGTGTGGTCAGGACTCTCTTACGATTCCTGGTGAGCTGAACGACGGAATCCAGGACTGTGATATCATCAAAGGTCTGAAGCATCAACGGGACCCCTGTCAGCGTAAGCACCGACCACTGATCATTCTGATTGATTCCAAGGAACCGGTTCGCAATCACAATCGCGTCGTCGGTGGCCTTTGTCGTAATGTGGAAGCCCGATTCATGCATGACGAACCCGCCGCTGTCCGACGCAATGAAGATGAAGCCGAGGCCCAGGTCATCAAAGTCCATGACCTTACCCTTCCAAACCATTTTCCCGTTGCGGGAGAGGAGGCCATGGGAAGTGACAACGTAATGATCACTGATTTCACCACACCGGTATCCTTCCGGGATATGCTCAAAGCGTGGTGCGATCACTTCTGTTCCGCGTTCGTCTATAAAGCCGTAGAGCCCTGACTTGATCACCGGCACCCAGTAAGCGCTGGTCTGCTCGGCTCGCTTCAATGAGTCGGTCTTCCACTTGGTGTCAGTCACTTCCTCCCCTTCGCGCTGGAGAGAGAATAATAGTAAACGGGCGCGCCCGGCCCAACGGCTTTCCGGGTAGGCTTTGAGGAACCGCAAGAATGACTTCGGGGATCCCGGTGCTGTCATCAGCTCGAAGATTTTCTGCTCTGCGAGGGGGCGATACGGGCTGCCCGGAAACTCACGATAGAATCGTTCATAGCTCGCGCGCCGGTTGTCTTTGGTGGCTTCCTGAAACTCCAATCTATCCAGGCGGCTCACTGCTTCTTTAGCCCGGTGCGATTTTGGATAGCGATCGAGAAACTGCCGGAATGCCAGGGAGGTATTGACCTTCATGGCTTTCAAAAAAGCCTGTTCATCGCGGAGCTCGATGGCCATCGGAATTTCTTTCGCGGAAGCGTACTGTGTGATGAAGTATTGATAAGCCTCCTCGCGATCTTCACGCTTCGCCTTCTCAAATGCTGCGCTGTCGATCCGTATACGAAGACGGATCAGAGAGGCACTGTCAGGCACAGACTTGCGGCTCCCACCCCTTCCGGTAAAGAGTTTTCCCGCGCGGCGTTGATACGCGCTGGCAGAATCTACCTGAAACGTTGTATGCTTGTCATTGAAAAAATAGAGCGAAAGGAGGTATGCAGGCTCCGGGTTAAGGGAGTCCTTGGCGATAGCTTTCCGGATCGATAGTTCAGCCTTGTTCCACTTGGACCGATCGGCGATAGCATTGAGCTTTTCGGGAGTGGTTTGCCCCTGAACGGCCAGGGCCGCTATCAACTGAATAAAGACGAGCAAGCGGCGCATAGAAGGGATAACGAAATCGCGAACAAAATAGTAGTTCAGTAAGGCAAAAATAAGGCCGAGAGGCTGCCCTACCTACTAACAACCACTTTTACGACGCGGAATCCCGAATTCGACTTGAGTTGGACAAAATAGGTACCCGTGAGTTGCCCTGCCATGTTGAATGATTCACGATAGACACCCACATCGCGCTGGCCAACATCCCGCACATGAAGGACCCGTCCAAACAAGTCGACCACTTCCAGGGTAGCCGATGAGGGTGTGTTGAGAGAATATTCGACTGTAAATTCCCTAATCGCGGGATTCGGAAATGCAATCAGAGAACCCTCGCTTGGTTTCCGCGATTCAATGGCCGTGGGCTCTGACTGAATCGTGATATGATCCAGCGCCGTCCCCCATCCATTTACAGTGGCATCTGAAAAAAGCCTGTAGCGGAACAGGAGTGTGTCGCCAACGGCAAACGAATTTGTCAAACTAACCTGATGTGACACAAAAAGAGATCGCGTGCCCGGAGTGCCTGCGTCAAAGGCCGCCTGCCAACCCGCATTGAACCTGGCATCATAGCCATCCTCCAGCGGAATCCATTCCAATCCATTCCTGGAAGCCTCCAACACAACGTAGTCCTTGAAGTCAACGGCGCCAAAGGGTGAGCCCGTAAGCCCAGGCTCCACCAGCGCGATGTCTTCGTAGTAGGCACTGGGTAACGTTGCCGATACCACAACCGGATGACGAATAATTACATACTGATTTACATTTGCAGTATAAGGGTGTGTGGATTGAAGTGTCTGTCGCTCATTGGAAATTGCGCCCGCGAAGGGCTGCAGGAAAAACCCTTTTAGTGTCAAGTCATTGGTATTGCCGAAGTATGTGGCATACGAATTCTCTATCGAAAGAATATCCAGGTGATCGACAGCATATGTTTTCGAATGAAAGGGTGCGGTTCCTTTGTAGGCGATCATCTTGATATTCAGCAGGCCAGGTGCCAATCCGGTGGTGGCCGTCACAAAGGTTGCCGGCGTGACCGCAAGGATGGAGCCAATCATGGTTGTCCCGGAATAGAATTCAATCTTATCGAAATTCTCCTGGACATTGATCATCAGCAGCAACTGCTCTTTGGGATTTGTCCCGGAATCCACAATTTCAGGAACGATCACCGTCACTTGTGGTTCATGGATAGTCGCCGTCCATATTCCGCGACCATGGGTAGCGATGACCACCTGATCATCCTGCCCCTTCATGTCCCATACTGAGAGACTCGGAAAATCAGGAATCAACGCCCATGTTAATCCATTGTCGAGGGACTCCACTATTCCAATCTCCGTTCCCGCCCAGAGAATATCTGTGTTGTCTGGCCGCACGTAAAGGCAGTAGACAGCCACATCCGGAAAGCCACGGGTACTTACATCTCCACCATCAAACCCGGAAATATCCTCCCAGCTTTGGCCGAGGTTGGTGGTTCGAAGAATCTTTGGATTGCCGGCTTGAGAGAAAAGTGCATAGGCGGTGCTTGCCTCGACAGGATGAGAGGCAAGTTTTGTTATTCCGCCAGAAATCAAAGTGGAGCTTGGATTTTCCGTTGCCTGGAAAGTCAGGCCAGCATCGGTGGAGACATGGATATTTCTAAGCGTGCCCGTGTTGACCATCCCGCTTCCAGCCCACACAATATTTGCATTCGCCCGTGAAACTTCAACGTCCATCAGTGAAGCCGTCCCGCCCCATTTTACCGTGATGGGCGTCAGCGTCCAATTGGAACCAAAGTTCGTTGACCGGAAAACTCCTGCGGACCCCAATGAATAAATGAAGTCTGGATTATCCCTTGAATTGGCAAGCTTTGAAACGAAAGGGTGCGTGCCGGAAAGGCCGCTCGTGGCACCCGCCCAGGATACTCCGCCATTTGTAGACCTCAAAAAGTTATTCCCCTGAGAGCCTCCGATAAGTTTGCGGTCATCCAGGTTGTGCCAGATCACTTCGAAGCCGTCGCCGCCAAAACTAAATTCATAGGCTGTTGTAGATGAGGCGCTCGTACCGGCGGGCGACCGCCACGTCCCATTGTCTTGCAGACCACCGAAGTATTCGTCAAAACCCGGCCGCTTGTCCGCTCCATAGAACTGACCTGTATTGTAACCCTTCCCCGACATCGTCCAGTTGCCTTGAACGATTCCGGGTGTAGACGATGTATTGGAGACAAATATTCCGCCGTCATTGGCATTCAATATTTTATAGGTGGATCCGGTCATCGGAATCATTACCAAATTATGCTGGTCGGGATGCATATCCACACCAAAAGTTGTGAACCTGTTCTTTCCATCAAACTGGTTGTATGCATCACTCACTGTGATAGTTGATGCATTGAGCTTTTGAATTCCTGAATATTGTATTTCCAACGTCGAGGTCGGTAAGCTTCCAGGCGCCCATGTGCCACCGGCGGCAAGCGCAGGGAAGAAATTGTAGATGAACTTATGCTCCTGTCCGCCGGAGATGGCGATGCTTGGGCTTGGGGTCAGAGAATAATCTACATTGTTGATATAGACATATTCACGACTGTTCAACAATGGATCCGTTCCAAAGAACTGTTCCACCAGATCAAACTGATTGTTGTTTGCCTGGTCGCGAAAGGAAACCATCAATTGTCGCGGATTCGGAGCATCCGTAACATCCCAAACCTGAAAGGGAACCTGCACATAGCTGGCAAACGAATAACTTAATGCAGGCACACCTGATGTAGCACCTGCAGGAACAGTAAACCGATGCGCGAATTGATTGACTCCGGGGCCGAACCGGACCTCCACTTTTTTCTGACCAACATCCGGCCCAACCGTGAGCCGGGCGTTATCGTATTGGATATTTGCAAACGACTGAAGAAACAAAAACGGAGCAGTATTAATCTCGTTCATCGAGTAGTTGGCAGCTAGCGTAGACCCCGAGCCGACAGTAAGCCGAAAAATGTTGACACCTCCGAAGTAGACAATATTGGCATTGAATGGATCACAAGCGATCGTGTTATCATACCAACCCTGTCCGCCGAGAAAATCTATTATGGCTCCGTTAGTCGCCACGTCAACAACCGACCAGGTTAGGCCTGCGTCATTTGACATATACAGGTCGGAACCTGTTCCCGAGATACCCCCTTCTGCCGAAGCAAAAATGCGACTTGTGTTTACCGGACTGACTGCAAGCTCCAAGCGTCCTCCCGGGCTCATCCCCGCATTAGACAATGCCCAGGTTACACCAGCGTCCACGGACTTTAGAACACCTACTGAATTCTGACTTGCATATTGAATGCTAAAATTTACCGGATTGACTTTTAGATCCTGAATATCGGAGAGCGCTGAGACTTGTATCCAGTTAATGCCACCGTCCGTAGTTCTGTATATCCCGCTATTGGTAGCCGCCACAACCACACCAGGATCCGTCGGACTGATCGCGAGCCGGTTGATGTCTTCGAAAGCGCTGGTTGCCGGGAGGTAAGACCAGGTGAGACCACGGTTGATAGATTTGAAGATACCGTTGCCACTAATTCCATCGAGGTTGCCAAAGCCTTCGCCTGTGCCCACATATATTGTGTTGTGATCGGAAGGTGCCATGGCAAGAACAGTCGTGCTGAGATTGGAAAGGTTGGGCGTGAGCAGTGACCATTGCAAACCCGCATTGGTAGTCTTCCATACGCCACCGCCTGCCGAACCGGCGAACCAGGTATTCTTGGTTGCGTCATCGGGATCAACGATCAAGCCACGGGTTCGGCCCGGCACGTTACCGGGGCCGCGCTCCGTCCACTCGATGGGTGCTGACAGAATACGTGAGCTTGCTTTGGTGCGCGCCAGGGTCCTTGCCTTTTGGAATTCCCTCATCCGGTAGCCAGAAGTATACGCGGGCCCCGCTTCACCTTCCGCCGTTCGGATGCCTTTATGAAAAAGAGCAAACTGCTCCGGTCCGTTGTACTTGATCGGCTGACTATCTACGGGTCGCAGCACTCGGTCAGGAATCGTAAGATCCACAATCCATAGGATGGAACCGCAAAAGGCTACGACCAGGGCAACAAGGTATCTGTATGGCATATCCACCTAATTGGGTGACCGGATGGGAATCGTTTTCTTGTAGTTGGAAAGATCATCATTTGCTTTCAATGTACCCGGTACACTAAGTACCTCCAGCGCCTCATCGGTGACCCACTTTACATAGCCGGGAATAAATGTTTGTGCGGCGACTACAGCAAAGGTCGAGGATTGAACGACGATGAACTTGCGAGCGCCTGAGGCCGTTGCCTGTGGCTTCTGAACGTAGAGGATGTATTTTCCGGTGGCATTGGGAAATGCTTCAATCTCCTCCCCCAACTGAGCCCGGGCAATCTTCAGGCCCTGATCGGGATCTGTCTGTTGCGTGGACTTGCAGGAAGTGAAGGCAATCACTTCAAGCACAATAAAGACCATGACAAGCCGGTTGGAATGTGCCATGATCAAAAATAGGAAAGAAAAAGAGGAAGCGCGAAAGCGATTAAAAGCGGCCAGTAACCAGTATCCGGTAAACAGTAAGTCAGATAAGTAGAACAGGCGCTCACCCTTGCGGAGCTACTGAGTAACCACCCCTCCTGCGCGAGACGCTTCCTCCTACGCTAAAGCTTCGGCGGACAGGTCGGCGGGCAGGCGCAAAGGCACAACGGCGCGAAGTGCCGCAAAGATTAATTAACCACGGCGTCTGCAATTAAAAAATCCATCACGTGCGTAAGTCGGAGTAGAGTTCATTGCCACGGCCTTTAGGCCGTGGACTCAATAGTAGCACCAGCAGTTGGGCTTTAGCCCATCCCCGGTTTTGATCACTGCTCAGGCCGAGTTGATGCAGCTTCTGCTCGGCACAATGTCTGGTTTTCCTGATGAACTTTTGTAGCTTTGGAGTCGTTGAAAGTAGTGTTATGGCAAAGCCAATTAAGGAAACTCCGATTCTAACAGGTAAAGACGCTTCTAAATTTGTTACGCAAATGAAGCTTGCTGATAAGTCCCCTGTGAGCGCTTCCGAAAGAGCAAGGATTCGCGAGAATTTCGCGAGATTGCAGGCTGTTGCCAAATTCTAATGCCATTTCCTCCCGGATCAACACTCATCCGACTTACGCTTACCCAGCCCATAAAGTCTTTCGATTGCGGGGACGTTGACCTCAATGATTTCCTATTGAATGACTCCAGGGGTTATCTGGACAAACTCTTAGCCGTTACTTATATTTTGGAAACCGGAAACGCTACAATCGCATTCTTTAGTCTACTAAACGACAAAATCATGGTAGCGGACGTTGATAGCGGAAACCAATGGAAGAAATGGTTCAAAAGGACCACCGGAAAAGATTTCAGAAGTCATCCTGCTGTCAAACTTGGAAGATTGGGTGTTTCGAATGCCGTAAAGGGAACCGGAGTTGGCACACTGATTCTTGACTACATCAAGGAATTATTCATAACAAATAATCGCACAGGATGTAGATACATTACGGTTGATGCATACGGCGCATCATTGAGTTTCTACGAAAAGAATGGGTTCAACTATCTGACAACAAAAGACAAAGGCTCCGATACCCGACTGATGTATTTCGATTTGAAAACAATCCAGTAGCCGGTAACCAGAACCAGTAACCGGAAGCCGGTAACCAGCATCCAGTATCCAGTAACCCGACACTTCAATCATAGTACAGTCTCCCGTCTTCCACGCTCTGCCAACAGCTAATGGCTAACATCCACCAGCTACTTCGGCGCCTTCTCCCACACATACGTCTCCCCCAGCGCATACTTCAAAAACCACTCCAGCTCAACATTGACCTTATACAACCGGTGGCGCAGCTCCGCCCATCCATGCGGCTCCCGCGGGGCAATGTAAAGGTGAGTTGGCACGCCGTTGCTCTTCAATGCTTGGTACAATTCTATCGACTGTGGTGGTGGCACGCGCGGGTCATTGCCGCCGACGAGGACGAGCGTTGGTGTTTTTACTTTGTGAATGTCTTTCAAAGGTGAATTGTTCCAGTAAGCATCGATCGGCGCATCCTTCTGCCACGGTGTTCCGCCAAACCACGGTGTGCGGTAAATACGAACATCACTCTGTGCATACATGGAGATCCAGTTCGCTGCCCCTGCCCCTGAACTGGCTGCCTTGAACCGGTCGGTGAACGTGATCAGTTTGTTGGTCATGTGGCCCCCGGCACTCCAGCCCATCTTCACCAGCTTATCCGGGTCAGCCAGTTTTCTCGCAATCAGGTAGTCTACGCCGGCCATCACATCGAGATGGGAGTTTCTAAAGTACGAGCCTATCATATCACGAAGAAACGGATCGCCATATCCCGTGCTGCCCCGGTAGTTGGGCTGAAGAACCATAAACCCTTTCGCGGCAAGCACAGGGTGATACCTACCAAACGAGCGACCCAAGCCGAACTGGTCCGAGGCGGCCGGCCCACCGTGGGTTTGCACCACCAGCGGGTATAGCTTACCGGCTACATAGTCATTGGGGTAAATGAGCAATCCCTCCACGGCTACACCATCGGCACCTTTCCAGCTCACCCGCTCCTGCTTAGGAAGTTTAAAGTCGCGATCCAGGTAATCGAATACATGAGTGAGGCGGGTGGGTGCGGTTGTTTCAATGCCCTTGAGTAAATGGATGTCGCCAGGTGTTTTCTCTTCGGCAACGGCAAACAGATGCTGGTCCAGTGCGGCATGGTAGCTCCAGGCAGAAATGGCGTGATTGCCCTTCGTGATCTCCGTCCATTTTCCGGTGCCCGGATTGAGATTGTACAACTGCTCCTCCACTCCCTTGTTGCAAAGTAAGTAGATGCTCTCGCCGCCACCCGACCATTTGGCATCATCGACTGCGAAAGGAAAGTCTTTGCTCACCAGCGTGGGCTTTCCGCCCGAAGCAGGCACTGTAAACAACTTGCCATTGTGGTAGCCTTCAAAGTCAGCATTGGCGGCGGCGACAAACGATACACTTTTTCCATCAGGTGAAAACTCAAAATTGCTTTCATCGATTTGATTTGTTGTAAGCTGCACGGCTCCTTTGCCGTCCTTGTCCATGGACCATAGTTCATTCTGATCGCTGTCATTGAACAATGGGCTGATGCTCCGCTTCATGATGATCCGGTCACCTCCACGGGAGAGTACGTAGCCATTTACAGAATAGCTCCCTTCCGTGATGCGCGTGGCGGCCGAGTCGCCGATGTGTATGCGCCAGAGGTGCGTCTGTTTAAAGTTCTCATCGTAGGCATAGACGTCATCCTTCGCTTTCTCCCGCTTTAGCTCTTCGGCTGTTTTCGGATCGCTGGCCAGAAAGTAGATTGTTTTACTGTCCGCCCATTCGATTTGCCGGACAGCGGTTTTATGTTTGGTCAGCGCGTACGCCTCACCTCCACTATTACGAATAAGGTGAATCTGATTCTCTTCTGCCGGCGGGCGCTTCGCAACAAACGCGATCAATGTCCCGTCCGGTGACCACCTCGGACTGCTCTCCCCATTTTCACCGTTGGTTAGCTTGACAACTTCTCCCTTCAAGTCCCCCCGCCAGATATGCCCGACCACTTTGTTCTGTTTCCAATCGCTTTCACCCACGACATAAACAAACTGACTCCCATTCGGCGCCAGCTCCGCACTTCCCAGGGTGGGAATGTTGAGCATGTCGACGATGGACATGGGGCGCTTTTGGGCGGAGGAGGCAAAAGCGAGGAGGAGAAAGAGGAGAAGGGGGAGGCGTTTCATAGGCAAGTTGGGGTTAGGGCATATGTTGGAATCAAATGTAGGGATATGGATAATAAGGTGAAGGGCCTGCCCCGACGGAGCGCCTAGCGTAGTCGGGGTGCTGCCGAAGTTCAAAAGCTATAGGCGTATGCGGAAGGGGTGAGCCACTCTTAGGTGGATGAGGTGGATTTCATCTGGCTCTCCCCGACCATGCAGATGTTCATTTTTGGCTTCCAATAACCATTTGCATAGAATCAGACCTTTTATTACCTTTTGGCATGAGATAGACCCCATTATTTAGGGTCTATCGTGTATCAAAAAGTAATGGCCAGAAGCACCTATCTATCCACCAATCTCACTCAGTCTCAGATTGATTTCCAGCTTATGCTGGACGACCATGAGTTAACTATCTTCTCGCTAGAAGCAGTAAAAAAAATAGCCGGGAAAAGATTCCTCAACACCAGTGAACTGATAGAGAACCTTGTTCACAAAAAAATACTGTCCCGGATTGAGCGGGGCAAATATTGCAGGGCCAATTTCCGCGATGAAAATGTGATCGGCTGTTTCCTTGTCGATGATGGGGCCATCGCCTACTGGTCTGCTTTGAACAAGCACGGCCTTACGGAGCAATTTCCCAATACCATCTTTATTCAGACCACAAAGTCCAAGCCAGGCAAAACCGTTTTTGGTACGAAGTACAAGTTTGTGAAAATCGCAAAAACAAAAAGAGCAGGCATTGTCAAAGAAGGTTTTGGGAGTAACCAGTATGGCATGACGGACCTGGAGAAAACCATCGTGGACTGCTTTGATCTGCCGGAGTATTCCGGTGGTTACGCAGAATTACTTCGTGCTTTCAATCAGGCCAATCTCAATTCATCAAAGTTGATTGCCTATTGCAAGGCTGTAGGAAATAAAGCTGCAACAAAAAGAATGGGATTGCTCGCCGAGATCCTGAAATCGAAAGCGCTAAAACCATTTATTGATTTCGCGAAGAAAGAAGTTAATCAAAAATTCAACGTATTTGATCCGGCCGGCCGGGACGAGGGGGAATTTGTGAATACATGGCGGTTACGACTAAATATCAGCCATGACGACATTTTGAACATTGTGAATAAGCAATACTGATGATCCTGCAGAAGGAAATAATTACGATCGCAGAACAAAAAGGAGTATTGAAAAGCACCATCGACAAAGATTGGGTACTTGGTCATTTCCTGGCTGCAATCTATGCGGAGCCCCAGCTGCGAGAGACATTGATTTTTAAAGGAGGCACTTGTCTGAAGAAGTGTTGGTTCCCTGACTATCGATTTTCTGAAGACCTTGACTTTACTTCCAAAGTCGCTGATTTTGAATTGAAGCAAGGTCACCTGGACTTTTTAGGCTGGCATGTAAAGGAACATGCAAATATTCTTTCACACGTAGAATCAGTAAGTCCGTTGATGTTTAAAGACAAGCTCACTGGCTATGAAGCAGTAATCAGATTTTGGGGCTCCGACCATTCGAGGAACGAACTACCCCCGCCCCCTGACCGCTGGCATACGAAAATCAAAGTAGAAGTTACACTGTATGAACAACTGATATTTCCCCAGACAGACCGGGAGCTCATTCATCCCTATTCCGATCAGGTTACAGTCAATCCAAATGCAATCCCATGTTACGTCATTGAGGAAATGCTTTCAGAAAAATTGCGAGCCCTCATCCAGCGCTCCTACACAGCGCCACGCGACTACTACGATATCTGGTACCTGTCCAATACGATCAAGGATTTGAATTGGTCGAAAATTATTGAGGCCTTTCATGCGAAAATGAAATTCAAAGGGCATGTGTTCACGGGTATTGAACAGTTTATCAATGACGACCATGATAAGAAATTAAAAGATGCGTGGAAGAATAGTCTGGGTCATCAGATAAATCTAACTCTCCTGCCGGATTACGAAGAAGTAAAAACAAATCTGAAACTTCTTTTTAAGACAAACTTTGGTTGAGGCAGAGACTCGGAGTAAACTCCGCCGAAGTCGGGGCTATATGCCCGACCATCTTGTTCTGCTTCCAGTCGCCCTCGGCCATCACATAAACAAACTGACTCCCATTCGGCGCCAGCTCCGCACTTCCCAGGGTGGGAATGTTGAGCATGTCGACGATGGACATGGGGCGCTTTTGGGCGAGGGAGGAAAAGGTAAGGAGGAGGAAAAGGAATGGGAGGAGGCGTTTCATAGAATTGTTGGATTAAGTCGCGTGTTGGTTTCAATCTCCGAAATATTCTTCAAAGAGATACCGGGGCCTACCATTCCCAGAGGATTTTATTAATATTGCACCTCGATTTCAGGGTTTTTGACTCTAAAATCAAATTTCGGGGTGTAGCGCAGCCCGGTTAGCGCATCACGTTAGGGACGTGGAGGTCGGATGTTCGAATCATCTCACCCCGACAAGCCCGCTTTGATACTTCGGTGTTAGAGCGGGTTTCTTTTTTGTCCGGTTTCCCGTTGTTACAATAAGCGGTCTTGTCGGGGCAAGCCCCCAATTTTGTGCATCAATTTACATTACACCTACATAATCGAGTCAGGCTCCACCAGCAAATGGTACTATGGATCATCGGCTGATCTAACTGCGCGTCTAAAGAGTCACAATCGCGGTTGGAACAGGTCGACCAAAGGTCGGGGTCCCTGGAAGTACATTTTCCTTCGACCTTTTGACACTGAGATCGAAGCAAGAGTGTTTGAGTTCTATTTGAAAAGGCTAAAGAATAAGTCGTTCGTGCGAAAAAGGTTCCTTGAGCACTTTCTCACTAGCCCGGCTTGCCCCGATGAAGCGCAGCGAAGTCGGGGTTAGCGCATCACGTTAGGGACGTGGAGGTCGGATGTTCGAATCATCTCACCCCTTCGCCCGTTAGGCTTCGACTTGAAGTTTGACGGGCTTTTCTTTTGACCTTCCCTCGAAGTTCACTCGCGGGCTCGTCGGGGCAGGCCCCGACTCCAATTGATCAGGATTTTCAGTTGAGATTCTAGGCAAAGCGACCCCAGATGAAAGGGACTTTGTCGAATGTGCTAGGGGGGCTGTTTTGTGCGCATTTCATGACCTAGTGCCCCAAGGCCTTCGTAGGGGCAAGCCCCGTGTTCACTCTTCATTCATGTTTAAGCGCCTCAGCAGGATTTGCTGTCGCAGCAACAAGGGTGTGGTAAAGCAGGGACATAATAGTAAACAGCAAACTAATGACCAGCGCAATGGTAAATGGCCACGCATTAAGTTCAATCCGGTATGCAAAATTGCTGAGCCATTCCCTGACGAGATAAACAGTTATTGGAATGGCGGCCACGTTGGCGAAGACCATCAGCACTACAAATTTTCGCGCAAGGAGTGCGACGATTCCACCCAATGGCAACCCAAGAACTTTTCGGATCGCAATCTCTTTGCGACGAAGGGCCGTCGTGAATGCGATAAGCCCGACTATGCCCAGCGAAGCAATGGTCAGGATAATGACTGAAAGCACGGCAAGGAAATTCAAAAAATCCTGTTCCTTTTTGTAGAGATTGTTCAGCGATTGATCGAGAAAGTTGAATTGAAGATTGTCGTTAGGAAAAAAAACCGCCCAGGCGCGTTTGATATCTTCTATCCCTTCCAGCGTTTGATTTTTGTTGATCCTCACGTACAGACTGGTTCCACCCTGCGGACTAAGGAAAATGATCATAGGGTTGACTTCGTGATAGGACACCCCCATGTAGAAGTCTTTAACCACGCCAAGAACAGGAAACATTGCCCTGTCTTCTTCTCTATCCGTCCACCCAAGAAATACTCCCCCGAGTGGATTCTTCTCCCATCCAAACTTCTTCATCGCGGCCTCATTGATCATGATGTATTTGTTCTCTGCTCCGGAGCCGGGCGCAAAGGCACGCCCTGCGACCAGTTCCGCTTCGATCGTTCTGATGAAATCGTAGTCCACTTCGATCAGGTCAGCGCCGGTCTGGAACTTCGTGCCATCCTCATTTTGCAATGTCGGCGTAAAATGATTGGCTTCCTTATCAAGCGAGTAGAACGTGGAGGTTGCACCTGCGAGATGAGAGCTTGCTTTAAGTTTTTCCACAAGACCGGGGATGAGTTTAACGGAAACGGTGTCGTCGGGCACCGTGATGGTGACAAGGTTGCTCTTGTCGAACCCGATGTCCTTGCTCTTGATGTAAACCGTCTGCTGCCGTACGAAGAGTATGCTGGCGATTAAGATTGCGGCTATGAAATACTGGCTGGATACAAGGACTTTGCGAAGGATTTCACCCCGTGAAGTGCTGGTAAATTTCCCTTTCATCGATTCAAGAGGCCTGAGGGACGACAAATAGAAGGCCGGGTAAAGGCCAGAAAGTACTCCGATACCCAGGGTGAATAACCCAACCTTGACGATGTTTGAAATGGAAAGAAGATTAGACGGCTGCAAATTCAAACTTGACAACTGGTTGAACCAGGGGAGTAACAATGCCGAGATCAGCAGTGCGAGAAATCCTGAAAACGTAGCGAGTAAGATGGATTCCGTTAGAAATTGCGAGATGAGAATTTCTTTGGGCGACCCGAGCATCTTCCGAATTCCAACCTCGGAGGCTCGTTCAGCTGCCCGTGCTGTAGCCAGGTTAATATAGTTTATGCAGGAGAAGGCAAGGAGGAAGACAATGATGATGGCAAGCGCCACTACGTTGATCTCGCTCCCATGAGCGTATGCCTCCCAGGTCAGTTCCGGAGCGAGGTGGATAGATAGCAGCGGCTGGAAGTGGAACGTTGCTTTGCCATTGAACTGTTCAAACGTCGCCTTCATGTATTTGTCATAAAATGCAGGGATCTTCTCTTCAACAGTTTCAATCCTGCTGCCTTCTCGCAAAAGGATATACGAGTAGACGTGTGCACCGTACCATTGCGTAAATTCCCTGCTGCTCGTGATGGTCGTCCATGATACGATGGCATCCATCGGGAGATGGGTGTTTCTCATCTCATCCCTAATGATGCCAGTTACTTTGACCAATACACCCTCAGAAAGCAATACGACGGACTTTCCCAGAGGCTCCACCTGCCCGAAAAGATTGGAAGCCAGTGATTCGCTGAGCACGATCGAGTTGGGTTCGGCAAGCGCCTTCGCTGGATTGCCTTTGACGAATTCCCGCTCAAAGATGCCGAACACCGTGGAGTCGGCGAGAAAGATCTGACGCGATTGCACTTTCTTCTGCTCGTACTCCATTGTTCCGGTATGGACCTCGAGTCCTCCGACACCCTTGATCCGTGTGCCATTTTCGATTTCCGGAAAATCCGCCTTGAACATGGGAATAGCGGGGCGTGGTGCGTTGCTGTACACATCTCTTTTTCCATTCATATCCAGATCCGCGTTCACCCGATAGATCCTGCCGGCCTTGCTGTAGTGCTGATCGTAGGACCGCTGATCTTCGACATATAGCCAGAGCAGAAACGAAAAGGCCAGGCTCATCGAGAGCCCGGTAAGGTTGAGCGCCGAGTAGAATTTTCGTTTGAGCAACGACCGCAAAGAAATGGTGATCAGGTTCTTTAGCATAAAGTCATTTTTACTGTGTAATGACTCTAGATAAAAATAACAAAATCCGCCTAATTCCTAAAGAAGAAATTCAAGGACTACTTTCTTTTCTAGTAGAGTATTACCCGGCTTGCCCCGACGAAGCGCAGCAAAGTCGGGGTTAGCGCATCACGTTAGGGACGTCGAGCCTGCCCCGATAGCATCGGGGCCCCGACTCAAATATGCACTGAAAACCGTCAGTTAATTCTTCGCCAGCCGGAAGGGGCTCATGCCATCCGACAGGCAGTCTTTTTTTGACCTTTTTGTGACTTGTGTAGATCAAATTACCCAATTCTACAGTTCTCTCTAACCCTTTTCGATGTGTCTTTTTGACTATCTAAAATAGCTCCTGCTTCTTTTGGAGGGACCTATTCCATAATCCAATTCTAAGTGATCCAATTATTGTTAACCATCATTTCTGATCCTCAAAAGGGCATAGAAGTTTAAGATTCGTGAATTGCTGATCCTTTGTGATCAAAATCACTCTTGCTTTTGACCTCGGTAATTGTGCAACCATACAGCTATCCGCAATTCGGCATACTTATTTAAGCAAAGCTTGGTCATGACTGGCACAAAATCAGAAACCGATTGGAATGAATTGGCAGAAGCCCTTAAATCAATGGCTCACCCAGAACGGATTGCTATTCTTCATTTGATGTGCAATTGTGGTTGCGATCAAATAATGGTCAAGAATATCTATGAAACTCTTCGTCTTGAACAACCAATCACTTCCCGTCACTTGGGGATTATGAGAAAGAGTGGATTACTAAAGAGAGAAGTAAGGGAAGGTAAAACGTTTTACTCCTTCAATAAGGATAATGTGATGGCTCAAGGCATACGAAAGCTCCTAACCAGATAGAGAATGATTGAGAAAATTATTTCGTGGTCAACGAACAACCGCTTTTTTGTCTGGTTAGGAATATTTCTGATCGTGGCAGGAGGAGTCTTTGCGGTAGTCACGACACCAGTTGATGCGATACCAGACCTTTCCGAAAACCAGGTGATCGTTTACACCGAATGGATGGGTCGCAATCCCAGGATCATAGAAGACCAGGTTACTTATCCTTTAGTATCCAATCTTCAAGGCATGCCAAAAATCAAGAGCATCCGGGCAGCTTCAATGTTTGGGATGAGTTTCGTCTTTGTCATTTTCAATGATGATGTCGACATCTATTGGGCACGGTCGCGTGTGCTTGAAAGACTTAACTATGCACAAAAGTTTTTACCACCAGGGTTGACACCTTCGTTGGGTCCTGACGGAACCGGAGTTGGCCACGTTTTCTGGTACACACTCGACGCTCCCGGTTATAATCTGGGAGAGTTGCGTGCCTTACAGGATTGGTATGTAAAATTCGCCCTTCAAAAAGTGGAAGGAATCAGTGAAGTCGCTTCATTCGGCGGCTTTCAGAAACAATACCAGGTTACTATCGATCCCTATAAGCTGGTGTACTTCAATGTTCCTTTCATGGATGTTACTAAAGCCATAACAGGAAACAACCGCGATGTTGGCGGTAGCCTTTTTGAAATGAATTCTACCAGCTACATGATCAGGGGTTTGGGATATATCACCAGTATTGAAGACATTAAAAACATTTCATTAGGCACATACAAATCGATACCTATAAAAGTTTCGGATGTTGCCACGGTGCAAATGAGCAGCGACCTGCGATTGGGAATCACTGAGGGAAACGGTGAGGGTGAAGTGGTGGGTGGAATTGTGGTGATGCGCTATGGTGAGAATGCCAAAGACGTTATTGATCGTGTGAAAGAGCGGATAAAGGATGTAGAAAAGGGTTTGCCCTCCGGCGTAAAGTTCAAAGTAGCTTACGACAGAAGTGACCTGATCGAGGCTGCCGTTGCTACGCTTACTGAAGCACTATGGGAGGAGATACTCATCGTCTCGCTGGTTGTCATGGTCTTTATTTTCCATTTCAGAAGTGCGCTGGTCGCCATTATTACCATCCCTCTTTCTATTCTGATCGGCTTCATGATTATACGATATACTGGCATTAGCCTCAACATCATGTCTCTTGGTGGTGTTGCATTGGCAATCGGTGATCTGGTGGATGCGGGAATCGTGATGACTGAAAATGCTTATCGCAAACTCACGGAAGCAGTTATTAGCCCCCAATCTGAATCCTGATGGAAAAGGAACGAATCGGTAATACCAGCGAGCTGCCAGAGGAACAGCGGGTCAGCATCATCGAAAAGTCTTCCCGGATGATTGGCAGAGCTGTGTTCTATTCTATACTCATTACATTAATCTCATTCTTTCCGATCTTATTCCTTACAGGACAAGAGCAAAAACTATTTTCTCCCCTTGTTCTCACCAAAACGGTTACCATGATCGGCTCAGCGATTGTGGCACTCTTTATAGTGCCGATGTTGCTGCGAACATTAATGAAAGGAAAGCTTAGGCCTGAAAGTCGTAATGTTATTTCCAATTTCTTTATCCGATTGTATAGTCCTGTACTTCGACTGTGTCTCAATTGGAAGAAGACCGTAATAGCTATCGCGTTTATAGTAAGTCTTGGCTGCATTCCTCTTTTGTTACGAATGGGTTCTGAATTTATGC
>JAYVBH010000020.1:0-113849 GCA_043750575.1 Cyclobacteriaceae bacterium
TCATCACCCACCTCGAGTGTAAACCGCTCACGCTTGAATTCTCCGGCGATATTGTTGCGCTTGTTGAGAAAATTCTTCACGATTTCCGTGACCATCTCATTCGTGCCATCATCAGTAGTCCATGATTCCAGACTCACGTCAGCAATCAAGTTGACTTCCTCAGCGACATTGTAGTTGCTTTCGTCGCGGTAGATGTTCTTATCCGGGAACAAGTTGCTCTCGATCACCTTGCCTGTAAATTTCACGCCTTTGCTGATGAGTTCATCACCAAATTTGTGTTTCACGCCCTGGCTGGTTTTGCCGGTCAGGATGGAGGTCAATTTCTTGATCATCTCATTCCGCAACTCAATCAACGCTTTGCTGTAGCGACTCTTCAATCCTTCCAGCTCCTTCTTTGATTTGGTCCGGATATCCTTATCGCGCTTAGGCCTTGAGAAGAGTTTAGTTTCAATAACCACACCCTTCAGGGATGGCGGCGCCTTCATGGAGGCATCCTTCACGTCACCGGCCTTATCACCGAATATGGCGCGTAGGAGCTTCTCTTCAGGCGTCGGGTCAGTTTCTCCTTTTGGCGTGATCTTACCGATGAGGATATCGCCTTCGCGAACTTCTGCTCCGATGCGGATAATTCCATTCTCATCGAGGTGCTTAACAGCTTCCTCACTCACGTTCGGAATTTCTGATGTCAATTCTTCCTCTCCGCGTTTGGTATCACGCACTTCAAGTTCGAATTCCTCAACGTGAATTGACGTATATATATCCTCCTGAACGACGCGCTCAGAGATTACAATAGCATCTTCAAAATTGTATCCTTGCCATGGCATGTATGCCACAAGCAAGTTGCGACCTAAGGCAAGCTCTCCATTTTCGGTAGCATAGCCCTGGCACAAAGGCTGACCTTTCTCAACCTTCTGTCCTTTCTTAACAAGGGGAGTCAGGTTGATACAGGTATCCTGGTTGGTTCTCCTGAACTTGATCAGGCTATAAGACTTGTAAGCATCATCGAACCGAACGAGTTGTTGCTCTTCGGATACGTCGTACTTGATCGTAATCTTCTTTGCATCGACGTAATCGACAACGCCGTTTCCTTCTGCGAGGAGCAGGGATCGGGAATCCAGTGCAATACGTCCTTCAAGCCCAGTGCCGACAATCGGCGCCTCTGGCCGCATCAGCGGTACTGCCTGACGTTGCATGTTTGAACCCATGAGGGCGCGGTTGGCATCATCGTGCTCAAGGAAAGGAATCAGTGATGCCGCAATCGATACGATCTGGTTCGGCGCCACGTCCATGTAACGCACTTCCTTTGGTTCCACTACAGGGAAATCTCCTTCGAAGCGGGCCTTAACTTTCTCAGCCACGAACTCACCATTCGGTTTCAAGCGAGCATTCGCCTGCGCGATGTTATGTGTATCCTCTTCTTCTGCTGTCAGGAAGATGATGTCCCTTGTCTTGACCTTACCATTATCCACCTTGCGGTAGGGAGTTTCAATAAAGCCCATCTTGTTCACTTTCGCATGAACACAAAGTGAGGAGATCAAACCAATGTTTGGTCCTTCGGGCGTTTCAATGGTACAGAGGCGGCCATAGTGAGTATAGTGCACGTCACGAACCTCAAAACCGGCACGCTCGCGCGAAAGACCACCTGGCCCGAGTGCAGACATCCTACGCTTGTGCGTGATTTCTGCCAGCGGGTTCGTCTGGTCCATGAACTGAGAAAGCTGGTTGGTTCCGAAGAACGAGTTGATCACGGAAGACAAAGTCCGTGCATTGATCAAGTCAACCGGCTTGAAGTCCTCGTTATCGCGGACGTTCATGCGCTCCTTGATTGTGCGGGCCATACGGGCCAGACCAACACCGAACTGGGTGTACAATTGCTCACCCACTGTGCGAACACGGCGGTTGCTCAAGTGGTCAATGTCATCGACGAGGGCTTTGGAGTTCACCAGGCCGATCAAATATTTAACAATAAGGATAATGTCCTGTGTCGTGAGAACGCGCTGATCAGCACTCAACTCGAGGCCGAGTTTCTTGTTGATCCTGTATCGCCCTACTTCACCCAGGTCATAGCGCTTTTCGCTGAAGAAAAGACTCTGAATGATATCGCGGGCTGTTTGCTCGTCAGGGGCCTCGGTATTCCGAAGTTGGCGGTAGATTTGCTCGACCGCTTCTTTTTCAGAGTTAGAGTTGTCCTTGGCCAGCGTATTGAAGATGATGTGATAATCAGTAATGTTGACATCATCACGGTGAAGGATTACCGATTTCACGCCGCTCTCGATGATTGTGTCAACATCCTCGGCTGTAAGGATGTGATCGCGCTCCAACAGAACTTCATTTCGGTCAATAGAAACAACTTCACCGGTATCTTCATCCACAAAGTCTTCCGTCCAGGTTTTCAATACGCGGGCGGCCAATTTGCGGTCAATTACTTTCTTCAGTGTAGGTTTAGAAGCTTCCACTTCTTCGGAGAGTCCGAATAAGTCAAGTATGTCTTTGTCTGTTCCGTATCCAATAGCACGCAACAGTGTAGTGACCGGGAATTTCTTCTTACGGTCGATATAGGCGTACATGACGGAGTTTACGTCAGTGGCAAATTCAATCCAGGATCCCTTGAACGGGATGATCCGGGCGGAATACAATTTTGTGCCGTTGGTGTGCTTGCTCATGGCGAAGAATACGCCAGGGGAGCGGTGCAACTGCGAAACGATGACGCGCTCAGCACCATTGATGACAAAGGATCCCTTTTCTGTCATGTAAGGGATATTGCCCAGGAACACTTCCTGTTCGATGGTTTCGAAGTCTTCGTTGTCCTCGTCGTTACAGGTGAGGCGCAACTTTGCTTTTAGCGGAACGGAGAATGTGAGTCCCCGGTCGATGCATTCATCGACATCGTATTTCGGCGGGTCGATGGTATAATCGACGAATTCCAGCACAAAATTCTCGCGCGAGTCGGAGATAGGGAAGTTCTCTGCAAATACTTTGAAGAGACCCTCATTCTGTCTTTTCTCGGCAGGCGTTTCGATCTGCAAAAAGTCTTTGAAGGATTGAAGCTGAAGGTCGAGAAAATCGGGATAATCGATGATCCGCTCGATATTTGAAAAGTCAATCCGGTTGTTGATAGTCTTCTTTGCCAAGGTGCATTCAGTTTAGATTCCCGGTTCTAGATCCACAAAAGGGTAGAAAATACAGTAACCCCAGCCCCGACAAGTCGGGGTTGGGGCCTGTTATAGAGGTTAGACGGTACCCAGCGTCTTCAAGAAGTTACTTCAACTCGACGTCGGCGCCAGCCTCTGCAAGTTGCTTCTTGAGGTTCTCTGCCTCGGCTTTCGGCAAGCCTTCCTTGATAGTTTTGGGAGCTCCGTCGACCATATCCTTAGCCTCTTTCAGGCCCAGGCCGGTCAGTTCTTTTACGAGCTTCACAATCTGGAGCTTGTTAGCGCCAGCGGCTTTCAATACCACATCAAAATTCGTTTTCTCGGCAGCAGCCGCTCCACCACCACCGGCGGCAGGGCCTGCTATTGCTACTGCAGCGGCTGCGGGCTCGATGCCGTAAGTTTCCTTCAGGTAAGAAGCCAATTCGGTAACTTCCTTAACAGAAAGTTCTACCAGTTGATCGCCAATTGTTTTAATGTCAGCCATTTTTGTAAGTGTTTAAGATTCAGTTCAATTATTATTTTGCTCTTTCTTCCAACGTTTTAACCAATCCCGCAATCGTCTGCTTGCTGCTCAACAGGGCAGACAAGACATTCTTGGCAGGGGCTTGGAGCATAGAAATAATCTCGCCAATAAGCTCATTCTTCGACTTGAGGTCGCTGAGCAGGGTGAGACTTTCTTCGCCGAAAAACAGGTCGGATTGAATGGATGCTGCCTTGAAGACAGGCTTCCCTTCGTTTTTCTTTCGGTATTCTTTGATCGCTTTTGCTGGAGCGTTTCCAATTTCTTTCGAAAAGATCACACCCGAGAATCCATGTAATGCTTTGAACATGTCTTCAAAATTACCGGTTTGCTTCTCCAGTGCTTTGCGGATCATGGTGTTTTTATACACCCTGTATTCCACGCCCTGGTTAAAACAAATTCTCCGGAAGGCATTGATTTGCGCTACCGAAAAACCTGATGCGTCAGTAATATAAAAGTGATTGTGTTGGGAGAACTTTTCTGCCAACTGGTCAATAATTTGTCCTTTTTCTTCGCGGGTCATTGTCTTTAAAATTTAGAGTCCGCCAATCGTACTCCGGTCAACCATTATCCCGGGGCTCATCGTTGTCGAAAGGCAAATGCTTTGGAAATACGTTCCTTTCGAAGAGGCCGGTTTTAACTTCGCAACCATGTTAATAAGTTCAGCGGCATTGTCTTTAATCTTGTCCGCGCTGAAGGAAGCCTTACCAATGGAGGCGTGAATGATTCCTTGTTTGTCAATTTTGAAGTCCACCTTACCCGCTTTCACATCTTTCACTGCCTTTCCAACTTCCAGGGTAACGGTACCAGACTTCGGGTTAGGCATCAGACCACGAGGTCCAAGAACCTTACCCAACTTACCTACTTTAGCCATGACGGTAGGCGTACAGATAATCACGTCGATATCTGTCCATCCACCTTCAATCTTTGTTACAAATTCATCAAGTCCAACATGTTCTGCGCCGGCGTCTTTAGCCTCCTGAACTTTGTCAGGTGTGCAGAGCACCAATACGCGGACTACTTTTCCAAGACCATGCGGCAATGACACAACGCCACGGACCATCTGGTCAGATTTCTTAGGGTCGACCCCAAGGCGGATGTCCACGTCCACCGAAGCATCAAACTTGGTGAACGTAATCTCTTTTACAAGCTTCGACGCATCATCCAGGGAATATTCCTTTTCGGAATTATACTTTCCTTCGACTGCCTTTCTGTTTTTAGTAATCCGTGCCATAACCAATCTTTATTTATCCCAAGGGGCAGCTCCGCTGACCGTTACACCCATACTACGGGCAGTGCCCGCTATCATTTTCATAGCCGACTCAACCTTAAAGGCATTGAGGTCAGGCATTTTAGTTTCTGCAATTTTCTTCACCTGGGCCCAGGAGATGGATCCTACCTTGGTCCGGTTTGGCTCCTTGGAACCTTTCTGGATCTTAATGGCTTCCATGATCAACACGGCCGCCGGAGGCGTCTTGATGACGAAGTCAAACGACTTGTCGTTGTAGATGGTAATCAATACCGGTAATACCTGACCGGGTTTATCCTGGGAGCGAGCATTGAACTGCTTGCAAAAGTCCATGATGTTAAGACCTTTTGAACCCAATGCAGGACCAATTGGGGGTGCAGGGTTTGCTGAACCTCCCTTTACCTGTAATTTTAAATAACCTGTAATTTCCTTTGCCATGTTACGCTTAATCTAACTTTTCAACTTGCATATAGCTCAATTCGACCGGAGTATTCCGTCCGAATATCTTAACCATTACATTCAACTTCTTCTTGTCTTCAAATATCTCTTCTACTGCTCCGGTGAACCCGTTGAAAGGTCCATCCATCACTTTGACCGATTCTCCCTTGATAAACGGCCGCTCCAACTTCTCTCCCACTTCATCTACCTCGTCAACCTTACCCAAAATCCGGTTCACTTCAGTCTGCCTCAGCGCAACCGGGTCCTTTGCAGAGCCCGTTCCGCTTCCACCCAAGAATCCAAGCACGCCGGGGATGCTTGTCACCGTGTGATGTGCTTCTGGATGCGACAGGTCGGCTGAAAGCAGCACGTATCCTGGGAAGAAGTTCTTTTCACGCATCTTCTTCTTTCCGTTCCGCATTTCGTACACCTTCTCAGAGGGAATCAATACCTGTGGAATTGATTCCGAGAGTTTGGAGCGCTCTATTTCAGTTTCCAGGTAGGTTTTCACCTTTTTTTCCTGGCCGCTGATTACGCGTAGTACATACCATTTTAATTCTCCCATTGCTCCGTAGAATTAAAACTCCCTGTAAAACCAGGCCAATGCGTTATTGAAGCCTAGATCGATTACGCCAATTACGAGTGCAAAAATCAACGAAGCGACCAATACCAGAATAGCGCTTCCCTGAAGTTCATTGAACTTGGGCCAAGTGACCTTGTTGCGTACCTCGTCGATCGACTCCAAAATGTAATTTTTTACCTTTTCCATCTATATCTCCCTTTTCAGGGCATTCGACTAGTTTCCTTTTAGCACGGGTGGAGAGACTCGAACTCCCAGCCAACGGTTTTGGAGACCGCTACTCTACCAATTGAGCTACACCCGTTTGGCCCTTTCCTTTCCTCGCGGAAGGCCTTTTGAATTCCACCCTAACCCTAAATTCAAAAGGACTGCAAAGGTAGAATAAAAGGGTTCAAAACAAAAGCGTTTCCAGGAATTTTCCGGGAAACGCTCTCTTTTGATTATCAGGTACTTAGGTGGTGTTACCCACACTAATCACGAACGATATTAATCCAAGATTTCTGTTACCTGGCCAGAACCCACCGTACGGCCACCCTCACGGATAGCAAAACGAAGGCCTTTCTCCATGGCGATCTTATTGATCAACTCAACGTTAATCGACACGTTATCGCCAGGCATCACCATTTCCACGCCCGTTGGCAACATGATTTCGCCCGTAACATCGGTTGTACGGAAGAAGAACTGGGGGCGGTATTTGTTAAAGAAAGGGGTATGACGGCCGCCCTCTTCCTTGCTAAGTACATAAACCTCAGCCTTGAACTTGGCGTGCGGTGTTACCGTACCTGGCTTGCAAATAACCATCCCACGGCAGATTTGATCTTTTTCAATGCCCCGGAGCAACAATCCTACGTTATCGCCAGCTTCGCCTCGGTCGAGGATCTTGCGGAACATTTCCACACCTGTGATTGTCGATGTGAGTTCCTCTGCTCCCATTCCAAGAATCTGGACAGGGTCACCGGTTTTGATCACACCACGTTCGATACGACCAGTTGCAACCGTTCCACGACCTGTGATCGAGAAAACGTCTTCCACTGGCATGAGGAAATCCTTGTCAACCGCACGCACTGGAATCGGAATAAAGTTATCGACGGCGTCCATCAGCTCGTCAATCTTTTCAACCCACTTTGCTTCGCCATTGAGGGCGCCTAAAGCAGAACCTTTGATCACAGGGATAGTGTCTCCCGGAAACTTATAGTTAGTCAACAGTTCGCGAATTTCAATTTCAACCAGTTCGATCAATTCAGGATCGTCAACCAAGTCTACCTTGTTCATGAATACAACCAATGCAGGCACCCCTACCTGGCGGGCCAGCAGGATGTGTTCGCGTGTCTGAGGCATTGGGCCGTCAGTTGCAGCAACTACCAGAATTGCACCATCCATCTGAGCAGCACCTGTAACCATGTTCTTCACATAGTCAGCGTGGCCCGGACAGTCTACGTGCGCATAGTGACGCTTTAGCGTCTGATACTCAACGTGCGAGGTGTTGATGGTAATACCGCGCTCCTTTTCTTCAGGAGCATTGTCGATTGACGAGAAATCCCTTTCTGAAGCCAATCCCTTCTTTGCAAGCACTTTTGTGATTGCGGCAGTAAGCGTGGTCTTGCCGTGGTCAACGTGACCTATCGTGCCTACGTTAACGTGCGGTTTCGAACGATCAAATGTTTCCTTTGCCATATTTGAAAATCCCGGTTTAGTGTTTAAAGTGTATAATTGATTAAATAAGTACAATTCAATGCTTCTCCGCCTGAGAAGTATTTATACACCCTAAACATTTTATGCCTGTCGAATAAGGGTTATTCGTTGCCACGTGGCCTTGGAAACTTACGGCACCTTCTTGATGGTCGCTACCCATCGGTGATTCGCAAATTTCAATTCATCTGTCATTTCAAAACATTGGTCCGGGCCGTTGCCAGGAACATTCAAATCTTCAATTCCATCATTCCATAGAGCCGTTGATGAGGATTGAACTCACGACCTCTTCCTTACCAAGGAAGTGCTCTACCACTGAGCTACAACGGCGTAAAAGCTGTTGGCTTTTGGCGTTGGCTCCTGGCAGTGTCTGCCAATGGCCAAGAGCTAATGGCTAACAGCTCCTCAAGAGCGGGAAACGAGGCTCGAACTCCCACCTACACGAAGCGTTTCGGTGGGCACGCGCGACCTTTGTTTCAAACTCCTATTCTCCTCTGAGCGGGAAACGAGGCTCGAACTCGCGACCTATAGCTTGGAAGGCTATCGCTCTACCAACTGAGCTACTCCCGCTTTTATCCGCCGTAGCTTTTAGCGAAGGCGGAATTCTTTAACTTCTGCTCGCCTTCGCTGGGCTATGGCGAGCGCAGTGGGGGGAACAGGATTCGAACCTGTGAAGACATAAGTCAACAGATTTACAGTCTGTCCTCGTTGGCCGCTTGAGTATCCCCCCGGGTCTTGTCACACCTTTCACCTTGCCAACAAGCTCAGTTTGAAAACTGTGTTGTTATTTCATAGAACGCTCTGTTTTGGATCTTCACGCCCATCCTCCAAATCAATTTCCAAAAACAGGAGTGCAAAATTAATGGCTTTTTCGTGATAGGCAAGTCGGAAAACAGAATTTACCGAGGTACCGATGTGCCCTGGCTGGCACTTAATCCTACATAAAGACGATCTCTGAAATGATCCCTTCCCCAAACTCCTTGCGGAATAGCTCCAGCATATGGGTCTTATGATATCCCATATCTTGCTTTAGCGAGGGAGATTGCAATTCAACAAACAGGACCTTATTTCTGATATATATACGTTTTGTGCGTTTTGCGATGGATTTCCCTACAATACGCTCCCAGGATACTATCACGCTGGCTTCATCAAATTTTGGCTTCAAATGCTGTGCTTTCAAGAGTTCCTGAATGGCCTGGCTAATGTGGACGGCACTATCGCTCTTTGGAGATTTCATGGAATAATTGCCAAGTTACCACCTTCTATGAGAAACCGCTGGGCCTTGATTCTGCCTTCCGCGAGGGCATCCAGGCTTCTCCCTGGTCGGGCATCAGTAATAAAAATCTGGCCGAAGGCTCCTCCAGATACAAGCTTCATTAATTGAACAATACGATCATCGTCCAGCTTGTCAAAAATATCATCCAGGAGAAGCAGCGGTTTGAACCCGTTCTTTTCAGAGAGGCAATCAAACTCAGCCAGTTTAAGGGCAATCAGAAAGGACTTCTGCTGACCCTGTGAGCCATAACTCTTCAATTCATATCCCTGCAGCGTAAACCGGAAGTCATCCCGATGGACGCCTACCGAGGTTCTTCCCAGCGCAATATCACGATCTAGCCGAAGGAGCAGTTCTTTCCTAAAGTCCAGGGTGTCGAGGTCAGATTCATATGTGATCCCGGGCAATTCATCTCCACCCTTCACCAAATAAGAATAGTGCTGTTCCAACCAAGGCACCAAACGCTTAACAAATTCTGACCGTTGCTGATGCAGAAACTTTCCTGAGCTAACCAGTCGATCATCATACGTTTCCAGAAGTTCTTTGTCAATGGCACTTCGATCACCGTACATCTTCAGCAGGCCGTTGCGGTGACGGAGGTGAGTCTGATAGACCATTAGCTGTTCCAGATATTCCTTGTTGATTTGAGCCAGCAGCGTGTCCATGAACTTACGCCGAACCTCACCGCCATCCCAAACCAGTTCAATATCACCTGGAGCCACCATGACGAGGGGGTACTTTCCAATGTGTTCTGAAAACCGGCTATACTCCTTGCCGTCCTCAGCCATTTTTTTCTTCCTTTCCGGAGAATAGGAGCAACTGACTTCCCTTCGTTTGTCGTTGCGTTGAAACACGCCACGAATCAGGAAAAGCTCTTCCCCATGGCGAATGGCTGATGCGTCGGAGTTTGAGGAGGCCCCGCGGGTAAAGGCCAGGTAATGAATGGCGTCCAGCAGGTTGGTCTTACCGCTGCCGTTTTTTCCCAAAAAACAGTGGATCAGGCCCTCGAACTCGACATCAGCATTCGCGTAGTTCCTAAAGTTCAGCAAATGGAGTTTTTCAAGGCGCACAGGGAGAGTTGGGAATTGATGAATTGAGGGCTATTTTCGCAGTTCGGTTCAAAAGTAATTCATATGTCTACGACTGCCCAAGCCAAAGCGAAAAGTCCAAAAGATAAGCCAGAGTTCTCAAAGGAGACCTACATGCGCTGGTTTGAGATGATGTACCTCATGCGTCGCTTTGAGGACAGGGCGGGGCAGCTATATGGCATGCAAAAAATACGTGGATTTTGCCATTTGTACATTGGCCAGGAGGCATGTGCAGCGGGTGCGATCACGGCCCTTACAGCGGATGACAAATGGATCACGGCCTACCGGGATCATGCACACCCGCTGGGTTTGGGTACTGACCCCCGAAAAGTCATGGCAGAACTGTATGGAAAAGAAACCGGCGTTTCGAAAGGCAAAGGCGGATCCATGCACATATTTGACAAGGAGAAGAATTTCTTTGGAGGCCATGGGATCGTTGGCGGGCAAGTACCGCTGGGTGCCGGAATTGCCTTTGCCGAGAAATACAACAAGACGACCAATTTGTGTGTTTGCTATATGGGTGATGGCGCCGTTCGGCAAGGTGCTTTTCATGAAGCCCTCAACTTGAGCATGCTTTGGAAGCTTCCCGTGATCTTTGTGATAGAGAACAACGGGTATGCGATGGGCACATCGGTCAAGCGCACTTCTAATGTAACAGAATTGTACACCTTGGGCGATGCATACGACATACCCTCAGAACCGGTTGACGCCATGAGTGTCGAAGCTGTTCATATTGCTGTTGCCCGTGCCGCAGAACGCGCACGCGCAGGCGAAGGCCCTTCCCTTCTTGAATTTCGGACTTACCGATACAAGGGCCACTCGATGTCCGATCCACAAAAGTATCGGACCAAGGAAGAAGTGGATGAATACAAGCGCCGCGATCCCATTGAAGTCGTACGCACGATCATCCTCGAAAGAAAATACGCAAGTGAGAAAGATCTTGAGGCTTTGGAGGCAAAAGTGAATGCTGAAGTAGAGGAGAGCGTAAAGTTTGCTGAAGAATCAAATTACCCCGATCCGAAAGAGGCGTTGACTGATATTTATGTTCAGTCTGACTACCCATTCATTACTGATTGATTTCTGAGAAGGCCCACGGTTTGTTAAATGAGGCCGAATTTATAGTTTTGCAGCCCTTCCATATCAAGTCCTTTGAATATTGGTATGTAGGGCTATACTTTTAAAAATCATGGCAAAAAACGAAGAAAACAAAGATATACTCGAAAACCAGGAGGTTTTGGCCGAGAAGGTTATGAGCGTAGAGCATTGGCTCGAGGATAACCCGAAGACTGTGTTTGGAGTGCTGGGTGCGCTGATCCTTGTTGTAGGCGGATTTTTTGGATACCAATACTGGATGAGTAGCCAGGACGATCTTGCACAGAAGGAAATGTTCCAGGCCATTCGGTACTTTGAAGCGGACAGCCTTCAGCTGGCTATGGAGGGTGACGGCAACAACCTGGTGGGCTTCAAACAGATTATAGAAGACTACGGAATGACCGAAGCGGCAAACCTCGCAAATTATTACGCCGGGGCCGCATCCCTTAAGCAGGGAAAATTTCAATTGGCCATTTTGTATTTCGAAGATTTTAAGTCAAAGGACGAACTGGTACAAGCCCGGGCCTACAGCCTGATGGGCGATGCCAACATGGAACTGGAGAAATACGAAGAAGCCGCAACATACTACGATAAGGCAGCGAACTATAAGCCAAACAAATTCTTTACACCTACTTACCTGATGAAAGCCGGACTTGCCTATGAGAAGTCAAGCCAGAAAGACCTCGCCATCAAAGCCTATCAGCGGGTGATTGATGAATATTGGGATAGCACCGATTTTCAGAACGCCCGAAAGTATAAGGCGCGACTGGAGACAAATTTCTAGGCATACCAAATCCTACGACAAGGGATAGGCATTCTATCCCTTTTTTGTTTTCGTACTTTTGTACCCGTCAAACCAAAACTATTATTATGGCTGGCATTCTCCCCTCCTCGTCGGGCAAGCGTATTCCAAAGCTTTCCAAAAAGAAAATTGGTATTGTAGTAGCCGAATGGAACGCCGACATAACGGAAGCCATGTATGAAGGAGCGCTGGAAGCACTTCTGGCAAGTGGATTAAAAAAGAAAAACATCCATCGATCGACCGTTCCCGGGAGTTTTGAGCTTCCCCTTGCTGCGAAGTGGATGGCGGAACAAAAAGCAATTGATGGAGTGATTTGTATTGGCTGCGTGATTCAGGGGGATACTCCTCACTTTGACTACATCTGCCAGGCAGTTGCGCAGGGCATTATGCAAGTTAACCTTACCTATGGCAAGCCGGTGGCCTTTGGCGTATTGACGACCTTAAACAGAAAGCAGGCGCTCGAACGAGCAGGCGGAAAACTGGGAAACAAAGGAGAGGAAGCTGCGATGACTGTTGTCAAGATGCTTAGCAACCAAACTGTCTGGACAGTTCAGTGAAGTTCAGGTTTCGCCGGACTAGAACTTAAAGTAGAAATGTGGTTGAAAACAAAAAGAAAGGCCTAATCAGGGCCTTTCTTCTTATGCTTGGAAAGCTTATAATATCAAGTGCTAAGCAACAGTTTGGGTGCTGAGATTATTGAGATATCGTACATGTACATTTCCCTGAAATTGTGCCTGTATCCGTCTCATCCAAACCATTGACAAGGGTACCGCTGAAATTCCATGTCTTATCTGAAATGGTTATTGTTTGCGTCCCTCCGGGTAGATTACTGTAATAATATGAGTTCGGATCAGATACAATGATTGCAAAAGAGACAAACTCATCACCACCACCTTGGGCCATCACAAGAGTTTGAGTTCCTGCTTCATTTGCGGCTGTATTTGTGGGTTCGCCATTAATACCTCCTGCGGCCACGCAAACGGAAATGGGCAAGGAATACGAAGTCCCTTTAAACGTAAAAGTACAGCCTCCCGCGGGTGTGCTGGCAGAATCACTTTTGCTGCACTGGATACTCAGCATACAGACTGCCGCCATAAGCATCATTGCACCAATTTTTCGAATGCTTCTTGAATTCATAGTTGTTTGGGTTTGGTTTGCGAATTTGATTGTTAGTGGGATTTCGTCATTTTTCCTTAAGGTTCTCGGCACATTTCTTCAACGCTGCAATAAGCCCCCGGGCTGATTCGATGTCTTTCATCACAATCTCCAAATTGTAGACATAAGGCATTATTTTTCCATCCTTATATGCCTTGATAATCTTATTCTTAAAGTTTGTTTCAAACTTAACCCTCAAGGATTTTCCGCTAATGTAATAGTCAACGCTATTGGGGTTGACGTCGCTCAGGTTGAACTCAAAAACTTCCTGAACTGACGACGAAGCCTTCATCTCGACGCTGGTAAACTTCAGCTTGTTAAAATTCCCCTCCTCAACAAGCTCAATCACCTGTTTGGTGGTCACCTGTTCAATCGCTACGTCCGTTACCGCTTCGCGAATCCAAGTCACCATACCTCCTGTTTCCGCGGGAAATGGATCATGATAGGCAGCCTTGCAAAAACCAATGGTCTTGTCTGTCAAGTACCGCAGTCTTCTCCCTACTTCAATGTCTTCTACATAGATCGACAAATCAGATTCATATCCCAGCAATTTCCCATCCTTGGATTGCATGACCACCTTCTTCTTGTCCATCATGGGGAGAAGCAATTCCATTTTTTCGCCGGATACCTGGAGCCGAACCAGGTTCGGGTTTACATCCATCCAGTTGAAATCATAAGTGTTGTTTACTGCGGAACTGGCAGACTGCTGACCTATGGAAACGCTGGTGACACAACTTGCAGTCATTTTCTGAGCATACGTCACATTATTGATTTTCACATCCTTGACCAAGGTGACCATGTTGTCAAGTGCGGCAGCCATATTGGCCGCGCCGGGGTTATCTGCCTTCACTTTGGCCAGGGCGAGCGGATTAATCAGCGTCAATACCGTTCGGATATCGCGCGCCTCATCCACTCCATTAGTAAAAATGACGACTTTGTCCTCAAACGCCTTTACCACACCGTCACGTTGAAATCCAATTGACTTGAGTCGCTCCATCATGAAGAATTCCAGTCCGAAACTATTTCCAGAGATCTTGAAAATGAGGGTGTTGAGGTTAATGTCAGCTACGTTGAACCTGTATTCTTCCTGATGAGAAGACTTGCCATCAGAAGAAATCTGAAGCAACCTGAAGCTGGCTGGAAATGATTCTTCTTTCAGGGTTTGATCAAACATCCGGGTGCCATCACTCACTTTGCCAATATGCTCTTCCAGCCACGTGCGCATATTGTCATACCCCTCGAGTTTCAATTTGCCATTGGAAATTTTCTCACCGATCGGAATGGCCTTCTTGATGATATCAAGAATGGCCCGTGCGTGGTCAATGTCACGGGCATGGATCTTCAGTTCATCATCAAAGGGCTGGGTTTTGCCATCCTTGACCGTTTTGAAGAGGCGCTGCTTGTTCCGCGCATTCAGGACAACGAATATGAGATCCTTCTGCGTTTCCTCACGAGCAGCATAAGGGTCAATATCCGCCAGATTAAAATCACACGAGAAGGAAGTGCCTATTCCTTTCAAGTCGGTTTGCTTGTAAGAATAATTGAGCGAGGAGTACTCAACCAGTTTTATTTCCTGCTCGTAAGAAAACGCAGCCGTCTCAACCTTGGTGAACGATGTCTGGAGTTTGCCAACTAAGTCATTTAACGCATCCTGCTGTCCGAAAGACAGACCTGTTGACAAGAAAAAACAAAATAGAATTCTGCTGTAACGCATGGAGGTAGTAATGGTTAAAGCCCTAACAGCTAGTTGGACTTAAAGGTGTAGGCAAATCGGATATTAAAGAAATTAAAACCACTCCCCGCGAAGAACCTGCTGCTGAGGTCAAATTTGTCCCATTTGTATCCAACGGTTGGCGTAAATGCGAAGCGTGTGTCCGAAGCGCCGCTTCCTGAAAAAAACAAAGGCCCGATTTCAGCGCCTAAATAAACGTTCTCCGCAAGCGTATACTTTGCGCCTCCTTGCAAGGTGAAAAGTGTAACGCCAGAGCCAAATCCAAGGCCTGCGGTGGCCATCCAACTAAATTGATCCTTGATCGGCGCTTCGTAGCGGCCCGAGAACCCAAATAACGTTGAGCCACTTCCAAAATGTAAATCGACACCGCCGGTAATGTCCTGTGAAAGAGCTGAAGTGCTAAAACAAAACACCAATAAAGATGCGATAACTATTGATCTTAAAATCATTTTAAAAAATTTAGGCTATTATTTTTGTACTCAAGTCATGAATGAAAAATGGCCTCCACTGAATATAGCCTATTACATCTGACGAACGATTTCATTTCCAAACTCGGAACACTTTAGTAGTGTCGCTCCTTCCATCTGTCGATGGAAATCGTAGGTCACGCGCCTAGATGCAATTGCACCTTCAAGTCCTTTGTAAATAAGGTTGGCCACTTCCAACCATCCCATATACTCAAACATCATGGCGCCCGAAAGGATCACAGATCCGGGATTCACCTTGTCTTGCCCAGCATATTTGGGAGCCGTGCCATGCGTTGCCTCAAAGATGGCAAAGCCGGTATTGTAGTTGATGTTGCCGCCGGGCGCGATTCCAATTCCACCGACGATAGCCGCCAAGGCATCTGAAATATAGTCGCCGTTCAGGTTAAGGGTGGCTACGACCGAATACTCATCCGGGCGCAACAGGATTTGTTGCAAGAAAGCATCGGCAATGGCATCCTTAATTACCAATTTATGTCCGTTGTGATTAATCACCTGCCAGGGTCCGCCATCCAGATCAACAGCTCCAAACTCACGCTTTGCAAGCTCATATCCCCAGTCCCTGAATCCTCCTTCGGTGAACTTCATGATGTTACCCTTGTGGACGAGCGTAAGGTTAGGCTTCTTGTGCGCGATGGCGAATTCCAGTGCGTTTCGTACCAGCCGCTCGGTACCTTCACGTGAAACCGGTTTGATGCCGATGCCCGAGCTTTCAGGGAAGCGGATCTTCTTGTACTGCTTGGGGAAAGATTCCTTGAAGAAGTTCATGAACTTCTTGTTGTCATCTGAACCTTCCTGGAATTCAATACCTGCATAAATATCCTCGGTGTTTTCGCGGAAGATCACCATGTCTGTTTTGTGTGGCTCTTTAACGGGAGAAGGCACACCCTTGAACCAACGGACGGGCCGAACACATGCATACAGATCCAGGTCTTGCCGAAGCGCAACGTTTAGTGAACGAATCCCGCCGCCGACAGGTGTGGTGAGTGGGCCTTTGATCCCAACCAGGTATTCCTTAAAGGCCGTCATGGTCTCTTCCGGCATCCAGTTTCCGGTCTTATTAAAAGCCTTTTCCCCGGCCAGGACTTCTTTCCATTGAATTTTGCGTTTTCCCCCATAGGCCTTCTCAACTGCCTTGTCGAAGACCAGCTGAGATGCCGGCCAAATATCAACTCCGGTGCCATCGCCTTCGATAAAAGGAATTATGGGTGCGTCCGGGACGGTCAATTTTCCATTGCTGATGGTTATTTTTTGATTGCTCATAGCATGTTTCTTAAGTGTGAGTCTAATTTCTGAATTACTAAACCGGGGGGTAAATTAGGAAAATAACATCACATTAAAGGTAATTTTAGCCTCAGATTAAGCGTTTACGGTACAACGCAAAGAAAATATCCTATCCTCAAACAAATGAAACTTCTTGTCATCCTGATGGTTCTCCTTTTTACAATGCCCGTTCTGGGCCAGCCGGTTTGTGTCAGCCTGGAGGAGAAGAGATTATATGACCTTATTACACAATACCGGAAGTCAAAAAAACTGAAGGCGATCCCATTTTCTGAAAAACTAACACGCGTAGCTCAAGCTCATGTACGTGACCTCGCCGAACATTTTGACTATGAAAATCGCGGTGAATGCAATCCGCACAGTTGGTCGGACAAAGGAACTTGGACGGCCTGCTGCTATACCGCAGACCACAAGCAGGCGGCCTGTATGTGGAATAAGCCCAAGGAAATTGCAGGGTATGATGGAGAAGGGTATGAGATTGCTTACTACAGTTCAGGTGGAGCCAGTGCGGTTGAGGGTTTGGAGGGATGGAAGAAAAGTCCGGGTCATAATCCGCTCCTGATTAATTCGGGAACCTGGGAAAAACTAGAATGGAAAGCCATCGGCGTTGGAATCTATGAACAATATGCCGTGGTCTGGTTTGGCCAGCCGGCTGATGGTTCCAGTCCTGCCGTATGCAAGTAGGCCACTAGTACTTTTCCTCAGGACCGGGGAATGATTTTCCTTTTACATCAGAAACATATTGGTTTACGGCACCAGTGATCACTTCATTCAGGTCAGCATACCGGCGTAAAAACCGGGGCTTAAATTCATGGGTAATCCCCAGCATATCTTGCATGACGAGTACTTGGCCATCTACAGCACCGGCGCCAATTCCAATCACGGGGATCTTCAGAATGCCCGCAACCTTTTCCGCCAACGCAGCAGGAATCTTTTCCAGTACTAGTCCAAAGCATCCACACTCTTCGAGAAGCAGAGCATCCTCAACAAGTTTTGCGGCTTCTGATTCCTCGCGCGCGCGTACGGTGTAGGTCCCAAATTTATAGATCGACTGTGGCGTAAGGCCAAGATGGCCCATCACGGGAACACCTGCACTCAAGATCCGCAAGACAGAATCTTTTACTTCACTCCCTCCTTCAATCTTTACCGCATGCGCTCCGGATTCTTTCATGATCCTGATAGACGAGCGCAGGGCTTCGCCTGAGCTCCCCTGGTAATACCCGAATGGAATATCGACAACGACCAGGGCACGTTTAACCGCTTTCACAACTGAGCTAGCGTGGTAGATCATTTGGTCGAGTGTGATCGGCAGGGTTGTCTCGTTGCCAGCCATTACGTTGGAGGCTGAGTCCCCAACGAGAATAACATCAATTCCAGATCTGTCGATAATTCGCGCCATGCTAAAATCGTAGGCTGTGAGCATGGCAATTTTCTCACCTCGGTTCTTCATCTCTTGAAGTTGGTGCGTGGTGACGCGCTTGCGGTCCGTGCTTAAATAATCAGACATGGATGGTAGATTAATGCAAATGAACTGCTGACTTCTCACCCAGCACCACTGTAACATGTTCGTTCAGCGTGGTGGACAATTCATAGCCGGTATACTGGGGCTGAATGGGAAATTGTGGATGACTCCGATTGACGAGTACAGCGACTTCAATTCTTCTTACCTCCACAGCTAGGAAGGGCTTCATCCCATAGGCCAATGTCCGTCCGGTATTCAATACATCATCAACAAGGATAACGGACTTTTTCTTCAAGGAGTCAATGTCAACGTCAAGGGTGACTTCACCATCTTGCGGCGTTTCCTTGTTCATGATAACCTTGACAGGAATTACCTTGAGTGGAGAAATGGATGTTAGTTCTTTTCCCAGCTCACGTGCCAGTGAATACCCTTGGCCGTCAATCCCTGCCAGGACTACTGACTTTTCGGAAAAGTTACTTTCGTAAATCTCGAATGCCATACGACGAATCTTTTGCCGTACCTGGTCGTCATTCAGCACAAGTGTCTTTGAGGAGGTCATGCTTCCGGTATGGGGATCATTTTCGTATCCTTGAATGTTGAGAGGATAACCATGGATTGAAGGTTATCCACGACTTCAATATTGCTTACTTTCTCGAGCATGAGATTTTGATACGCCGGGATATCGGGAGAAACAATCTTCAGTATAAAATCAGCCTGCCCGGTAACATGATGGCATTCCACGATTTCCTTGATATCAGCGATGGCCTTGATGAATTTGGTAATATTATCCTTGTTGTGCCCCTTGAGTGAGGCCATGACAAAAGTGCTGACACCGAGCCCGACACTCGCCGGATCAACCACTGCATGGTAGCTTCGGATCACACCGGCTGTTTCCAGTTTCTTGACACGCTCCAACGTAGGTGCCGCCGATAACCCAATTTCCAGTGCCAACTGGGCATTGGTGATATTGGAATTCGCTTGCAGCAATTCCAGGATTTTCCGATCAATCGGATCTAATTTTATCTTCATGGAGAAACTAAATTTATCCTAAAGGTAGCAAGAAGGGCGAATGAACAAGCGGGCTATAGGCGAAGAAACCGCATGGTTTGCACAGACGCAGAGGTCTGGATTGTCACATAGTACATTCCGGCAGACAAAAATGCCAGATCGTGCACCGACTGATTGAGTCCAACGGCTGAAGGCGTCTCCCATTCATACTCCCGTTTGCCCATGGAATTGTAAACTGTAATCCGGGCCGAGCCAACCGCTTCAGAAATCCAATCGATTTGAAGGGTTCCAGAACTTGGGTTAGGGTAAGGGGCGAAGACATGATCCCCATCGGCAAGGGATAAACACCGCTTGTTGTTGTCCGGCTGAATGTCTTTCTCAGAAAGCACGGCCGCACATACAAAGTTGAGATCCAACTGGGCGGGAGAAATTGTGAAGGAAAGCATTTGTGTACTGGATTGACCCGGACTGAGGTTCAACACAAGCGTTTCATTCACCACTGCATTGTCAGATAGATGCAGCGCTACCTCGCCGTTTTCCAGAGGAATGTTGCTGTTGTTCAGGATTGTTACGATAGACTTGAGATTTCCAGTTACTGGATCAGTCGTCAAAGAAAAATCGGTTATCGCCAGATCAATTGAAGGAATTAAGACAGAGATCGGCACCGTCAGGGTATCCCGGCATCCAAAAGAATTTATAGCTGTCAGTTCCGCGCTGTATTCCCCCAGATCGATGAATGTATAAACTGGTGATGCATCTGTGCTTGTTGATTGAATCTTATCCCTAAACATCCACTGGTACTGGGTTGCCCCCAGCGACGCATTCTCAAATTGCACGGTGAGGGGCGCGGCACCCCTGTCGGGTAGAGGAATGAACACTGCGGTGGGCGAGGGATGAATGCTGATGTTGTTTGACAACGTATAGGTACATCCCGAAGCGTGCGTTGTGGTCATCTTGACATTGAAAACCCCTGAATTTGGAAATATATGTTCCGCAGGATTACCTGTGATGGAATTGCCATCCGCATTCCAATTCCAGCCGATTACAGGGTCAGCGGGCGAGGAAGTTACATCCGAAAAACCCACAGCCTGATCAGCACAAGGATTGCTGGTCGCAAAGGCGAGGCTGGGTGCCACAGGAACGGTGATCGCCTTGCTCACCATGTTGCTACAGCCACCCATGCCAGTAACTGTGAGTGTCGCGGCAAAGTTACCGGGCGATGTAAATGTGTAGGTTGGATTCGGGACCGCAAAACTGCTAGACGAAATTTGCCAGATTCTTGACTGGACACCACCACTCGAGATATCGGTAAATGCCGTGGGTTTGTTGAGGCACGAAGGCCCAACTGTAAAGTCAGCGAGGGGAGATGATCCGATGGCAACTAGCTTTGTTAGTGTCTTTGCGCACCCAAAATCCGATGTGGCGGTAAGGTCAACCGAATAATTTCCGCCCACTGTGTAGGTGAATGACGGACTTTGGTTTGCCGAAGTACTTCCCGAAGCATCACCAAAACTCCAGGCCCAGTCAATGATGTTGCTGTCGGTCAGTGCGGGCGTATTATTTTGAAATGGTGTTGGTGTATTGCTGCAAGAAAACGGAGGAAGGCCAACTGAGAAATCAGGTTGAGGCAGTGAATAGATCGTAATCGACTTAACCACTTGGTTTTGGCAGCCCGCCAAGTTGCTGGCCGTGAGTGCAACCTGGAAGACTCCGGCATTGGTATAATTATGAGTGGGCTGTGGAAGTGCAGAACTTGGAGAGCCATCACCGAAATTCCACGTATATCCAGAAACTGTACCTGTGGTTGTATTTGAGAATGAAACAAGGCTTTCAGCACAATCATCGCCAGCAGTGAAATCTACCGCTGGTCCAGGCAAGACCGTTGCGATGTTCTTGATGGTTTCATTTTCGCATCCCGGGATAAGGGCCTTGAGGCGGAGTTCCTGCGGGGCGGCGGAGAATGCCGTATTCAGGTGTTGCTGTGTGGAGATAAGGGTGCCGTTGATGCGCCATTCCCAGGTGGGGTTGGAGGCGGGGTCGAAGGAAGAAGAGTTTGTGAGCTGGTAATTTTGGTTTGTGCAGATGGGGGAAAGTGCGGGGAGAGCAAAATCGGACACGGGGAGATTGTAAATAGTGAGCGGCTTCGTAATGGTGTTGGAACATCCGTTGGATGCCACAACCGTAAGTCGCGGATCATAGGTACCCGCTGCAGTGTAGCTATGCGCAGGGTTTGGCAACAAACTTGTTTGCGTGTCATCAAAATTCCAGGAATAAGAAATAACATTTCCGGAAGCATTCTGTGCCGTAAACAACACATTGTTAAGAGCGCAATTGTTTTGTGAATTAAAGTTTATGTCCGGGGCCGTCAATGCCGAAACCACAATAGTTCTTGTTTTTGACCCGATACTATTACCTGATATTGTTTCAAGCGAAATCGAATATGTGCCGGCAAGCGAGTAGGTGGCGCTTGGATTTGAAAGAGCTGATGTCTTGGGTGCTGCAGAACAAATATCCGGGTAAAGGATTCTGTATATCTGGCCATTCGCCTGATTGACACCAAGAATTGTCCACACAGAATTCTCTTTAACCAATCCCAGTCCATACATACTGGGGGGCAAAACTCCTCCGATGTTTCCTTCATTGACAACAGCCGGGGCCGTCATAATGTTGTTGCCAAAATTCAACTTTGTCAGTGTTCCATCCAACGCTATGATAAACACATAATACTCTTCCCCCTCCTTCGCGATGCGCAGGCGCCCGGGATTTCCCGGAATTGAAAATGATAGCTGATTGATGGCTGGAGCAGAGAAAAGTGAGGGGCCAAAATCAAGTTGGTATACATTTCCGTTTCCCAGATTATTGGCAATCCCAATCCAATTTCCACACACATTTGTGATGTCCACGTCGCCGAGACTACTAGGATTGGGGACCTGTGCTGAAGTGACTACATCGGTTATGGGATTGGGTATTGAAAGAAAATTTCCCAAGCGAATCATCACAAACTGATTGCTTTGTGAAGAGACAACGCAAACCCAACCGTGAACAGGGTCCTTGCCAACAAATAATCCAGCATTTGTGGAGCCAATACCTGTGATCAGGCTAGTGGACGTTATCGGATTGGTCAGCTGATTCCCAAATGAAAACTTCACCAATTCCCCGGAAGTATTGTGAAGAATGCCGTACCACTGTGTTCCCTCTTTGATGATCCGTATCTGACCCGGTTGATTCAAAACGCCTCCAAGGCTTCCCAGGTTTACGGTAGCAGTAGGCGCCGCCGCGAGTCCGTTGTCAAACTCCAATCGATAGAGGATGTTGGAGAACGTTCCCGTAACAAAAGCAAACCATTTGGTTCCATCCTGGACAAACTCAAGACCAGGTCTTCCGTTTACGCCAGCCAGCGTAAAATCAAGTTGAGCGGAAGGAACATTCTGGAAATCACCAGAGCAGAAATCCCAAAGGTAACTTCCCGGCCCGGAAGCGTTTACTGATTGAATTGTTTGGCTCTGGCAGGCGGTTGGCTCGACTGAAAAATCAGTACTGGGGCACTGCGAAAATGCAGGTTGAAGAAATCCCAGCGGGCAAAGCAGCAAAAACACCAAACCCCTTTTCATAAGGATCCTTGTGGCTAATGGTTAAAGCTGATCCCGGAATCAAGGATTCTACGGATTCCTGACTCAAGGGAAATCAATTCCTTATTAAGGATCTTGTTCATTTTGGAGGCATCCGGCTGCCGGCGGGTCATGTCTCCCTCGCTCAATGGAGGCAGAAATTCAATTTTTGAGGTTGAGCTGGTCATTCGGATAATTAATTCTGCCAATTCCAGAATTGTAACATCTACTTCACTGCCAATATTAATGACCTCATTAATCATCAAGCCCTGCTCAAGAATTCTAACTGTACACTCAGCATTGTCATCCACGTAGCAGAAGGTCCTTGTTTGAATTCCTTTTCCGTAAATGGTGATAGGTTGATTGGATAGCGCAGAACGCAGGAACTTTGAAATTACAAAGTCAGTGCTCTGTTTGGGGCCGTAGGTATTGAAGAACCGAAAGATGGTATAATCGAGACCATACTCCTTCTGATAGGATCGGCAAAACGACTCCCCAACGTTCTTCACCACAGCGTACGGCAGTCGCGAATTGAGCGGGGTTGTTTCTTCATGCTGCGGTAGTTCGACGGGCTCACCATAGACTTCCGACGAACTAGAAAAGAAAACGCGTTTTACGCCTGTGTTCTTGCTCAGGTTCAGGATGTTTTTGATCCCGTCCAGATCATTGAGAACCATCACCGGGTTATCCGTGGTGCGTTTCACGCCAACTACAGCCGCATAGTGAAAAACATAATCGAAGGCTTGGCCGTTCATGATGGCTGCGATCTCCTCGTAGTGATTGACATCGCACGGGATAAACGTACAGCTGGGATGTTTGGGCACTTTGCGGATGTCGCCTGTCAGCAGGTTGTCAACCAGGGTAACCTTGTACCCGGGATCCCGCAGCAATCGGTCAGCAAGTGAACTGCCAATGAACCCAGCACCTCCCGTAATCAACACATTCGCCATAACTAGAATTATATCAAGCGGTAAAAATAGGAAAGTCGGCTGACTTCAACGGCCATAGATCTCCTTGTAGACCCGCTCAGCGACTTCAAAACTTCTGTACATACAGGCAACAGCCCTGATCTTCCTCCTCAACGCATCACGTGGTTGAGCCAGCAGGGCGTTGATAGTGTCACATGCACCTCGATAGGCAGCTGTATCAAGTCGATCCAAGACAGCGCCGATACCATTTGCCCGGATAATATCCGAATCGTTGGAGATGCCTTCTGGTATTACGACCGGCAATCCCATCGCCCAGTATTCACCGTCTTTGATCGGCGTGCAATACCTTTTCGTGGGCACAGGTTTGACAGGTGTCAGGGCAAAATCGCCCAGGCCAATATAATTCGCAATCTCATGGTGAGGAACAAACCGCGTTACGACAATGGATCGGTCAAGGCCCGCTGCAAGACAGTACCCGTTGATCTCCTCTTCGCTGTGACTCGTGAGCAGGAGAACCCTGAAACGATCACCCCAATAATGGTGGGCTTCTTTTAGAAAATCAAATACTTCCCTATCGAGGTATATACCGCCAAACTTTCCAGCGTAGACGCAGACGATCCTATCAACGAGGTTCAGTGAATTAAGCAGTTCGTAGTCCTTAGATTTTGAATCGTCAAACAAATCCAGATCGACACAGGCCGGTTTCACCAGCATGTTCTTCACGTCTAGGCCGTATTTTTCCAGAGCATACCCTCGCATGCCTTCGTGAGCGGCCACGAGATACTGCGCGCGCCGTGTTTGATATTTTTCGAAGGTGAAGAGCAACCGGAACGCCATGGAATTTTTCTTCCATGTACCATTCTCCACCATGGCTTCAGCGTGGGGTTCATAGCTGTCGATCACCAGTTTTTTGTCCGTCAGCCGAGAAAGAACAAAACCAATGGCTCCGGCCGGCGTGGCCCAGCAGTGTATGGTTGTAATCTTCTTCTTTCGGATCATCCCAATCAATTTCATCATAGTGAAGAGCCACGAACCCAATGCACGAAAACCAAAGGGGTGGTACGCAAAGGGTATCCATTGAATTCCTATTGAGCTGAGTGAACCGGCCTGATGGCTCTTTGCCGTGATATCCTTTTCGAGAGTGAGAAGGTAGATGGTACTTCCCGGTGATAGTTGCCTCTGAATAATCTTCAGGTAAGGCAACGTATACGTTTGAATGAGCGCGTCGGGAAAGCTCCAGTAGGTTAAGACCAATATGTTCTGTGGAGCCTTCATCGGATACGAAGCAATTTTAATACGATGACCAGCGATCGTTTGGAGAGTAAGGCGTCAGGATATTGGCGGAGGCCTTTCCAAAAATAGGAAAGCGCCAGGAGTCGGCCGGACCTTGCCATAAGGAGATGGAGTGCAGCGTATGTGTACGCGCTGGCTGTTGCGCGTCGAAGCTTGATCCCATAGTGAGCCGCATTCTCGGCATCTTCCATGACATGCTTGACGAACGTGTTAACCTTGCCAATAATCCGCGATCCATCATCCGATACCACGCTGCGCTCGGGATGTTGGATGACGGTCGATGTAACAACGTTCAGATGCCGAAAATCATAGCGCGCCGACAAGCGAATCCACAACTCCCAATCCTCGAGTGCCGATAGGGTGCGGTCCTCGTTGAATGGATTTTGCACAAAGACGTCTTTACGGGCAAACACACCGTTGCAACTCAACATATTCCCATCCAGAATCTGATCGTTGACAGACTGAATGTCCGCTACAGTGCCAAGGACCTTGCCGGCCGGATCCTTCACATCATAGCCCAAATGGAATACGTCCGGGTTCTCTTTCTGTACGAATTCGTTTGCCTTCTGCAAATGGAAATCATAGTGTACATCATCCGAATCCAGAAAATTGACGTATTCCCCACGGGCTTCCCGGATACCGCGATTCCTGGCCGATGCCCGCTCGCCGTTCACTTGCCGTATGTAACGCACCCGATCATCATTCATTTCCCGCACAACATTCGCCGTATCATCGGTACTCCCGTCATCCACGATGATGATCTCAAAATCACGATACGTCTGCCGAAGTACTGAATCGACCGTCTTCCTGATGAAAGCAGCCCGGTTGTACGTGGGCACAATGATCGAGAAGCGGGGGCTAGGCATTGTAGAGATTCGTCAGCGAAGTCAGCATGTCATTGATTCCGAAACGCGAAACCACATCGCATTTGCCGGCTGTCGCAAGTCGCTGACGCAGGGCATGGTCCTGCCAGAGCGCAACCAATGCTGCCATTATGGCCTGGCTGTCCTGAAACGGAACGACCATCGCATTGATGCGGTGTTCCACAAATTCACTGGCAATACCCGACATGGTAAATATAGAAGGGACACTGGATGCGAGCGCTTCCACATACGTTTGACCGAATGCCTCTACCGTGGAGTCCACTGGAACATGGACAAAGATATCAAACACACGGTACAGCGCTGCCACGTCATCCTCGAATGGAATCAGCATAACCCGGGCCTTGGGGATAGCTTCCAGTTGCTTCAGGATGGCCGCATGATACGGACCGGATGCGTTCGCAAGAACCAGCACCGCATCCTGAAATTGTTTCTGAAATTCGGTGAACGCGGGAATAATAAACTGCACCCCTTTCCAATCAATGTGTCGCGAGATTGCGCCAATGACTGGCCTGGACTCCGGAATATTCCATTTCGATTTGATCTGCCTTATGCGTTCTTCAGAAATATTCTCAAAGACACCAAAATCAAATCCATGGGGAATCCGAACCACCTTGGTCGCTGGTACGCTCTCCACTTCCAGCAACACATAGTCCGTGGCCTGGCTGACGGAGACAATATGTGTAGCCAATCGATTGCTGAGTTTGTCATATTTTACGCCAGCGGTCGCATAGCGATGATGGTATGTACTTGTATGCCGTGTGTACACACGTTTCCTGATGCCGGCGAGCCAAGATGTGGTCAGCCCGACTAGCTGTGCGTCCAGCAAATGGGCATGCACGACATCGGGTTGTTGCCGAAGAAGAAACCAGAATGTCCTGAGAAAGGCAAGCAAGAAATCGCCCTTACCCATGTAATTTATTCTTCGTACCTCAATTCCATTCTTGCGAAGGAATGACTCCAGCTGTGAAGGTCCGGGATTGAGCAGTAGAAAGGTCAGGTGATACTCATGATGCAGACGTATTGCAGACCACTCGAAGGCCAGGGACTTTTGGACGTGAGAAACAATATAAACAAGATGCTTCTTCGGCATACGCTAGCGGGCAATGATATCAAAATGGCAACCTTCGAAATTCATAAGCGAAGATACCGGTTGGGATGATTCGGCATGCAGGATGTTGACGTATCCCAATTGCTCCAGGAACCGGACCAGCAAAGGGGCGGAATCACCCTGGTCCCGAAGATTGTTGTCGTCTACCTCGATAAACAGGCTAGGCTTAAATTGTCGGAGTGTTTTTTCCGCCCCTCGCAGCACATGGAGTTCAAATCCCTCCACATCCATCTTGATCAAATCAACCCGGTCGAGCGGATGCGCTGAGAGGAAATCATCAAGCCGCATTACCTCGACCATCTTTCCGGGCTCCGTTCCCGCGGGAGAAATGCGGTTACCGCCCCGGTTCGACGGCGTCCTTACTTCCATTGAAGCGCTCCCGGCGCGATCACCCAGCGCCAATGGATACACCTGGATATTTTTCAAATCGTTGCGTTCAACGTTTGAATGGCATTGATCAAAGTTCATGGGATCGGGTTCAAACCCAATGACCCTTCCTTCGCGAGCTATGCCCGCCAGGCGCAGGGCCGTCCAACCGATATTGGCACCTATATCAAGGACGTGCGATGTAGGCGAACACAGCGAAAAGAGAGTCCGATACGAGGGGTCCTCAAAACCAAAATAAATGTAATGTCCGATGTAGTCACTGACATCAACTTGCATACGGATGCCGTTGCGCTCCAGAATTCGGAAGGATCCGGGTTCATACTGATACGGGTTGGGAACAAATTTGCAGATCCAGTGATCCGGTGGAAGTCCTGAAGTGTTGCCGGCAAGGAACGATTCCAGGAAAGGGATCATCAACAGTCGGCGAAAGACATTCAGCACACGTACTTTGATAGGCAGATTCATTTTTTCATTCCCGCGGAATAGCCTTTAAAGATTCTTGCTGCCTGCAATAAGCTGATCATCCGAAATTCCAGAGGGTCCATCCCAATTCCGTGCGGTATAAATTTCATGATGACCAAGATCACCGGGCACAAAGTCAAAAGTAAAGAAAGTAGCGTTCGTTTGACGGGAGGATAGTGAAGAGCAAGTTCAGGGTAGCCTCGCTCAATGGCGATGGCCCTTGTTACTGCCCTGCGCTCCTGGTTGTCAAGCCAGGTCGGCAACTGTATCCTGTCCTCTTCATTGTGCCGCACAACGATGCGCGTGTCTATCCAGAACGCGACGTTGGCCTTCTTCAGTCGTCTTGGAAAATCGTAATCCTCAAATCCCGCCATAGGGAATTGCTCATCATAACCGCCTGTGCGCACGAAGTCGGACCGGTGCATCGACAAGTGGAAGCTGGCCACTGAGAGTGAAGGGAACAAGGTATTCTGGTTCCAACTCTCATCGGCGTACCAGCCGCGGAAGGTGGTCATGTTATGGGCAATCAAAAACCTTCCAAAGGAAGTTTGGTTTAGAGCATTCAACAGTTCGGGCGGATAAACCCAATCCGGATTGAGGGCAATGCCTCTTTTTTGGCGATGGACACCCATAACATGCTGCATGGAGGTCTTAGAAATAGTAATGTCGTCATCCAGGAAGAGGATCAGTTCGCCGGAAGCTTCCCGTGCGCCTAGATTCCTTGCCGATGCAACACCTTGCAAGGGATTGTTGAGCAGCCGTACACCTTGAAAAGATTCTGGAATATTGGGCGAACCGGTCTTCGAGTCGTTGACCACGATGATTTCCGCATGGATACCCCGGACGGCGTTCTCGGCAGCCTGAAGCGTCTTGTCAAAGATCCTTCCACGGTCCTTCGTTGGAATGATGATGCTGAGCTCCATCAAGCAGGATGAATATAGGCCATGGCGTAACGTCCGTAGCGATCCAGTGTCGCTGGCGCCAAGGAGTAGACTTTGCCTCGATCACGCGAGAGGATTTCCAGCACACCAACCATGTATTCGGGTTTGTGCACGTCGTCCAGGACAATAACCCCTCCGGGCCGTATCATCGGCAACAGCTGTTGAACGTACTTGATCCTTTCTTCCACAAAGTTCAGGTCGTGTAGAATGCAATCAAATCCCGGTTGATCAAGGGATACAAATTGTCCGATTGTCATCATACCCTTTGTATCGAGGTTATGTGAAGTGAGAAAGCCCTTTGTCTTTTCCAGCCATCGCGGATCGTCATCGACCGAAATAACCTCTACGCCGGATGCCTCTTTGGCATAAAGGCGAAACACGTATGAACTGAAGCCTGATCCCAGGTCAAGCAGCCTGTTGTACTGATTAGCTTTGCACAGGCCGTACAAGAAAGTGGCGAGTTCCAGGGATGCAGCCATATCCGGTGAAGACACATTCCGAACATAGTGCTCATAGACCGGCCTCAGTTTTTCGCGATACTCATCCTGAAGATGTTTGTCAAATGCGTGAATATTGCGTTGCAGTCGCAAGAACTCCACATACGAACCCATGCAAGTCCGCAAATGCAAAAACCTCAGTTTGCGAAAGATGCGCTGGATCATGAGTTCGTGTCACTTGAATGTACAGCCCATTCTACATCACGAATAAAGAAGCGGTTGAGCTGTCGGTCCGGCATTTCGCCGGAAGCAGAAAAGGAAACTTGTTCTACCGTAAACCGGCAAACGTCTCGTAGCACCTCGATGTCTTCGAATCCATTTCCAAAATGTATGTCCAAACTGTATCTGCTTTCAAATAGGGGCAGATGCGGGATCAATACGGAAATGTATCCTTGGGAAACCGGCCGGGTGGTCATGGCTCCACAATAATGATTGTTATTGATCCCGATCAATGGGGCTTGCTGACTATCCTTTACAATGATGCCGAGCACGGGTGCATCGAGTGGCTGAGCGGAGTTAAAGTGAACCCGAATCTCCATGCGGCATCCCATATACATCGTACCGTTGTTTACCCCATCGCAGAACAACTCTACCCTCCTGACCGGCTTGGAAGAATCGGCCGGCGAAACCATCACCCCGGATGTCGACAACATTTCCTGACTTGGGTCGCTAAGGTAGTTTTGAATGACTTCCGCGGTCGCTCCGGAAGCGGTTATCTTGCCTGACTCGAGTTGGATGGCCCTGGTGCACAACCGTGTGATGGCTGCCATATTATGACTGACAAAGAGGATCGTCCTGCCGCTGCGACTGACGTCTTCCATCTTTCCCAAGCACTTCTTTTGGAATTCCGCGTCACCTACGGCAAGGACTTCATCAATGATCAGAATCTCGGGTTCAAGGAATGCCGCGACGGCAAACGCCAGTCGCAACTGCATCCCACTGGAATAATGCTTCAATGCTGTATCCAGGAATTTTTCGGTTCCGGCAAATGCAACAATAGCGTCGAACTGCCGGTCGATCTCTTTCTTTTTCATTCCCAGGATGGAACCATTGAGATAGATGTTTTCGCGGCCGGTGAGTTCAGGGTGGAACCCCGTACCCACTTCCAGCAAGCTCGCAATTCGCCCACGGCCAAGGACCTGTCCGCTTGTGGGAGGTGTTATTTTTGAGAGTATTTTTAGTAAGGTGGATTTACCCGCACCGTTTCTTCCAATAATCCCCAGCGACTCACCCGCATTCACTGTAAAGCTGACGTTTTGCAGGGCCCAGAAGTCTTCACCGGTTACGGTACTCTGCCGAAAGAGGCCTCCCAGTGATTCACGCAAACTCAGGTATGACCGCGCCTCGTGACGGATCCTGAATTTCTTTGAAACGTCCTGAATTTCCAGTATAGGTTTCATCGGGGTTTCAGGCAAGGTCAGCAAAATAGGACTCCGTCTTTCGAAAATAGCCCAGTCCAATGATGAGCAGGAGAAAACCAGAAACGATGCTGATCATGAGCAGTGTACCGTCAGCCGCCAGATCGGTAAAGGGCATTCGAAAAACCGTGATCGCCGCATACATGGGGTTGAGTGCAACGAAGTAGGGGAGCCATTTACCCGGTACGATGGACATAGGGTAGATCACCGGTGTTAGAAAAAGAAGTATCTGAACGAGGAAAGGTATCACATAGCGGAAATCGCGGTACTTCACATTTAACGCCGCCAGCAGGCAACCTGGACCAAATGATCCCATGATGGCCAATGCCAGTCCGATGGGCCAGCACCACATTGCCTCCACCATCGAAACTGATGCACCGTAATACAACAGTACGGGAACAAATACGACCGTCGTCATTGCAAAGTCAAATACAGCAACCAATACGGAGGACAAGGGTATGATCAGACGAGGAAAGTAAATCTTCTTGATGATTTGTGCATTGCTGACCATACTGTTCCCTGCATTGGAAATTCCAGAAGAGAACAACAGCCATAGCATGAGCCCGGAGAATACGAAGACCGGGTACTCCATTCCATCGGAAGGCACTTCCAGGGCACGCCCCAGAAAAAATGTGAAAATAATCATCAGCAGAACGGGCTGAAGAATGGCCCACAAAAAGCCCAGCGCAGTCTGCCTGTATTTTACTTTAATGTCGCGCCAAGTAAAGAAGTAAAATAGTTCTTTGTATTCAATTAATTCTTTCAGATTTAAGCTGAAGGTGTTTTTTGGCTTTAATTCAAAGTAGTAACCATTAATATTTGACATGATTTCCTCTTCGAGCGTTGTTTTATTGGACAAAAATGCAGAAAAATAACAAGACAATTCTCTTATGCTGTTTGTCCGCTATGATTCGCGCAATAATCTTGCCCAAAGGCATCGTAAATTCCATTTTTGGAAATTCGCTCAGGACATCCATTTATCATCGATATTTACGCTTGCACCATCCGCATTTATGCTTCCCTACACCACCACCCCGCAACATTACCTAGGAGAGAATCAACATAGGGTCGCATCGTTTCTGCGAAAAGATGAAAAAAATATTGACTGGAAAACCGTAAGGTCCTTTGGTGAGGAGTGGAAAAAATTTAACAGCATGCCTTCAGGCGAGATCGAGCGTATTGCCAATGACTACTTTGATATTGCTGACGACACCATGCTACATCATGACGCACTAGCTCTTGACGTGGGTTGCGGCGGTGGTCGTTGGGCGCAATATATAGCCCCAAAGGTTAAATTTGTTGAGGCAATTGAACCCAGCCAGGCGGCTTTATCAGCTTCACATTATTTGAACTCGACAACCAATGTCCGCGTTACGCAAGCCTCTGTTGAGGAAATGCCCTTTGCCGACAACTCCTTTGACTTCGTTTACAGTCTTGGCGTGTTGCATCATGTTCCCAATACCCAGGAGGCCATACAAAGTTGTTTCGAAAAGGTAAAACCGGGAGGCTGGTTTTTACTTTATCTATACTACAATCTGGACAACAGAAATTTCTTATACAAGATGATTTTCCAGGCAAGCGATTTACTTCGTCGTATTGTCAGCGCGCTTCCCGGCAGAATAAAAAGACCCGTTTGCGATATTCTTACTGTACTTGTCTATTTCCCACTTGTCAACCTTAGTAGGGTACTGTCACTCTTCTCCCTGCCATTGGCAAATGCTATTCCATTGGCCTATTACCGTAAGACCAGTTTTCAGGTCTGGAGAAACGATTCACTGGACCGCTTTGGAACTCCCCTTGAGAAAAGGTTTTCAAAAGGTGAAATCCATCAAATGCTGGTAACTTCCGGTTTCAGCAATCTTCATTTCTCTCAAAAGCCCCCTTATTGGCATGTCATCGCTCAAAAAAAATAAGAGAGTTGTCTTCCTCGTTCCCTACCCCTTGCAAGTTGTTCCGGGGCAGCGGTTCCGCTTTGAGCAATACCTTCACATTATGGATACGAGGGGCTTTTCTGTCACCCTACTGCCATTCCTTTCAGAACGCGCCAATACCATATTATACACTCCTGGAAATTATTGGAAGAAGATAACCGGTGTGTCAACTGGATTCATCAAACGAATAGCATCCCTGCCGCTACTTATGTGGTCAGAATATGTTTTCATCTTCAGGGAAGCTGCTCCAGTTGGTCCACCATTCTTTGAATGGGTGATCGCAAAAATCCTTCGAAAAAAGGTCATCTATGATTTCGATGATGCTATCTGGCTTCCAAACACAACTCATGTGAACAGGGCCATTGGCTGGCTCAAATGCCATAGCAAAGTGGGTTCTATTTGTAAATGGAGCTACCGGGTGAGCTGCGGAAACCAGTACCTGGCGAACTATGCCAGAGCTTTTAACTCGGAAGTCAAAATCAATCCAACTACGATCGATACCGAAATCCTTCACAACCCCAAACGCTACCCTACCAAGGAGGAAACGAGTACAGTTGTCATTGGCTGGACAGGGACACATTCTACCCTGCACTACCTGGAACCCCTACTACCTATCCTGGAATTATTGTCAAAGAAATATGCGCTTTTGCGGATAATGGTTATCGCTGATAAAAAGCCAAACTGGAGTCTGCCCTCCCTACAATTTGTCAAGTGGAACAAACAAACAGAAATAGAAGATTTAAGAAAGATAGACATTGGGCTAATGCCCCTCTCTGACGATCCGTGGGCACATGGAAAATGTGGATTCAAAGCATTGCAGTATCTGAGTTTGGAAATTCCCGCGGTGGTCTCTCCAGTTGGCGTCAATACAGTCATAGTAGATCATGGAATTAACGGATTCTTATGTCGTACGCCGGAAGAATGGACACAGAATCTAGAACAACTGATTCAGCAAAAGGATGTGCGGCATGCGATGGGAATAAGGGGGAGAGAAAAAGTAATTCAGCACTATTCCGTTGAATCAAATCGGGAAACTTTCTTATCGCTTTTCGAGTAATCCGTCAGGATAATCAAGGCAAGAAAATAGAAAGGAAGCAGTGGTATTTTGTACCGGGTCAGCGTGCCAAAATTGAACGTCGAAATTCCAACGGCAAACGCGAATGTGACGGAAAATATAAGGCAGAAAAGAGTATTTGGATTACCCAGAGCAGAAAAAATGTATCGAAAATTCCGACTCAGTACATAGATCGAAAAGAGAAACAGAATTGTGCTTTCGATAGCAGAAATCAACATCAAAGGATTCTTAACCTCCCAAAGATAGGGCCTGAACAAACTGACGTTGATTGCTGCCGGAGCAGCACGCAGCATACCCATGGGGGTCCAATCCGCTATACGTATGGTATACCCCGATCCCGCATCCCGACCTGTCCAAAACCGTATATCATACGCTGTAATCTGAGCGGTCTTGCGAAGATTTTCGACGGAATACTTCGGGTTATTCTCTCCGATCATGACAACGGCATAGTAGGCCGAAACAACAACAATTCCGACCAGGGCCGGGACCAGCATTGCCTTGGCAAACCATGACCTTATCGAAACAAAATTACTTGTCATGATCCAAATGATCACCGCAGGCAGGTAGGCCTGCAAGACAAAGATTTTGACGCTGAAAATTACATACAACGCCACCAACAATCCCAATAAAAGTAATACTGAGAACTTTCGCTCAAAGAATATTGAATAGAAACAGTAAGTCGCAATTCCCAGACAACCAATAATAATTGTATCCTTTAATAATCCACTGCCCCAAAAAAACACAGAAGGAATGAAAAGGGTTGCTATCGCTACTCCAAAATGCAGGTGCGGATATAGTTTATAAAACACAAGAAATAGCATCCACATCCCTCCAAAACCCAGAACTGAAAATAGAACGGCTGTCGCTGAGTAGGATGAAAAAGTGAACAAATCAAAGAAAGCGGCTATTCTTACTACAAAAAAGGAACTTGGGTCGCGAAAGAAGATAATTCGTGAGGTATACTCGTAAGCGCCCAACTCACTCCCCGCCTTCCCAAATATCAACTGAAATCCTGTGATGGGGTCATCCACAAATGCTTCCCAGACGATACGGCTCCCGTAAGTATGGTAATTGTAGGTATCTCCACCCTCGTAATAAAACTGATAAATAAAGCCCAGCGCAATTGCCCCAAGGATTCTTAACGTTAATGCAGGGAAAAAATATTTCCGAGTAATCGCATCCGTAACGTAAGGTCGCACAAAATATCCTCCCGCATATATCAGGAGCACAATAACCGGCGTTACGATTAGATCACGCAGTTCCAATTAGCTGCTTTATTGTAAAGTGGCCATATCCTTGTAAACCTGAGCGAGCCCCTGTTCTAATTCAACTTTATGCTTCCACCCCAAACCATGTATCCTCCCCACATCCATCAACTTCCTCGGTGTCCCATCCGGCTTGGTCGTATCAAATTCAATGCGACCATTAAAACCGACGATGCGGCCGATCAACTCTGCCAGCTCCTTAATCGAAAGTTCAGATCCTGTTCCCACGTTTATGAATCCTGACTCATTGAATCGCTCCATCAGGAAAAGACTTGCATCTGCCAGATCGTCTACGTGCATGAACTCCCTAAGGGGAGCGCCCGTTCCCCAAACCACAACCTTATCTTCGTCCGCGACCTTCGCTTCATGAAACTTGCGCAACAAGGCAGGTATAACATGACTGGTTGTCAAGTCATAGTTATCGTTCGGCCCGTACAAGTTCGTTGGCATGGCCGAAATAAAATTGCAGCCGTACTGGCTTCGGTACGCATCGCACATTTTGATTCCGGTAATTTTAGCAATCGCATAGGGCTCGTTTGTTGGCTCCAATAACCCGGTGAGCAAAGACTCCTCCTTCAGCGGCTGTGGCGCCAATTTTGGATAGATGCATGAACTTCCCAGGAAAAGTAATTTTTTTACACCCGTCCGATAAGCCTGGTGAATCACATTGTTCTGGATCATCAGATTATCATAGAGAAACTCAGCACGAAATGTATTGTTGGCCACAATCCCTCCCACCTTGGCTGCGGCCAGAAAAACGAATTCAGGCTTTTCCGTCTTGAAGAAATCCGACACAGGTCCGGTGTCTCGAAGATCAAGTTCTGCAGAAGTCCGAAGCACCAGGTTCTTGAAACCTGACTTCTCCAGTTTTCGAACAATCGCCGATCCCACCATTCCGCGATGACCTGCGACGAAGATTCTTGAAGCGGCCTCCATCATTCCGTGCCACGCAGGACTTTGTATCCGCCCTGCTTCAAGTGAACATCCCTCCTAAAGACCTCAAGATCTGATGCCACCATTTCCTTTACCATCTCCTCCAAAGTATAACGTGGCTCCCATCCCAACTTGGCTTTCGCTTTTGAGGCATCGCCGATCAAGAGATCAACCTCCGTGGGTCGGAAATAGCGTGGATCAACCTCCACAACCACCTGGCCGGGCTTAATATCAACATCGGAACTCGAATTTTTTACCACCACGCCCTTCTCCTGTTCGCCAGATCCCTGGAAGGCAACCGTAATACCGGCGGCGGCAAAGGCCATTGTACAGAGGTCCCTGACCGTAGTTGTCTTTCCTGTAGCGACAACAAAATCATCTGCCTCCGCGTGCTGCATCATCAGCCACATGGCTTCGACGTAATCTTTTGCATGTCCCCAGTCACGCTGGGCGTTAAGATTTCCGACAAATATTTTCTCTCCCAGGCCCAATGCAATTTGGGCAACTCCACGCGTGATCTTCCGCGTGACAAACGTTTCGCCGCGAAGGGGACTCTCGTGATTGAATAAAATGCCGTTGCAAGCAAAAATATTATACGCCTCCCGGTAATTCACTGTAATCCAATACGCATACAATTTGGCAACCCCGTACGGTGACCGCGGATAGAAGGGCGTCTTCTCCGATTGCGGCACTTCCTGGACAAGTCCATACAACTCCGAGCTGGAGGCCTGATAGAACTTTGTTTTTTTCGTCAATCCCAAAAGGCGAATGGCTTCCAGAATACGGAGCGCCCCAACGCCGTCGGCATTTGCTGTGTACTCCGGCTCCTCAAAGGACACCTTCACATGACTCATTGCCCCGAGATTATAGATTTCATCAGGCTTCACTTCTTGAATGATTCGTGTGATGTTCATGGCATCGGTCAGATCGCCATAGTGCAATTGAAAGTGCTGGTTGGATTCATGAGGGTCTTGATATAGGTGGTCAATTCTCGCCGTATTGATCAGCGATGACCTGCGCTTTATCCCATGCACCTCATACCCCTTCGCCAGGAGAAGTTCGCTGAGATAGGCCCCGTCTTGTCCGGTTACGCCGGTTACTAGTGCTTTCTTTTTCAATTGCCCATGTGATTTAGTCTCCTTTTTCCAGGTTCTTTAGCCTGCGCTTGGCATCCTTGAATGCCTCATCTTTGCGCCCGGCCTTTTTCTTGACGTCCTCAAAGTACTTGCGTGCCAACACCTTGTCTCCCTGCTGGTTAGCTATCTCTCCAAGGGCGATCAAGGCATAAAGATAATACCCGGATTTGGTTGCCCCACCTTCCTCGGAAAATCGAAGGGTTTCCAGATAGTATTTCTTTGCCTCATCCGGGCGACGGCGGGATTCACCTAATTGACCCAGAAAGAAGGAGGCATACCGGCCGCTGGTCGCTTCGTAGCCGATATCGCCACTATCTATGCGGGCCAAAATGGATTTTGATTCCCGCTCCATTTCTGTAAACATACCCCGTGTATAGAGCATGCGGGCATAGTACCGATGGAAATATGGGTTGTCTGGATAAGTTTGATACAAGTATTCGGCCAACTGGTGGGCTTGCTCATTCTTGCCCTCGTAGCCATTGTAAATACGCATGAGCCAAACCATGGCCTCCGTACGAGTATAAAATGCGTTGTACGAGACTTCCCGCAATTGTTTTAGCCCAAGTTCCTTGTCCCCCTTGGGGAAAAACCAGAGAAGTGGTTTCAGTGCCGGGTAGTTTTCCCGTACCCAAACAGAAAAATAGTTGTAAAGCGCATCGCCGAATAGAAGTTCGGGGCTGAGATAGTTCATTTCCTTACACTCCTCGAGATAGTGAAGCGCCCGCTTGCCGGCAATCGCCGCCTTACGCCATTCCTTACGGTCTTCATCCGAATAGAGTCGACCCTTGAATCCATATGCCGCAGCCAGGAAGAATGCCGCTTCGATCCGATACTCAGGGACCTTGTCGTGTAGTCGCTCAGCAATCTGGATCGTGCTGTCCATATACGCCAGAAATCGCTCATCATGATCCCGGGTTTCAAGACGGGGCATGATTTTCCACCATTCACTCAAGCCAAGCAAAAAATAAGGAAGTGGATGCCAGTCATACTTTTGTTTAAACCACCGGAATTGTTGCTCTGCCTTGGCAAACTTAAAATTGTAGAGGTCGTTCAATGCCTGGGTGGCCTCCAACTGAATGGTAATATTTGTGATCAGAATAAGCGTAGTGTCCTTCTTGACCTGGGCAAAGGAGCCCTGGAAATTCAACACGAGCAGAATTGCAAATACTATTTTCCCTGTATCTTTCAACGCCGCAAAATTAACATCCCGGACCCAGTAATCCCTATGTCCATCGCTGACGAACAGAAATCGATCTATTCCGCCTCGAAGCGGCAGTTGTTTCTGTTGCTTTGCCTGTCAACGCTGGCCTTGCTATTTGTTAAGAAGTCAATGATTGAGAACGAAACGGCGGCCTTTGAGTTCATGGCCGATCAACCTCAGGGATCAATTCTTTACCTCCGAAGCGCGCTTCAATACTTATCCATCCCGCTCATTTATGCCTGGAAGTTTACAGCACTGGGTTTTGTCATTTGGGTCGGATGCTTCCTCTTTGGCTACCGCGTTACATTCTCCCAATGTTGGAAGATTGTCCTGGTGGGTGAATTTGTATTCCTCATTCCCGAACTGATCAAGATTGTGTGGTTTCTGTTCATTCAAACCAACCCGATCTACTATGATATAGTTGCATTCTATCCCCTATCATTAATGAACTTTGCCGACTATCGATCCTTGCCTCCGGAGTATAGCTATCCCCTCAAAGCACTGAATCTATTTGAACCAATCTACTGGTTTCTTCTGGCGGTGGGAATAACCCACTTCACCCGCAAAGAAATGAAGCCGGCCTGGATCATTGTCCTGGGGTTTTACGTCCCCATTTTTCTCGTTTGGCTCCTTTTTTACAGTATTGTTTACTAGACACCCATGCTGTTAATGGGTATGTTTTTGGTAATATTTCAGCGCCCTTGATGACGGATTGACTATTTTCGCCCCTTAAAGTTTTTGCCAGAAATCCATGAAGTTTCAAACGACTAATAACATCGGCGGCTGGTTCGCCTTTGCCATTGCCCTGATCGTCTATTGGCTCACATTTGAAGAGACCGCCAGCTACTGGGATTGCGGCGAGTTCATTGCCGTAGCCTATAAACTTGAAGTATCTCACCCGCCCGGCGCACCCTTGTTCATGCTCCTCGGAAGGATGTTTTCTTTTCTCGCTTTCGGCGACGTCACTAAGGTGGCATACTGGATCAACTTCCTCAGTGTGGTCGCTAGCGCATTTACCATTCTTTTCTTATTCTGGTCGATCACCCTATTCGGTCGTAAGCTGATGGGCGTAAAGAAGGATTCAGAAATGACAGATGGCCAGATATGGACCCTTATGGGTGCTGCGCTTGTTGGCACGATGGCCTATACGTTTTCTGAATCATTCTGGTTTTCGGCTGTTGAAGCAGAGGTATATGCCATGTCGGCCTTTTTTACCGCGTTTGTGGTTTGGGGCATTCTTAAATGGGAAGTCATTGAAGATGAAAGTGCAGCCAATCGATGGTTGATCTTTATCGCTTACGTCATGGGCTTGTCGATTGGCATTCACATGCTAAATCTCGTCACCATACCAGCATTAGGCCTTATTTACTATTTTAAAAAGTACAATCCTTCCCGGTGGGGAATAATTGCAGCGCTCGCTGTAAGTGGTGGAATAGTCATCTTCATCAATGATGTGATTGTTCCAGGCCTTCCTACACTTGCAGGCAACTTCGAGCTATTTTTTGTCAACAACCTTGGCCTTCCCTTTGGCTCCGGAGTAATTGTATTCTGCCTTTTGCTCGTAGGAGGACTTGTGTATGGAATCCGTCATTCCCATCAGAAGAACAAACCTCTGCTCAATACTTTCCTGCTCTCCACCACTTTCATCCTGATCGGCTATTGCTCGTACGCAACGATTGTCATCCGTAGCAACTTTGATACACCCATCAATGAAAATGCACCGAAGGATGTCATGTCATTTGTTCGCTATTTAAAACGCGAGCAGTACGGCAGCCGGCCGCTGCTGTATGGACCGTACTTCACAGCGAGGGTTATCGAACTAGAAGAAAAATCAGCGGTGTACACCAAAGGCAAGGACAAGTATGAGATCACCGACCGCAAGCTTGAATATGTCTATGAGCCCGGACAGGAAACCATTCTGCCCCGCGCCTGGAACCCGGAATTCAAAACCCAATACCGCAACATCATTGGTTTAAAAGAAGGAGAGCGACCAACTTTTTCCCAGAACATCATGTACATGTTCCGTCAACAAATTGGACATATGTATATGCGCTACTTCATGTGGAACTTTGTTGGCCGCACCAGCGATATCCAGGATGCTGACTGGCTCGGACCGAAAGACTGGTTTGAAAAGTTACCGCAGGAACTTGCCGAAAATAAGGCAAGAAACAATTTCTTCATGATTCCCTTCGTGCTGGGGCTTATCGGTATGTTCTACCAATTCCTCAAAGACACAAAGAATTTTGCCGTAGTCGGACTGCTGTTTGTGATGACCGGAGTGGCCATCGTTGTCTATCTCAACTCTCCCCCCGTTGAGCCGCGCGAACGCGATTACATCTATTCCGGCTCAACCTATGCCTTTACTTTCTGGATAGGGTTTTCGGTTATTGGCATGGTGGCATTCTTTAATCAATACATCAAGAGCATGAAGGTCAGCGCGGTTGCCGCAACAGTCATCGCCCTGTCTGCTCCGCTTCTGATGGCTTCCCAGGGATGGGATGATCACAATCGCAGCAACCGCTTCTTCTCTGTTGACTCAGGAAAGAACTACCTGTCTTCCTGCGATCCAAACGCAATCATCTATACTGGCGGCGACAACGACACGTTCATGTTGTGGTATACCCAGGAGGTTGAAGGTCATCGTCCTGATGTCCGTGTCGTGGTCTTCAGTTATTACAACACCGACTGGTACATTGAACAGTCCAGGTTGAAGCAAAATCAATCCGAACCGTTCAAATACACGCTTACGAAAGAAAATTACCGTCAGGGAGGCCCGAATGATGTACTCTATTTCACGGATCTGAAAATTCCGAGCATGGACCTTCCACAGTACCTGGACTTGCTCAAGAAAAATTATCCCCAGTTGCGGTACGATCGCACCAATATCGTGCCGAGCAAAGTCTTCACACTGAATATTGACCGGGCGGATGTCCTGTCGAAGGGCATAATCCCAAAGGGAATGGACAGTCTTGTTGTTGACCAAATGCGTTTCAAATTGAAAGGCACTGCCCTCGAGAAGAAAGATCTGGCCTTTCTGGATGTTCTCGTGACTAACAACTGGGAACGCCCCATCTATCTGAACAACACCTCCTTGGCACAATTAAATCTAGAGATGCGAGACTACGTTGTACAAGAGGGCAATGCCTATCGCGTACTCCCCGTGAGAAACAATCGCAAGGACAGAGAAACCCTGGTCGACATAGAATCCTCTTACAGGAAAATGATAAAGGATTTCGGCTACAGGGGTCTTGACAATCCTGATCTATACTATAATGAAGACTACAGGGGCTTTATTCAAAACCATCGGGGTTCATTGAATTCGCTCGCCGAAGCGATCCTCGATCAGGGAGATAGTGCTCGCGGAAAGGAAGTTCTTTATTTCAGTCTCGCAAAAATGCCGGACAAGGCAGTTCGGTATGACATCACCACAGTTTCAACCATTGAGCTCCTTTTCCGCGCAGGTGATAACGCCAAGGCGGCGGAAATTGCAACGATATTAGGAACACGTGCTGAGGAGATGGTAAACTACGAGATCAAGAAATACACTGGCATTTCCATGGAGGTCAGGCGCAACCTTTACATTCTTGGAGAACTGCAGCGCATCTTGTATGAGAACCAGCAGCCGGAACTTGCTAAACGCTTTGAAGACGCGTATCAAAAGATACTGGAAGACCTGCAGATCCGCGACACTGACCGCGATGCCTATTAGGCTATTTTCGGACGATCAGAAATAAATCGAGAGCCGTTTCAGGAATATCAGTCACCAGATAGTCTTCGTAGGTGATACCGGCCACCAGGTCATCTGAATCCTTGTGGAGTCTGGTACGGTTAAGCCGATTCAGCAAGTCATATGGAATTCGCAATACCGCTGCCGGAAGCCGGTGTTGCAGATCAAGAATGTCCCATCGCATAAGTCGATTCACCGATTCACGGTTCTTCTCGTGATAAGCCATTACCTTCTCGTTTCCTGTGATCCCCTTCATCTCAACCGAGGCAAAAATTGTTTTCGCCAGGCGCGTCAATTCATCAGCCGTGTATTCACGAATATGCCATGGGTTTCGGGACAACGATAGCGGACGATTGGGGGTCGTGATCAGCGCAGTACCTGCGGGCCTGAGGACGCGATGGATTTCTTTCAAGAATAAGATGTCGTTTTCGATGTGCTCAATAACCTGAAAACTGATGACTGAATCAAAAGAAGAATCAGGATACGGTAGAGGTGGCAAGTTGCCGGCAACAAAATTTCCGAATGGAAACTTTCGCTGGAGGTCCGCAATGGCAGAAGCAATCTTATCGATGGCCCAATATGACTTGACGGATGTCATTATGCTTGGGATCCCCCGCCCCTCGCCACAACCAATCTCAAGCAAGTCTCCACTGATCAATTGTCCTGAGGCGATATAGGGCTTTAACAGGCGCTGATGCAACGGGTTGTCGGATACCAGTTGATCGGAGGTTATTTCGGTAGTATAAATTCTTGACATGGCGAGTAAAAATAGCTGTTTTGCCTATGCATCGTTTCTATTTCTTTCTTCGTTATTTTACATACGCTATGAAAAGCTTGAAATTCAGCGCCATCGCATACCTCTTGTTGATTCAGCTGCCGTTGAATGGCCAGGCGATCAATTCCATAAACTTCAACTACTGGTACGATCCGTTGGCCGAAGTTGTCATTCAGATGAAGCCGATGAGTCTGGGAGACAGCGTGGCTGTCTTCTATCGGATACGTTGCAACAACGCTGCGTCTACTTCCTACCTCCTGAAATGGGAAAAGAAGGACTCTTATGCACAACGGCAAGGCAATGTCGTAAAGCCAACCGATACGATTGCCGTTTCCAATCTCTGGCAAGAGGGAAAGTTCGTTTTTGCAAAGCCCATTAAACCATGGCTCCTGACAGTAAAGGTGATTAATATCGGAACGGGAAAAAGTTGGTTTTTCTACAGACAGATTGAAACGCATCATCCTGTCAACGGATTTCTTGAACTCAACGGCGAAAAGCAGTGGGCCCCTTATCTTCCTGCCGATAGTCGCTACGTCATTCGGGGGAGTGGCTCGGGAAATGCGATTCATTTTTCCTATTACAAGGATAATTTTCCGACGCCTTCGCCCCCCTTCGTCGTAAAAGAAATAAAAATGGATCGGTTCCTCTTCCCCGACTCAATTTTTACAGCAAGTGCAAATAGTGAATTGGGGCCATTTACTCGCGAAGGGCTTTATCTTGCTCAGGAAGATACCGCCTCGGCGAAAGGTTTTTCCTTTCTGATCAAGCGGACGCCTTACCCCAAGTACAACAAACTTGGAGACCTTAAAGGACCGCTCCTGTTTGTCACTACCCGTGAAGAAAATGATGCGCTAGGGTTGGCCAGTGAAGACAAGCTCAAGTTTGACAAGATCATTCTTGAAATCACAAAAGACAAAGAGAGAGCCAGAACATTCATGCGCAATTATTTCAAACGGGTAGAGATTGCCAATTTCTACTTTACGTCTTTCAAGGAAGGCTGGAAGACAGATCGAGGCATGATCTTCGTTATTTTCGGACAGCCAGATGAAGTGCAAATGGACGGACAATACGAGTCCTGGATGTATAAGAATCCAAATCAATCTTTCAACTTCGCTAAAGCAGGAAGCGTCTACCATCCCGATCATTCTGTGCTCGTACGGGAAAAGGGATATAGCGAGTACTGGTATCAGACCATTGATCTTTGGCGCAAGAGCCGCTTCTGAACCGCGGTGCGAGCAACCAGTATAAAAGTTTCTCATCGTGAATACGCATATTCCGAGTACTTTTGGGAAATGGAGAGCGCCACATGGAAAAAAGTGAATTGATTTACGGAACCCGTGCAGTGATCGAGGCAGCCCGCTCGGGTCGTCACATCGAAAAAGTATTTCTTCAGGCTGGTATCAACAACGACTTAATGAAGGAGTTGGTGGGGGCCTTGAAAGATCAGGACATACCGTTCAGCTGGGTCCCGACTGAGAAACTTAATCGACTGACAAGCAAGAACCACCAGGGCGCTGTAGGGTACCTCGCTGCAATCCAATATGCTTCCATGCAGGCCATCATCGATCATGCATATAGCGAAGGACGCGTTCCCTTCTTCCTCTTATTGGATCGAATTACCGATGTACGGAATTTTGGCGCTGTTGCCCGAACCTGTGAATGTGCGGGCCTGGATGCCATTGTCATCGAAGAGAAAGGCAATGCCCCTGTCACCAGCGACGCTATTAAAACATCTGCAGGGGCACTGCACCACCTCCCGGTTTGCCGCGTCAAGTCTATGAAACAAGCCATGAAGGAGCTCCGCGAAAACGGGATACAGGTAGTTGCGTGCTCAGAAAAAGCCGATCTGGATCTCTATGCGGTGGATCTGTCTGTGCCCACCGCCTTATTACTTGGTTCAGAAGAAGACGGCATTTCACCTGCCTTGACCAAGGACGCTGATATCCTGGCAAAAATACCGATGAAGGGAAAAATTGAATCGTTGAATGTATCGGTAGCCGCGGGGGTTGCGATTTACGAAGTCGTGCGGCAGAAATCCTTTGCCTCCTCGAAAGCCGCTAGCTAATAAATTGATGGTTATAAAAAATCGGTACCGTCGGGACGCGCCTTGAGGTCGTTGACGTACCGACGAAAAAGCTCTTCTTTATCTTTTTCGCAAATGATCACCACATTGTTAAAAACACCGACAAGGTATCCATCAAGACCCTGAGCAACAATGAGTGTGTCCGGAGGGCCCTTGATTACAGAGTTGCGCGTGTCGTAAACCAATGCCTCTCCGTTGATAACGTTATTATCCTGGTCTTTTACGGAAGCTTCATGGAGCGATGCCCATGAACCCAGGTCTGACCAGGTAAAGTCTCCGAGCGCAACATACACATTGTCCGCCTTCTCCATGACGCCGTAGTCAATCGACATGTTCTTGGTCTGGCTATAAACGCGGGAAACAAGATTTCGCTCTTCAGTCGTGTTCAGCCGAGGACGTATTTCCTCAAATGCCTCGGACAATTCGGGAAGATAACGGTGGAATGCTTCCAGAATGGCTTGAACACCCCAAACAAAGACTCCGGAATTCCAGACAAAATCACCGCTTTCCAGAAATGTTTTCGCCAGGGCGAGGGCTGGTTTCTCGGTAAATGTCTTGACCTTCTTGAGGCTCGCCTTACTTTCAAGAAACTGAATATACCCATACCCGGTTTCAGGACGCAACGGCTTTATGCCCAGTGTAATGAGCTTGTCTTGTCCACGGGCGTGTTCAGAAGCCTTCTGTATAGTGTCCAGGAAGTCACGCTCATTCAAAATAAGGTGATCCGAAGGACTAACAACCATAATGGCATTTGGATTTTTTAGAAAAATCCGGTTTGCCGCATAGGCGATGCAGGGAGCTGTATTTTTGCGCATGGGCTCCAGTATCACTTGCGCCGGATTGACCATCGGTAGCTGGGTGGCAACCAGGTCAGCATGCTCCTCGTGCGTGACGATCAGAATATTCTCGGGTGGGCAAATGGTCAAATACCGCTCGTAGGTGGACTGAACGAGGGTTTTTCCTGTATTCAGAACATCCAGGAACTGCTTTGGTTTTGCATTTCGGCTGTACGGCCAAAAGCGAGTTCCTATCCCGCCAGCCATCAACACCACGTATAAATTCTTATCCATTTACAGCCTCACAATAACATTTTGGCATTCCCTCCGTTCATCCTAAATACCCCCATCAATCGTAAAATTGGATGAACTAGCTACAGAATTTTTTAGTATATTCAATGACCTTTCGCGCAACATCGTTTGCGGAAAGCAAATGTAAGGATTTAATTGACTCAGGAACCCATGATTGTGGCCGAAGATAAGGATACGTTACGCGCTCGACTAAAAGAATTTTTTGGATATACGACCTTTCGGGGCAACCAGGAGACGGTAATCAAGAATATCCTAAGCGGAAAAAATACGTTTGTTATCATGCCCACCGGCGCAGGCAAGTCACTTTGCTACCAGCTGCCCGCCATGATCAAAGACGGTTTGGCTATCGTCATTTCTCCGCTTATCGCCTTGATGAAAAATCAGGTCGATCAGCTCAATGCCTACGGCATCCACGCGCGCTTCCTTAATTCAACACTTAGCAAAGCTGAAATTACACGGCTGAAAAAGGACTGCATTTCCGGATCGGTAAAATTGCTTTACGTGGCGCCCGAATCACTGAACAAAGAAGAGAACATCGCATTTCTACAAAAAGTAACGATCAGCTTTGTCGCCATTGACGAAGCCCACTGCATTTCAGAATGGGGTCACGATTTCCGACCTGAATACCGCAAGATCAAAACGATGATCGGCCAACTGGGCAACCTGCCTGTAATTGCGCTAACCGCGACGGCAACACCCAAAGTCCAAATTGACATACAGAAGAACCTTCAAATGGAGGAGGCGGACGTTTTCATCTCTTCCTTTAACCGGAAAAATCTATACTATGAAGTTCGTCCAAAAAAGGAAACGAAGAAACAACTGATCCGTTTCCTAAAGGAACACAAGGGAAAATCCGGAATCATCTATTGCCTTAGCCGGAAAAAAGTGGAGGAAATTGCGCAGCTGCTCAATGTCAATGGTTTTAGCGCCGCACCTTATCACGCAGGTCTCGATCCCGACGTACGCGTAAGGAATCAGGACAACTTCCTCAATGAAGAAGTTGACATCGTCGTGGCTACCATAGCTTTTGGAATGGGGATTGATAAGCCGGATGTCCGGTTCGTCGTTCACTACGATGTGCCTAAGTCCCTGGAGGGTTATTATCAGGAAACAGGCCGCTCAGGGCGGGATGGATTGGAAGGCATTTGTCTGATGTTCTATAGTCACAATGACTTGAACAAACTTGAAAAATTCAATAAGGACAAGACCGTTCAAGAACGGGAAAATGCTCGCGTACTCTTGCAAGAGATGGAATTCTATGCCGAATCCCCTGTGTGCCGGCGGCGCCAACTGCTCCATTACTTTGGTGAAGAATTTACCCAGGAAAATTGCGGCTCCTGCGACAACTGTGTACATCCACGTGAACGGTACGATGGCACAGAGGCAGTAAAGACGGTACTGCAAGCCGCCCAACAAACCAACGAACGATTTGGGCTTAACCACCTGATCAATGTGATCCGGGGGACGGAAGATGAGTACGTGAGAAGTTATGGTCATTTTGATCTAGCCATTTACGGCACAGGCGGCGACGAAGAAGCGGATTTCTGGAAATCCGTGGTTAGGCAAGCCCTGATCTATCAATACCTCGAAAAGGACATTGACAATATCGGCGTGTTGAAACTGACTGAAAAAGGAAAGAAGTTCCTCATTAAGCCGCATGCCATTGAGTTGGCGCGCGATCACGATTTCACGACCGCTATTGAAGACGAGGAAGTCTCATCCGAACGTGCGCCGGCAACGTCCAAATCCTACGACGAGAAACTTTTCGAAATGCTGAAGAACCTGCGCAAGCAGGTGGCCCGGCACAAAGACCTTCCCCCATACGTCATCTTCCAAGATCCTTCTCTGGAGGAAATGGCCACAACCTATCCCACAAACGAAGAGGATCTGGCGGCAGTGAACGGCGTGGGCATGGGAAAGGTGAAGAAGTTCGGCAAGGATTTTCTTGAACTCATCCAGAAATACATCGATGAAAATGACATTGAAACGGCTACTGAGGTCGTGGTCAAATCTTCGGTCAATAAGTCCAAGATAAAGATTTTCATCATTCAGCAAATTGATCGTAAAGTCGATCTGGAAGAAATTGCAGAGTCCAAGAATCTGTCCTTTGAAGACCTGCTTACTGAAATAGAAAACATCTGCTACTCCGGAACCAAGCTTAACCTGGATTACTATATCGATGATGTCCTGGATGAGCAGAAACAAGATCACATCTTCGACTATTTTCTCAATTCCGAAACCGACAGCCTGGCGGAAGCCCTTGCCGATTCAAATAACTCGGATTATAGCGAAGAGGAAATGCGTCTTATGCGCATCAAATTTCTAAGCGAGTACGCCAACTGAGTTCAGCCCCAAAATCCTTATTATCTTTGGCGTTTCACGGAACATGAACATCCTATTGATAGGCAACGGAGGCCGCGAGCACGCATTGGCCTGGAAAATCAGGCAGAGCAAGCTGACAACCAACCTCTATATCACACCCGGCAACGCAGGCACTGCACTGGTGGGCCAGAACCTTACCCTGCGTCCTGACGACTTTGAAGGGCTAGGCAAGGCTTGTCTTGAAAAACAAATTGATCTTGTGGTCGTTGGGCCAGAGCTGCCATTGGTGCTAGGAATTCGTGATTTCTTTCAAACAACAAAAGGACTTGAACACATTCTCCTGGTGGGCCCGGGGAAACTAGGTGCCCAGCTGGAAGGCAGCAAAGACTTCTCGAAACAATTCATGGTGCGACATGGCATCCCAACTGCAAAAGCCCATACGTTCTCTGAAGCTGAATTGGCAAAGGGATTAATGTATCTCGACACGTGTGCTCTCCCCATCGTCTTAAAAGCAGATGGACTTGCCTCAGGCAAAGGAGTGATTATTTGTGAAACCCTGGATGAAGCCAAATCAGCTCTTCAGGACATGTTGGGCAACCAACGCTTTGGGGCCGCCAGCGCCAGGGTGTTGGTAGAAGAGTTCCTTTCAGGGATCGAACTTTCTGTTTTTGTACTTACCGACGGCGACGATTACGTGCTCTTGCCTGAAGCGAAGGATTACAAACGCATCGGCGAGCAAGACAAAGGGCCAAACACCGGCGGCATGGGCGCCGTGTCACCCGTTCCTTTTGCAGATGCTGCATTCATGGAAAAAGTGAAGACGCGGATTATCCAGCCCACGCTTTTCGGACTCAAGCAGGAAAATATTCCGTATCGTGGCTTTATCTTTTTTGGCCTCATCAATGTCGCTGGTGAACCTTATGTCATCGAATACAACGCCCGAATGGGTGACCCGGAAACTGAAGCGGTTATCCCAAGAATCGATTCCGATCTGGTCGAGCTGCTGATCGCTGCCTCAAATGGCACATTGAGAAATAAGTCGATTACCCTATCCTCAGACTATACTGTCACAGTGATGATCGTCTCTGGAGGTTATCCGGGGGAATATAGCAAGGGCATGATGATTTCAGGTTGTGAGCCTTCCGATAGCCTTGTTTTTCATGCGGGAACCAAAACATCGGGAAACCAAATCGTAACTGATGGTGGCAGGGTGATTGCAGTTACAGGCAAAGGAACGACGTTGGAGCAGGCCCGCGCGAATTCATACCAGGCTATAGGCCCCATTTCATTTGATCAGGCCTACTTCAGAAAGGATATTGGTGTAGATTTGCTCCAATTAGAAAAATCCTCCTCCGCTAAGGGAGACGTTTTAAGAAAGAATTGACTATGGGTTGTTCGTGCGGCACAAAAAAAGACGGGAAGGTTTCAGGCTGTAACAACAATGGCGCCTGCGAGACTGGAGGCTGCAATAAAATGAATGTGTTTGACTGGCTCTCCAACATGGACATGCCGGTTTCCGAACGGTTCGACGTTGTTGAAGTTCGGTTCAAGAACGGCCGGAAAGAGTATTACAGGAACCCTGAAAAAATAGACTTGCATGCCGGCGATCCTGTGATCGTAGAGGTTCAGAACGGACACCACCTCGGACATGTGTCACTACAGGGTGAATTGGTTCGCCTGCAGATGAAAAAAAAGAACGTGGCCAATGACGGGGAAGTTCTTAAAATCTATCGGCTGGCCAACAGCCGTGATCTGGAGAAATCAGAAGAAGTAAAAAAACGCGAGCTTCCCTCCCTCCACCGCTGCCGGGAAATCATACGGCAAATGAGGCTGAATATGAAATTATCGGATGTTGAATACCAGGCCGATAACATGAAGGCCAGTTTCTTCTATTCCGCCGAAGAGCGCGTTGATTTTCGTGAACTCATCAAGATTCTTGCCGGTGAATTCCGTATTCGTGTCGAGATGCGGCAAATCAGCCTCCGCCAGGAAGCTGGACGCATCGGCGGTATAGGCGTATGTGGACGTGAACTTTGCTGCTCTACCTGGCTCAGCGACTTCAAAAATGTTTCTACCAGCGCCGCGCGGTATCAGAACTTATCATTGAACCCCAGCAAGCTTAGCGGCCAGTGCGGCCGATTGAAATGCTGCCTCAACTACGAACTGGAAACTTACATGGATGCCCTTAAAGACATCCCGGAAATTTCACGGCCACTTCAAACCGAGAAAGGAGACGCCTCTCTGCAGAAGACCGACATTTTCCGCAAGATGATGTGGTTTGGTTACAAGGATGAAAACGCCTGGATTCCGCTCAATGTGGAGCGGGTAAAAGAGATAATCAAACTGAATGAGGAGGGGCGCAAACCAGCTACTCTGGAATTGAACGAATTGGTCGAGCGTGAATCCGTATCTGTGCTTAACAGCGACCTTGAGCGCCTGGATAAAAAATTCAGCAACAAGGGAGGCCGGAACAAGAAAAGATCACGACCCCCTCGCGGTGATAACCGTGGACGAAGATCCGGACCCGGCCCAGGAAACGCTCCGAAGTCTGGAAATCCCCCAAAACCACGTTAAGTTCCTATTCATGCGCCGTTACGCGTTTTCTCTTTCCTGGCCAATGAGCATCATCCTTGCCGCTGGATTCATGGCTGGCTGTGATGATCGCCGGGTGTTTGAAGAGAATCACGAGTTCCCCGAACGTTCGTGGGCTGTTAAAGATGAACCTATTTTTGAATTCACGATTCCCGATTCCATTCAGGCCTACACGGTCTATTACAATGTCCGCAATTCATTGGATTATCCATCCACCCGAATAAATGTAACGTATTTATTATCTGACTCTACCGGTAAGGAAATAGCAAAAAAACTTGTGTATCACAATTTGTTTAAGACTTCTGGCAGGCCGCTAGGGGAAAGTGGGTTGGGTGATTTATACGACCATCAGTTTCCCATTCTTACCGCCTTCCGTTTCCCGTCAAGGGGAAGATTCGCTATTCGCCTTACACAGTTCATGCGTCAAGATACGATACCAGGAATACTGTCCGTTGGCATCCGCGTAGAACGCAATCCGTAGTTTCACAAATTACTAAGCACAAAAAAATCCCGCTCTTGCCGAGCGGGATTTCAAAAACAGCTGTATCTGACGTCTTAAGCCTTGGCGATCTCCGGCTTTGCAGGGTCAAAATCAATTACGAGTGGTGCCGCTATGAAGATGGACGAATACGTTCCAACAACCACACCGATCACCATGGCAAATGAGAATCCGCGCAAGGTCTCCCCTCCGAAGAAAAGTAAAACCACAACCACCATTACCACTGTTCCCGATGTAACAATTGTACGGCTTAGCGTGCTGGTGATGGCGCTGTTGAATATTCTGTTTCGTTCGTGGCTGGTGCCCAGGCCCATGTATTCCCGAATCCGGTCGAAGATGATCACTGTATCATTGATGGAGTAACCAATGATGGTCAGCAAGGCTGCCACAAAGACCTGATCAATTTCCAATGAGAGTCCAAATACCCGTGCGATGGCAAAAGCCGCGAACGTGAAGAGCATATCGTGAATCAACGCAATAATGGCTCCTGTGCTGAACTGCCATTTACGGAAGCGGATGAGAATATAAAGGAAGATCGATAGTATTGACAATCCCCCTGCCATGTAGGCAGAACCTTTAATATCATCCGCAATAGTAGCTCCCACTTTGGAAGTGGAAGGAATCGTAAAGTGGGTGTCATCCAACTGTCGGTCATTCTCCGTGTACTTTTTACCAGTTTTGGTTTCCAATCCACTAATTATGGCAGCTTTCACTTTCTCATCAGCCGCTTCGGATTCATCCTCCACGAGGTAGGATGTCGTGACCTTCATCACGTTACTACCGCCGTAGTTCTTTACTTCAGTGCCCGCATTTTGAAAACTCGCTGTAAGGTCAGACTTCATTTGCGTTGCCTCAACTGGTTGCGTGAATGCCACGATAAATGAACGACCACCTTTGAAATCCACACCCAGGTTCAGGCCCTGGAATGCAATCAGAATGAATCCAATCAAAATAATCGTCGATGAGAAGATGTAAGCCTTCTTCCGGAAGGAGATAAAATCAATGATTAGATCCTTGTTAACCGTCCAGGAAATACCTGTTTCGAACGAGAGCTTTGCCTCATCTCCACGGCGTACCATCCACTCGATGATTACACGTGAAATATAAACTGCAGAAAAGAAGGAGGTGCCGATACCAATCATCAACACGATCGCAAATCCTTTCAACGGCCCTAGGCCAAAGATAAACAGGAACATCCCCGTGAGGAAAGTAGTCAAGTTCGAGTCAAAGATGGCAGAGAATGCCCGCTCATAGCCTAGCTTAATGGCTTCCCGCAACTTCTTCCCATGCCTCAATTCTTCCCTAATTCGCTCATAGATAAGAACGTTTGCATCGACCGCCATACCCATGGTGAGGACAATACCGGCAATACCCGGTAGGGTAAGCGCCGCATTGAACTGGGCTAGAATTCCAAGGATAAAGAAAATGTTAAACAACAAGGCCAGGTTGGCAACCAATCCTCCTTTTGCATAGTATGCGATCATGAAAATAACGACCAGTGCCAATCCGCAGGCAGCTGAGATAAGACCTTGGTTTTGCGCCAGCTGTCCAAGCGAAGGGCCCACGTAGGCTTCTTCGACAATTCGGGTAGGCGCAGGAAGTGAGCCGGCCTTCAGCACGTTGGCCAGGTCTTTGGCTTCTTCCAACTGGAAGCTTCCCGTGATCTGCGAATTGCCATTCGGAATTTCTCCCTGGACGGTCGGAGCCGTGTACACATAATTGTCCAACACAATGGCAATCCGACCTTGTCTTGGCGACTTACTTGCTGCAGTTGCGGTTACCTTGGCCCACACGCGGGACCCGGCTGCATTCATTGTCATGCTTACAGCAGGACGTTGATACTGGTCGTAATCCAGGCGCGCATCATTGATCACTTCGCCAGAGAGCAAAGGCTTTGCTCCACGGCCCAGGTTGACAAAATTCAATTGCAAGTCGTCCACTCCAGGTGTAATCGTGGGTTCCGACTTAACATCCCAGAACCATCCCAGGGTGCGGGGAATTATGGCACGCACATCCTCTCGTTTCAACAAGCGATTGATTTGCGCGGTATCCTTAATCGCATACAAAAAGGGAATGGTTTGATCGCTCAATCCAAAAAGCGGAGAAACGCTAAGATTACGGAGTGAATCCAGTGAATTGCCGGTTGTATCGCTAGCCGCCTGGCTCAACTGCTGTTCAAGTGCAGACTGAATCGTATCTTTATTTGCTTCGGTTGCCGGCCTAGTCCTTGACTCGGGATCCATTGCCACCGGGGTGACTGCGCGGGCGGCATTCTGCTCTCTCAAAAGCATTTGATTAACCCCCGAAAGGGCTTGGTTCAATTGCGGATCATCGTACTCAACGATTTCCCAAAATTCCAAACGGGCGATTCCTGAGAGTAACTTGCGAACTCGTTGCGGATTATCGGCTCCGGGAATCTCTACCTGAATTCTTCCACCACCTTGAAGTCTCTGGATATTTGGCTGAGAGGTTCCAAATTTATCGATACGGGTTTTGAGAATCGTAAACGACCGGTCAAACGCGCGTTCAATTTCCTCTTTCAGGAATGCAAGAACTGTATCATCAGTATCCGAAAGATTGACACGGCCGCGGTTGGCGGTCGAGACAAACAACGATGCCAGGGTACGGTCCTTATTCGACTCCTTGAACGCAGTGTAGAATAGGTCCGCAAAATTTGCATTACTGGTTTTATGCCGTTCGCGGGCCGTTTGCAAGGCAGCCATAAATGCCGGGTCCTGATTGTTGCCGCTAAGGCCCCGTATGATTTCTCCGGGGGAAACTTCAAGCACGAGATGCATTCCACCTTGAAGATCAAGCCCCTGACTAAGCTCGTTTTCTTTTACATCCTTGTACGTGTATTCAACCCCAAAAAGGTTGTAGACAGGAAGATTCCAAATGGAATCAAGGTACCCCTGCTTCTTGCCAAGATTCAATGCTCCACTCGCATCGGTAGCATAGTTGACAGCATCTGCCTGCACGCGTCGCGACACAAATGTGAACGACAAGTAATAAATACAAAGCAGCGTGATGATAATGGTCAATACGACGACGACTCCTTTATTACGCATATGATTAGTTTTTGTGATTAGTTAGGTAGAAATGAAAAAACGCAAAGTGTCTCATAACCATGAGAGACGAGCATTGCAATAACAGATGAGCTTAGGGGGCTTGGGGCGAAATGACAGTCCTGAGAAGGACCTTCAAGAATGAGACGGGAATCGCAAGAACTGGCAAAGGTACAATTGGCTTTCGCTCTGGCTCTGCTATGATCTCCTGGATGACGAAGGGGTTTGCTGTCTCAACTTCACCAGCCTGACCAGAAGTCATGGCATCAGAAGGTACGGCTACGAACTTCTTTTCCTGCTCTACAGGCTTTTCAGTCTTGGCATGAGCCTTAGTCAAGTATTGCGAGGTTTCCCGTTGGAAAGCAGGCGAAAAGAGGATAACCATTGCAGCCAGTACTCCGGCGGCAATCATCAAATTCTTACCCAATTTCCTGCTTCTCATATTCACTTCGGGGACACAAAGGTAGAAATTGAAAGATAATTTGCAATTGACGCCCTCTCACGGGGCCCTTCTCTACAATAAGGTCTTCAGATAGCCTGCAAACACCTCCAGGGCCTTCTCAAATCCATGATCATTAGGTATAACCAGATCTGCCTGATGTTTCAGGGGGGAGATCAAGGATTCGTATACCGGCATTACGTGATACTCATAGCGGTAAAGTACATCATCGAGATCATACCCGCGCTCAATGCGATCACGCTTAATCCTCCTTCCGATCTTTATATGGTCTTTTGCTTCGATAAAAATTTTCAAGTCAAGCTCAGCAGCAATTTCTTCAAAGTATTGAACAAATAATCCTTCGACTATTATTATGGGTGTGGGATTAAAGACCAGCGTACGAGGCTCCACTGAAGGGTTATTGAATGTGTACTCCTTCTTATGAACTACCTGACCTGCCTTTAGTTTCAGCAAATCGGCGTGAAATGTCTCCCGGTCGATGGAAACTGGTAGATCGAAATTCATGACCTTGTTTTGATCAAGAGGCTGAAGGTCCCAGGTTTTATAGTAGTTGTCCTGGGAAATCAAACACAATTCCTCTTTCGAGAAGCGTGAGGACAAGCCCGCAAGGAAGAATGTCTTCCCAGAGCCGCTTCCGCCGGTGATGCCGATTGTATACGGTTTCTTCATGTGTTAGTTTGAAGAGTGCAAAATCGTAAACAAAAAGCAGAAAATGTTACAACCCTCGCAGAAATTCCGCCAGCTTACTGACAGCCCTTGCCCGATGACTGATGAGGTTTTTCTCTTCCAGCGTCATTTCCGCCAATGTTTTTTCAGACATGTCTGGGAGAAACACTGGATCGTATCCAAAACCCTGGTGGCCCCGAAGTTCTTGCGTGATTAAACCACGCACAATGCCCTCGAAGGACCATTGTCCTTGCGGTAAGGCAAGCCAGATCACAGTTTTGAATTGGGCTGACCTTGAAGATTTTCCGGAAAGGTTTTTGAGCAGTAGCTGAATGTTGTCTTCGCTACTTCTTTGGGGGCCGGCATAGCGTGCAGAAAAAACGCCTGGTGCTCCCGCCAGGGTATCAACTTCAAGTCCGGTATCGTCAGCAAAACAGGAAATTTTGTAACGCTCGAATACGTAGATTGCCTTCTGACGAGCATTGCCGGCCAATGTGTCTTGCGTTTCAGGCAGTTCTTCCTGAATACCGCATTCCTCAAGAGTTAGTAACTCAAGCTCATTGCCCAAAACCGCCTTTACTTCCTCAACCTTGTGTTTATTGTTGGTTGCAAAGCAAAGTCTCATCGGAGGAAATAATTTACTTAGTTAGTAAATCCCAGCAGCTCAACCTCAAAAATAAGATTAGCATTGGATGGGAATCCATTCGGAGGACTATTCCCATACGCCAAACCTGACGGGATGTAGAATGTGGCCTTCCCTCCTTTGCCTACATAAGTACCAAAACCAATTTTCCAGCCTGGAATAAGCCCATCCAGCGGCGTTGTAAAAGGTGCAGGAGTACCTGATGCACCATCGCGTGATTGATCGAATACATTTCCATCCAAAAACTTGCCGGTATACCTTACCGTCAACTTGCTTGTCAGGATTGGGTAGATTCCGGACCCCGGATCTTCAATCACCAATCGCATCCCAGACACATCTTCGACAGCGACAATTCCATTCTTATCCAAATACTTGTCAATCGCCGCAACATCCTTCTTGAGTTGATCCTCGTAAGACAATACGTTGTCTGTGCTGCAGCCAAGTACTAGCAGCGCTAGGGCCACAATTACAATTTGCTTCATGTTAAGTGTTAATCTTTAAAATCTACAAGTTCCACTTCAAAAATCAGATTTGCATTCGGTGGAATGCCGGGCTGATAACCATTAGGGCCATATCCAAGAGAAGAGGGTATATACAGCGTTGCCGTGGTGCCTTTTGGAAATAATGGAAACAGTATCTGCCATCCTGTAATCAGTCTGTTCAGGGGGTACTCTACAGGTGTCTCGGATTGATCAAACTCAACACCATTATCCATGAGCGTTCCACGATACTTAAATTTGACAACACTGGTCATTGAGGGCTTGGGGCCTTTCCCCATACGCTTGATCACATAACGCAGACCCGAAGGACCCTTGATCGCATTTACTTTGTTTGTCGCCAGGTAGGCATCAATAGCGACCGTATCTACGCCGGATTGACCCTCCTGAAGTTGCCTTTGCTTCTCAAACTGTTTTGCCTGGATTTCCTGCTGAATCACATTGATCCCCATTTGATCCGTGATGTCTTTTACACTAAAGATAAACGTCATTTTATCTTCCGGCTTGACATTAGGAGGCAGCGGCTGGTCGCCAAACAAGGTCTTCACATCGATTTCAACAGAACAACTATCCCCTTTTTTCATTACGCGGAAGGCGCTTTCTACTCCTTTTTCGGTTGCTATCGCCGTGCTATCTCCCACTGGAATAATCATAGGAACATCCTGTTGTTGCGTGTCGCGCCAAACGGAGTCTTTTGCATCCTTGATAATCATTCGGGTAATGAGAAACTCACCAGGCGCCGCATAATTGCCCTCGCCTTTTTTGAATACTTTGACTTTGAGACCATTTGGCGCCTCCCGGTCATTGCTGCAGGCAATGCAAAAAACGATAGACAAGAGCGCGATTTGTGAAATTTTCATATGAATTGGTTGAATTATGAATTGAGTTTTGTTTTGTATGCAGGGAGGAGATCCAAAAACTTCTTCAATGCCCCTTCCAATGTTCCTGTAAACGTCCCACCTGAAGCGTTTTTGTGTCCCCCACCCTCAAAATGTTCCCGGGCTAATTGATTTACCGAAAAATCGCCTAGAGACCGAAACGAAAATTTGATTTCATCCTTTCGTTCATGCAAAAGTACGGAAAGCCGGACACCGGTGATGGACAATCCGTAATTGACCAGGCCTTCCGTGTCTCCCGTTTGAGAACCGAATTGTTTTAATTCCTGAGCCCCCAAGGCCATGTAGGCCGTATTGAACTCCGGAAGGACCTGAAGTTTCTGGCCTAGCACAAAACCAGTTAGCCGCAATCTTTCAAGTGAATTTGTGTCATAGATGAGTTTGGCCACCAGACTTGGATTTGCTCCAGCGCCAACCAATTCGGAAGCAATGAGAAACTCAGACTGTGTAGTATTAGAGTGACGAAATCCCCCTGTATCGGTCATCAAACCCGCATACAGGCAATTGGCAATATTCTCGTCAATGAGGTGCTTTTCTCCCAGTTCTCCAATAAGCTGATAAATCAATCCTGCAGTCGATGCGGCTTTTGTTGTCCACTGCTCATAGTCAGCAAACTTCTCTGGTTCCAGGTGATGGTCTACCAGAATCTTTACAGCACGAGATGCTCTGACTGTCCCTTCGAGATCCTGGGCACGCTTCAAGGTTGAGAAATCCAGGCAGAAGAGGATATCCGCCTTATCAATGGCCTCTTTTGCCCGGCCAAGGGAATCAGCATCTTCTTTGGAGACAGCAATCACCTCGTCGTTGCCTGGCATCCAGGCCAGAAAACCTGGGTAGTCGCTTGGCGTAACCACTTGAACTCTGTGCCCCTTTTTCTTTAGAAATCCAGCCAGACCGAGAGAGGATCCCAAAGCGTCTGCATCAGGCTTATAGTGCGTCACTATAACGATGTCCTTTGGGGAGTCGAGCAGACGTTTAAAGGGTTGGATATTTTCCATGAAGGGGGCAAAAATAATCAGGATTTGAGGATTCAGTGATTATTTAAGATTTATTCTCCCCCGATGGGCCAAAACGCCTGCATCCTCGCAACAAATGCTGGGAATACCCTTCCCGATTCTACCTTCTTTTGTAGTTTTGCGGCCGAAAAATGGTCTTATCTACTCCCTACCGAAAAGGGCATGACGGCTTAAAATCACGCAAAACAAACCAAACGAATGGCGACTAACAGAACCTTTACCATGATCAAACCCGATGCCGTATCAGCCGGAAAAAGCGGCGCAATCACGAAGATGATTGAGGAGGCAGGATTCAAAATAATAGCACTGAAAAAAACAGCGCTGACGGCCTCTCTGGCTGGCAAGTTTTATGCTGTCCATAAAGAAAGGTCATTCTACAAAGAACTATGCGCTTACATGTCTTCAGGATCCATCATTCCCATGATCCTGGAGAAAGAAAACGCAGTTGAGGACTTCCGTAAACTGATTGGCGCAACAGACCCCTCCAAGGCAGCCCCCGGCACCATCCGCGCCCTTTTTGCAAAATCCATTGATGCCAATGCTATTCACGGTTCAGACTCCGACGCAAATGCGGAGATAGAAGGCGGCTTCTTCTTCTCCCAGTTTGAGCGGACTGAAAATTAAAGGGTTCGGGTCAGGCCGAATACTGACTTCAGTTGTTTTAATAGTTGCCATGGGCACCGCGGGCCATGGCAACTTATCTTCCTAGTACCCCGGCTGGCCTTAAGACGCTCAACACATGAAGATCAATCCACATTATTCCGAAAAATTCGAATCGCGCCACAACGGACCCGACCAGCGCCAAATCGATGAAATGCTTAAAGTGGTGAAGGCCGCTTCGTTAGACAAGCTGATTGAGGAGACCGTGCCACCAGGAATCCGGTTGAAAAAGAAACTTGAGCTGCCGCCTGCCCAATCGGAATCAGATTTTCTAAAACATTTCAAGAAGATCGCTTCCAGAAACAAAATCTTTAAATCATACATCGGAGCAGGCTACTATGATACACTAACGCCAGGTGTTATCCTGCGAAACATTCTTGAAAATCCGGGGTGGTATACCGCTTACACCCCCTATCAGGCGGAAATCGCACAAGGACGACTTGAGGCGTTGATCAATTTTCAAACGATGGTTATCGATTTGACTGGGATGGAAATTGCCAATGCTTCCTTGCTGGACGAAGCAACAGCGGCCGCGGAAGCTATGCATCTGCTGTTTGCTTCGCGTAAAGCAGACAAGAAAAACGCAACGAAATTCTTCGTTGATGAGACCGTCTTCCCTCAAACCATCGATTTGCTAAAGACGCGATCCGGCCCCATCGGCATTGACCTTGTGGTTGGCAAGTTGGACAAGCTAGATGTTACTGATCCTAATTTGTTTGCCCTCTATATTCAAAACCCTAACGGGCTAGGTGGAATCCAGGATCACACTAATTTTATTACTGCAGCTCACGAAAAGGAAGTGTTTGTTGTCATGGGCACCGACCTGATGAGTCTTGTCTTGATGAAGTCGCCCGGAGAAATGGGTGCCGACATCGCCGTTGGCTCTTCCCAACGGTTTGGTATTCCCTTTGGCTTTGGCGGACCACATGCAGCTTTCTTTGCCACGCGCGATGAATTCAAGCGGCTGATGCCGGGCCGGATTATCGGTGCATCCATTGATGTCAGCGGAAATCCTGCTTACCGTATGGCTTTGCAAACCCGCGAGCAACACATCCGTCGTGAAAAAGCTACCTCCAACATTTGTACCGCCCAGGTGCTACTCTCGGTGATGGCAGGCATGTACGCAGTCTATCATGGGCCGCAGGGACTGAAAAAAATTGCCGGACGTATTCATGGGCTGGCCAAACTGCTGGACAATGGCATCAAGGATCTTGGTCTCGAGCAGCAAAACGCAAACTATTTTGACACGCTTCAAGTAGTTGTTCATGATCCCGCAGCAATAGAACGCGAAGCAACAGTACGGGAAATTAATTTCCGTAATCTTGGAAACAATCGAATTGGTATTTCTCTGGATGAAACCACTTCAACAGAGGACGTGAACTCCATCCTTCATGTTTTGGCATCCGCTACAAAAAAGACTTTTTCCGGACATGGCGTGGAGCCTGACACTATCACATGGCCAACGGCGTTGACCAGAACTTCTTCATTCCTACAGCATCCGGTATTTAACATGCACCACAGTGAGCATGAAATGCTGCGGTACATCAAAAAACTGGAGAACAAAGATCTGTCAATGGTTCATTCGATGATCTCGCTGGGGTCTTGCACCATGAAGCTCAATGCCACCACTGAGATGATCCCTGTTACCTGGCCTGAACTTGGCCATATGCACCCATTCGCGCCCGCAAATCAAGCAAAGGGGTATCATGAAATGATCACGCATCTGGAGGACTGGCTGAAAGAAATTACCGGATTCACCGGCGTTTCATTGCAACCCAACAGCGGGGCACAAGGTGAGTATGCCGGGCTAATGGTTATTCGCGCTTATCACAATAGCAGAAAGGATGGCAATCGAAGCATCGCCTTGATCCCCTCCTCTGCTCACGGAACAAATCCAGCGAGCGCCGTCATGGCCGGCATGGAAGTAATCGTTGTGAAGTCGGACAACGAAGGAAAAATTGATGTCACAGATCTGAAAGCAAAAGCTGAGCAATACAAAAATCAACTCGCCTGCCTGATGGTCACGTACCCATCTACACATGGCGTGTTCGAAGAATCAATCGTGGAAATCTGCGAAACCATTCACAGTCATGGTGGACTTGTCTATATGGACGGCGCCAACATGAATGCCCAGGTTGGACTCACTTCTCCTGCCAACATCGGGGCCGATGTGTGTCACCTGAACCTTCACAAAACATTCTGCATCCCGCATGGTGGCGGCGGGCCGGGCATGGGGCCCATCTGCGTGAACGACAAATTAAAGGCCTTCCTTCCCGGTCACACGCTGGTGAAGACCGGTGGCGATCAAGCCATTACCGCTGTGTCGGCCGCTCCATGGGGAAGCGCGAGCATTTTGGCGATCTCCTACGCTTACATTGCGATGATGGGCGAAGAAGGGTTAACCAACGCCACCAAGATTGCCATTCTGAATGCCAACTACATCAAGGAGCGTCTGGCTGGACAATACCCTATCCTGTACACAGGAACTCACGGGCGTTGTGCGCATGAGATGATTGTTGATTGTCGTGAATTCAAGAAGTCAGGAATTGAAGTTGAAGATATCGCAAAGCGATTGATGGACTACGGCTTCCATGCCCCTACCGTATCCTTCCCAGTTGCCGGAACACTCATGATTGAACCTACAGAGAGTGAGTCAAAAGAAGAACTTGACCGCTTCTGTGATGCCCTGATCGAAATACGTAAAGAAATCCGTGAAGTCGAAGAGGGTAAGGCAGACAAAGTTCAAAACGTATTGAAGAATGCCCCACATACAGTTGCTGTGATTACCGCCAACGACTGGACGCTTCCATACAGCCGGCAAAAGGCAGCCTATCCCTTGTCGTTTGTTCGTGAAGCTAAGTTCTGGCCCAGTGTAAGCCGGATTGACAACGCATACGGTGACCGCAACCTTGTGTGCAGTTGTCTGCCGATGGAAGAGTACGCGAAAGCGTAGCCCAGGTCCGAAATGAGATAGTGTGTTCCTGGCAGCAAGGCGAGAACTTTATCCCGGTACATCCGTGATTTCTATGGCAAATCCACCGATCCCATGAAAATAACTGCCACCATAATTGCCCTGATCTCTCTCTTGGCGACTGACTTTGTCCAGGCACAGCAGGGCGACCTCCAGGCCATGATCAATACGGAAAAGGCCTTTATAGAAATGGCAAAAACACAAAACCGGCGTGATGCCTTCTTGTACTTCCTCGCCGACAGCGCTGTCACCCAGGGACCCAGTGGGCCAGTGAAGGGGAAGACACCTATCCAGCAGCAAGCGATCAATGATGACTGGCTCAAATGGGAGGTCGCATACAGTGACATTGCAGGATCAGGAGATTTTGGATTTAATACCGGGCCGTGGGAATTCCGTGCCAATAGAACCGATCAAAAGCCTGTGGCCTATGGTGAATTTAATTCGGTCTGGAAGAAACAAACTGATAGCACCTGGAAGAATGTGCTGGACATAGGCATCAGTCATGGCGCCCCTGTAACACCAGTGAAATGGTACACCACAAATAACCCAATGGTATCCACGAAACCAATCTCCAAGAATATGGGCGAGGCAATCGCTGCCGAAAGTGCCTTTCAAAAAGAGTTGGCGAAAGATTGGAAGGGTGCCTACCACAGATTCGTAAGCGCCGAAGCCCATCTGATGGTGGCCGGCCAGTTGCCGTTTGTAGGGGCATCTATGCTTGACGCTTACCTTTTCGCCTGTCCCGCTCAAAGAATGGCCAATGTTCTCGGCACAGAGACTGCAACTTCCGGTGATTTGGGCTATGTGTATGGCACAACTGATGTCTCGCTGGCGAAAGAAGGAAAGATGGAAATGAGAAAAGCCACATTTGTCAGGGTGTGGAAGTTTGAGCGTGGTGAGTGGAAAATTGTGCTTGATGTTCTGACATTCTAAATATCCAGCTCCACTCAACCTGAAACTTAAATCGAGACCGATGACCGACCTCCTACTTCAATCCATGATAGTCAATTAAATATACCATCGCTGCCATCGACGCCGACCCGAGTTCAAGTTCTCGTTTGTCCACTTTGTCAAAGGTGTCTTCACGGGTATGGTGGTAGTTGAAGTATCGCTGGGAATCCGGCAGGTACCCGATGAGCACTACACCCTGGGGCGCCAGGGGGCCAATGTCTGCGCCACCACCGGGCATACTGAAGTCAGAAAGTCCGTAAGGCTCCAGAAGTGCTTTCCATCCCTGTATCCTTGCCCGCACCGGGTCGGGTGCACTGATGGTAAAGCCACGCGGTGTAAATCCTCCCCGATCGGACTCAATCGCAGCAATATGGGTTTCCCCATTTTTCTTGGCCAAGTCAGCATACTGCTGCCCGCCACGAAGTCCGTTTTCCTCATTCATGAACATGACTGCCCGGAGGGTTCGCTTCGGTTTGTACCCCATCGCCTTAAAAACGCGAAGCACCTCGATCGATTGAACGCAACCCGCCCCGTCATCATGAGCACCCTGGCCCAAGTCCCAGGAGTCTAGGTGCCCACCTACAGCAATAATCTCATTTTTGTACTCGCTCCCTCGGATTTCTCCCACAACGTTGAAAGAGGGAGCATCTTCCAAAATCTGGCAATGCATTTCCATGTAGAATGAAATTCCTTTGTCGTCTTTGAGTAGTCTGCTCAGCAAGTCCGCGTGTTTTGTACTGATGGCCATGGCCGGCAACATCGGGACACCGGTCGCATACCGCATGCCGCCTGTGTGCGGGTATTCCTCGGCATTGATGCCCATCGATCGGACGATCACGCCAACGGCTCCATACTTCGCCGCCTCAGCCGCACCAGCTCCCCGCTGATTGACAGCGCCACCATAGGACGAAAATGTCTGAAGCAAAGTGGGGTCCATTGGACGGTTGAAGAAGACAATCTTCCCCTGAACCTGCTTTGCGCCCAATTGACCCAGCTCCTCAAAACTCTTCACTTCAATGATACCAGCAGAAATTCCATTCGGTCCAGTACCCACAGATCCACCCAAAGCACATACGGATACTTCCACGGTACCCATTTTCTTTGAGTTTAATATTCGACCCACTTCTTGCTGTCCCCTTACCCAATGTGGAACCATGACTGGCTGCAGCCAGACGGAGTCAAATCCAAAGTCCTCCATCACGTGTCGACTCCATTCAACAGCAGCGGCGGCTCCTGGAGAACCGCTCAGCCGAGGCCCAACCTTATTGCAGAGGTAGTCCAACATGGAATACGATTTACCTTCGGCCAGGGCCTGGTCATAAATTTTACGAATGGTCAGCTCATCACTTGACTGCCCATAGGCAGTTGCGGCGGTTAGCAGGAGGGCAAACAGGCTAAGGTTTCTCATACAGGCAGGAAATTAATTTGGGCTCAAATGGTGTCTCGAAGATAGAATTTTCCGCTGCCTTAAATGACACAATTCAAAATGTGGCAGATAGTTCGTTTGGGCGGCTGCCCATAGCATTCCTTTTGCTCTTGCCTCCCCCGTTTTGAAAACTATTGCCTCGCCTTTTAAGGCGAGGATATTAAGTACTACAATTAAATGGACTTTAGTCCAGGATTTGAGATCGAAGCCGGCACTTTCAATTCTAAGTATTAAACAATAGGGCTAAAGCCCATTCCTTATTTGCTCCACACCCGCGCCCTAAAGGGCACGGCAATAGGACCCCGGAATTGCTGTGGCAAAGAAATTGTAATCCATACACAAACGGTTAACTTCGTAGGGTTAGAATACTATGGCATTCCTATTTGATTCTTTTAGCGGGTGGAAACAGTACAGTGATGAGCACAACGTGTCACTGGTGGACGTTGTCCTGGAGTATGAAATAGAGCAAAAAGGCCGGACCGCCGATACTATCTGGCAAGGCCTTGATATCGCCTGGACCGTAATGAAGGACGCGGTGCGCACCGGACTGGAGGAAGATATGACATCCCGATCGGGAATGATCAACAATGGAGCAAAGAAAGTCTATCGCTATCCGACACCTGTGCTCTCCCGGGAATTTCAACAACTGATTTCACGAGCGCTTGCCGCAAAGGAAGTAAACTCATGTATGGGCCGAATTGTTGCAGCCCCAACGGCCGGAGCAAGCGGTATTATGCCCGGAGTTCTTTTCACCCTTCAAGAGATTCACAAAATTCCGGATCGTAAAATATTGGAAGCCATGTTACTCGCGGCAGGGATTGCTCTCATTATGGAGCAGAAGGCCTCGATCTCGGGAGCGGTCGGCGGATGCCAGGCAGAAACGGGTACTGCGGCAGCGATGGGTTCAGGTGCAATCGTCTACTGTTTGGGTGGCAACACCGATCAGATTTTCAATGCCGTAGCCATCACAGTTCAATGCATGCTCGGCCTCGTCTGTGATCCAGTTGCCGGGCTGGTGGAAGTCCCCTGTGTGGTCCGAAATGCCAGTGCCGCGGCCATCGCCAACAGCTCTGCGCAAATCGGCCTGGCCGATGTGAGCAGCGTTATCCCGGTAGACGAAGTGATCGAAGCCATGGGCGAAATTGGAGCAAGCATGGAGACGCGTTACAAAGAGACCGCGCTTGGTGGATTAGCTGCCACACCCACAGCTCAAAAAATTGCTAAGCGTGTGCTGATCCGCGATATCGAGATGCTTCCCGATGAGGAAGTGAAATAATCTTAGTGCTTCCGGATAAAAATAAATTCCCCTCCTTCGTCGCCCGTCTGTCCGACCTCTCCATATTGAGGGACCTGATTGTTTGGACTTCGGTTAATCACGTCATGCCGGATCCCGCTAAACAATTCCTCTGCGGTAATATACGGTTCCTGATTTTCATGAAGCTTTCTAATGAGCGACTCCAGGAAAACGCTTTTATCAGGTACTTTTTCCAACGTCCCGCTGGTCATCGCCTTGCGGCTCTTGCGTAAGTACAACGTCTCAATAGCGGTAGAAGCATTTTCGAAAACTGCACGGCTTTTAAAAATACCTCCGGAAAAGCAAGCATCAGTAATCAGCAGGGTGTGCCGCGCGCCAATTCCACCAATATAATCCCGCAACGTTCCATTGGAGAGCCATGAAGATCGCTTCCCGGGTTCGGCATCAGAGGGCAGCCAATAGCCTTGCACTAGTTGTGGGTCCCAATACCCATGGCCCGCATAAAAAATCAGCAGGTTATCGATTTTATCAAGTTTGCTCTGAAGCTCATCAAACTTGGCATATAGCATATTGCGGTCGGGGTTTTCCAGGACGATTACATTCTGCTCAAGAAATGAATAGTCGTTCAGCAACACATTTTTTAGCCGCTGCATATCCTTAATTGGCTGGTCAAGATCGGTGATGCTCTCATCCTTGTAATCCTGATTGGCAATGAGAATTGCATGATACTTGTTGGCATCCACGCTTCCTGTGAACATCTTATGTTCAATCAGCACCTTCTCTTCCACGGCGTTTCCAGTGTTGTCAACTGCCTTGATCACCAAGGTCTTCTCAGAATTCCTTAGAATTGTAAGTTCTGCTAAATAGCGGTTGGCTACTGTTGGATCAGACTTTGCTGGCACCCCATCAAGACTCACCTCTTTCACTCCGCTCAAATCGGAAATTTCCAGCATAACGCGAACTGTAGCCTGATGTACGAGAGATTTCCGGAATCCAGTGGCACCATCCCGGGTGCTGAGCAATTTGGGGCTTAGGACCACAATAGACGGAGGCGTAACGTCAAATGGTTTCCACGGTTGAATTTTCAATGCTGAACAATCATACAGTGCCACCGATGGGCTAAGGTCAGCAACTGCCAGCCATTTTCCATCAAGAGAAAATGGTGCCGCTCCGACCATTTGTTGAAAGTCATTGAGGCGCTGCACGACCTTCCCAGAGGCATCCATCAGAATAACTTGCCCTTTCACGCCAGCGCTGATAATGTATTGGCCATCACCACTGTAATGCACATCTGTGACCCAATCCTTGTTTACTTGAAGGGTAGTTTTCAGCGCACCTGTTGAAGCGTCCCACAGCTTGATCGTTTTGTCGTAACTGCCAGTTGCCAGCGTCTTTCCGTCCGCACTAAATGCCGACGTTCTAACCCAATCCTGATGCCCGGTCAGGATATTGGTGGATATCCCTGTATCCATGTTCCAAAGCATGACCGATCGATCAGCGGAGCCGCTTGCCAGGGTACGCCCATCAGGCGAAAAGGCCAATGCAAGTATTTTCTCGCTTCTGCCTTGCACGGTATTGATCTTCTCTCTGGTGTAGGCGTCCCAGAGGCTAATTTTCCCATTCTCATTTCCTGTAACAAAGACCCGTCCAGTAGGGCTGAATGCAATAGATCTTACCAAGCCAGTCTCGCCATTGAGTTTTTGTACTTTGGAATCCTGAAAATCGTACAACGCGAACCCTCCATCCTCGCTGGCGGAAGCGAGGTAGCGGTTGTCATAACTAAAGGCAAGGGCAACTACCTTGGCTGTGTGTGCAGGCAAATTCCAACTGTCGCCATTGATGAGGTCGTAAACCGCTAGGGATCCTTTGTCGCCACCTGCAACAATCCGCTTTGAATTGGTGGAAAAGGCAAGTGTCCGTAACCCTTCTTGCTCCTGAAGATTCAACTTAATGCGCTGTTTCAGAACCACCTGTGCCTGGGACCCAATGGCAAGCAGGCAACCGACGATAGTGATGCAAAGTCCTTTCATAAGAAATGATTTAGAAATCGCGCTTCTTCTTACCCTTACCAAAATAGTATTTTATCCCACCGGTTGCCTGAAACCAAAATGCCCCATCAAAATTGGAGGGTGATCGATAGCTGGGCCCCAGATCCAGCGAGCTTGCATTCACGTCTGGTTCGGAGGCGAGCTGAACACCATGGAGTCCTGCCTGGATTACAAACGATACTGGCTGACTAAGTTTGAATTCGACCCCCAGGTCTCCACTTACGCCTAACGTGGTGGAGTACTTGAATTCAAATGCAGGCATCACCTGGCTTGGATATTTAGACGAAACAGCTGCTTCCTGCTTCAGGGTGTTGGAGTTTGAAAAGAAATACCCCGCCTGAAAGAAGGGCACGACCTTCTGGACATTCCTTACAAAATTGACTTTAACCTGGATTCCTATTGAATTGCTACTCAAACTACGCTTGCTCTCTGCCATTGTCTGACTACTGGCACGGTAAACCAACGATATTCCCAGAATGGAAGTTGCCTCCCACGTCAGGTTGACAAGTGCAGAAGTACCGGTGCCCCCTTGCGTGAATTTCATCCCGCCTCCACCGCCACTACTCGCGCTCGGCCAGGGATTGTCCAAAGCATAGGCATCTCCCGCATCGACACTACCGACATACCCAAAATGGGCACCAACAGAAAATTGTGCTTCTGCCTCTGAAGCAAGAAGGAGCGTAAGGAGTGCGACACCGATCAGTGGATAATTCCTTGATCTCATAGTGTTCGGAATTTGAGAAGATATATTAAAAGTAGATCAATTTTTGGTGGAAATATCGTCCTTTGCTCAGCTTTTCTTTTATTGAGGCCTTCTCCGCCTTGAGGTGGCTTAATTGCATTCCCGAACAAAAGAAACTTCAGGCAATGAGGCGAGAATGGCTTGTCATGACGCTCAAATCTGAGGCGGTTGATTGGAGAAAATCCATTTCATGAATTCCGGGAAGTAGTCACTTCCAAAAAAGTAGATAATTCCGCTAAATATCAGGGACCATGCCGTGGCACTAACCAACATGGCGAAGATAATGCGCTCTTTGGAGCGTGTGCCGCCTACAGCAAGCAGCGTCCCGCCGAGCGGAGTAAGTACGACAGGCGTAAGGATTGCAATTCCCGTTAGTCCGTATTTCCTCCACCCTGCTATCCGCCGGTTTCTCCGGGTGAACTTCCGATTGTTACGAAAGAGTCGCTTCAAAAGAATATCACGCAACCATTCTCCAAAATAAGTAAACGCAATCACCGTGGTCATCATCCCGCCGATGGTTACCAACACAGTGGTCACAAAATGAAGTCCGACCGCAAAGCCCAGCGTAGGCCCCAGAATAAACTTGAGCATGCTGAACAAAAAAACGGGAATGGCATTTATTAACTCTTCCAGCATATCATTTCTCACCAAAACTTAAGTCGCCAGCGTCGCCCAAACCGGGAACGATATAAAAATCAGTATTCAGTTTATCATCAATGGCAAACGTCCACAATGAAGCAGCGCCTTTAGTTGTTCCGGCCAAGTAACGGATGCCTTCGGGGGCTGCGATAACTGAAACGAGATATAAGTGCGCGGGCTGTCCATGTTCTTCCAGCAAGCGCAATACTTCCGCAACCGATTTGCCCGTTGCCAGCATGGTGTCCAGGAGAATTACTTTTTTGCCGGCAAGGTTGGGAACGGCTACATACCCCGCCTGTATCCGCAATTCTTCCTCACCTTCAACACGAAAGGCACCGACAAAACCCGTGTCGGCCCTATCAAAGATTCGCTGAAACCCTTCCAGAAAAGGCAAACCGGCGCGCAAAATAGTGAGTAGCACGACTTCAGGCTCCGGAATTTGCATGCGCTTTTGACCCAATGATGTCGTGATCACTTCTTCGCGATAATTCAACTCCTTGGAAATTTCATACGCCATGATCTCTCCCAACCGAGCCAGGTTGTGGCGAAAGAGTAACCGGTTGGTTTGCCGCAACGGATCACGGAGGTCCGCCAGATATTGATTGGCAATAGAATTCGTTTCGCCCAGGTTACGGACTTTCATGACTTCAATGCTTAAAGAAAAATGATAGAAAAGAAACAACGCATTACCGGCGCAGACAGCAGGTCACTCATGGCTATGGGCGGCCAGTTCATAGGCCTGCTGATAATTTTGAATCAGGTTCTTCCAATCAAAAGCAGCGGAGTAATTCTCCACATTGTTCCGCTGCATAATGCGGTCCCTGCGGGTCTGCGTGAGGAAGCGATGAAGTGCCCCTGCCAACTGCCGGGCGCTCCAGTCGAAAGTCCTCCTGCCCCGTTCGATGACAAACATTCCGTTCTTTTCATAATCGGGGAAGTTCCTCGTCAAGTAGTCGCCAAACCCCGAAAGATCACTGGTCACTGAAGGAACGCCACTTGCCATACATTCCAACGGTGTATACCCCCAAGGTTCATAATAACTCGGGAAGACCCCAAGGTGGCATCCCCGAACAAACTGTCCATAGTCCATCCCAAATAATGGACTGGTTGATGTGATAAAATCTGGGTGATATACGATTTTAACTTTGTCCTCCGGGCGATTCAGCAGGTTCCGACGGACGAGGTATTGCAGAATTTCGTCACTTTCTTCATTTACCAGCTTATGGGTAACCACCATGGGAAGTTTGTTGCTCTTCCAACTCTGCACGGTTCGACGGTAGCGCAACTTCCAGTAGTCGCTTACGAAATCATTCAGGTTAGGAACACGGTTATCCAACCGCATGGTAGAAGCCGTAAACAGACCTTTGCCTACGTCCTTTTCAATTGCCAAGCACGTCTGCCGAATTTCCTCCATCATGGCCCGTGACTGCAACACTTCCGGCTTGATACTGTAGAATTCCCTTTTGGTGACGAAGAACATCACAACTGTAATGTCAGCACGCTCAGCTTTCAACTTCTCATTCAAACGATAAAGCGCTTCCAGTGTAAGATCAAACCCCTTGTTCTTATACTCATATCGGCCCGATGTAAACAGGTAAATCGTCTTGTCAAGATCAAAGGTATAGGAGTGAAAGAAATGTCCCATGACAAACTCATGAATCTCCTTTTTGTAAAGAGCATGAAGATTTTGAAATTCATGCAACGCTTCAAAGCGCTCAACATTCAAGCCGTTTGGAACGATGACATCTGGCTTCCGCCTTAGCAAGTGCTTGCATTCCCGTGCCGTAACATCACTGACTGTCGTGAATACGGTACAATCCTGTGCACATCTGTACTCAATTACCTCCTCCGTAACAACATCAAATTTTCTTGCCTCTAACTCCCGGTCAAAAAACGGGAGGTGCGCATAAAACAAGGGTGAATTGATGGCCAGATGTCTTCCTAACTGAGTAGCATGGGTGGTAAAGACAGTCTTCACCGGCATCTTTTCGCGTTTGATATCCAGGATAGGAAGTCCCGCCATCCATTCATGAAAATGAGCGACGATTGGTTGTCCCTTCCCGGACAGTTTAACCAGTTCATCCAAGAACAACTTCGTGAGATAGCCGAAGGCTACTACCTGGTTGATGAGCAAATTGGCGTCTGGCGTGCTGACCCCATGATTCTTCCAGAGCAAATACTTGATCACGCTGAGCGCTTTTGCTTCAATAACATTTGGATTCAGCAGTACGACCCGCGGTTTTCCAGTTATCAGCCATTCGGCATAGTGCACATCGTATCCGCGCTTTCTTAGATTGGCCGCAGCCTGTCCAAAGATATCCTCAACATCATTTAGCGGCTCGAGCTCCGATTGAATGTTCTTTCCCAGGTAGGGCCCAATCATACAGAATGGACCGTTCATATATTCGGCCATGGTTGGGGCCTTCGATCGGATGACGGTATAGATGCCTCCTACCTGATTACAGACCTCCCACGCCACCTCCACCAGTAGTGACTTTGGAAATCCAGCGGTTGACTTGGTCTTGGACATATTTTCTAAAAGCTACATTCTATTTCCAACACAATCAACAATGATTTTCCTTCCGATAATAGGCCAAAATGACCGAAAAAGTGTCAATGAAATCGAATTACAGGACAAAATTTCCTGAAATCAAGGGTTCTTCTAGTTGGCGGATGTTTTGAGCATTGCTGTTCGGAGGAAAAGCATCATGAACTTTGAAAAATTTACGATAAAGTCACAAGAGTCACTGCAAAAAGCGGCTGAGATTGCCATGGGATCCCAACACCAGGCAATTGAACCTGCTCACCTGTTGAAAGCGCTGCTGGACACGGACGAAAATGTTATCGGCTATCTCGTGGCTAAGCTGAATGTTAGTCAGACGATGCTCAATACGAAATTGGATGAGGCCTTGAACTCCTACCCAAAGGTGTCGGGTTCTCAACCCTATTTGTCAACGAGCACCAACGCCATTCTCCAAAATGCGGAAAAGGAGCTTCGGGAATTTAGTGATGAGTTTATTTCCGTAGAGCACCTGTTACTTGCTCTTCTCGCATCCAGAGATAAGGTATCGTCCATTCTGAAAGATGCAGGATTTACCCGGCCAGCGCTTATCAAAGCAATCCAGGCCCTCCGCGGCGATTCGCGCGTAACAGACCAAAACGCCGAAAGCAAATACAAGTCACTAGAGCGATATTCCAAAAACCTTAACACGCTTGCGAAGCAAGGTAAGATAGATCCCGTAATTGGTCGAGATGAAGAAATCAGGCGGGTGCTTCAGATTCTTGCCAGACGAACAAAGAACAATCCTATTCTCCTCGGAGAACCAGGTGTCGGAAAGACAGCGATCGTTGAGGGCATGGCGCAACGCATTGTAAATGGCGATGTGCCGGAAAACCTTAAAGACAAGATATTGATCTCCCTTGATATGGGTCTCCTCGTCGCGGGCGCAAAATACAAGGGCGAGTTTGAAGAACGGCTAAAGTCGGTCATCAAGGAAGTCACTGACTCGAATGGGCAGATCATTCTCTTCATCGACGAAATCCATACGTTGATCGGCGCTGGAGGTGGCGAGGGTGCGATGGACGCCGCCAACTTGTTGAAGCCGGCATTGGCCCGTGGAGAGCTCCACGCCATTGGTGCGACAACACTAAAAGAGTACCAGAAATACATAGAGAAAGACAAGGCACTGGAAAGACGCTTTCAGTCAGTCCTTGTTGATGAACCTTCGGTGGAAGATTCGATTTCTATTCTGCGTGGAATCAAGGACAAATATGAACTCCATCATGGCGTTCGGATTAAGGACGATGCGGTAATCGCCGCGGTCGAATTATCCCATCGGTATATCTCAGATCGGTTTCTTCCAGACAAGGCTATCGACCTCATGGATGAAGCTGCCTCGAAGCTGCGCATTGAAATGAATTCCATGCCGGAAGAGCTCGACGAGCTGAACAGGAAGATCATGCAGCTCGAAATCGAGCGAGAAGCTATCCGTAGGGAAAAGGACCGTGAAAAGGAATCCGGTCTGAGTAAGGAGATAGCAGACCTCTCTGAAAAACGTAATGCACTCAAGGCCAAATGGGAAAATGAAAAAGAAATTGTACATGGGATTCAGAAAGAGAAAGAGGCCATCGATAAACTAAAGTTCGAGGCCGATCAGGCTGAAAAAGCTGGCGACTACGGCCGCGTGGCAGAAATCCGGTACGGCAAAATTGTCGAATCCGAAAAGAAACTTTCTGCCCTTCAGCAGAAAATGAAAACGGTGGCCGACGGCTCCTTACTAAAGGAGGAGGTCGACAGCGAGGACATTGCCGAGATTGTCGCCAAGTGGACGGGGATCCCGGTTTCCAGGATGCTTCAAAGTGAACGCGACAAGTTGCTAACGCTGGAAGCTGAACTAGGCAAACGGGTAGCCGGACAGGAAGAGGCAATCCGTCTCCTTTCCGATGCGGTGCGTCGAAGCAGGGCAGGACTTCAGGATCCCAAGCGGCCTATTGGCTCATTCATATTCATGGGCACCACAGGCGTTGGGAAGACAGAGCTTTCCAAGGCCCTCGCACAGTATCTCTTCAATGACGAAAATTCAATGGTACGGATCGACATGAGCGAGTACCAAGAGCGGCACAGCGTAAGCCGATTGATTGGTGCTCCACCGGGTTATGTTGGATACGACGAAGGTGGTCAACTCACGGAGGCCGTGCGTCGCAAGCCGTACTCCGTTATTCTGCTGGACGAAATTGAAAAGGCGCATCCGGATGTTTTCAACATTCTCCTGCAAGTGTTGGACGATGGACGACTGACGGACAACAAGGGCCGCGTGGCCAATTTCAAAAACACGATTATTATCATGACAACCAACATCGGCTCATCCTTGATTCAGGAAAGGTTCGAGTCCATTCGCGACGACAACTACTTTGAAGTGATGGAGCGGACCAAGGATGAGGTGATGGATCTGCTCAAGAAAACGGTGCGGCCGGAATTTCTCAATCGGATAGACGAAATTGTTATGTTCCGCCCGCTCAGCAAAAAGGATATCCGAAAGATTGTCAACATCCAGGTTGATCTCATCCGACAACGCCTGCACGAAAGCGGCATGCAGTTGGAAATTACAGAAGAGGCGAAGGACAGATTGGCCATTTTAGGATTTGATCCACAGTTCGGCGCGCGGCCCCTAAAACGAGTGCTGCAACGGGAACTATTGAATGAACTCTCGAAACAGATTCTGTCCGGCGAAATCACGAAAGACTCCGTCATCCAGGTAGATATGAAAAATGACGTGGAGTTTGCCTTTCATAACATTCAGCCGGTTGAGGTGAGCTGATTCTCTTCGGGAAAAATAGAAGCGCAACCCCGCGCATCAGCTACCAATGGCGTGCTTTTGCAATGTCCGTACGGCTTGACCGTTTCCAGGCTGTGAATAGCTTCCGCTATACAATATGAACTACTCCTGTGAAAGCCGGCCGAAACGGAATTATCAACCCGAAGGCCAACTGCCGCTGAGTAACGGAAACTCATGCCGCAGGCCACAAAGTCAAAGCGCCTATTCATAAAGTAAATGGCCTGATTCGCAAATGACCCATGACTAAGGAAACGCAGAACATCTAGCTTAAAGGTGGAAACAAGACAAATTTTCAACTAAAAACTATTGTTATGATCTTAAGAAATCAAAAAAAGGTCTTCGCATTACTGATGCTCGTTCTTCTTTTTGCAGGGTGTAAAAAGGATGATGCGACCCCAGCCGGAACAACCCTGGCCGATTTGGGTGGTAGTTGGACAATCACTGCGGCATTTGGTACCGAATGGGAAAAGACCGCTGGAATCATTACGCCAAAAGCAGCAGATCCTGATGCGGTGGGCAGCATAATTACTATCGGGTTTAACCCCACAACATTTTCATACTTCCCACTTGGAAGTAGTGCAATAACCGGTACCATTGCGCTAGCCGGTGACATAGTTACTGTTACCATTGGAGGGGATGTATTGGAATTCACACTGAAGAATAAGACGGCCACTGGCATGCAGTGGGACCAACGTGATCCAAATAAGGATAGCGACTATGAATTCAATAGCGGTGGTGGCAACTATCTCTATTTTCAAAAATTCTGGACCATGACTAAGAACTAACCAAAGCAAGTCCACCCAACCCCTGATACCTAAGGCAGCCTAGTTGTCCTCTACAAAAAATCGGAAGGTGATACGGGAATCGGCGGCGTAGGGAAATGCAGGCTTCTCTGCAGAATCTACAATCGTGATGCGGGTTGGGTCAAGTCCCTTAGCAGTCGTCAAATAGGCTTGGACCAACTCGCTTCGCTTTTGGTAAATAGCCATAAGTTGTTGCTGTATCTTTTCCTTGCCGGTCAGGCGTTTCGATTTTTCGTAAACACTCACCAGGTCACCCTGTGAATTAACTTGCTGATTGAGGTAGGTATGAAATGCTGAATCGTTTGGGTGAACCGTCTCCACTATAGCCGATTCCTCAGGGGCGATGGCGTCCTCCGTCTTTATTCGGCGGCTGAAGAACAAGAATTTCTTCTTGCCTTCCCGCAGGGCCAACTCGTCAAACTCCCGGGGGTTATTATAAACCTTTATCAGCTCAACCTTCATCTCAGGGGTTGTCTCCAGTGACTTAGCCAATGCGTCCAGCGATTCAAGCTGGGCCTGAGTCAATTCCGCCTGCAATAGCTTCCAGTCAAACCCATCCAGGAGCTTCTCTTCTACACCGGCTTTTGATGCGAGGAGCTTGCCTGGAGAGGCAATTGCCTTTGAAATAAGGTTGCGGAACACTTGCCAAATGATCTTCCCGATCCTGTATTTTGGATCATTCAGATTACCCTCGATGGGCAGCTCCAAGTGGATGTCTCCATTTTTATCACGCAACAACGCTACAGCAAGCCGGACAGGTATGTTGTACGCTGTTTTGTTTTTGGTCTTCTTCCCCACCTTGATGGACTTGATGTCCAGAATATGATCACTCTTGAGGTACTGGTTCTTAACCGAACTCTTGCTGACGTAAGTGCAAATACCATCGGTAAACGGATGAGCGACATAGTAATCCGAATACGGGTTAAAATCCGAAACCTTTAAATCTGTAATGGAGTAGGCAATGTCCATATTATTGAACCCTTTGGGATCGACTAACAACTCACCCTTCAGGCGACCAGACGTATTGAGTGTCGAGGAGGCATCTACCTTGATATTGGCATTGGCGGAACTCACATGGTCGGTTTTTACCATGAGGTTCTCCAACAAGTAATTGAATCGGTTATGCAGGGTGTAATCATTAAAAATAAGCGTGCCTCCACGAAGCACCAGGCTGTCGGCACGGTAGTCACTGAATGCGTAAAGACGAGACATCTCCCGAACATAGGCAGCCATCAAGGCAAACACATTACCATATGCGGCCGCTTTGGAAAGCGAGTCGGAAGAAATTCCTGCTCCTTCCGCGGGTGTCTCTTTCATCAACTTCGAAAAGTTGTTCCCCTCTTCAAACAATTCCACTTTCAGGAATGGTTTGTCCATGCTGATGTACCTGAAGTCATAAATCTCCCTGCCAACATCCATGGAGTCAATGACTATCTCCATCTCCTTCAGGGCGACCAAACGATCTTGCTTTGGATCAGTAAGTGAAAAGTCATTCATCTTCAAAAAACCCCGCGTTGCCACAGCAGTCGGCGTATTGAAATTCCCAGCGACCTCTTGGTGGCTGGTGAACAGTCCACTGAGACTTCCCGCGCGCATGAAATCAGTTACATAGGGGTAGAAAATCCCAATGTTCATCGAATCAAGTACATAATCGGTGCGATAGCTCAGTGTGCTTATGTCCAGTTCGAATTTTCCCTTTCCCCTTCCACCTTTATCAAAGAGGAAGCTGAATTCATAGATTTCCTTCGGGTCATCCCAGCTTATGAGCGGACAGGAACCATTGAATTGGATGATCTTGACTTCGCTATTCACGTCCTGGTTGACGTAGGAAAATGTCGCTCCTGTGAGTGAGAGATTTTCTATTCGGTATTCTACAGGATCTTGAGATGAAGTAGGCGTCTGGGTAGAGTCCTCTGCCATGAATCGGGTCATCAAGTCGTCAAAATTAAACTCCACGCCCCGTTGAATCACAGAAACCTGAAGTTGCCGAACACTCACTTCAGTCAAGGTAAAGCGACCGATGAAGAGTTGATAAAGGGCCATGTTTAGGTAAATCTCCTCAGCCTGGAAGAAATTTTTCTTCTTGTCCTTCTCGAGTACCTCTAACTTCTCTACTGTGACAGACCCAGCCAGGATATTGAAATCCAGGTCGTGCATACGTATCTGTCTACCCGTCAGGGCTTCGCTATTCCGTTCAATATACCACTGGGCAACCAGCGGAAGGATGATATAGGAGATCAGGAAGAGGGCACCGATAAGTGCCGCCTTCTTCCAGGGTTTGTTGAGCATACGGACTGGCTAAATCCCTTCTTCGATGTGGAAAATTTTCTTCAGTCGTTCCAGTCCATTGTGATTCATCAGCATGATCAGGTAGTCACCGTCCTGAATGGTGAGATCTTCCTCCGGGTTTTTATGCAGGCTCCTTTTGCCATTCACAATGCGGACCATTCCGAAGAGAACGACATTGGATTGCTTCTTCAAGTCGAAAAAAGCTTTTTCATAGGACATTCCAATCAGCGGGTTATCGCCCTTGATCAGGAACTCTTTCATATCATACTCATGACCTTCATGCGCATAGGCGATTAGCTCTTCACTCAGAATGGCCACATCAGGCTCATAGATGTAGCTCGCCAGAAGTTTGGATGAAATCTCATTCTTTGAAATGGTATAGGTGCATCCCGCATTTGCGAATGTCGCCTTCAGGTTTCCGTTGTCCAGCGTAACGACGTAGTTAAGGTCCTGGAAGCGCTTTTTGATGTTGATGATGTACACTAATTTTTCAGTGTCATCATTCAAATTGATAAATACGATAGCCGCTTCTTTCAAGTTGACCTTTTCCAGCAACTCAAAATTATTGTAGTCAGAAAAAAGGGTGAATACCTGGTTATCCGGATAGTACTCATGGATGATGGAAATGCTTGAGCGATCCTTGGTCACCACAGCAACCTGGCGGCCGGCAGCAACCAGCGTACTCACGACTGACTGGCCGAATTCATTCCACCCAATGATGACTGCATGATTGGTGAACTGTGTGCCCCCCAAACCCAGTTCTTTTTGCTCCTTTAGTGTTGTCATAAAATTTGCAATCTGTCCAATGATAAAACCGTATACACCGAAACTCGAAAAAAGAAAAATAAATCCAATCATTTTGCCCCAATAGGTAATCGGGAGCGCGTCTCCGTATCCGACTGTAGTCAAGGTCTCTGTCAAATACCACAGGGCATCCTGAAGTGTGTTAAGCTTACTGCCTGGAAGGCCGCTTTCCAAGTCTAACAGAATTGTAATCAGTACGCCATAAACCCCAAAAACAATGAGCAATGTGGTAATGACGCGCCGGTAGCTAGGGCCCTTCATGAAGCGATATAATCGGTGTCTAGTACTGCAAGAAACAGAAAAAAGACAAGGCAAAAAAACTGCGAATTACCCCTTATTTGTGGTAGGGCCGCACCGAGGCACATGAATCGAGAAGTGTGGCCATTTCCATGACCTTCACGAGGCCGCGTTCGTGGCCCCAGGAGTTGTAGATATAGGTAGAGATTTCTGCCAATTCCAGTTCAGTAAGAGATGAAACACCCGGCATTGGCTGATTGAATGATATCCCATTCACTTGAATTTCGCCACGAAGGCCATACTTCATTGCGCAAATGACTTTTTCAAAATTCTTGTCCATATAGTCGGAAGGCGATAGCGGCGGATACACACGGCGTAGTCCCTTCCCGTCAGGCTGATGACAATTGCTGCAATTCGCCATGTATAGTCGCTCTCCCTCGACCATATATTGCCTAAACTTCGGATCTGCCGGGGCACATTGATTGAGGTTGATTCCAATCACCAGGGGTATCAGGGCGATTGTCCATCGCACGAACATCGAACTAATCTTCACGCCTCAACATTTTGATGTCACCAATCAAGCGGTTGACTTCCTGCTCTTTTGTGCCATCATACTTGGCCCGAATTCTCCCATGGCGATCGATGAGGAGGAAGGCGCCGCTGTGAATAAATCCGTCTGGTTCCGATCGATCTTCCATCGCTGTCGCATAGTAACTTGTCTGAGCAATTTTATAAATCGAATCTTTCACTCCGGTCACAAAATGCCACCTTCGGCTCTCTACACCCAGGCGTTGGGCAAAATTATGAAGTAGCGCAACAGTGTCCCATTCCGGATCAATTGTATGCGACAGCAACAATACATCAGGCATATCTTTAGTGGCATCATAAATTCGTACCATCTGCGTTTTCATGATGGGACAAATCGTTCGGCATGATGTGAAGAAGAAGTCAGCTACATAGATCTTTCCCCTGAAATCGGCATTTGTAACTATGGCGCTGTCCTGATCAACAAACTGAAAAGGGGCGATCGTGTGATAGGTCGTGTCCGTACCATTAAATGAACGCTCTCCGAGTATAGGAAGCCGATGGTCACCAGCGCAGGCCAAAACCAAACAGCCCGCAAAACACAGAATCAAACTAGCGTATTGTAATCTCATCTCCTTCACGAATTTCATGGTAGTCTATTGGAATTACATTTTCACCAAAATTAATCTTTTCACCCTGCTTGCGATAACGTGAAAGTGTCAGCAGCGGCTCCCTCCCTTTCACGCCCGTGGCTTGGTCTACGGTCGTCAACACGCAGCGCGCACACGGTTTCACTCCCATAAATCGATTGGCCCCCACAGAAAATTCCTTCCACGCATCTTCTTCGTACGGCTCGCCTCCGGTGAAGACCAGATTGGGTCGAAACCGATTCGTGGGTACCGGGGTTTCAAGTCTTTTGTTCAGATCATCCAGCGAAGCTTGCCCGATAATCAGAATGGGATAGCCGTCGGCGAGGCTTACGCTCTCACTTGCCAACCGATACTGTGGGTCAATGAGCCGAGGGTTCTCCTCCGGAAAAGAAACCAACCGGCAAGACATCCCGAGGCGCTCTGAAAACCACGCATTGATCGCCATGTGGGCCTCAATCACGTCAACGGAGTCGCCCCAAATTTGGGCCTTGATAATTTGGCCGGATGACAAGTCATTCGATGACATAAGCACTGCATCATCACCATAAGTAACCCAAAAGCCGCTTCCCTCCGATTTCAGTGCAAGCAAGGCCATTTTCGGAGTAGTCCGCTGTGTCATGAACTTGCCGTTTTCGTCAACTAACATCCAGCGACGGTCATCTCGGAGTCCTTTTTCCAGCACTTCAGCAGATGAAAGTCGAATTCCCCCGAGTGATTTGACCGGGTAAATCCATATTTCAGATAGAATTCGCGTCTGCATGGAACTTAACTTGAGCTCATCGGTTTAGTTACAAAGATCAGAATTAACTTTACACTCCGAAAAAGTAAATTATGGGCAAGGAGTCATCGCTGTGGTATTTTGAAAGCGTTAATCTGTACCATGTGCTCTGCCCGCACAAGGTAAAGGTTATGGGGAAGGACCATACTTTTCATAGTTATAAGAAAGATCAATTTATCTATTTCCCAGACGAGCCTGCTACCCATGTCTACATGATTGCCGAGGGCAGCGTGAGAATCGGACACTACCTGGAAGATGGGAAGGAAGCGGTGAGTTCTATACTTACTAGAGGAGAAATATTTGGTGAATTGGCTTTGGCCGGCGAAGAAACGCGCCGTGATTTCGCGCAGGCCATGGATGACCAGACTTCGATCTGTCCCCTGGGCATTGAGGATCTCAAGGCGCTCATGTATGACAACAAAGAACTCAGTTTCCGGATGTTGAAACTGGTTGGGTTACGACTCATCAAGTTGGAGCGCAAAATGGAGTTGCTTGTCTTTAAAGATGCCCGTACACGAATCGTCGAGTTTCTGAAAGACACGGCTTCCTGGAAAGGAAAACGTGTGGGATTTGAAACGCTGATTCAAACCAAGTTGACGCACAAGGATATTGCGGCACTAACCGGCACGTCCCGGCAGACCGTTACAACCATTCTCAATGAGCTCAAAGACAAGAACCTGATCAATTTCGACCGACGAAGAATTCTGATTCGCGATTTAGATAACCTGAAATAGACTAGTGTCTTGCGGCTGACAAACCGTTGACCAGCAATTGCTCATATTTGGGCATGAAGTTCATACTTAGTATTGCCTTACTCCTCCCCCAATTTGCATTGTGTCAAGAAAATGACAAAATCCGAATTGCCTACAGTGACGCAACGATCGGTATCGCCAGCTACCAGGGGGCGTTAAGTCTGTCGTATGGTTATGACTGGCGCTTAGGGAAGCGGCAAAAGTTTGGCCTTGGCGTGGGGGGCCGGTTTACCACATACCTGGGACAGAATCAATATTATGAAACGGCTCCGGCCAAACTTACTTCGGGTAGCACGAGTCCCGGGATTATCTTTGAAAATTCCATACCCGCAAATATTGATACCCTGCTCATTGCATCCCCGCAGGTCAACATGCTCAATGTATTCATAAACCTGAGTTACGCGATTGGGAAGAAGTTCCTTGTCGGATTCAACATCGATGCGATTGGGTTATCCTTTGGCGATACCCGTCCAGGAAATTACATTAATGGATTTACCGGAAGCAATACTTCAGCCAACCCATCTTCCTTCAACCTCCTTCTTATCAGTGACAATGACCTGGGAAGCCTAAACTCCGAACTTTACCTCAAATATCAATTGAACCAACGTTGGAGCTTGAAAGGCGGAATCCAATTTCTATTTACGGAGTATACCACGGTTACCCAGGTTCAGCAGTTTCCGGAACCCAACGATCGGTTTAGAAATAAATCACTCCTTGGCGCCGCGGGGGTAAGTTATCGGCTTAACTAATATCTATTGTATGAAAAAATTGATTCTGTTGTGCATTGTGCTGGTCGGCTGTACGGCCGACAATGCCGTTCCGACAACGCCGGCGGCTCCTACCACTTTTGATCCCGCTACAGCCACATTGCTAAAAATGGGGACGCTTGAAGGCGTGGGGCATACCGTCAGTGGCACGGCAGCAATCTATGAAAGCAATGGCAAGAAGTATGTACTTCTCAATCCATACTCGTCGCAAAATGGACCTGATCTCAAAGTGTACCTGAGCAAGGATGTGAGCGCGTCCTCCTATATCAATCTGGGCAAATTAAAGTCTACCGGTGGAAGCCAGTCGTATGAGGTCCCGGGAATGCCGGACATTGCTGAATATACTCACCTTCACATTTGGTGTGAACAGTTTTCAGTGGTATTCGGCCGGGCCGTCCTGAACTGAAGCAGCTATTTATAAAGTTCTTCGTAGTACTCCGCTGCCATGCGGTTGGAATCGAACTCTTCTTTGACATCAGCCCAGGCCTGCGTCATAACTTTAAACCACTTATCTGGTTTCTGATAGTAGGTCGGAAGCACTTCATTTTCCAGGATATCGTAAATGTTGTTGGCTTCCACCCGATTCTGCTCTATTTCATCGAGCGCCCGGTCTGCGGCCTCAATGGAGTAGCAATTCTTACCGTGCTTCGCAAATTCCGGAACCCATCCATCAGGGATTGAAAAGTTGACGCTACCGTTCATGGCGGCCGTCATGCCGGAGGTCCCTGAGGCCTCGCGAAAGATTTTGGGATTATTCAACCAGACATCCGACCCCTTTTTCAGCAGTGCGGAAAGGCCCAATTCGTAGCCGGTCAGAATTGCGCAATTGGGCATGGATTTGATTTTCGAATGAATATCATTAAACATTGCAACGGAATCCTTGTCTCCTGGATAGGGTTTCCCCGCCCAGATTATCTGGCAGGGTTGCCCGATCTTGCTTGTCACTCGGAAGAACCGAGCCAAATCATTCAACAGCAGGTTAGCGCGTTTGTAGCCGGCAAAGCGCCGCGCCCAGACGAGGGTGAGCACATTCTCATCAAACAATTTTCCAGTCTGATCGGCCACCACAGAGAACAGTTCACGCTTCATTTCCTTTTTTCTTAGCATGGCCTTCTCCATGTTCTTCTTTTCAAAGGCTTGCTCCAACTCGCTATCCTGCCAATACGTATGGTTCTGAGCGTTCGTGACAGATTTTATTTCGCAAATGCCTTTGTGTCCAGCCCACATTTCACGGGATACTTTTCCGTGAAGTTTTGAAACACCATTGGCTACTTTCGCCATACGCAGGGCGGCCAATGTATAGTTCAGGTTCTTGCTCCCAGGCTCCACCAAGGACATATAATCCTCTTTCAAAACTCCATCAAAGAAGCTCATGACTTCCAGTCGGTTGTAATCGTGCTCTTCATTACCCGCAACCTCAGGTGTGTGGGTAGTAAAGACTACTCGTTTCTTCACTTCTTCCAGGCTCTTGTACTTGTCCCAGAGATAGAAGCAAAGCGGCAGGGCATGCCCTTCATTCAGGTGATAGATTTCTGTTTCGCGGTTGAGAATATCCAACAACTTGGCCCCGCCGTACCCGAGCAAAGAGGACTGCGCTATTCGCGCGCTTTCGTGCGAGTCGTACAACCTGTGTGTAATTGTCCTTGCCAGGTGATCATTCTCCGGAAGGTCGGTCGTTAACAGAAAAAGAGGTGCCGTTCCAAAGACTTCGGGTCGCAGGAGCATCGCTTTGACCTTTATATCGTGGTTATGAATCTTGATTGGGAAAACTATTCCGGTATCGGTCAGGAAGGAATAGTTCTTCTCCGTGTAGACAGGATTCATTGTCCCATCCATATTGCGCGACTGATCATAATATCCATACTTCCAAAGCATCCCAATACCGATGAAGTTTTGGCGCAACTCGTAGGCACTGCGCAAATGAGACCCGGATAGAAACCCAAGTCCTCCGCTGTATATTTTGAGCGATTGATCGATGGCAAATTCCATAGAGAAGTAAGCCACCGGCTTCGAGTATTTCTTGTCAAATTGATACGGAAACAATTGGCTAAGATCAATCATGTGTCATCAGGAATTTTAGGCGTTGCGAAACTAACAAAACATTGAGAAATCGTGCGTGGGAAATAGAAAAAGTTTATCCCGCAAACGATTGAACGGTCTACTTGGGGAGGTTGGAACAAACCACTTCACAGTGGCGGTTGCTCATGATGTGAACAACTTCGTCCTCTCGAGAGAGGGCTTTGCCAGACATTGAATCCAGGCTTCCCTCTTTGCCAATCAGGTTAATGGACTTATCTGTAACCTTTACTAGGTTGGTCATAAACACTGGCTTTGTCGTCGAAAATGGCTTAATCGATTCAATATCTCCACGGTCCGTAAATGTGACCAGAAAGGGATTCGACTCTCCGGGTTTTGCCTTGTGCTCCTTTCCCTGCAGGTCACGAAGAAGCGTAAAGTTGCCCGCGAGCATGTGCCCATCAATCAGGTTAATGAAATCTGTTATTGCACCAGCCATCAACAATTGGCGCCGCCACAGAACATCACCTAATGCATTAACACCAACTAGCGTAAGATTTTCAAACGTAGAATAGGCAGGCACTTCATCCTGGCCTTTGAATAACAGGACAAATGAATTGGTGCGCTCCGTAAAGCTGATCTTACGCGGAAATGCCTTGTCCGCCATGCGCACATGAAATTTCTCTTCGCCCTTCTCATTCAAGTAAACAAAAACATTCTTTGCTGCCGGTTGTGAATTATGAACAGCCCTCACCATCAGGACACAGCCTTCCTGCGTCAACTGAAATGGACCGAGGTAGTTGTGACTATTGGATATGGCTGCTGTGCTGTCAACTTTAAAACTAAAACTCTGCATCCAACCGGGTTTCCCGTCGGCGTTTATCCGGGCTACATAGGTAACCGTGAGATTAGTCTTTTTGTCGGGAACGTAAGTTCCTGCCAGATACATACTTCCGTCAGGACTCCTCCGGCTTTGGAGGGTAATAGGATCGCCCTTTGCCAGTGACTCAGGAGTTGGCGCATGGACAGTGGTGGGCAAGTTCCATTTACCGAACCGAACAAGTTTGTCAGCTACCACAACCTGGGACGTGGTCACCATATTCACTAATGCAGAACGCAAGCCTCCGGTATATTGCTCGAAAGTGACGCGAATGTTCTCACGCTCGTCCTCAATGTATTTGCGGAGGCCTTCCTGGCCGCCATAGTGTTGTGTGATAAAGTCGTGATGCTTCCTGATCTTTTCTTTGGTTGACCGGTCCTTAACTGTGGTAAGCAAAGTATCCGCAGTTCGGTTCGAGAAAATAAGCATGCTGTAGATCGTTGCGTTGCGTTCAAGGTTAAGGGTATCCGCAATAAAAGTCTTGATCTTTATTAACCAATCTTGCTTGAAATGTTTGTATTCCAGCAGTGACAATACGAGTGACTGCTTTTCGTAGTTATTTAGTGCGAATACCACCTGTTTGTCCAGGGCAACGGGCGCTACACCTTCACCATTGGATGATGAGATTTTACTCAAATTCTCCGTTAATCGAACTTCGTTTTGGTTCAGGCGATTGCGTAGCGTCAGAATTTCATCCGCGACAGACTTCCTCACTTGATCAACCCATGCGCTGTAGTTCCAAAATTCAACGTCTTGGGTAAGAAAGTTCATCCGTGTGATCAGGCCATCAAGGCGGTAGGTTACAATCGGTTTGATATGATACTTCTGCTTGTGATAAGGAATGGGGAAGGCCTTTGTCAACGTCATGTACCGATCGAAGTAGAATAACGCCGAATCATAATTCTGCTTCAACAGGCTAAGCTTTTTATCAAGTGAAGTGTCGAAATACAGATGCAAATCATCCGTGCTCAAAAACTCACTGTTGACTTCGCCAAATATCTTTACCGCATTATCGTAGAAATTAACACTACGGGTGAAGCTGTGATAAATGGAGGGGACATTTGTCAAGTAGAGCATAGACGAATCGAGGCCACTAGCAATCTTTGCAGCAACAACGGAAAACTCTGCGTTCGGCCTTCCTTTCGCATCCACAGTTTTGAACAAAGGGGCGTAGTACTCATTATTCCTGCTTATCTCCCGCTCATCAACCAATTGCTTTGACTTAGTGAACCGAAGTCTGGCTTGCTCCGCATTGGCCAGTACGAATTCATAACGGGTTAGAACATCCGCTGTACGGTAATTGGCTTCATAAATAAGTGCCAACCGGAAATTTGCGTTGGGGTGATCCAAATCTTGAAGAATATACTCCTTAAGATTATTCTTCAATTCTTCTCTACCCATCCCAGCAAAGGCCGGCACGAGATCCTTGTACCGTATAGATTGGGCAACTCCAAGACGGGAACCAAAAAGCAAGAGACAAATAAGGATCAGGTTACGCATGCTCAAATGCTTAGGATCTTTAGTTCAACTCGTCTATTGATCGCACGATTCACTTCACTATCGTTGGCCACCTTTTTCTGCGCCTCTCCGTAACCCTTAGCCTCAAATCGGGCAGGGTCAATCTTGCTCTCCATTAAGAAACTAGCAACACTCTTCGCCCGGGCTTGAGAAAGCACCTGATTATAGTTTTCTGATCCAACATCATCCGTGTGGGCAGCCACTTCCACACGGAGCGTGGGATTTTCCTTCAACAATTGAACCACTCGTCGTAATTCGGTGTATGAAATATCGGTGAGCTGAACGGAGTTTGATTCAAACGTAATATCACGAAGCGTAAGTTTTGCCTCTCGCTCAAGTTTGAGCAGTCGAATGTCAAGGGGAGGAGGAACACTTCCCCCAGAGAGGTCCAAAACAGTTGAACTAAATGCATATCCCTGATCGCTGGTAACTTCCACTTCATACCGATCGCCCGTTCGTAGGGAAACAAGTTGGTTTCCGCTTACCTCAATCACTTCATCCCTGTTTTTGTTCCTCAGGATGACTTTCGCCTTAACTTTTGAATTGTTGACCAGATCTGACACATTCACCATCACGTCCATTTTTTCCGGAACCAGTTCAACATATTTTTCGAAGTTCCGATAGATCACCAACCCGGACACATTAAACGAGATGATTTCACTCTTGAAATGATTGGCACTTAAGATGATCTCATAGTCTTTTCCGACGGCCAAGTCGACAAGTGCCCTGCCGTCTTTAGGGTTGTTGCGCATGTCTTTCAGAAAGGTATTTTGACCTTTCTCCCTGATTTTTACTTCTGCAGGTATTGGCTCAAAGATGTCCTTGTCACTAATGTTGAGCGTGAGTTTGACCGACTTGAACAGATTAACATCAAGGGTCTTCTCCTGATATCTATGAACCTGCCGTAAATCCAGTGCATAGTTGAACGAAGAATACCCTTCCTTTTTGAATTCAATATTAAAACTCTTCCCCACCGGGAGCACAATCGTATATCGCCCATCAGCTGGATTGCTTTCCAGTTTCATCACTGTCTCGGACGTCAACGCATCTGTTACCTCAATGATCGCCTCAACGCCGCCCTTCGTGTCTTCATCGAACACAAATCCCTGAACAATGTTATTCATGAATTGTCGGAGTTTGGGTGGGATGACCACAGAGTAAACATCAGCATTATTATAAGTATAATACATCAGGTCGCCTTCTGCCGAAATGCAAGGCAGCTGGTCATCCTTCTCTGTATTGACATAGTTTAGCGGCTCCGGCATCGTCCATTCGTCAAGTGCATTAAGCGTCGACTGGTACATGTCATAACCCCCCTTCCCACCCAGACGGTTGGATGAGAAGATTAGTGTTCTGCCATCAGCCATGATCCGCGGTGCCTTTTCGCAATCCTGGTTAATTGGCCAAGGAAGCTTTTCGGGTTTCATCCATTTCCCATCTTTGTCTTTCGTCGCCTTGTAGATGCAAAGGCAAAACAGGTTATCCTTGTCCTTTCGCAATAGTTTGTCTTGCGGACCATCTTCATTCTTCCTTACAAAATACAAGGTTGAACCGTCAGCACTAACCGAAGGGAACGCCTCGTAACCGCCAGATAACTCTCCATCTTTATTCGGAACGGGCACGGTATTGATAGGCGGCCCTACATTCTTTGGCTCACCCCAGCCGTCTCGCGTTCGTTCAGAAAAGAAAATCTCATGGTCTCCTATCATGCCAACGGAGCGGAAGAAATACATTGTGTTTCCATCAAAGCTAAGGCTTGGTCCGCCAACCAGGTCTGTTGTATCACCGAATTTATTAACACGATCTAGCGGCATAGGCTTGCCCCACGCCCCCTTCTCAAGCCGGCTTTCGTAGAGGGCGTATTTCTTCCCGGCTTCAGCCCGTTCCATAATAATTGTCTTGCCGTCAGCCTGAATGGTTGGGGCATATTCCGTAACCGCAGGATCGCTGATGGCAGGCTTTTTCGTGGCATTATAATAGGCCATTGAATCAAAAAGCTCAACTGGCGTGCCAGTTGACTGGGCCAGCACGCTATGGCAAAAACATATCGCTACGGAAAGAAAGACGAGGCGCATAGTCAGATTACAACGGGTATTAATTCCCAATTAAAACAAATGCACCCCAAAAATAAGGTATTTGATACTTTTCTTTCATTTGGAGTTGGGCCTTGCGAAATGCTTCATGTTTATCGGTGCCCGAGAGCCAGAAGGCATAAAATGCATTCATCAATTCCTGGGTGGCAACATCATCCACCTGCCAGAGGCTCATTAACACAGTATTGGCTCCGGCAACGAGGAATGACCGCTGAAGCCCATACACCCCTTCTCCGTTGCGAACTTCCCCAAGTCCAGTTTCACAGGCAGAAAGTACGACCAATTCAGTCTGGTCCAGGTTCAGGTTCATCGCTTCATAAGCCGTTAGCACGCCGTCCTCCACACTTTGTGATGCATCCCGGTCTATTCCAGCTCCTGCCAATAGCACCCCGGAGCGGAACAACGGATTGCTGGCCAATTCGCTATCCTCAGAATCGCTCAAGTCCAGGTCGCTCAGAAAAAATCCGTGAGTAGCAATGTGAATTACCTTTGGATTGTCAGATTTTTTGAGGTTTTCTTCTGTGGCTGCCGATCGCTTATAGTTGTTGGCCTTCCAGGTACTGGACTTCAACAGTTTTTCAATTTCATCGACTTCCCGTTCCGTTGCTGGTAAAACCGGGATATTCTCTGCATCAAACCCAAGTGATCGAGCCAGGCTTCGCTTCGTGCTGTGTGATACAACATCAGCAGCTCCGAGATTAAAATCAGCGAAGCCGAATAGGTTGGCCGTATTTGCCGAGGTCTTCGCAATGGATTTTCGGCCGATCAGCTCCCGCGTATTGCTGACCTGACGAAGTCGATAATCATCAATGACAAAATGACGCGTGTTGGCTTCATAAAGGGAATTAAAATTCACTTTATTGAAAACTCCGTCACAACTTAAGTAGACAGTTGCTCCCGGCTTTATCTTTTCTTCGATAGGTTTCCAGAAGTAAGTAAACGAAACGGTATCATTCACATGATATTTAATGGTATTCCGGTGGTACTTGAACTTTCTTCCCTCCAACAGTGCGCCATATTTCCACAGAATCATTTCAGGCGCCTGACTTGACTTCTTCAAACTCAAACCCACATAGTAAACTGAATCTTTCGTATACTTTCTTTTGATCCGCAGAATCTCAATGGCAACTTCATCTTCCATAAGCGAACTGCGAACGTCTTTCCAACTGACAGTCTCCTTTTCAAATTGCGATTTAAACGCGTCGGACTGGGTTGACAATTGCTTTTCGAGGTCGTTCGCTTTTGCTTCCAGTGAATTCATATCAATACCAAGTTTATTCCGTTCCTCCTGTGACGCATTATAATACCTCACCATTTGCTCCTTGGTGTTCAGCCATTCGCGGAACGATGCCTTGAGCGCCTCATTCCCGCTCGCCAAAATTCTTGCCCGCACCTTGTTGGTTGCATTCAGCAAAATGGCCTTCGTCGTGAGTTGGAGATCATATAATTTGCCCAACGTAACCTCGCGTTCAGCAGGAAATGCAAATAGGTACTGGACAAAGAAATCCTGGTAGGCCTCAAAGACAGGCTTTATTTTTGCATAGAACGCACTCTTCTCCTTTTCGCTAAGAGTGGGAAAGAATTCAAGTATTTGCTTCTGGTACTTGTCTACCACAGGCTCATAGTACGGCTTTGCCTTAGCCCACTGCCCTTGAGCATGATAGACGCCAGCGAGCCCATACAATGACCGGGCATAATCCGGATGATCCTCACCCAGTACCTCTTTTCGCAGGGCCACACTTTGTTTCCAGGTTGATTCAGCAAGCGTATAATTTCCCCTGTCCTGATAAAGTGCCGCCAGGTTGCTTAGCGTTGTAATATAGGAAGGGTGTTTAGTCCCAAATTGCCGGGAAGTTGCCTGTAGGACTTTTTCCAGCATAAGCTGCGCCTCTTCCTGTTTGCCCATTTTTTGATATAGGGTGGCGAGGTTTTGCAATGTAGTGGAGTAATGCGGATGATTTTCTCCAAGTACTTTGCGGTCAATCTCCAGGGCTTCCTTCAGGAGTGGCTCCGACCGTTCGTAAGAACCTTCCTGTTGATACAATGTGGCCAAATTCTGAATGACGGTTGCGTATTCCTCATTAGTATTCCCGCGTGTCTTTTCAATAATTCCCTTCGACTCCTTGAGCGCCACTTCGGCATCGCGATAGTTTCCCAATGTCTGGTACAGCAAGGAGAGGCTGTTTTGAACAGCTGCATACTCAGGACTTTGATCACCTTTTTTTGCCCTGATGATTTCGCGAGCATTTTTCAAGTAAGGCTCTGCCTGTGTATAATCGCCCGTCACCTGGCAATAACGACCAAGGCTCATTAACCCATAGGCGTAATCCACAGATTCTTTTCCAGCGGCGGCAGCATAAATCTGGATTGCTGAATCAATCTCGGCTTTGGCTGCCGCCAGATTCCCCAGCTTAAGTCGCAGAAGTGCACCGTTTTCCAACGCACTTCCATATGCAAGACTGGATGCCCCATACAGCTTCCGTGTTGTTGCGGCGGATCGTCGGATTAGCGCGAGAGATTCATTGAAGTGTCCTTGAGACTGTTTTGAGACCGCCAGGTTATTTACCGCGGCCGCGAAGTACCGATCTTTATTTTTAACACCAGAATCATAGGGTCGAATAACTGACTCGTAAAGTGAGTCAGCCTTGAAGTAGTTCCCCTTCCGCCATTCAATCTCCCCTAGCCCGTTGATAAGAATACATTTCTCTGCTTCTGGTATATTGTTCAATTTCTTAAGTAATGCCACAGCTTCTCTGAAGGCGGTCTCTGCGGCTATCCAATTGCCTGCCTGAGATTGAACGATCCCTGTCCGGTTCAATACAACCAAGTATCGGGTACTCTGGAGTCCTTGCTGTTTTTCGACAATTGCACGACTCTCCGCTATTCGTTCAAGGCCCTCCTTCACATTCCCACGATCGGCACAAAGTGTTGCCAGGTTCAAATTGGTCTCCGCATAATCAAGCAGGGATTCCTTGCTGTTTTTGTCATAGAAGTTGAGCGCTTCCCGGTAATAAGAATCTGCCGCTGAATAATCTCCCCGGCCGTGATACAAGACAGCCAGCGAAGCAACAACGGACGCGTACGCAGATCTTCCGTCTTGCGTGGCTTTTAGTTCCTTCAGAAGCTCCCCAGCCTGTGCCTGTTTGTCCAAATAATGGAGGTTGACAACGCGGGCGCCAAGAATTGTCAAATAATTTTCACCCTCTTTGCCAGCAAGATTCTCATAGATAGTCTGCGCCTCCTGATATGAGTTTTCCGCCTGGTCATGAAGTTGATTCTTGTGATAGGCATAGGCCAATCCATAGAGCACCATGGGATAACTTAGTGTCTTCGTCAGATCTGCGGAAACATAAAGTTTATTGGTCTTTGAAAAAGTATTGATGGCCTCATTGCTCTTACCGGTTTCAAGGTAGAGCATGCCTGCATAATAATATCCTTCAAGTACCTCTTCTGTATACGCTTGTTTTTTCTCTATGGTAATAAGGGTCGGCGCAAACCATTCACTCGCCTTTGCATAGTCGTTACGAAAATAATAGTTAATGGCCAGCTTGAGATTGCACTCAATCACCCGCAGATCGTCCTCCTTATAGAATTGAAGGAGAATGGTTCTGCACACCAGCAAGGTCTGAATGGCCTCCGCGTATTCGCCAAGTTGTTCCTGGAACAGAGCCTCGTTCATCAGGGCGACAGTGTATGCAGTGTCCTTCCGGCTCTCCCGCAATCGAATTTCTTGTTTTACGAATTCAAGCCCTTCTGGAAGCTTTTGCTGAACATAGCAAATTGTTGATAGAAGCCTCAAAATCGCAGCATGCGTATCGCTGCTCGTTCCGCCTTCTGACAAGTAGCCCTTTAGCGACTCATCGGCCAGTGCAAACGCCTGATCATAGCTTTCCTTCGCATACAATTCCTGGGCTTGGAGGTACTTTTCCTTCCAGGACTGCCCAACGGATTGGTGTGAGAGCGCCAGGAAGGCAAATCCCACAATCCACGCATATTTCACCATATCACAGTATCCGGCTAAGGATGAAAACTACCGAATTTGAAAGTAGTTATCAAGAATGCCGCACCGTGCATTCCACCTAAAGAAACGATGTAACCTGAGTCAAGAACTACAGATAACGGGTTTTTAAACGGATGGTCATTGAGGAGACAACCGTAAACTTCGCATTATCGAAAGAGGGTGGGCCAAAGGTGCCCATGGCATCGTTGGAAAAGCCAAAACCCTCCTTGGGCATTCCAAATAGATTTGAATCCAGCTCTCCGTTCCTATTGGAATCATGGATGATGCTGACGGCATAGGTGCCCGGAGGAACATTTTCAAAAACGACTACAACTGTGCCGGTTGCCGCCTTCCCGACCTTGCCCAACAACGGCTTCTTGAGAAAGGACTCTTGGTCAGTGAATAGACCGACCCGGAGGTGCCCGGTCGTATCCTTCACCTCATTAATAATGACTTCAATCCGGTTTTGTGCGTAGCTGGTCGCCCCCGTCAAGACAAAACCCACTACAATAAGCCAACTGATATTTTTTTTCATCTCTTTTTGAAGCCAAGTTCCACCCATTCTAAAGGTGAGCGAAATCCAGTGAGCTGAACCGTCGAAATGCCCTGATCAACCGTATTGCCGTCATTCCGGATTGTTTTTACCGTTCCCTGACTCAGCAAGGCACAGTGACCGCATAACGGCATTCTCATCAGTTTTGTACAGATATTGATCCTGATTTTTCTAAATTACAATTCACTTTCATTTATTCTGCCATGGCTGCAATAAAACTCATCATCAACCAGAAGACCTATTCGGTCGATGTCGACCCCACAATGCCTCTGCTCTGGGCGATTCGTGATGTCATCGGGCTCACAGGAACCAAGTACGGATGCGGCATTGCGCAATGTGGCGCCTGCACCGTGCACCTGGAAGGAATCCCTATACGTTCATGCTCGATTCCTGTAGCCAGCGCAGGTGGCAAAAACATAGCCACCATCGAAGGCCTTTCCGTTGACAATTCACACCCCGTACAGCAGGCGTGGATTCAGGAACAGGTGCCCCAGTGTGGGTATTGCCAGAGTGGCCAGATCATGACAGCAGCAGCCTTGCTAAAGAGAAACCCTAATCCATCGGACAAGGATATCGATGCGGCTATGCAGGGAAATATTTGCCGGTGCGGTACCTACCCACGCATTCGTAAGGCCATCAAGACAGCAGCGCAGCTGGCAAAGTCTAACGCTCCCGCTAAATAACCTTGGATATGAAAACACAACAAGAAATTTCACGAAGGACTTTTATCCGCAGTACGGGTCTCGCCGGTGTTGCCCTTACGCTGGGTGTTGCCTTTCCTACCCGCGGAGAAACAATTGAGGTACTTAACGCGAGTGCAGCAGAGACTCAGGGTTTTGATTTCAACGCATGGATAACTATTGATACAACTGGAAAAGTAACCATCACCAATCACCGGGCTGAAATGGGCCAAGGATCGTTTCAATCCGTCCCTCAGATTATTGCTGAAGAATTGGAGGTCGATCTAAACCAGGTCTCGATTGTATTCGCTCCCGGAAATGGGAGTAAGTATGGCAGTCAGATAACCGGAGGCAGCTCCACCATAAGTGGCTCGTATGAGAAACTGCTACGCCTCGGCGCGTCTGCACGCGAAATGCTGATTGAAACTGCGGCGTCAAAATGGTCAGTTCCAAAATCAGCATGTTATGCTGAAGCCGGATTCATTTTTCATAAACCTACCGGACGGAAATTCGGCTATGGCGAATTGGTGTTGGATGCCTCCAAAAGGGAAGTACCTAAAACGGTGACCCTTAAAGATCCCAAGGACTACAAAATCATCCGCAAGCCGATGCCACGGCAGGATACGCCGATAAAAGTAAATGGTCAGGCTATTTTCGGTCTCGACAAAAAATTACCTGGGATGTTGTACGCTGTTGTGGAGCGTAACCCGCGATTCATTGGAAAAGTTAAGAGTTTCAACGAAGCTGAAGTAAGAAAAATTTCCGGCGTAAAGCACGTGTTGAAAGTCCAGCGCGATGTGTTTGGCAATTTGCTTGAGGGCGTTGCTGTGGTGGCCGATTCAACATGGGCGGCCATGCAGGGTCGGAAGGCACTTCGGGTGGAATGGGATGACAGCGGATTTGATTATCCAAACACAAACCAACTGTATGCCGCCATGAAGTCACAGCTTCAGTCCGGGAAGGTTCTTTCAATAAAGACACAGGGTGATTTTGTGGGGACCTTCGATCGAGCAGAAAAGAAGCTGGAGGCCGTGTATGAAACTCCGTACGAATCGCACAGCAACATGGAGCCGCTTAACTGTATCGCCGACGTGCGGACAGACTCATGTGATGTCTGGGGGCCCATTCAGGCACCGGACTGGATCCAGGGAGAAGTCTGCGGCTTGCTGAAGTTGCCGCCCGAAAAAGTAAACATTCACATGACCTTTCTGGGTGGCGGGTTGGGACGGAAAGCTTTTACCGATTATCCATATGAAGCGGTGACGCTCTCCAGAGACATTAAAGCCCCCGTACAAATCGTGTGGACCAGAGAAGATGATATGACGATGGGGCCGTTCCGTCCAGGAATGGTTTATCAATGTCGGGGTGCCGTCAGTAAAGGAGGTAGAATAGCTGCTCTGGAAGCGTATGCAGCCGGTCAGAATATGAACGCTCAGAGTCCTGGCGCGGACAAAACGCGTTATAATTCTGAAATCGTGGATGGACTTCTCAAACCCTATTTTGAGTCCATCCCGCACTATCGGTTTGGAGATGCCCCAATAGATGCCTCTATTCCCGTAATGTGGTGGAGGTCGGTATATGCGTCAACCAACGCGTTTGCTTTTGAGAGTTTCTTCGATGAAATGGCCCTCGCGGCCGGCAAAGACCCACTGGATTTTCGGCAGCAGCATTTGGGTGAGCCGCGCTATCAAGCGCTGATCGAAAAGCTGCGGGAAGTAACCAACTGGAACAACCGAAAGAAAAATGAAGGATACGGCGTGGCCATCACGGAATGTTTTGGGAGCATCGTCGGCGAAGTAGCCAAGGTAATACGGACGGACGCCGGCAAAGTCAAACTCGAAAAAGTCTGGGCGGTCATGGATTGTGGATGGTATGTCAATCCCGATATCATTAAGGCCCAGGTGGAAGGCAGCGTTATTATGGCGCTCGGTGCTGCGACGAAGCACGCCACAACGTTTGCCGATGGCAAAGCGGTGGAGCACAATTTCGATCGATACAAGATGTCCAAAATATCGGAGATTCCAGAAATTGAAGTTCATGTCATGGATAACCAGGAGAGAGCCGGAGGAGTGGGTGAGCCAGGCCTTCCTCCATTTACTCCAGCGCTGACCAATGCCATTTTCGATCTTACCGGAAAACGAATACGTGTTTTGCCTTTTTCGTTGGATGAAGTTTAGAGCAAATATTAAATTCCACTATGAAATTGAAATTCATTCTGATACTTAGCTGCATTTCCCTGTGTTCATTTGTTACGCTAATGTCCTTCCAAAAGAAGCCCGCTTTCGACTTGAAATCAAGCGTAGCACGTGGCCGGGAAACGTATGTCACATACTGCATATCTTGTCACCTGGATCAAGGTGAGGGAATTGAATCCATTTATCCACCATTGGCCAAGTCAGATTATCTTATGGCCGACAAGAACCGGGCGATCAAACAGATCATCTACGGAATTTCTGGAGAAATGACTGTGAATGGAAAGGTCTATAATGCGGAAATGACTGGCGTTGACTTGAACAATCAGGAAATCAGCGACGTGGTCAACTACATTCGAAACTCATTTGGGAACAAAGGTGCCGCTGTGACACCAGAACAAATCGCACCCTTGCGCAAAAAATAGGGTGTAAGACAGAACTTGCCATGAAAGAGTTCAGGGCCATATTGAACGAATACCGAAAGATTGATTTCACGCTGCGCCGCGCGGCGCTGGCTACCGTCATCAAAGTTCATGGTTCTTCTTACCGCAGCCCGGGAGCCCGTATGTTGATTACAGACGATGGACACTGGGTAGGCTCTATCAGCGGAGGATGTCTCGAAGGGGATGCACTTCGCAAAGCCAGAATGGTTATGGCAGACAAAAAAGGCATAACTGTCACCTACGATACCCGGGAGGAGAGCAATCAAAATCTGGGAATCGGTCTGGGATGCAACGGCGTCATTGACGTGCTGATTGAACCCGTTGTGCCAGGCGATGCGAATAACCCGGTAACGCTATTCGGGAGTTTTATCAACGCGCAACAGCCACTTACTCTGGGCACGGTGTACGCCCACCCGACACGTGTAGGTGAAAAGTTTTTGATGATCAATCCTGGTGAAATCAAACTTTTTGTCAATCAAGTCGCGCCCCATGCCTTGACCAATGATCTTTCTAAATTATACGAATCCAAGAAATCAGCGACAAAGACCTACACTGTTGACGGGCAAGAGATGCAGATATTTCTTGAGCTCATCCAACCTGTCCCTTCCCTGATTTTATTTGGTGGTGGCTTTGATGCCCGGCCTGTCAGCCAGCTGGCTAAATCACTGGGTTGGGAAGTTCAGGTTACTGATGAGTGCGTGGCACACATTGCGCCCATTTTCTTCCCCGAAGCCGATAAGCTCTCGCTATGCAAACGGGAATTCATCGACCGTGATTTTGTCATTACACCTTATACAGCGTGTGTGCTTATGTCACACAACTACGAATACGATCGGGATGTATTGCTCAAACTCATTGACAAAGAAGCGCCATACATTGGAATTCTCGGCCCGCGCAAACGATTTGACAAGATGCTCGAGGAGTTTGGCAAGAAGGGAATCACGCTCAGCCACGAGCAGATGCAACGGATTCATTCCCCGATTGGTCTTGATATCGGCGCTGAGGCTCCGGATGAAATTGCAGTTTCTATCATCGCAGAGATTCAGAGTGTATTTTCCAATCGGTCTGGCGGCTACTTGAAATATCGGAGTGGCCCCATTCATCAACGCGATTCCAAGTCTGATCAGGTTTTTAAGCAGGTGTACCTGGAGCCCAGCACCACCACGAAGGCCAAGCAGCGATAGCTGTCTCTGAGTAAGTTAACTCACCCCCGGCCCCTCTCTTCAGAGTAGAGAGGGGTGACCGAGCGAAGCGATGATCGGGACGAGTCCCATTGAATTCCGTAAATTTGGACATGCAAACGGCCGTCCTTGTTCTTGCCGCCGGTTCCTCTTCACGGATGGGTCAATCAAAACAATTGTTGGAAATTAATGGCGTACCGTTATTGGTTCACGCAGTAAAAGAAGGGCTTGCTGTCACTCCCAATGTGGTTGTTGTGCTAGGTTCCGACTTCGAACTACACCAGCTTGCCCTCCAGGGCCTGTCGGTGACTATCGTTCAAAACAAGTCCTGGCGAAAGGGAATGGGGAGTTCGCTTAAAGAGGGTATTACACATCTTCTGGAAGCCAAGCCGAAGATCGATGCGATAATCGTTATGGTTTGTGATCAACCAAAATTATTGGCAATCCATCTGCAAAAGCTAATTGCCAAAGGCAGTGAAACAAAAAAGACTATTGTTGCTTCTACCTATGCGGGCACCGCAGGCGTTCCGGCCCTTTTCAAGAAAGAACAATTCGATGAACTTCTCAACACCGACGATGACATGGGCGCTAGAAAAGTCATCCGCCAAAACTCAGAAGCGGTAACGACAGTAGATTTTCCCGGTGGCATCATTGATCTCGATACGCGCGAGGAGTACAATCAATTCATTCGTGAAAACTTTCACGGCCCGGATACTCCATAGTTCCGCATACCAAATACTCGTAATTTAGCTTACCATGAATCCATCCACTATGTTCAGTAAATGTTTTCTTCTATTAACTGTACGTAAGATCAACAGCCATATTGCTGGATAGTTCCTTACTTAACATTCCACCAAAGTGCATTCCGTCGCCAATGGTAAGGTCGCCATAGTAACCGTAAACCTTATGAAGTCCAATTTTGTTTCTGTCCATGTGTGTTAGAGTTTTGTAAAGGCCGCAAATATATGTCACATCGGTGATTTCAAAAGATTCAACCCAGACATCAGGCCAGCAATTTAAATACTGGTCGCAAAGACAATCCTGACTTTGCTCAGCAAATGTTGATGGCTTTGGCCCAATCAACTCATTTTTACGATATTGAACTCTCATCCCCAAATATGGCAGAAATACAACCAGGTACACCAGGAAAAAACTACCTCAATCAGGCTGTTGAGATTGCCATCCGACTAAGCCTGCTTGTTGCGCTGGCCGCATGGTGCTTCATGATCCTTAGCCCCTTTATTTCACTACTCCTTTGGGGTACAATCATTGCGGTGACGGTTTCGCCCATTCATCAGAAACTGAAGAAACGATTGGGTGGAAGGGAAAAACTTTCGGCCATCCTCATTACTCTTATTCTACTTGCCGTCATCTTAATCCCCTGCATTCTGCTGGCCGAGTCACTGTTTGATGGTATCCGGTACTTCCGGGAAACTTATCAGCAGGGAGGGCACCTCATTCCCCCACCCGATCAACGGGTAGACACATGGCCAGCAGCAGCACAACCAATTGTTGACATCTGGCGACTTGCCTCCAGCAGCCTTCACGACTTCCTTATTCAATACAAAGACCAACTCACCGATGTAGGCCGATGGCTGCTTTCTTCACTGGCAGGAATTAGTATTGGCATCCTTCAATTCATAATAGCAATCATTCTTTCTGGTGTCATGCTGGTCTACGCAAAATCAGGCGGCGATGCGGTGGAGCGGGTTTTTATCCGGTTGGCAGGTAGGCGTGGTGAGGATTTTGTGAAGCTTTCTGAAGTCACCATCCGGCAAGTCGTGAAGGGAATACTTGGTGTTGCTTTGATACAGGCAACATTGGCGAGCATCGGATTTTTCGTGGCCGGAGTGCCTGCAGCCGGATTGTGGGCGGTGATCTGCCTCGTCTTGGCCATTGTACAGATCGGCGTGGGCCCGATTGTGATACCCCTCATCATTTACATGTTCTCCACATCGGATACGTTGACGGCCAGTCTTTTTATGGGTTGGTCAATTATGGTCCTGTTGATCGATAACGTGCTGAAGCCTTTGCTTCTGGGCAGAGGGGCCCCGGTGCCCATTCTGGTAATTTTTCTGGGTTCGATTGGCGGCTTCGTAGCCAGTGGGTTCATTGGCCTCTTCCTGGGTGCGGTGATTCTTTCACTTACCTACAAACTTGCCGAAGAGTGGATCTCTCCCGAAGGTGACTCACCCAAAGAAAGTGTTTCAGAGACCACAACCTCAGAATAACAGCATTGTCAAAATACTTCAGCAGCTCCAAAGTAGATGCCGGTGGAATGCTCGCCAAAACCAACATCGATAGCAATATTGGTCCGGGATAATTTATCAGCAGCACTGATTGCTTCAAGGAATGGTATACTCTTTTCCAGGAACGCGGCGGAAAGCCAGTCACAGACGGGACTCATGATGTCATCCTTACTTTGAGGAATACCACAGATGGTACAAGCAAGTGCTTTTTGGGTAAAGTGGAGGTGTTCGAAGGTAAAATCAAGCGACCCATCATGGCGCAGAAAGATGCTGGGACATTTGATACCTTTGCCCGAATGGGTGGAAAGGGACTGGATCCGGTGTTTGAAAAATCAATGAGCCCAAATGATTTGCTTGCCGTAACTGATGGGATAGCATCAACATGAACATTTTCTGATATGGAATTTGGCCGCATCTTTTTCTATAAGTTTCTAAATGAAAAACCGAAAGCGCTCAAGAAAGCCCCTTCTCTGAAAGAATTGATTAAAAATTGACGGGAGTCACAAATAGATAAGTACCAGGCTTACGCCTGGTTTTTTTCTTTTTACCCTTTCCGAAACCCATTGGTATAATTTCTTGCACCCACGGGAGAAGTCGCAGTTCAGGGATTACACGCATATCTTTGTGTATGAAGCCGCCTCGCTGGATGCCCATAGTTCTATGCACAGTCTTGTTCCCGTTCTGTCAAAGCAACCTGCAGGCTCAGAAACATGACTCTATCAGCCTTAAAATCCTGGAGAGGACTGACCTTATCGACTTCGGCACCCTTATCTGGAAGTCTGGCCAAAAAGGAAGCAAGGAACAATCCGACACAGAAGGAAAGGTCCATTTTTCAGTAATTCCAATCGCTCCTGCATCTTCCGGAGGAGGCGTATCCGTTTCTGCGATAAACGCATCTTTTTACATGGCCAAGGAAACTAATCTTAGTTCAATCTATTTCTACCCCTACACCAATTTTTCAACCAGCTATGGCATCCTTTTTTCACCCTATGTATGGTTCCCAAAAAATGAATGGAACGGAACCGGTGACTTCAGAATCCTGTACAACGGACTTAGGGATTACGGTTTAGGGGGAAGGGTCCCATCATTTGATTACACAGTCATCGAGCATTCCCAGTTGCGCACGTATTTCACAGGACACACCCGCGTGTTGAGAAATTTTTACCTCGGCGCCGGCTATAACCTGGACTACTATTACGGCGTGACTGAAAAAGATCCGACGCCGGAAACGCCCAGCGATTTCCAACAATATGGAATAGGAACGGGGACCTCCACGGTTTCTTCCGGCATCACGTTTAACATCCTCCGGGACAGTCGAAAGAACTCAGTGAATCCAAGAAACGGTTCTTATACCGCCCTGGTGTTTCGGGTAAACACAAAGAAGATGGGCAGTACCTATGATTGGAGTTCAGTCTTTGTTGATGTAAGACGCTATATCTCATTCTCCAAAACCCGTCACAAGATTTTGGCAGGGCGCGCCTTCTATTGGGGAAGTTTTGGTGATGTTCCCTATTTCAATCTGCCAGCTACATTCGAAGACCCCAGTAGTCGCGCAGGCAGGGGTTATCTCACAGACCGCTTCCGAGGCGCGCATTGGCTTTATACCGAAGGGGAATATCGTTTTGACCTCTCGGGACATGGATTTTTTGGCGGCGTACTCTTTGCCAACTTCCAGACCTATGCCGACAGGAAGGGGAATTTTGACCACATCCTTCCGGCTGCAGGATTTGGATTTCGTTTCAAGTTTAACCGACATTCCGACACCAACCTGACGCTTGATTTTGCCTATGGCAAAGAAGGCTGGAACTGGTACGTCAATTTGGGAGAGTTTTTCTAACAAAAGAATTATCAACATCTGCCCAAGGCGTATCTTTGATATAAACCCGGAGACAAGAAATGACGCACTCTATTTATTATGCCGCGATCCTGCTGGTTATGCTCTCTTGCACTCCAAAGAACAATTCGGATCAACAAGCCAAGAATGTTTCTGCCGCTACTCCTCCTGGGATGGTCTGGATTCCTGGCGGTGAGTTCACCATGGGCACCGACGAAGAGGAGTCGTACGAAGCCGAGCGACCTGCGCATCGTGTCAAAGTAGATGGTTTCTGGATGGAAGAGACAGAAGTGACCAGTGAGCAGTTCAGGAAATTTGTGGAATCCACGGGGTATGTCACGGTAGCAGAAAAGAAGCCGGAATGGGAACAACTGAAGAAACAAATGCCCCCCGGTTCAAAACGCCCGCCGGAAGAAAATCTAATCCCCGGTTCCCTTGTATTTACCCCACCACCCTATGCGATAAGCCTGGATGACTACTCTCAATGGTGGTCCTTCCGCCCCGGCGCCAACTGGAAACAACCGGAGGGACCCGGCAGCAGCCTCGAAGGAAGGTGGAATCATCCGGTCGTACAGGTCGCCTACGATGATGCGGTTGCATACTGTGCATGGATTGGAAAGCGTCTGCCTACAGAAGCAGAATGGGAGTTCGCTTCACGCGGTGGAATGGAAAGTCAACGCTACGGTTGGGGAGCTGAATTCCGGCCCCAGGAAAAATATATGGCCAACACATTTCAGGGCGTGTTCCCCGGAACCAATGCCGGCGAAGATGGATATTCCGGAAGCTCACCAGTACGTACGTTTCCGCCCAATCGATACGGTCTGTACGACATGATTGGCAATGCCTGGGAATGGACTAGTGATTATTTTAATGCAAATTATTATTCTGAATTGGCGAAGTCGCGGCTGTCTGTCAATCCCCAGGGTCCACAAAAATCATACGACCCCCGCGAACCCTACGCTGAAAAACGAGTCACCCGAGGAGGCTCCTTTCTGTGCGCGAATGATTATTGTGTGAATTACCGGCCCAGCGCCAGACAGGGGACAGCGTTTGATAGTGGAATGACACACGTAAGTTTCCGCTGTGTACTTTCTCCCAAGGATGTTAAGAAGTAAATCCTTCTGCTAGAATTCATTTACTCCACTCACCGTAGTGTACTTGAAACTTGGCTTTTGATTGGGATAAACATACTTGAACGCGCTGTGAGCCATCAATGCAGCTTCATGAAAGCCGCAAAGAATCAACTTCAGTTTGCCTGGATACGTGTTTATGTCACCGATCGCGTAGATGCCCGGAATGCTCGTCGAATAGTCTAAGGTATTTACCTGAATTGTATTCTTGTCCAATGCCAACCCCCACTCACCGATGGGGCCCAACTTTGGGCTGAGGCCGTACAATGGAATCAGATAGTCTGTTGCAATGGTCTTAGCATTCTGATCCTTATCCAACATGGTGATTGACTCAAGTCGATCTGTGCCACTGACGGCATGCAGGTCAGCATTGAGGTAGAGGTCAATCTTGCCAGCCTTCGCCAACGCAACAACTTTCTCACCTGAATCTGGCGCCCCGCGAAACGTTTCGTTGCGGTGAATCAAGGTGAGGTGACTCGCTACAGAAGAAAGAAAAATAGTCCAGTCCAGCGCAGAGTCGCCACCTCCCGCAAGGACAAGTCGCTTGTTGCGGAAAGTTTCCGGATCCTTGATCATGTACAGGATCCCCTTGTTCTCAAATTTCTCCAGGTTTTCGATGGCGGGCTTGCGCGGCTCAAAACAGCCCAGTCCAGCAGCAATAACAATTGCCTTGCATTGGATCACTGTCTGATCCGAAGTAATAACCTCAAAACTTCCATCGTCCTTTTTCTTAACGGTCTTCACGCGTTCCCCGAGTGTGAATGTCGGGTGAAAGGGGGCTATTTGTTTCGAAAGATTATCCACTAATTGCTGCGCGTTCACTTCAGGATATCCCGGGATATCGTAGATCGGCTTCTTCGGATAGATTTCCGTAAGCTGGCCACCCACCTGAGGCAAGACGTCAACCACGTGGCATCTCATCTTCAACAGGCCCGCTTCAAAAACGGCGAACAGGCCAACGGGGCCAGCGCCAATAATGCAAATATCTGTGTTGATCATGGTCTGCTTCATATTAAAAAGAGCCCGCCGAAGCCCCCCGAGTTGGGGCGAAGGCGGGCGAAAGTCGGGATGACTGGATTCGAACCAGCGACCTCTACGTCCCGAACGTAGCGCACTAGCCGGGCTGTGCTACATCCCGATAATAGACGGCAAAAATAAGCATTCGGATCAATTTCCAATTGATCCATTTATGACAATGTCGTAAATCCTGAAAGGGTTATTACCGTGTACCCTTTGGAAATTCATCCCCACACCAGCAGCAGCCGAATTAATCGGCATGATTGTCGTTGTAAATTAGTGGACAGAGTTCGTAATCAACACGGAGGAAATACCATCTCGCTGAAAAAATACGACACGCCAAAGTCAGCAAACTTCCCCAAGTTGTGTCGAATGAATAGCCGCCCTAGTGATCAACAGCGTTCTTCTGCGTCCAGACATGCACCTCAGCAGTTAGCGTTCAGCATTCGAGAACTAAAACTTCACGCCAAGCCCCACATTGGTAGAATGGATTGCAGGTCTTCCGTCCAGGCTAACATCAAACCAAAGCCATTCGTAGTCTGCACTGAGGAACATACGCTTGCCTATGTAGATAGTCGCCCCGACGCCAAGCCCAAAGACTATCCCTACTCCAATGCTGGTTGTTTCAATCACTGCCCCTGTGGTTCTCATGTTGTAATTGAAACCCATCATCCCTTTTGCATATCCCTTCAACTTCCGACTGCCAGCGCTGAACTTAGGAATGACCAAAAGCGGGAAGGCCTGCACCGTGGTTGGCTGCCAATAATCCGACAGGCCTGACAGGGTCATATACCCGATGGAACCTGTAACGGACCATAAACTTTTGATGGGCTGAGAACCATACACCAACTCCATCTTCCATCCCGTAGCTTCCGTATTACTGGAACCCAAAGGACCCGATACCTGACCAGCGTGAATCGCGATGGACCTCCCTTGCGCCCATCCCGCGTAAGATGAAAGCAGGCAGAAACTAAAAAACGCGGATTTCAATAGCATGACAACCCGAAATATAAGTGATACACCAAAAGTATCATTTCATTCCATAAAGTACACCGAAATTATTCTTCCATGGGCGTACGCTCGGACTGAACGATGGCTTCGGAGAAGGAATTCACTTTACTAATCGATCAGAACAGAGGCATCATCTTACAAAGAATGCTGGACAACCCCGTACCTCTCCCTCAGGCCCGCAAGCACCTCAAGAAAGTGACCGCAACAACAAATACCCCAGAAGGATGAACACGATGCTCGCATGGACGACCAGCCAGACTCGCTGATATACCGGTCTGTGGCTCCATGTAATGCGTTGATCAAAAGGATCAAAAACTAACGCTATCCCGAAGTTGGACATTCCGTCAGCCAAATCGTGACGGATGAATATATAATACAGACTCAGCACAACAAATGCCCCATACATGAACCTGTTAAAAAGCATGGACTTGTCCACGGCCTGCTTGTTCTCTTTATGTGTTGTCATATCTTGGATTTTTCGTTGAAGTGTATCCTTTTAAAGTTTCCAAGTTAGTCGTGGCGGGTACCCGGGAATTACACATTTTGTGATATTTATTGCGATGAAATAAAGTATGGAAAGCCTGTAATTTCCACGGTCATTCTGCTACTGATGGAAGAGCCTTAGGTAACACGGAAAGGAGGTTTCAGGGCGGCTTGCCAACTTTTCGGTCCATTATGGGTTAATAGATAAAGTATGGACTGAATCATGACTTCGGAGAAGGAATTCACGGCATTGATCGATCAGAACAGAGGCATCATCTACAAAGTGATTCGCTTGTACGTACGCCATGAGGAAGATGAACGGGATCTCTTTCAGGAGATTCTCTACCAGTCCTGGCGGTCCTTCCCCAACTTCAAAGGAAACTCAAAGTTCTCCACGTGGCTTTACCGGGTAGCCCTGAACACCGTACTTACATTTAAACGGAGACCACAACTGGTAGTGCCGCATGAAGACCTGAGCGTGCTTGGCGCGAGCACGGGGGAAAAGCATGCACATGAAGAGACAGAAGCCCTGTACATAGCCATCCGCGAACTGAACGAGATCGACCGCATGATCATCTCCCTGCACCTGGACGGCTACGACAATGAAGAAGTCGCCGATATCGCCGGGCTAACGAAGAATAACGTTGCAGTAAAACTGCATCGCATCAAAGAAGCATTAATGGACCGACTGAAAAGTTACGAATGATGGACTTACGAGAAGTTTGGAAACGAATGGAGGTGGAAAAATTGACGAAGCCGGTACTTGGAGCTGTAGAGGTACGCAAAACTTCCAGGCACCCGGTTCAAAGGATGAAAAATGCCTACCTGATTACTGCAGGATTCTCAGTTGCTTGTCTCATTGGCTTCATCATCTTATTCTTCTTGTTTCATGAGCCCCTGGTCAAGGGAAGCCTTGTCCTGGTTATCGCAGGGTACATTTTCTTTTTGACGACCAATTTCTCTATGTATCGTAAAATTAACACTGCCCTGCCGGTCGACCAGAGCTTGAAAACCGTATTGGCCTATACACACAATATTATTTCTGAAAACATTCGCTTTCAGGAACGGGTCGCTCTGTATATATATCCCATCGCCGCTACTTCTGGATTCCTTATGGGTGGAGCCTCAGGTGGCGACCTGGATGCTATGTTGAGTAAGAAGGCAGTACTCCTCATCCTCGTCATTACCGCTGCCGCCCTGACCCCAATCGCATTCTACCTTACCCGGTGGATGTACAAGGTCTCTTATGGAAAATGTCTGACAGAGTTGAAAAAACTCATAGACGAGTTGGATAACCCAGCCTAGCGTTCTACAGAAGCACGCACTTAATGCAGTTTCCCCGTGCCGGCCGGGGTGCACGGATCGCATAGGAGGATACTTCCTGGCAAAGGAAAATATGTCCTAAATTTCCCTTTGTAACCTTTTCACCCTTCCTCGGTAATTAACACAAAACTGGACCACGAATAGCGGGGCTGAAAAGAATCCTAGCACTAATCTCAAAAAAAAGATCGGATGTCTGACGAGCAAGTCATGGAGGCAGTAAAAGCGGGCGACCTGCAGCGGGTTTCGGTGCTATTCGATCGCTATAATAAACGCTTGTTCAACTTCTTGGCCAGGATGACCATGGACCGCGATCTGGCCGAGGACTTGACCCAAAACGTTTTCCTTCGCCTGATCCGGTACCGAACCAGCTACAAGGAAGGCATGCGGTTCCAGTCATGGATCTACCAAATGGCCCGGAATGTATTTTCAGATCACTACCAGGCGAGCAAGAACCGGAAAAGCAATTTTATGGACATTGAGAAAATCGGCGAACAAATTCCGGACATAAACGAGGGCCGGCACGCAGAAGAGCAAGAGCGCTTGCTTCACCAATCACTGGCCATGTTGAATGACGAACAGCGCGAATTGCTCGTACTCACCCGGTACCAGCAAATGAAATATGAAGAGGTTGCTGATCTGATGGATACGACAGTAGCAAACATCAAAGTCAAAGTGCACAGGGCCATTGGAAAACTGAGGGAACATTATTTCGCACTTGAAGCAAAGTAATCGAAGAAGGATAAAAGCACAGATTATGGAAAAAGAAGACTTGGAAACTCTGATCATTGACTACATCGACGGAAATCTTACCGACGCCGAGCGAGTCAACCTGGAAGCAGAACTTGCACGGAATGGCGATGCGAATCAGTTGTACGAACAATTGAAATTAGTGATGAATGCCATGGATAAGTCCGCATCTCTTGAGCCCTCCTTGCAGCTTAGACCCTCCTTTGAAAAAGTGCTGCGTGAAGAAATGCAGAGCAAGCCAGGAGGGCGGCAGGTATTCCTCCTGCCTACCATTTTCCGGGCCGCAGCGGCCGTGGCGCTTGTGCTGTCCGGAATTGCCATTGGGTTCTGGATCAATGAAAAAAATCAGCAGAAGGAAGAAATGCTCGCACTGCGGCGTGAGGTAGAGGCAACCAAACACGTGATGCAATCGATGCTAGAAAATACTCGTTCCGCCAGTCAACGCCTTCAGGGTGTAAATGTCGCGCTCCAAATGGAAACTGCTGATGATGAAGTGGTGAAGGTACTGGTCAAGGTCATGAATGAGGATGCCAGCTCAAATGTCCGACTGGCTGCTCTGGATGCCCTGAGCAAGTTTCAAACTATTCCGGAAGTGAGGGCAGCGCTGATCCAGTCACTGTCAACCCAGAAAGATCCCATTGTTCAAATTGCCCTTATCCAATTACTTGTACGGATGAAGGAAAAAGAGGTAGTAAAAGACCTTGAGCGAATGGTGGACGATGAGCAGAACATTAAAGCCGTAAAAGACGAAGCATACAATGGGATACTCAAACTATCCTGATCTAACAAAAAATCAATATGAAACAGATTATCACACTCGCGCTTGCCGCCTTCCTTGGGATAGGAATCGCGAACGCACAAGAATTCAAGATTTCCAAAAACTCCGGCCGGCTCGACATCAACATTGGTAAAGTCACGGTAGAGGGTTACAGCGGAAACGAAATCATTTTTACTTCCAAAGACCGCGAAAACAAAAATGATGAGCGTGCCAAAGGGCTGAAAGAAATCAACGGGCTCGGCCTGGATGACAATACGGGCCTTGGAATTAACGTCGAAGACAAAGGCGCTACCGTAGTTGTCAGGCAATTGAAAAAAATGAATTCACCCGAGATCAAGATCATGGTCCCAAAAGGGGTCACCATTTCCTACTCCTTCGAATCGCAGTATGGTGGAGAGGTGTCTTTCAAAAATGTCGAAGGCGAAATCGAAGTATCTGCAAATTACAACAGCATTGAGTTCGTCAATGTAACCGGACCTGTCACAGCAAAGACCATATATGGTCACATAGAGGCATCGTTTGATCAGAACGTGAAGGGGCCCATCTCTATCGTCTCGGTATACGGATATGCAGATATCACATTACCCGGCACAATCAAGGCGAATCTCAAGCTAAACACTTCCTATGGCGAACTATTCATGTCTCCCGAATTCAAAATGGAGGTTGACCGTGGAGAGGATGAAGAAAATCGCGTAACCGGAAAAATCAACGGTGGTGGAATGAACATCGGCATCACATGTAATTATGGTAAAGTTTACGTACGCAAGAAATGAAAACACTACCCTTATTGCTCTTCATTGCGCTTACGAGCCAGGCACAGACGCCGATCAACAAATCAATTCCAATCAAAGCAGGACAGTCGGTTGACTTCAAATTCGACTACCCGGAAATGATTCGGCTAACCACATGGGACAAGAATGAGATTTCTATTCAGGGAACGGTGAGCATTAACGACGGCGAAAATGATGAAGCCTTCGTGCTGGACGTTGGCAGCAACGGTAATTCGCTAGATGTCCGGGGAAGGATCAAGAACATGGAAGACCTTCCCCAACGCATAACGATCGTACGTGACGGCGTCAAGACGGTGTTCCAAAACGAAAGTGAATGGCGAAAATTCAAGAAAGAATCAGGAAAGGGCAACTTTCAAATGATGAACAAAGGGGTAGATATGGACATCATACTTGAAATAAAAGTGCCAACAGGAATGAAAGTTTCTATGGTATCGGTATATGGCATGGTTGAAGTAAAGGACTTCAAAGGCCCGCTTTCAGTCGAGGCAACCTACGGTGGAGTGGACGCCGCGTTGACGGAGAGTGCCACGGGCGAATTGGTTGCTGAAACAAACTACGGACACATCTACACGGATCTTAATATCAAATTCGACAATGATAAGTTTCGTGATGAAGATTTTCACATGGTTGTCAGCGCTAAACCAGGATCAGGTCCATCTTACCGCTTTGAGTCCCCTTACGGGAATGTCTATCTGAGAAGAACAAGGTGATGTGATAGTAACCAAATCACGATTCCCCGGTAAAGAATAAAAAAACACAATCATGAAAAAACATTCAATACTATGCACACTTGCCATCGTCTTATCAGGCGTGCTGCACGCCCAGGAATTCAAGTTGGCGAAGAGCACAGGCAAACTGATTATCAAAGACCTCAACTATGTATCGCTTGAAGGCACTGCCGGAAATGAAATTATTTTCAGTTCACTGGACGGGCCGGATGAAAAGGACAAGCGTGCGGAAGGCTTGCGCGCAGTCAGCAGCATGGGCCTCGAAGACAACACAGGGCTGGGCCTTTCCGTAATCGATAAAGGCGCAACCTACGAGGTCTATCAACTCAAGAAAATGGATGGACCCCGTGTGAAGATTCAAGTTCCTAAAGGGGTGAGCATCTACCTGACCCATTCCTCTCCCTATGGCGAGGATGTCAAGCTCAAGAACATGGAGAATGAAATCGAAACATCGACGGTTCACAATGGCATACATCTGGAGAATGTTACCGGGCCCATGACCATCAAGACGGTACATGGGGAGATCGAAGCAGACTTCAGTGCCGGAATCAAAAGCCCCATCGTGCTTTCATCACAGCATGGACTGGTCGATGTTACAATTCCTACGTCTGCCAAGGTAACCATGAGCATGAAAACCAGCTTTGGAGAAATCTTTGTTGATCCTGCGCTTAAGATGCAAGTTGAAACCAGCGGCGACCTGGTGAAGTACAGCTCCAACAAAGTGAATGGCAAGATTAACGGAGGTGGCGTAGAGATCAGTTTGACGTCAAATCACGATAATATTTATCTAAGGAAGAAGTAGGATCGGTTGCTGGTTACTGGTTGCTAGTTGCTGGTAGCACAGACCAAAAGTGACTAGCAACCCCAACACCTAACACTTAACGCCTAATAACACCTAACACCTAACACCTAACGGCAGCTATTCCCCACCCAGGCTTTTCCACAGATATAGTGTTGCGTAAGCTTCCCAGCCTTTATATTTTTTGAAGATCCTCTTCACGCGTGCTATGTCGGGTTTTGATTTCAGATTCAACTGCTGTTTGATAGCGTTGTGCAGACCCGCATCCTCCAGCGGAAAAGCATCGGGGTAGCGAAAGGTCTTCATCAGCGCATAGTTCGCCGTCCAGTTGCCCACGCCGTGAATTTTCATTAGCCTCTCTTTGGCCTGCTCCAGGGGCAACCCCGCCAGCGTTGCTTTTGAAATTTCTCCCTGATGGAATGCTTTGGCGATGCCAATGGTGTAGGCCGCTTTCTGTCGGGAGAACTGCAAGGCCAGCAATTGTTCCGGCCTGATCTCACTGACGACACCCGGCTCCGGAAAAATATAGTGTGGCGTTCCCTCCCAATCGTGGCGTTGGCCGAACGTGCTGACGAATCGTTCCTTCAGCGTGTACGCAAAACCCAAATTGATCTGCTGCCCCAGCACCGCCCACACCAGCGACTCAAACAAATCGGGCTGGCCCACGATGCGGTAGCCCTTGTATTTCTTCGCCAACGGTTTGAGCAGATCGTCCTTGGCAGCCAACTTGTAAAAAGGTTTGATATCCGTTCCCAGGTCAAACCAGTCTCTTATGTACTCCGTGACTTCCTTCTTTCCCTTTTCAGAGATTGTTCCCTTCAGTATCTCCGTCCGCAGATGATCTGCACCAGCACCAACCCGCAACACTACAGGCTTGCCCTCCACCACCAGCGCCTTCGACACGTACTCCCCCTCCACCCGATGAAGTATTTCTTTCGGTGAACGCCTCAAGTAATCCAGCGAGTGGGTGAAATTGAAATCGCGCGGTATTAGAACTTCTATTGTCATCGTGCGGAAAGTTACTTCCCATTCTTCGCGCGTTCGCGTCCCCGCCTGCCAAATTGCAAACAATCTTACTAAGCGGTATGCGTGGCGGGCAGGTTCGCGGTGAAATATTGCGCTCTGACCCCATACAAACAGCAATAATCGGGTTGCCCATCCAATCAACAATCCCTCCCTTTCCCCCATGAAATCCATCTCCTCTCTCCCCTGGCCTAGCATCTACGACCAGCTCAACCATTCCGGCTACGCTCACATTTCCAACCTCCTTACTCGCGAGGAATGTGAGGAACTCATCAGCTCATACGCCGACGAACAACTCTACCGGACGACCATATCCATGGAGCGGTACCGCTTTGGGAAGGGGGAGTACAAGTACTTTCGGTATCCGCTCTTGCCACAGATTACACAGATTCGCACAGATGGGTATAGGCACCTGGCGGTGTTGGCTAATCGGTGGATGAAGGTGCTTTCGATGGGGATTGAGTATCCGGAGAATCATGATGCGTTTATCAAACAGTGTCATGATGCGAAGCAGGTTCGGCCCACGCCGTTGATATTGAAATATGAGGAGGGTGGGTTCAACACCTTGCATCAGGATTTATATGGCGACGTGTATTTTCCTTTTCAGATGGTGATTGTTCTCACCGAGCCCGGCCGTGATCATACCGGCGGCGAGCTTGTCTTCACCGACCAACTTCCCCGCGCGCAATCGAAGGCCACCGTAGTGACGCCGCTCCAGGGTGATGCGGTGATCTTCACCACCAACTTCCGCCCTGTGCAGGGAACGAAAGGCTACTACCGCGCACGCATGAAGCACGGCGTGAGTGAGGTGCGGTCGGGGAAGCGGTATGCTTGTGGGATTATCTTCCACGACGCCGCATGATTGTGCATGTTGACCTTACCCGTGAAGAAATCCAAAAGCAGATTGCTGAGGGAAGAATCACGTTTGCCGGCAACCGGCGATTGAAGATTTACGGATTGCTTACGTGTGCTTCGGGGAAGAAGATGAAGAACGTGAATCGTGTCTTTTTCAGGGATGAACAGGAGGCGATACAATGTGGATTTCGGCCGTGCGGGCATTGTATGTATCAAGCTTTCGCGGCCTGGCGAAAGCGTAGCCGAAACCGATAATTTTAACATCTTTTTATTTTGGGCTATTCGGCGTAAAAAAACCGAAACTACTTGCGCCCCCTGACGTGTTTTTACTATATTGTATTTACTGCTATCCCGGAAGGTGTCCGGAGCGAACTGAGCACAAAGTGCCGAGCTCAGGGGCCCCGGCACAAGGCCGGAAACCTACTCAACAGGCTGTCTGCACACTTTTTAGGCAGCCATACACGCTTTCCAGCGTTTGGACCAAGAAAATCCTCCCGAAGCACGGTCAGAGCACGGTGACCCCACGGTGAACCCACGGTGAACTAACCCCCTTTCTCCGGATCTATGCGGCATGTTAGCGCCATGTCTATAGGGTGTCTCCTGAAAAAACTCAAAAATTGCCGCGAAAGGCCTTTCACTAGTATCTTTGGTTAGACCGCATTCTTTCCAGGACATCCTATGGCAAAGATCAAGAAGCCCGACGAAACCGATATCTCAGCCATGCTGAGCGATGTTGTGGCGCCGAAAATGTACCGCAACCGGGTGGTCGTTTCACGGGTAACGCACCCGAAGCAATCCACATCGGAGAAGAAGCTGGAAGCCAACGACCGATTTGCTGACGCCAATCAATACGCCAAGAACATTTTGAAAATGCCCGGCATGAAAGAGCTCTACGCAAAAGGCATCTCTGCCAGATTATCCAATACCCACACCGTTGCGGTCGCCGACTACCTCAACGCACCGGTGATCCATGCCATCAACATCAAAGACTACCACGGCACGGCCGGCGACAAACTGCGCATCAGAGCCACGGACGACTTCCAGGTGACGGCGGTGGAGGTGCGCATCCGGAACAAAAAAGGTGATACGCTAGAGAAGGGTGAAGCCGTGAAGAACAAGCGCAAGCCCAGCAGCTGGGTCTACACAACGACAGTGAACAACCCGGCGTTTGAAGGGACCAAGATCGAGGTGACGGCGAAGGACAGGCCCGGGAATGAGGTTGAAAAGGAAGTGGTCATTGGTGCATCGGTTGATGTTGGATGATAAATGTACCCGTAGAGAACCGGATAGAACCGGATTCAAATCGGCTAAAGGTACTTGCTACGCGTTTTTTCGGGTATAAAGGTATAGGTTTGATAAAAGGCGTGTAAACGCAATGCGGAAACACAATTGTTGTGGGCAAGGCGCTAAAAATAAATTGAGCTAACGAACAAATGAGACAAAGAATTTATATTGACACATCAGTTGTAGGTGGATTCTTCGATGAGGA
>JAYVBH010000021.1:0-11849 GCA_043750575.1 Cyclobacteriaceae bacterium
TTCTAAGTTCAACTAATAAGTGCAACACAAGCGGCAAAGAGAAAGGAGGATTGCTCCCCCTTTCAATTGACCGTTGCTTAAACTTGTGTTGCGATGACAAATTATAAACAGCTCGGTCAAGAGCAAAGGTATGTAATTGACCGTCTTCTCAGACAAGGTGAAACCCTCACAGCAATAGCGGTTGCTGTTGGCTGTAGCAAGTCAACCATTAGCCGTGAAATACGGAGAAATGGCTATGTCCGACCCCTAGAGGGCAAGGTCTACAATCCATTGAGTGCTCAGAATAAGGCAGACAAGAGGCATTATAGTAAGCCTAAGTGCCGACGGTTTACCCGCAAAATGAAGAGGCAGGTTGCCCAAATGCTCTGCACCAAGAAATTGAGTCCAGAGCTCATTTCGGTGTTAGGCCGTGAGAGAGATCCTGATTTTGTAAGCCACGAAACGGTTTACAAATGGATCTGGGAAATGAAGTTTAGCCACCGAGGAGAAGACAGATCTTTCCAGAAGCTATATCGTGAACTCAAGCACGGACGAAGGAGGAGAAAACGAGGGAATTACCATGATAATCGAGGACATATACCAGATCGGGTATCCATTGAGAAGCGTCCCAAAGTCGTAGAAAAGCGTCGCCGATTGGGAGATATGGAATTGGACCTGATCCTTGGAAAGAATCATCAACCAGGAATCCTGGTCATTGTTGACAGGGCTTCTTTAAAAACGGCCCTGGTTAAAATATCTACCAAGCAATCTGGCTACATCTCCAAATCAATTATCCGCAAAATGAAAAGCAGCAGGCACTGGCTCAAAACAATGACCTATGACAACGACTATGCATTTGCTTGGCACAGAGAAGTGAATAAAGCACTTGACACAAAGTCATTCTTTACACATCCATACACTTCACAAGAAAAGGGAACAGTGGAAAATCGCATCGGAGTACTGCGTAGATTCTTCCCTAAGAAAACTGATTTTACCAAAGTAACCCCTCAACAGGTAAATCAAGTGGAGAAAATGATCAATGAAAGGCCGGTCAGAAAATTCAACTATCAAACTCCAAATGATGTATTTTTACAAAAGCTACGTGTTGCACTTATTACTTGAACACAGCAATGGAAAATTGCCATTACCGCAAATCCTCCAGTTTCGAATTTCCATTTTCGTTATGATCTACTGTTGTTCGGGTGGTACGCCTTTCAAATACTTGTCCAGAAACTTCAGCACCTCCTCTGATGCTTTGATATTATTCTCCTTCTTGACAAAGCCATGTCCTTCATCCGGGAAGATCACATATTCTACGGGTACTCCGCTCTTTTTCGCGGCAGCCACAATTTCGTCCGACTCGATCTGCAAGACGCGAGGATCATTGCTGCCCTGAAGAACGATCAAGGGCTTGGTAATCTTATCTGCGTGAAATAAGGGTGACTTGGCATACAAGGCAACCGAATCTGCCGTGAACGGATCGCCCAGTTCAGTATATAATGCTTTGCGGTTGGATTCCCACCAAGGGGGGATGCTCTTCAAGGTCCGAATCCAGTTCGTCACACCAAATAGATTGACACCCACTTTGAATTCTTCCGGCGTGAATGTCAAGGCTGCCATAACCATATAGCCGCCGTAGCTTCCGCCATAGATTCCAATCTTGTCTGTATCAATGTAGCCCAAGCCAGCCAATAACTTCTTTGCCTCGACACAATCGCGCAAATCCTCGTTGCCGTGCTTGCGGTCGTCAGCAGCATAGAAAGTTTTTCCATACCCGGAACTGCCGCGGTTATTAACAGCCAATACGGCGTATCCATGATTCACCAAATGCTGCAGGGGGGCAGAATAATTCAGGCGCGTTTGTCCGCCTGGCCCACCGTGAATCCACAACAAGGCCGGCACCTTTTCACCCTCGGCAATGCCTTTTGGTTTGTAGAGGAGACAAGGGATATCCATGCCGTCAAAAGATTTGAAGCGAACCACCTCGCCAGCCACCAGGTCATTGGGGTCAATTTCCTTCGTCATGGTATTCGTCAATTGTTTGACTTCCTTCGTCTCGAAATTGTAAACAAACAGGTTGCTTGGCGATTTGGAGCTACTGATGTAGAACGACAATAGTTTTTCGCTATCCGAAATATTCACGCCGGTGATGTCTCCTTCGGGAAGTCCGGGGATGGCTACCAGTTTGCCGCCATCGGATTCATCATACAACTTGATCTCTGTCCGCGCATCGTTGTTGATCGCGACTACCCTGTATTTTCCATTGCGGGAAATGCTGGCAAACATGATGTCCCATGGCGCCTCCTCAACTTTCTGTTTTTCACCTGTCGCAATATCATAGCTGGCCAGGTAGGCATATTCACTTCCCTCATTGGTCGTGTAATAGAGTTTCTTGCCATCCAGGCTGAAGTACTGCGGATTATATTGCACATCACCCTCATGCTTGGAGAGAAGCTGAGTTTTGCCGGTCTGTGTATCCAGCAGGTACATGTTCGAGTTGTTGGTCGTAATGGATTCACTCAATGCGATGTATCGATCGTCATTTGAAACGGCATCCGGGTTGAAACCTTTTTCATTCTTGTACAAAAGTGTGGCGGGATAAACTTTCTTTTCCCCCGACTGCACCTGCACATTATAGAGATCAAAATACTTCTTGTCCCTGCTGTTCGAAGCGTAATACATCAGCTTCTTGTTGTAACTCCAGCCGGCAAATTGTGCTTTGGCCGTGGAGTCCTGAATCAGGTCAATGACTGATCCATCCGGATTGCGCACAAAGAGGTGATTAATTTCGTTTCCTGCGCCATCGCTTGTGTAGAGAACCCTGTCATCGCCCGGAAAATAAGACAAACCAAATATTGCGTTGCTCGCAGACGCTGTCAGCGGCTTCTGTTCACCCGTTTTGATGTCGATGGCAACCGCATTGAAAATTCCCGTCTCCTTGCTGCTGATCATGACCCTGGTTTCATCCGGAGAAAACGCGCCACCGTTGATCTGGACAATGTCCATAAACTGCTGGATGCTATATCGCGTTACCTCCTTCTTTTCAGCGGGTCCGCAGGAAAGGGCAATCCCAGATACCGTCAGGGCAAGTACAAATCGAATACAAATGGTTTTCATTGTCATGGTGATTAGGCATCCAAGGTATTAAAAAAAACCCTGAGTCATGGTCCAACATCCCAAGATCGCGGTAATCTCAAGAATCCTTAAAATCATGGTCAATCCTGAGAATCATGGTGTAAATTTGTGCCCATGATTCATATTCAGTCCTTCACTTTCAACCCTTTCCAGGAAAACACCTATGTGGTGTATGACGACACCCGAGAGGCGGTCATTATCGATCCGGGCTGTTTTGAGAAGGAAGAGCAACAGGAGTTAAGTTCCTTCATCACCCGGGAAAAGCTCCAGGTAAAACTTCTACTAAATACTCATTGCCACATTGATCATGTGCTGGGAAATTATTTCGTAAAGCAAACTTACAAAGTCCCGTTGCTCGTTCACGCGACCGAGGTTTCCGTACTCCGAGCTGTCAAGTCCTATGCCCCGAATTATGGATTTCCCGGCTATCAGGAAGTGCTCCCGGATGGTCAACTGACGGAAGGGGTTCCTGTTGAGTTTGGTTCAAGCTCATTCGATGTGATCTTTCTTCCCGGTCACTCTCCCGGCCATGTTGGGTTTTACAACTCCTCTCAAGGCTTGCTCATCGCCGGGGATGTACTTTTCTATCATTCGATCGGTCGGACCGACCTTCCCGGCGGTAATTCAGAGACGTTGCTGTCCAGCATTCATCAAAAACTTTTTCGGTTGCCCGATGAAGTTATTGTTCACTCCGGTCATGGACCCGTCACCACACTAGGAGAAGAAAAAGTTCACAATCCATTCTGCGCACTTCCCGTCTGATGATGATTCTCCGCCATCTGCCTAATGCCCTTACGTGCTGCAACCTGCTGTGCGGCTGTCTTGGCATAATCGCCGTATGGCAAGGTCCGGCCGACCACGCCGTGTGGTATGTGATTGCCGCATGTGTTTTTGATTTTTTCGATGGGTTCGCCGCACGGGCACTCAACGTTTCTTCTCCCATAGGAAAGGAACTGGACTCATTGGCCGACATGGTGAGCTTCGGACTTCTTCCCTCTCTGGTGATGTATCGCATGATCGACACGTTGTCATCAAGTGAGTGGCTTCCCTACGTGGCGTTTAGTCTTGCGGTATTTTCAGCCTTGCGTTTGGCCAAATTCAACGTCGACGAAAACCAGAAGGATTCTTTCATCGGCCTTCCAACGCCAGCCAACGCACTCTTCATCACTTCCCTGGTATTTCTAACATCACCCTGGGACCTCTTCATCTCGCAGGATTTTGCCCTGGTCGCGATCACCATTGTCTTTTCTTTTTTACTGGTTGCACCCTTTGAACTTTTCGCCCTGAAATTCAAATCCATGGCCTGGAAGGACAATCAACTGAAGTTTACATTTATCGCTTTTTCGGTATTACTATTGGGCATATGGCAACTAGCCGCTATGCCATTTGTCATACTAACCTACGTCGCCATTTCGTTATTAAAGCTTTGGCTGAGATTCTGATACCGTGAGAGGCATTTTACTCCTTTTCCTGGCATTGCTGTCGGTTACCCTATTGGGTCAACCTACCTCTGTGCTTTCCACGGGAAAGTGGCACAAGCTATCCGTGCAAACTGATGGTGTTTATAAGATCGATTACAACTTTCTAAAGAGTATTGGATTCAATCCGGATGCGCTCGACCCCAGAAAGATCCAGATCTTTGCCGGAGAAAATGGCATGCTGCCGCAGTCAAATGCGGCTCCACGTGTCGTTGACTTGCGCCAGGTTGCCGTCTATGCGCCCGGTGAGGCGGATGGCAAATTTGACGGAACCGACTACCTACTCTTTTTTGGGGAAGGGCCAGACACATACGCGCTCAATCCAACCAGCGGAATCTATTCCTATGAAAACAATTTCTACTCCGACAAGAACTTCTACTTTATCACGGTAGGAGCATCAAGCGGGCTTAGGCTCGGAAGGCTGTCCAACTTACCCGGAAGTCTTCCCATGGTTACTGAGTTCGACGATCTCGGATACTACGAAACAGAAAAGACGAACGAACTTCATTCCGGACGAACCTGGTACGGCGAACGATTTGACGCAACCCTGGAGTACACCATTCGCTTCGAACAATCCGGAGTTATTAGCGGATCTGACATCAATTTGGTAACCGGCGTAATGGGTCGCTCATATGCCCCTTCATCTTTTCAATTTCTGATAAACGATGTTCCCGTTGGGCAACAAGATGTGCCTCCGGTAACCAATGCACAATATGCCGTCATCGGTTCGGAAGTTCACGATACACTTGTTGTCAATGCAAATACTGTAGGTGCGCCGGCGCGCCCAAACCAAGATGTCAAAGTCCGCTTTACAAAGGCAACCTCCGGTCAATCGATCGGATACCTCGACTATCTGCTGCTCCAGACCAAGCGCACGCTTTCCCTGATTGGCGATCAACTGATTTTCAATTCGTTGAAGAGCCTGGATCAGGCGGTAACAAGATATTCAATTGTCCATAATACGCAATCAGATGCAATTGTCTGGGATATCTCCGATCCTTACCAGCCGTTGATTCAGTCAAGTGCCTTCGGGTCTGGAACGTTAAGCTTCGCTGCGGCTTCCGATGTTCTAAAAAAATATATCGTGCTTTCGAATCGAAACTTCACAGCACCCCAGGCGGAAGGTGAAGTACCCAATCAAAACCTGAGGGGGCTAGGCACCACCGAGCTGCTAATTATTTCCGCGCCCGAGTTCCTTGCTGAGGCCGAGCGATTGGCTAATCACAGGCGCACCAAAAGTGGCGTTAGTGTCTCCGTGGTCGCGACGACTGAGGTATATAACGAGTTTTCAAGCGGAAAACAGGATGTAACGGCGTTGCGTGATCTAACAAAATTCCTGTACGACAAAGGAATAGGCTTGAAGAACGTGCTGTTGTTTGGTCGAGGATCATACGACTATAAAGACAAGCTATCGTTCAACAAAAATTTTATACCGATCTATCAATCGAGAAATTCCCTGAACCCACTTGCCACCTATGCCTCTGATGACTATCTCGGGTTCCTTGAGAATTCGGAAGGAAACTGGGGAGAGAATCCACCGGAGAGCCATACCCTCGAGGTGGGAGTCGGCAGGGTTCCTGTCAAGAAGATTGAAGAAGCAGCGGCATGGGTGGACAAAGTCATCGCATATGAAAACCAAAACTGGGGGTCTTGGCGAAAGAAGGTTCTTTTTGTCGCTGATGATGGTGATTTCAATATCCATCAGAACCAGGCCGACCAGCTGGCCACAACACTTGAAACGGATCATCCGGAAGCTAACGCCGGGAAAACCTACCTCGACCTCTTCGCCCAAACAAGCAACGCTTCCGGCCCGATTTCTCCCGACGCCCGCAAGGCCTTGACCAGGGAAGTGACGGATGGCGTGGGGATCTTAAATTTCACCGGACATGGAAGTGAGCTGCAGTGGATGCAAGAGAGAATCCTTGACCAGGTTTCGTTCGGAGAATGGAAGCCCGCGCCCCGTTTTCCCTTCCTCGTGACTGCAACATGTGAATTCGGAAGGAACGACGACCCCGGGTTGATTTCATCGGCAGAACTTTCGCTGTTTAGCACAAACTCCGGATCCATCGGGCTTTTGACTACCTCCCGTCCTGTTTTCTCAAGCACCAACTTCACCCTAAATAAGGCATTCTACCAATACTTGTTTACACGTGACAACGGGCTTTTCCGGGATTGGGGTACCGTCTTTCGCGATACCAAAAACAACAGCATGAGTGGCGTACAAAACCGCAACTTTTCTCTCCTGGGCGACCCCTCCATGCTGCCACCGATTGGCTCAACCAACCTCGTAGTCTCCAGCATAACTAACCTTACCTCGGGATCCGACACCCTGAAGGCCCTGAGTAAAGTCAGCGTTAGCGGCGCTGTTCACTACCAGGGAGTTCCCGATACCCAGTTCAATGGCACACTCGCGCTTACCTTGTTTGGTAAAAAAACTTCACTCACCACATTGGGAGATGAAAATGATCCATTCAATTTTACATTACGCGATGACGCACTCTTTCGCGGTCAGGCTACCATCCAGGCAGGGCTCTTCTATATCGAGTTCATCCTGCCAAAATCCATTGACCCGGTTGTCGGCATCGGGAAGCTAAGTTTGTATGCTTATTCAAAGACAAGCCAGCGTGATGCACTTGGCGTTGATGGGACACAGAAAATCGGTTCCGCTGAGCAGAATCCCGGAACCGATACAAGCGCTCCAGGCGTAGAACTATTTATGGGCGACACAACATTCATTAGTGGCGGGTTGGCTGGAGCCAGTAGCCGCATTGTCGCTATTCTTACGGATGAAAACGGCATTGACATTTCAAATTTCAATCTACAGAATGATATTCTCGCCACCCTGGATGATACCACGACACTACTCCTCAACGATTATTACCAGGCAGATATCGACACATATACAAGAGGGAAAGTGGATTACCCCATCGATGGATTGAAACCCGGCTTGCATTCGTTAACACTAAAGGCGACCGATACATTTGGAAATACATCTTCGTCATCCATTACATTTTATGTTTCGGATCAGTCCGGAATTCAAATTGAGCAGTGGCTGAACTACCCCAATCCATTTTCCTCATCCACTATCTTTCACTTTAAGCACAACCGGTCTGGCGAGGATCTTGAGGCTGCCGTAACCATCTTTGACCGCATGGGGAAAGTGGTGCTTTCCAACACTTACCAAATCACCTCCAGTTCGTATAAAGTGGACCTGCCCCCGTGGGATGGGACTTCACCGGACGGAACAAAATTAGCCGAAGGGCTATACCTGATGAAGTTGTCAGTTCGTTCTCTGCTCGATGGCACTAAAAACGAGCGAATTACAAAGGTTATTTTACTCAATTGATTATATTTAGCCCTTAGAAGTTGATTATGAACAAGTTAGGTCTGGCTTTAGTTGCGGTTCTTTGCGTTGTCGAAGTGCAGGCCCAAGTGGGAGGTTCTTCGCTTTTGGGGCAGGACAGTACAAACAGGGTAATTACTACAGCTGTGCCGTTTCTGGCAATCACGCCAGATGCCCGAGCCGCCGCGCTAGGGGACGCCGGGGTAGCCTCTTCACCCGATGCCAATTCCGCATATTGGAACTCCGCGAAACTCGTCTTTATTGATAAGGACTATGGCGTATCCGCCTCTTATACCCCGTGGCTCGGGAAGATCATTAATGATATGTATGTGTTTTACTTGTCTGGTTTTTATAAAATCGATCGGAGGCAAGCTGTTGCATTTTCAATGAAATACTTTGACCTGGGTGAAGTGCAATTCAATCAAGGGCCTGATCCCCAGGATTTATTGGGCCGGTACAATCCCCGTGAGTTTGCTTTTGACGTAACCTATTCCCGTCTTCTTACCGAACATGTTAGTATTGGCGGAGCGCTGCGCTACATTCATTCCAACCTGACTGGCTACTTATCAACCAATTCCTTCGACGCGAGTCCAGGAAACTCCGTGGCGGTAGACATCGGCTTTTACTATACCAAACCCATCACCTGGAAGAATTCAAATCTTTCCCTGGGCGCCACCATTACGAACCTGGGCGGAAAAATTTCTTATTCTGATCAGAACAACTCAGATTTTCTTCCCACCAATTTGAGAATCGGCGGAGCTTATAAGATGGAGGTCAGCCCCATGAATTCATTCACCTTCCTGCTCGATTTCAACAAACTGATGGTTCCTTCCGTCAAGACGAATCCGTCACCGCCAATGCTTTCCGGCGTACTGGGCTCTTTTTCTGATGCACCCGGCGGATTTGCTGAGGAAATGCGTGAGATCACAACTTCATTAGGCGTAGAGTACTGGTATAACAACACCTTCGCCGGTCGGATGGGGTACTTCTATGAATCCAAGGACAAAGGCAACAGACAATACGTAACCTTCGGGTTAGGCATTCACTACAACAAGTTTGGCCTCGATGTTGCCTACCTGGTACCCACGAACAAGCGGGAAAATGCGCTAGCCGAAACGCTTCGTTTTACACTCGTTATGCTGTGGCAGAAAAAAGTGAAGGAGGAAGCCCCCACTGATCAATGATCCAACTGGATAGGACACAGGCTCCCCTGTTTCAGCTGTCCTCTAATTATTCTCTAACCCAACCAGAAGTTTTTGCGTTTCCTGGTGGACAGCCGCTGTTCGCATTTCGCGGATTGCAACAAGACGTCACCAAGCTCGAGCTCATTTTTCAGGCGGGCAAGTGGTACGAACCCCAGTCGGGTGTTAGCTATTTTGCGGCCCAACTCCTGCGAAAAGGAACGCGTACCAAGACTTCTTTTCAAATCGCTTCAGCCCTCGATAGCCTGGGCGCACATTTGGAAGTCGCCGCCGGATTTGATACGGTTACGATATCGCTCTTTGTGCTCAGAAAGCATTTCTTTGCCGCGCTCGCCATTCTGGTAGACCTCCTTCAGGCACCCGCCTTTGACGAAAACGAGTTGCGCCAGGAAAAGGAAATATTTGTACAAAATCTGAAGGTGAACAATGAAAAGACCAATGTGCTCGCCTCCAAAGAAATCCGCAAGACAATTTTCGGCTCCGGCCATCCCTACGGAAATTCAACTGAAGAAACAGACGCCCTGGCCATTCAACCGGAAATTCTCAAGCTCTTCTTCCGCAATCACTTTCATCTTCATTCTGCCTATTTTCTAGGTCCCCTCTCGGACATAGACATACAGCAGATCCTCACAAGCCTGACTTTTCCAGGTAGGCGCTTGGATGTGTCCCTTGTGCCCGATGCAACACCGGGTACCTCCCATATTTTGGCCAAACCCGGAAGCGTACAGGCCTCTATTCGGCTGGGTAAACGTTGCCTTGTGAAACGATGCGAAGCGGACTACTTTGACGCAGTGATGTTCAACCACATTCTGGGCGGTTTCTTTGGGTCGCGGTTGATGAAGAGCATCCGCGAAGAGAAAGGACTCACCTACGGCATCCACGCCGCGATGAATCATTTCCAGCATGGAAGTTTCTGGGTAATCAGCGCCGAAGTCAATCAGGAGAATACGGAGTTAGCCATTGCAGAAATCAAGAATGAGATCAGGATGTTACAAGAGGTTCCTGTTTCCGTTGCTGAGCTGGAAGTTGCCCGCAATTATTTCATCGGAAGCTGGCAGTCGGATAACGCCACACTCTTTGCGGTGGCGGACAAGATCAAGAACATTCATGAATACAACTTGCCCGCTGACTATTATGACCAGTTGCTGGGGCATCTTCAGCGGATTACGCCTGAGCAAGTGCAACGAGTTGCCAACGCTTATTTCGGAAGCGATGATTTGCTGGAGATTCGGGTGGGGTAACTTGTTCATGGGCCACCGGGAGAGGCGATGCGCACAAAATATTAAATGTTAAATGCTGAAGTGCTACGGGGGCAAACAAATATTGAATAATAAATATCCAATATCCAATGTTGAAGTAAGCTGAAGCACCTCAACACGTAAACACATTTCACTTTCTCCTGGAGGGTAATAAAATTCGGATGTTACTCCGACTTTTCTGTCGGTGCTCAGGCTTTATCTTAGTATCCCGAACCGCAAAATGTAAAATAGCCAATGAAGAATGCAAAAGTGGTCTCCCTGCGCTACCCTTTCATATTCTGCGGTTCAGCCCCGATAGAGACATCGGGGCAGGCTCGGATTTCACCCCGGCTTTTTCCGGGACGACTCAAAACCGCAAAATGCAAAATATCAAATGTAAAATGTAAAAGTGCGCGCGCTGCTACCAGACCACTTCTACATTCTACATTCAGCGTTTCGCCCTCCTGCGTGAGGCACTTCCGCCTACGCTGAAGCTTCGGCGGACAGGTCGGCGGGCAGGCGACCCCGATAGTGATCGGGATTATCCTGGCATCCCGAACCGCAAAATGTAAAATAGCCAATGAAGAATGTAAAAGTGGCCTTGAATCCACTACCCTTTTACATTTTGCGGTTCAGTGTTTTACATTTTCTTTTAAGCAGTCCATAAAAAAAGCCCTGTCGATTTCTCAACCCCGACAGAGACATCGGGGCAGGCTCGGATTTCACCCCGCACCTCAACACGTAAACACCTCAACACATTTCACTTTCTCCTGGAGGGTCATAAAATAAAAAACCCTATCCGTTTCCAGATAGGGTTTCTTAATAAAGTCCCTCCTGCGCGAGACGCTATGGCGGGCGGGCAGGCGACGACCTATGCCGACGCGAGACGGTCGGCACCTGTGGCTCTCCCCTGGCTGGCAATAAAAAAAGCCCTGTCGATTTCTCAACCCCGACAGAGACGTCGGGGCAAGCTCGACTCTCTAAGTCGTCGAGGTTCTAAAACAAAAAAGCCTCGTATTGCTACGAGGCTTTTTTGATAAAGTCAGGCGACGACCTACTCTCCCAGGTTTTATCCTAGTACCATTGGCGCGGGTGGGCTTAACGACTCTGTTCGGAATGGGAAGAGGTGGTCCCCACCGCAATAGTCACCTTAATATCTTACTACTATCCTCCAGGCGGTCCCCAGAGTTTACCCCGACGTTTCTGTCGGGGCAATAGCCTGCCCGACGTAGCTGTTTTCAGCGTAGGCGGGTCACCTTAATGTCTTTGATCAACCGTCTGTTGATCGTAATTTCTTTAGGATTGTTTTAAGATCAAGGCATCAGGATTGTATTAATCCTACCATCCTTTAATCTGCTTCAATCCTAGTCGACAGTATTGAATAGAAGAGTAGGAGTAAATCAAGCACATGGTTTGGAGCTCCCTGTCTTGCAAGGGAGCTCCTACTTGCCGAAGCGTTCGGGTAATTAGTACT
>JAYVBH010000022.1:0-111405 GCA_043750575.1 Cyclobacteriaceae bacterium
ACTCCGATATTCTCCACAAGGGCCCTTAGCGGCCCTTTTTTATTGAATGTACATGCCCTATTTTGTTTACATCCTTTATTCAATCAAGGTGGATAAGTACTATGTGGGGTGAAACTGAAAATGTAACCGAAAGGCTGAAGTCTATCTTTACTTCAGGCCATAAACAGTTCACTAAACTGAGCCTTAGTTCAGAAATCTATCGCCTAGAATACCAAGGAAGTGAATGCATCCGCAACCCTTCTCAAGAATCGCCCCTGCTTGTTTGGAACCAAGGGATGAAATCTTCCGGGATATTCAACCGGAGGTGTTTTAGACACAGGCTCACCGTAAAAGCCCTGGATTACCTGGCGACCTGTGACCCGATCGTGCACCACCTCCACGTCCATTCCTGTATACTGATTTAGGTTAACATGTTTTGGCTGAACTCCATCTGCGTTAGGGGAAAGCACATACACACCAATCTGCAAAGGGACGCGTGGAATAATGCCGTTGTCATCAAGTGAAAATAGTTTATCGAACGGTACACGCATATTCAGGATCTTCTGTGTCGGCAGTATTGATACCTTATTAACGACAAAACGTAATCCATGGTATATCCTTTCTCATGACAATAAGTATGTGATAACAACCCATTTTGCGGTATTCATGCCCCTACTTTGAGTATGTTGGCAAAAATCGTAAATCGAATAGCATAACCACTCCTTCTGAAATCCTTCACCCTTTATCGCTCCTCCGCCGGCTCCGGCAAAACCCGTACCCTTGCCAAAGAGTACCTGAAGTGGGCGTTGCGCAATAAAGCCCATTACTTCCGTCACATCCTCGCGGTTACGTTTACCAACAAAGCCACCCAGGAGATGAAGGATCGCGTCCTGGCGTATTTGAGGGCGTTTGCTGACCACAATGCCAGCGACTGGCCTGATGCCGAGCGACTGGCCAACGAACTAAAAAAAGAGTTGGGACTCGATGACCAGGCCTTCCGGCAAAACAGCAATGAACTGCTCTCCCTCATCCTTCATCAATACGATCAGTTCTCCATCAGTACCATCGACGCGTTCTTTCAGCGGGTTATCCGGGCGTTTACGCGTGAGTCAGGACTGATCGGTGACTACCGGCTGGAAGTGGATCAGAAGGCAGTTCTCGAAGAGGTGATAAACAATCTTATTGACGAACTGGTTGAAAACAAGGAGCTCACCCGCTGGGTAGTGGAGTTTGCCCGAGAAAGCCTGGAATCAGACAAGACCTGGGACGTTCGTGCACGCCTCGCTGAATTTGCCGAGGAAATTTTCAAAGATGAATTTAAACTCATCGAGGAGGAGGTGAGCCGACATACGGAGAAACCTGAGTTCTTTTCCCACCTGCGGGATGATCTGTGGAAAATCAAGAATCAATTCTTAAAGAGTGTCTCGGTTCCAGCTAATGAGATCCAGCAGCTATTTCTGGAGCACGGATGGGATCAAAGTGATTTCAAGTGGGGTGCTGGCTCGGGGATCAAGAATTATCTCGCTCAATTCGGGAATGGAAAAACCCTGAGAAAGTTCAAGGAAATTGGCAAGCACATGGGTGAGGATTTTCTTTTTACAAAGAATTGGCCAGGCAAGAATCCTGTTGGGGCGGCAAAGATTTTGGAAATGGCCGAGCGGGAGTTCATTCCAAGGATTAAGACCATTAATAACCTTTATGCCACGGAGTATCCGAAAGCACTTACAGCGGAAGTGGCCATGGATAAACTTTATGTTTTTGGGCTGTTGGCAGATATCGCACACAAACTTCAAGACTATAAGCGTGAAAACAATGTCATGCTTCTTGCTGATGCGCCAAAATTCCTGAACAAGATCATCGGTGATACCGATACGCCGTTTGTTTATGAAAAGGTAGGCTCGTTCTACCGCAACTATCTAATCGACGAATTCCAGGATACCTCCGGATTTCAATGGAAGAACTTCCTTCCGCTGCTCACCAACAGCCTGGATCAGGGCTATGAAAGCATGGTTGTAGGGGACGTGAAGCAGGCTATTTACCGGTGGCGAGGTGGCGATCTAAACCTGCTGGAACAAAAGCTGGAAGAAGACATCGGGCCTGATCGGATTGAAGTAAAAGAGCTGGACCAGAATTTCCGAAGCGCGAAAGACATTGTCCTTTTCAATAATGCTGTTTTTGCCGGAGTGGCAGACTTGGTAGCAAAGGAGATCGGTTCAGCGGTGCCTCCAACTGTTTACCGTGATGTCGAACAGGCAGCCCCCATCGAGATGCCTGGATTTGTGAAAGTCGACTTCATCCAGGGTGATGAGGAGGATAGCTGGAAAGCGTTTTCAAAAAATCAGATTGCAAAGAACCTGGAGTACTTGCAATCGCGTGGTGTGCCCGCCCGGGACATTGCTATCCTCGTAAGGCGAAATCTGGAAGGGCAGGAAATTGCGGCATGGTTGCTGGAATACAAGCATTCGCCGGAAGCAGTAAAAGGAATCAGTTACGAAGTCGTTTCAAACGAATCGCTGCGTATTGATGGAGCGGCGACCGTCAATCTACTTTTGGGAGCCCTCCGTCACTTGGTAAACCCGGATAATGCAATTGCGCGTGCCCAACTTTCTTATGAATACTCCCGCCTCCATCACCCAACCCGGACGCAATCAGAAGTATTTGATGTAACCAACCAGGTATTCTTCGAAAGCCAATTGCCCGATGCGTTCACGCGGGAGAAGCTCTCGTTGCGGAAATTACCGTTGTTTGAGTTGACAGAGACACTGATTGGTATTTTTGAGTTGGGAAAGGAGAAAGGTGAGTTGGCCTATCTTCAGGCGTTTCAGGATTTGGTCCTTGACTTCTACAGCCGTGAGCGCAACGACCTCGCCGCTTTCCTGGAGTGGTGGGAAGACAACAAGGATGGGGAGAAAACATCGATCAAGTTGTCCGGCGAAGTGGATGCGGTGAAGATCTTGTCGATTCATAAAGCAAAGGGATTACAATTCAAGTATGTACTTATCCCTTTGTGCTCTTGGAGTGTCGACCACGATGGCTTCAATGCGCCAATTTTGTGGGTGACTGCGGATCAGGAACCCTATGCTGGGGTTGGTCCGATGCCGGTAAAATATTCTCCAACGCTTGACAAGACTTATTTTCAGGAGGCATACCAGGAGGAAAAAATTAAAAGCTTCCTTGATAATCTGAACCTAATGTATGTAGCACTTACCCGGGCTGAGAAGGGTATGATTATAACCGCTTCGCACCCAAAGAGTATGGGTCATAAGGGGACTGTAGCGTCATGGCTTTATCAGGCGATCCGGGCAAGTGACGACCTCGGGGCATATTGGAATGAGGCAACACAAGAACTTACGTGCGGACAACTACCAGAGAAGAGAGAAGAATCGGTGATAAAGGCATTTCCGCTCGAACTATCTTCCTATCCCACCAGCCGATGGCGGGATAAATTAGTTATTCGACAGTCGGGTAATATATTTTTCGAGGGCATGAACCCAGCGACCCGCGAACGGATCAACTATGGGATTTATCTCCATGCTGTCCTTTCCCGAATCAAAACCAGTGAAGACATCAATGCCGTGCTTGACAGGCTTGTGCAGGAAGGATTGATGACATCCGGTGAGCGCGCCGGGCTTGAAATGCAATTGAATGATTTGCTGTCAAACCCTGTGGTGCGCGGATGGTTTCAGAAAGAATGGGACGTGCGCACGGAAGTACCCATTTTATTGCCTGGAGGATCAGCAAACCGGATTGACCGCCTGATGCTCCAGGGAGAGAAGGCGGTTGTAGTGGATTTCAAAACTGGAGAGAAATCGAAGGCAGACCAAAAACAAGTGCTTGAGTATATCGATATCCTGAAGCAAATGAACTTCACAGATGTCGAAGGGTATCTGCTGTATACCCGCGACAGTGAGGTGATTTCTGTGGGGGATGGTAAGCAGCAAATCGTGAAGAAAAAAAATAGAAATCAATTGGGATTGGATTTTTGATTGTAATTCCAGAAGACAGAACTAGCGGAAATGCAGACTTTTCTACAACAGTTGGCGGAACAGGCGATGAAGAATCATCCTTCACTGGATGGGCTGACGTTTGTATTTCCGAACAGGCGAGCGGTGTTATACTTCCGAAAGCACTTGAGTGAGTTGCTGACCAAGCCAACGTTTGCGCCTAAAATTACCACCATCGAAGAATTTGTTGGTGAGTTGACCACACTCCATGTGCCTGACAGGCTTGAATTAATTTACCGGCTTTATACAATATACTATAAAGTGATGGGTGAACGGCAGGATGGGGAAGAGACGATGAATGAGCCATTCGATCAGTTCTACTTCTGGGGTGACATGCTGCTGCGAGATTTCGATGAAGTGGACAAGTACCGTGTGAGCGCCAACCAGTTGTTCCGTGACTTGAGCAACCAGAAAGAGCTTGATTCCAGTTTTGATTTCCTCACCGAAGAGCAGCTGGAGTATTTGAGAAGCTTTTGGGGAAACTTCAGTGTTGACTTGAATGAAAACAAACGCAAGTTCCTTCGTGTGTGGCGTTTGCTTCCTGAGGTGTATGATGCTTACCGGCAGCACCTTCTTGGATTGGGGTTGGCCTACGATGGGATGCTACATCGGCAGGTTGCTGATCATCTTGGGAAATCAGATGGGAAGACAACTAACCAGCAAGTAATTTTTGCTGGATTTAATGCCTTAACGGGAACAGAAGAGGAAATCATTGCGCACTATGTTAAGCATCATGGTGCCGAGGTGCACTGGGATGTTGATGATTACTACGTCAATAACAATGCTCAGGAAGCAGGGCGTTTCTTTCGGCAGTATCAGGGTCATGATGACCTGGGAAAGACCTTCGCAAAGGATATTCCATCCAACTTCAAACGTGAAAAATCAGTCAGGATCATGGGATCCGCGCAACATGTGGGTCAGGCGAAGTTGATGAGCCAGATTCTCGCTGAACAGCTGAAAGCCGGCATCAACCCCGAAGAAACACTGATCGTGCTTCCGGACGAAAAGCTCTTGCTCCCCGTGCTGCATGGCGTTTCGGGACATGTAGATAAGCTAAACGTAACAATGGGTTTCCCTCTGGCAAGTACGCCCATGTTCAACCTGATTGAATTTCTTGTTGAGCTTCAGCAATATCAACGCAACAATCACTTCAATCACCGGCAGGTGCTGGCTCTGCTGTCGCATCCGTATGTGGTTTCAGCTGATCCTTCTCAAGCGAATAGAACGCGTAAAGCAATTCTGGATAAGAATCAGGTCTCCATCCCTCAGGATTTTCTGGCCGCCGGACCTCCCTTGTATCTGTTGATGTTTACCCCGTTGGGTCAACGAAACCTGCTCTCCTATATACGCGAGGTTATTCTTGAGATGGGCAGGCTGGAGAGTATAACACCTTTGGATAAAGAGTATATATTTCACGCATTGACATTGATCAATCGTCTGGAGGAGGTCATTGGAGGTGAAGATGCTTCGGGTGATGATGCAGAACAGAAACAAAAAGAGGCATTCAAATCCTTCATGCGGCTTTTCCGTCAATTGGGGAGATCACAAAAGGTTCCATTCACGGGTGAGCCATTAAAAGGGCTGCAGATCATGGGCGTGCTGGAGACGAGGAACCTGGATTTTAAGAATGTCTTTGTGCTTTCGCTCAACGAAGGTGCCCTGCCAGCCTCAGGAAGCAAAGCATCTTACATTCCCTACAACATTCGAAAAGCCTACGCGCTCCCGACAGCCGAACACCAGGATGCAATGTACGCTTACCTCTTCTACAGGGTTCTGCAACGGGCTGAGAATGTATTTCTGTTTTATAACACAGAACCGGACATTTTGGGCCAGGGGGAAATGAGTCGCTTCCTGCAACAGATCTTCTTTGAGTCTGGCTGGGACGTGAAGCCGGAAATCTTGCATAGCCCCGTTCATCCGAGGCCCATGACTCCGATTTCTATCCGGAAGGATGAACATGTTCTGGCGGCATTGACAAAACTCAATGAAGGGAATGCCCGGTTCAAGGGCATCTCTCCCTCAGCGCTGAATGCATACATCGATTGTTCATTGCAGTTCTATCTGAAGCACGTGGCGAAGATTCGTGAGCCGAAAGAGGTTGAGGACTACCTGGATGCCCGGCTGTTTGGAAACCTGCTTCATGAAGTGATGGAAAAATTCTACGTCCGGATTCAGGAAAAGAAGAAGAGCAATGTCATTCAATCCACAGATTTTGAACACTACCCGGCAGTTATTGGTCAGTTGATTGACAATGCATTCAACAATCAGTATGGCCTGGAGATTGGCAAAAAGGTTACCTATGAAGGTCAGCGCCTGGTGGTCCGTGAGGTCATCAGGAGTTTTGCTGAGCGGATTATTAAGCACGACATCGCATACACCCCTTTCTCTATCGAGGGACTTGAGCGCGGAGAGCTGCTCTACTATGCGCCGATCACGCATGCGCCGGGTCAGGCGGTCCTAAGCGGAAAAATTGACCGCCTGGATCGCAAGGGAGACACCGTTCGTATTTTGGACTACAAGACAGGGAAAGGAGACCTTGACTTCAAGTCGATAGAGTCGTTGTTTGATGGAACAAAAAACCGAAACCGTGCGGTGTTCCAAACATTGATCTACGCCTTGTTGTACAAAGCGAATCATCCGGTTGATGGACTGAAATTGGCGCCGGGACTAATCAGTAGGAAAAACCTTTTTGAGGATGAGCTCCGTTCTCAGTTGAAGTTCAATAAAGTGGAGATTGACGATGTGACATCCATGCTTCCTGAATTCGAGGATCACCTGAAATTGCTTCTTGAAGAGATGTTTGATCCGGAGAAACCATTCAAACAGACGGAATATGTCAAGACGTGTGAGTATTGTTTGTTTAAGAACATGTGTTATCGGTAACCTTCAACTGTCTTTACTAGGATTCATAGGATTGATAGGATTGATAGGATTTATGTGAGTGGATAGTTTGTGGGATTTATTTTCGGGGTGTTTTGGGTTGTACACTCGTTTGAATTCCAGACTGCGGCCTCCAAAATTTATCAGCAAGCCGACAGGCAGGTTGTAGGCTTCAAGGTAGTTCATCGCTGGATTCAAGTGCATGTCATCCAATTTAGAAACGGCCTTGAGTTCAACCATGATTTTATTTTCAACAAAGAAGTCAACACGCCGGGTGCCGATCTCCACATCCTCGTAAAAAATGGTCATTTCCATTTCGTGTTCGTTGCGGATTTTCTGAAGTCCCATCTCAATCTTCATGGCGCGCTGATATATTACTTCCTGAAATCCGCTTCCAAGTGATGTATGCACTTTCATAGCACATCCGATAATGTCATGTGTCAAATCTCCATGTAACATACCAGTCATTTTATTCTTATTATCCCAAATCTTAGAATCCTGTAATCCTAAGAATCCTAGTCCAGACGTCGCACTAAACTAAACCCTATTTTCCTGATTGAAATTTTGCCTACTGTTCAAAAATGATCAGTAAACTGTACACGTTCGGATAATCCCGGTAGGTGAGGTGCTTCTCAGTGCCCCCGAAGGAATCATTCTGAATTGGCAGGCCCTTTGCAGATAGCAACTCCATGAAGATCCTCCTCTGGTTTATCCTCCTCGTGCTCTGCTGGCCGCTTGCCATTGCCTTCCTATTCTTGTTTCCTATTATTTGGCTTCTGCTCCTTCCGTTCCGGCTTGTAGGGATTACTGTGGAGGCATTGCTGAAATTCATAGGGGCCCTGTTTATGCTGCCGGCCTGGGTGTTGTCGCGGTGATATGAACCCGCCAATCCGGTGGCTATCTTTGCCGGATGGACTTGGATCGCTTCCGCGAGAAGGCTGCCCGCAAGGCCGCTGAGCACCGGAAATTTTTAATGGGCTTGAAGAAGAAAGATCCCCGTAAGGTGGATGATGCCTTTCATGAGCTGCATGAAGAAGTCTTTGAAGAGATCAATTGTCTCAACTGTGCCAACTGCTGCAAAACTACCAGCCCGATCTTTTACCAGACCGACATTGAACGCGTGGCCAAGGCCCTGCGCATCAAACCAGGTGACTTTATTACAACTTATCTGCGAATTGATGAGGACAAAGATTATGTGTTGAAGTCGTCACCATGTCCATTTCTGGATGAGGAAAATTATTGCAGGGTATACGAAGACCGGCCCAAGGCCTGTCGGGAATATCCACACACTAATCGGAAAAAGATGTTTCAGATCATGGACCTCACCGCAAAAAATACGCAAGTCTGCCCAGCGGTATTTGAGATGGTGGAACGGCTGAAAAAAGTAAATCTGTAAACGAATCCTTGGGGATCCATTTACAGATTCCTAAATCTTAAAGAGCCTTACGCTACGTGAGCGTTCAGCTTGCCAGCGAGTACCGATTTGGGTACTGCGCCAATTTGTTTGTCAACAATCTGACCATTCTTGAAGACCAGCAGGGTAGGTATAGACCGCACCCCAAAGCGGGCCGTCACCTGAGGATTCTCGTCTACGTTAAGTTTGGCTACAACAGCTTTTCCTTCATAGTCTGCTGCCAACTCTTCTACGGCAGGCCCAATCATTTTGCAGGGCCCACACCATTCAGCCCAGAAATCGACCAATACAGGCTTGTCAGACTTGATTGTTTCGTCAAAGTTCGCGTCAGTAAGTACAATTGCTTTTCCCATGTTCTTTATAAGTGTTTTTAGACATCAATTTGAGAACGCAAATATAGGTCGAGAAGTTCAGGAAAGTCTAAAGTTTAAGGTCTAAAGTCTAAGGTCTTAGGTTGGCCGTCCATGGACCATCCTTTTAGGGGTTTGTTTACAAGTGGTTGTCGGGCAAAACCCCTCATAGCGTGTTACAAGCTTTAACCTTAGACCTTAGACTAATAAACTACACTCACCTCCACCATCGGTATCCGCTTCATCCGGCTCACCATGTCATTAACTGGCTTGACGCGAAACTTTCTGGAAAGCAGATCTAGGCTGATGTTCTCTTTTTCGTCGCGGAGCTTGAGATAAAGTGGTGTAGCACCACCATACTCTGTAAAGATCGCTTCGAGTTGCTTAACCAACGCGGGGGTTAATGAATCGGTGGAAACGCGCACCTCAAGTCCTTTAGCTCGTTTGATGCCGATTTCGTTGAGTAGATCGATCTGACGGATTTTGAATTCGAGGTTCTGTTCACCCCATGACTTTCTCAATACATTACCCTCAACAAAAAGGAAGAGGCCAGGCATAAGGAAGGACTTGAATTTCAAGTAGTCATCACTCCACAAAACGAATTCAAATTTCCCGCTATAGTCTTCGAGAACCATTTTCCCGAACGGTCTTCCTGTCTTTGTCATCTTGTGCTCGACGCTGGCAACAATTCCACCCATCTTGAATTCTTTTCCCTCTGATCCCTGAAGATCATTGAGGGCAGAGATGGGTGCGGAGCAGAACGTATCCATTTCGAACCTAAAGTTATCAAGCGGATGACCTGATATGTATACGCCAACAACCTCCTTTTCAAAATGCAGCTTCTCGATTTCACTGAATGGTTCGACGGCGTCAACCTTTGGCTTGGGCACCTCCGCACCGGAGGGTCCTCCAAATAGACTTACCTGCGAGCTGAGTGTCTCTTGTTGCAGCTTGGCCGCAAAGCGTGTCGCCTTCTCAGTCAGGTTGATGTCGCCCTCTTTTGCATAGACATATTGCCGCCGGTGATGTTCGGTGAAGCAGTCAAAGGCTCCAGACAAGGCAAGGCATTCAAATGTTTTCTTGTTTACTGACCGCTGACTAAGGCGGGTGGCGAAATCAAAGATGTCTTTGTATGGACCGTGTGCATCACGCTCCTGGATAAGAGACTCTACAGCCGCATCGCCAGCACCCTTAATTGCCCCCAATCCAAACCGGATGGCACCTTCTTTGTTGACTTCAAAAAATACGCCGGATTCGTTAACGTGCGGCCCCAATACGTCGAGACCCATCTTACGGCATTCTTCCGTGAAGAATGTCACATTCTCCAGATTACTCTGCGAATGGGTAAGCACCGCGGCCATATACTCGGCTGGATAATTTGCTTTCAGGTAGGCCGTATGGTAGGCCACCAGTGAGTAGCAGGTAGAGTGAGACTTGTTGAAGGCATACTGTGCAAAAGCTTCCCAGTCTTTCCAGATTTTATCGGCGATGCGTTCATCGTGCCCATTCTTCTTACATCCGTCTATGAATTTACCTTTCATCTTGTCCAGCACATCCTTCTGTTTCTTGCCCATGGCTTTGCGAAGCACGTCCGCATCACCCTTTGAGAAGTTGGCCAGCTTTTGAGAAAGCAACATCACCTGCTCCTGGTAAACGGTGATGCCGTAAGTATCCTTGAGAAATTCTTCCATTTCAGGAAGGTCGTAGCGAATCGCCTCGCGGCCGTGCTTCCGTGAAATGAAGTTGGGGATATATTCCATCGGGCCCGGACGATAAAGCGCGTTCATCGCAATCAGGTCTTCAAATTTATCCGGCTTCAGCGCCTTCAGGTAGTTTTGCATACCCTCACTTTCAAACTGAAAGGTTCCCGTAACTTCTCCCCGCTGATACAATTGGTATGTCTTCGCGTCATCGAGCGGAATCTTTTCCATATCCACATCAACACCATGTCGACGTTTGACATTCTTGAGCGCCGTCTTGATAATCGAAAGTGTCGTGAGTCCCAGGAAGTCCATCTTCAGCATGCCTGCGCTTTCAACAACGCTGTTGTCAAACTGCGTAACCAGCATCGTGGAGTCTTTCGCCGTTGAAACGGGGATCAGATCGGTCATGTCCTCTGGCGTGATGATTACCCCACAGGCATGCGTCCCTGTATTCCGAAGAGAGCCTTCAATAATAATAGCCTGCTTTAATACTTCTGAGCGTTTGTCTGTGCCTTTCCGGATATCGTCCAGTTCCCGAACTTCTTCAAAAGCCTTGGCAAGCGTAGTGCCGGGTCGTTCCGGAATCATCTTCGCGAGGTAGTTGGCGTCGGCGAGCGGAAGCTCCATGACGCGAGCACAATCCCGTATGGATGACTTGGCGGCCATTGTTCCATACGTAATGATTTGCGCTACCTGGTTGTGTCCGTATTTTTCAATGACGTAGTTGAGTACTTTATCACGTCCTTCATCATCAAAGTCAATATCAATATCAGGAAGTGAGACACGATCCGGATTCAGGAAGCGCTCAAACAGCAGATCGTACTTTATGGGATCAACATTAGTGATGCCAATGCAGTAAGCAACTGCGGAACCGGCTGCAGACCCCCGTCCCGGCCCGACCGCGACACCCATCTCACGCGCTTTGGAGGTGAAATCCTGAACAATGAGGAAGTAGCCAGGATATCCGGTCTTCTTGATCGTCTCCAGTTCAAACTCCAGGCGCTCCTTGATTTCTGGCGTCAGCGTCGGATAACGCCGGGCAGCGCCTTCAAACGCCAGGTGCCTGAGGTAGTCATCCTCAGTCTTGAAAGTTTTCGGTATGTCAAACTTGGGCAGGGCTACTTTCCGCTCTAGCTTATAACTCTCCACTTTGTCGACAATCTCTGAAATCGTGTTGATTGCTTCAGGCAAGTCCCGGAAAAGGGTCTTCATCTGTTCCTGTGACTTGAAGTAGTAATCACTGTTGGCAAGACCATAGCGCTTGCCGCGACCTTCACCGATGGGGGTTGACTGAAACTCACCTTCTTTGATGCACAAAAGGACATCATGTGCATTCGCCTGTTCTTTCTCCAGGTAGAAGACCTCATTCGCGGCGAAGTATTTGACCTTATACTTTTCGCAAAACCGAAGCAGGGTTTGATTTACATGGTCCTCTTCCGGAATGCCGTGACGGTTTAGCTCTACATAGAAATCTTTTCCAAAGGTCTTGTGCCACCAGGCGAAGACTTCTTCTGCCTGACGCTCACCTACGTGCAGGATAAGATGGTTTACCTCTGAATGTAGTCCGCCTGTCGTCGCGATAAGGCCTTTACGGTATTCTTTGATGAGGTCTTTGTCAATGCGTGGGTAGATTCCATACAGCCCTTCGATAAAGCCCAATGAACTGAGCTTTGCCAGGTTATGATATCCTTCTTTGTCTTTGGCAATCAATACTTGCTGGAAGCGCTTGTCCGGATTGTCCTTCGTGAACTTGGTTTTCTTTCTTTCATCTGCCACGTAAAATTCACAGCCAACAATTGGCTTCATTTCCTGCTGAAGGGCTTCTGTTACGAATTTGAATGCGCCAAAAAGATTGCCCAGATCTGTCAGTGCGACAGCCGTCATTCCCGATTCCTTTGCCTTGGTCACAATTTCCTCTACATCTGCTGTTGCTTGCAAGACCGAGTATTGCGAATGGAGATGCAGGTGGCAAAATGGCTTTTCCGTTAATCCGCCGATGTCATCTGCTGAGGCATAATCTGTTTTTTGCTTTCGCTCCCGTTTGCTTTGATTTCCTGCTTCCAGATTCGACTCCTCATACTCAATTTCTTCGGGAGGCGTGGAGTCAAATGGACTTACTATCTTCTTCTGCATCAAGCCGAAGAAGGATCGTGCAGTTGCCGCAACATCGTAGGAGGCATCATGGGCATCTTCAAACGGTTTTCCGAAGAGTTTTTGATGCAGCTCGCTGAGCCTTGGCATCTTCAGCCGGCCGCCAGGGCCACCTGTCAATTGGCAGAAGTCGATGGAAACGATACTCGTATCAATCTTTGCGGCTGCCAGCAGCTGTTCCGTGGGAAGTGATTGCCGGATAAGTTCCGCGCCGAGTATGTTGATGTCAAATTCAATATTGTGCCCGATGAGCACAGACGTCTTGTCCAGGTCAGCTCTGAAGGTCTTAAGGACGTTGCCAAGCGGGTGGCCTTCTTCCATGGCCCGACGCGTAGAAATGCCGTGGATCTGTTCGGCCTTATATGGGATATCAAACCCCTCCGGCTCGATGATGTACGCGTGTTGAGAAAGGAGCGCGCCGTGGTGATCGTGCAGCTGCCAGGCAATCTGAACGATTCTTGGCCAGTTGTCCAGGTCGGTCAGGGGAGCAGTTTTATTGTGCGGAATACCTGTGGTTTCCGTATCAAAAATCAAGTACATGCGCGGCAGTGGTTATGGGTAAAATTAGTCCGGTATGGGCAAAGGCCAAAAGAATTCCGGCGGGTAATCAGGACAAAGTAGGGGTTTGTTTGTTAAAGCTTAGGGAAGTATTTTTGGTTCACCCGAAAAACCTCAATAATACCTTATGAAGTGGTTTCTAGAAATGTTCTCCAGCACGCTGGGGAGAAAATTGGTGATGGCTCTCACGGGCTTGTTTCTGATCACCTTCCTGCTGGTTCACCTGATCGGGAATCTCCAACTACTGAAGAATGATGGTGGCCACGCCTTCAATGTGTACGCTGAGTTCATGAGTACAAATCCATTGATTCAGACAGTCTCAAAAGTCAATTTTGGCCTTATCCTGATCCATATACTCTGGTCGGCCTTGCTTTCCATAAAGAACAGAAAAGCGCGCGGAGGAGTCGGCTACAAGGTCAATAACAGCCAATCCTCCATCTGGTCATCCCGGAATATGGGAATATTGGGGACCATCATCCTCGTGTTCCTTGTGATTCACTTGAAAGACTTTTGGGCACAAATGCACTATGGTGAAATGAGCATTCTCGATTATGAGGGAAAGCCGGTGCGGGATATCTACACCACGGTAAATGAATGGTTTAACGTTGGATGGTATGTGGCCCTCTACACAGTCTGTATGGCCGCTGTTGCTTTTCACCTCTGGCACGGCTTTATCAGCGCCTTCCAAACGCTGGGCCTCAATCATTTGAAATATAACGGAGCCATCAGCATCGTAGGAAAGGTCTTTTCCGTGCTGATCCCAGCCTTGTTTGCCCTCATTCCCATCATGATGTATTTGTCCTGAGTACGTAACGACACATAAAGAAATGACGAAGCTAGACTCAAAAATTCCTGCTGGACCGCTTGCTGAAAAGTGGTCTAAGCATAAGTTTAACCTGAAACTTGTCAACCCTTCCAACAAAAGGAAGTATGATGTAATTGTTGTTGGAACCGGACTTGCCGGAGCATCGGCAGCTGCCTCACTGGGTGAACTGGGATATAATGTGAAGGCTTTCTGTTATCAGGATAGCCCTCGCCGCGCACATTCCATTGCCGCACAAGGCGGGATCAACGCAGCGAAAAACTATCAAAATGATGGTGATAGCGTTTATCGCCTCTTTTACGATACGATCAAAGGGGGAGATTACCGCGCAAGAGAAGCAAATGTCCACCGGCTGGCGGAAGTCAGCGTGGACATCATTGATCAGTGTGTGGCACAAGGAGTGCCCTTTGCCCGTGAATACGGCGGCACGCTGGCAAACAGATCTTTCGGCGGTTCTCAAGTATCGCGTACATTTTATGCCCGTGGACAAACCGGCCAACAGCTCTTGCTGGGAGCCTATTCCGCACTCAACCGTCAGATTGCGAGCGGCAAAGTGAAAATGTACAATCGCACCGAGATGCTTGAAGTCGTCGTCGTCGACGGCAAAGCGCGCGGCATCATTACGCGTGACCTGATCACCGGGAAGATTGAAGCGCATGCAGCGCACGCTGTCCTTATGTGTACCGGCGGTTACAGCAACGTGTTTTACCTGTCAACCAGTGCCAAGAATTGCAATGCAACGGCCGTTTGGCGTGCCCATAAGAAGGGGGCTTTGTTTGGAAATCCATGCTTCACACAAATTCACCCGACCTGTATCCCTGTATCAGGCGACCATCAATCGAAGCTTACACTCATGTCCGAGTCTCTCCGTAACGATGGCCGGGTTTGGGCGCCCAAGGTGGGGGTTAAGGGTCTGAAAGCAAAAGACGCTGCTAAATTATCCGAAGCCGATCGTGATTACTTCCTCGAGCGCAGGTATCCTTCTTTCGGTAACCTGGTTCCGCGTGATGTGGCATCACGAAACGCAAAAACTGTTTGCGACGAAGGTCGCGGCGTAGGGGCCACGGGGCTCGCGGTATTCCTGGACTTCGCCGACGCAATCAAACGCGATGGACGCAAGACCATCGAAGCAAAATACGGCAACCTCTTTGATATGTATCAGCAGATCACAGGTGACAATCCCTACGAGATGCCGATGATGATCTTCCCGGCGGTTCATTACACCATGGGCGGACTATGGGTGGACTATAACCTCATGACCACCGTGCCGGGCCTTTATGCGCTGGGTGAATGCAATTTCTCTGACCATGGCGCCAACCGCCTCGGTGCCAGCGCCCTGATGCAGGGGCTTGCAGACGGCTATTTTGTGATTCCATATACGATCGGCGATTACCTGGCCGCTATGCCCTGGGAAAAGATGGGTACTGACCGTCCGGAATTCAAGGAGGCGATGGGTGCTGTTCAAAGCCGGGTCGACAAACTCCTTTCTATCAAAGGAAAGAAGACCGTTGATGAATTCCATCGGGAATTGGGATTGACCATGTGGGAATATTGTGGCATGTCACGTAATGAGGCTGGCTTGAAGAAGGCCAAGGTGAAGATTCAGGCAATTAAGAAAGAATTCTGGGAGAATGTGAACGTGCTGGGCAGCGGTAGTGAACTGAACGCAGAGCTGGAAAAAGCAGGCCGTGTGGCTGATTTTATTGAACTCGGCGAACTGATGGTCGACGACGCGCTCAGCCGCGCAGAATCCTGCGGTGGACATTTCCGTGAAGAATCAGCCACACCCGATGGGGAGGCCATGCGCAATGACGATGAATTTGCACACGCGGCGGCCTGGGAATTTACCGGCGAAGGGCAGCAAGAGCAACTTCATAAGGAGCCGCTCATCTTTGAGAACGTAAAACTTACACAGCGGAGTTATAAGTAGTCAGGTACAGACAACGATCAATCAACAACGAATAACGATTCAAGCCATGAAGATAACGCTCAAGGTCTGGAGACAGAAGAACACACAGTCGAAGGGTGGCTTCAAAACCTATCAGCTAGGTCATGTTTCTCCTGATATGTCATTCCTGGAAATGTTTGACATTTTGAACACCGATCTTATCAAGAAGGGCGAGGAGCCTGTCGCGTTTGACCACGACTGCCGAGAAGGAATTTGCGGGATGTGCAGCATGGTGATCAATGGGCGTCCCCATGGCCCCCAGCAGACTACAGCCTGTCAGCTTCATATGCGCACGTTCAAGGATGGTGATACGATCGTTGTTGAACCCTGGAGGGCAACGGCCTTCCCGGTAATTAAAGACCTGGTTGTCGATCGCTCAGCATTTGACCGGATTCAGCAGGCAGGTGGGTACGTGTCGGTCAATACAGGTGCATCTGCCGATGCCAACGCGGTACTCATATCAAAGAAAGTGGCTGACGAAGCGATGGATGCGGCTACTTGCATTGGCTGCGGAGCCTGTGTTGCCGCTTGCAAGAATGCCTCCGCGATGTTGTTTGTCGGGGCGAAGGTATCTCAATTTGCTTTGTTGCCCCAGGGAAAACCGGAACGCAAAGAGCGCGTTGAGCGCATGGTTGCTCAGATGGACAAAGAAGGATTTGGTGCGTGTACGAATACACGCGCTTGTGAGGCGGAATGCCCCAAAGCAATTAAGATTACCAATATTGCCCGCCTTAACCGTGAGTACTTTGCAGCTGCAATGACCTCTTATGAGATTGCGTCTTCGGGAGGCGGGGATTGATCTTTTTCGTCAGATCCTGGTTGGGAAGCGGAGTGCTTATTTTAGACTAGTAAATTGAATTCCTCATATTTTGGCATGAATGTGGGTTATGAACCACTAATCAGATTCTACCTGTGAAATACCTGTTTTTTACTTTCCTGCTACTGGTCGCCTGCAGTCCATCCGTTAATAAGACAACGGTGGATGCCCAAAATGCCCGCCCTGCCTGGCTCAGCGTAAAGCCTCAGACGGATTCTTATTTCGTGGGCATCGGACATGGTGCCAAAGGGTCCGTGAACAACTACGTGCAGGAGGCCAAGAAAAGCGCCTTGGAAGACCTTGTCTCTGAAATCAAGGTTAATATCTCTTCTACGTCGGTACTGACACAGATCGACAACAACAAGGAGTTTCGTGAGAAGTATGAGCAGATGATTCAGACCACAGCGGCGGATGAAATTGAGGAGTTTGAGGCCGCGGATTCATGGGAGGATGATAAGAACTATTGGGTCTACTATCGTCTTTCGAAGCAACGCTACCGTGAGATTAAAGAGCAACAAAAGCGAGATGCTGTAACCCTTGCACTGGATTATTTCACGAAGGCCAAACAATCTGAACGTGATTTAAACACCATCCAAGCCCTCGGATTCTATTATCAGGGATTCCGGTCCGTCGAGAAATACCTGGCTGAGCCAATCACCCTGACCTTTGAGGGAAAAGAGATTATTCTCACGAACGAGATTTATGCCAGCATGCAAAAACTGCTGGATGATATCCAATTGACCGCCAACCCTTCACAACTTTCCCTCAATCGTCGCGTCGCGCAGGGCAGCCAATCGGTTATGGTCCATGCGATAAGCAAGAGTTCAAAACGGATTATGGCGGATTTGCCGTTGAAAGCACAATTTGATAAAGGATCGGGCGATGTTTTTCCAGACTACAAGACTACGGTTGAAGGCCAGGCAAAAGTTCTGCTTACCAAAATCGGTTCACGTGAGTTGGAGCAGTCCGTGGGGGTAAGCGTGAATTTACTTTCGTTTGCAGGGGCAAACCCGTCACCCATTTTCGCATTGATTTCCGCGAAAATGACGGTGCCGAAGGTGTCAATTTTTTTGGAAGTTCAGCGACCGCTGGTATATGTCACATCCGTAGAAAAGAATTTTGGGACCACGAGGTCCAATCAACAGATTACCAACAAGATCAAAAATTACCTTGCCAAAGAAGGCTTTGAATTTACAGACCAGAAGTCGAAAGCTGAATTATGGATGGACATCACCTCAGATTCCGAGAAGGGTGCCGTTTCGGGTAGTATTTACATTACTTATGTGACCAGCGTTATTCATGTAAGTGCGCTCAAAGACAACAAGGAGATTTACGCTACAACCCTTGAGCGGATAAAGGGTTTCAGCCTGGATCATGACCGGGCCAGTCAGGAGGCCTACACGAAGTCACTGGAAATCCTGGATAAGGAAAAATTGCCTGAGCTGCTAAATGCCATATTACAGTAAAAACCCTTTTTTTGACTCAATTTTGAGCTTAAAACAGAAAATAACGATGTGGCCTATTAATTGCATTGTGTAACTTGCATACCAAATCTTAAAACTGATATGAAAAATCTAATGCGTTTCTCCACTGTGCTGGCCATCACGGCAGCAGTTTTAGTATCCGGCTGTAAGTCCAAACAGCCCATGCCTTCAGGTGAAAAAGAAGTAACGGTTCCATGTTCTGGCCCAGACTTCTTTACGACCAACAAGGTCTTTCGTGCCAATTCCATCGGTGAAAGCATGGACCAGGTAACTTCTAAAAAGAAGGCACTTACCAACGCCCGCAATGAGCTTGCCCAGTCTATTCAAACGACGGTCAAGACCGTAACGGATAACTACACCAATTCACGGACGATGGACAAGCGTGAGGCCCTCGAACAAAAATTTGAACAATTGAATCGTGAAGTGGTGGAGCAAACGCTTAGCGGCGTTCGTACCATTTGCGAGAAATTGGTTCAGACAAAAGATGGAAATTATAAGACGTACATCGCCCTCGAACTTTCTGCCGATGATCTGGTAAAGGAATATAACGCCAGAATATCCAAGGATGAATCTTTGAAGATTGATTACGATTACGAGAAATTCAAAGACACCTTTAACGCCGAAATGGAGAAGAAGAAAAACAATTGATAGATTGAAATCCAAAGTAAAAGACGCCCCAGTTAATTGGGGCGTTTTTTATTTTGCAGACTCCTTCGATTTGCCAGATAAGCAAGCGAATCATGACAGGATATTCAGGAACTCCGCTATTGAAAAAACTAGGTCTTGTCTCCGGCATCCGAATGCTGGTGAGAAACGAGCCGTCTGGATATTGGAATTGGGTAAGTCCATTACCGGAAGGTGTTGAGATTAAAACCAGGATTGGCACAGTCCCCCTGGATTTAGTGCACTTGTTTCTCACCTCCAGGCACGCTTTTGAAAAGGAAGTGCTGAAGGCAAAGCAAGCCATACGCCCCGATGGAATGATTTGGATATCCTGGCCCAAAAAGTCCGCCAAGATTCCAACCGACCTCGATGAAAACGTAATCCGTGATTTCGCCCTGAAGAATGGCCTCGTCGATATAAAGGTTTGCGCTGTTGATGAAATATGGTCCGGACTGAAACTCGTTATCCCCGTCAAGGACAGGAAGAAAAAGAATTGACTTGAGCAGATGCGCTAACGCTACTCCATGATCGGATTAATGGAATTAAAGGCCGTTCCTTGCCTTTGGTTGGTGTTCCCGTCTCGGGGTCACCAACAAAACACTGCCTTTGTCGGTGTTCCCGCCTCGGGGTCACAACAAAACACGCTGATTAACTGGTTACTCCAGGATTGGATTAATTGAATCGGATGGCCGCTCTTGCAAGTTGTATTGCATGATCGTCCGGGCACAGGTATTCCACCGCAACACGGGGTCATTGTTTCCAACGGAACCAACTTTTTCTGCGCGCTCAAAGAACTCCATGGCCTCCATATACCATTCGTAGGCGTCCCAATCAGAACCATGAACTGCAGAGTTTAATGCAACATTTCCCTGACGCTCATGGATGATCCCCGTATAGTACAGCCGGGAATACTCGTCCTTAAGACTATTTGCGAGTCGCTGTGAATGCTTCGCTGCCGTAGAGAGCGATTGACCGAACTGGTCGGTGAGCGAAAGCAATAACACAACCGAAGCTTTTTGGTTTCCGGGCTCTACTTCAAGAATATCTAAGCAGATGCTCTCTGCAAGTTTAGGCTGGTTGAGCAACCGATAGTGTTCGGCTTTACTCAGGGCAGCTTCTACCCCGTCTTTCGATAGGGGCTTCATCTTGAAGATATTCTTTTCGGTAGTGGAGACTGTATTCATGGCAGTAGGGCTTCAGTTCTGAGGTTGATTACTTAAATATCCTAAAAAATTTCAAAAGTGGGTCATAGAATTTATCGACAACCCGTTCTTTGAGCGGAATAATGGCATTGTCCGTGATGGTTATTTTTTCCGGGCAGACCGTGGTGCAGCATTTGGTGATGTTACAGTAGCCGATTCCTGCGGCATGTTTGAGGTCCTCGCGGCGGTCTTCGGTATCAAGGGGATGCATTTCGAGTGCGGCGGTATAGACAAAATGCCTGGGTCCGGCGAACTCTTCGTGCAAGGAATGTTCCCGGAGGACGTGGCACACATCCTGGCACAGGAAACATTCTATGCATTTGCGAAACTCCTGTACCCGGTCAATGTCTCCCTGCATCATTCTCCAGGTGCCGTCGGCAGAGTCAGGTGTGCGGGGTTTGAATTTCTTTATTTTTTTCTTGGTACGATAGTTTACCGATACATCGGTCACGAGATCCTTGATCACCGGAAATGCTTTCATCGGCTGAATGCGGATGGGCTTGTCCTGGGGAAGATCGGCCAGACGCGTCATACACATTAATCGCGGACGACCATTGATCTCTGCGGAGCAAGAGCCGCATTTTCCCGCTTTGCAATTCCAACGCACGGCCAGATCATTGGCGCTTTCAGCCTGGATATGGTGAACGGCATCCAACACAACCATGCCCTCCGAAATATCAGTATGGTAGTCCTGGAATCTTCCTCCTCCCGAATCGGTTCGCCAGATGCTGAATGTCATGTTGGCCATTAGGTGTGGGGTTACTTCATCTCGTCAATGATCTGCTGCAAATCTTCACGCATTTTGACTTTAGGCAGGAATTGAATTTGCATGTAGCCATCGTCGCCTTTCTTCAGGCAGGTATTGATCTTTGAAAACTCGTCACTCTTTTCCTGGAAATCTTCACGAAAATGACCCCCACGGCTTTCCTTACGTTCTTTAGCGGAACGGGCAATCGCCTCAGCTACGGTTAGCATGTGGGTTAGTTCCATCGCCGTGTGCCAGCCGGGATTGAAGCCACGGTTTCCTCCACAGGCAGCAAGTGCAGCTTGCTTCTTGAGTTCATCAATCTTTACAATGGCTTCTGCCAATTCATTTTCATTGCGAACAATGCCCACCAACTCCTGCATCATTTCCTGAAGGTTGGTTTGGATTTGAAAGGGGTTCTCTTTGTCTTTCTGAAGGTCGCGCTCAAAGGGCAACAAGGCCTCCTCCATGATTTTCTCAACCTGGCTGGAGTCAATGACAGTCGCCGGGGCTCGGCGCGCATAACCAGCTGCATGTTCGCCCGCCAGTTTACCAAACACGAGCAGGTCAGACAATGAGTTTCCTCCTAACCGGTTCGCGCCGTGGAGACCCGCTGCACATTCTCCTGCTGCAAAGAGCCCGGGTACACTGGTCATTTGTGTGTCGGCATCGATTCGCACGCCACCCATGATGTAATGGGTTGTCGGGCCGACTTCCATCGGCTCTTTCGTGATGTCAACACCGGCAAGCTCCTTGAATTGGTGGTACATACTTGGGAGTTTGCGCTTGATATGATCAGCGGCATTGGGGATCCTTTCCTTAATCCAGGCGATGTCAAGGTATACGCCACCATGGGGTGATCCCCGTCCTTCTTTTATCTCCCGCCTGATGCAACGCGCAACATGGTCACGGGTGAGAAGTTCAGGTGGTCGTTTTGCGTTCTTGTCCCCTTGTGTATAGCGCCAGCCCTCTTCTTCATCCATGGATGTCTGGGCTTTGTACAAATCAGGGATATCATCAAACATAAACCGACGGCCCTGATTATTTCTCAGTACCCCACCTTCACCGCGCACCCCTTCTGTAATCAAAAGCCCGCGCACGCTCGGCGGCCATACCATGCCCGTCGGATGAAATTGCACAAACTCCATGTCAATGAGTTCTGCGCCGGCATGATAGGCCAGGGAAATGCCTCCGCCGGTGCAGTCCCAGCTGTTGCTGGAGATCTTGTAAATTCTGCCCATGCCACCCGTGGCGATAATAACTGCCTTGCATTCAAAGACCTTGAAGAGTCCTTTCTCACGGTCATACCCAAGTGCACCCACGACACGTTCACCATCTTTGAGCAGACTGATAATCGTGTGCTCCTGATAAATGTCCATTCCCTGGTGAATACCATGGTCTTGCAATGTGCGGATGAGTTCCAGGCCTGTGCGGTCACCGACGTGCGCCAGTCGGGGATACTTATGGCCGCCAAAATTTCTCTGCAGTATTCGTCCATCCGTAGTACGGTCAAAGACTGCTCCCCAGGCTTCCAGTTCTCTTACCCGTGCAGGGGCTTCCTTCGCATGCAGTTCCGCCATGCGCCAGTTGTTCATGTATTGTCCGCCCCGCATCGTGTCGGCAAAATGAACTTTCCAATTGTCGCGATCATCCACATTGCCGAGTGCGGCGGCGACGCCACCCTCTGCCATCACCGTGTGTGCTTTGCCCAACAGCGACCTGCAGACTACGCCCACTGAAGCACCAGTAGAGGAGGCCTCAATGGCAGCCCGAAGACCGGCGCCCCCTGAGCCGATGACGAGCACATCGTGCTTGATTGTCTCGAATTTTTCCATCAGAAGATCCTCCAGTCAGTCCAGATACCCATAGAAACCAAGCGAACATAAACGTCTGCAAAGGCAACGCCGAACAAACTGCACCAGGCCCAATTCATGTGACCACGATTAAGGCAACTTGCACATGTGTAGGCAATCTTGTTGGCCGGAGACTTTGATAATTGATTTTTAAATCCGCCGACCAGGTGACGGAACGAATGGCACCCAAAGGTGTAGCCGCCGAGGAGCGTTGCGTTCAGCATAAGAACAAGTGTCCCCACCCCGATGCCGAATTGCGTATTACCAGAGAGCGGGTCTATGAACCACATTGCTTTCCATGCGTCGTAAGCAAGGACGAAGACAAACAGTATGGCCAGGTACATGAAATACCGATGGGCATTCTGCATGATCAGCGGAAAAGAATTTTCTCCCCAATATTTTTTTCTTGGCTCGGAGACGGCACAGGCAGGAGGATCTGCCCAGAAGGCTTTATAGTATGCGCCCCGATAATAGTAGCATGTAAATCGCATCCCGCCAGGCGCCCAAAGAATGAGGAGCGCGGGGGAGAAGGGGAGAATCAACGGCCACCAGGATGGCTTTGGTCCAAACCAGCTGTGGGGAGAATCCCCAAACAACTCAGGAGAATAAAATGGAGATAAGTATGGTCCGAAGGCATAGTGTTCGCCCTGGAAGGCCGCCCACGTCGCGTACACAATAAATCCGCTGAGGCCCAGAAATACGAGCAAACTACGTAGCCACCAGGCGTCTCTTCGTGCAGTATGTCCGAAACCAGCAGAAACCAAGGGGGTCTAATTTTACTTCATTATAGAGAAAAAGGAAATGCAAAGCAATGCTGGGGGCTGGCATTTAGGTATTGGGCGTTGGGTATTGGGCCTTTGTTGAGTTGAAGTAGCGATAGGGATATTCACTGCGAAGGCGGGAAGGCGCGAAGAAACTTGTTGCCTGTTCAATAAGTTACGCAGAGAAGCACAGAGGCTTCACGGAGAAGTGCAGAAGAGGGATGAAGGGGCCAATGGATGGAGGTATATAGCCTTTGTTGAGTTGAAGTGACGATAGGGATATTCACCGCGAAGGCGGGAAGGCGCGAAGAAACTTGTTGCCTGTTCAATAAGTTACGCAGAGAAGCACAAAGGCATTACGGAGAGATACAGAAGAGGGATCTTTCAAGGGACATCATGGAGCGTTGAGGGATAATTCTGGAGGCTCACCGGGGGTTCACCGCCAGGTCACCGTGGGGTCACCGGCGGCTCACCGTGCTCTGACCGTGCTTTGGTGGCATTTTCTGCGTTTTCAGGCTAGAAAACGTGTAGAGATCCTAAAAAAGTGCAAATCCATTCAAATTATTAGGATTCTATGAACGCTGGTCGAGCGGTTTTCATGCTTCCGACCTTCAGGCTTCACTCCGCCATCCTGTTTCTTGGCACCATAACAAAACAGTGGCAATGCGAATACGATTTAATAATCATACGATGCAATTGCAAAATTGTTGCTGGTATTTTGCCCTAAAACTTTGTCATCAAAACCTGCTGTCCCGATCCATTTTAAGGATGGATCTTGTTCGGAGGCGGACCTGCCTGCCCGTCCCTAGTGTCTCACGAAGGTGAGTGGTAGTGATTTGGCGGCGTAGTGATTTGGTGATGTAGTGATTCGGAACTAACTCCTAATTCCTAACTCCTTATTTCTTCAGCCCATTCACCAGCATATCAGACAATTGCTGCCCCAGGTCAGCGGGAACAATATTGCTGTGCGGGTCGTACCATTGCGGCATCCAGTTGAGGGATGAAAAGAGGGTCATCACCGCAAGCTTCTTGTCAATGGGTTTAAACTCGCCGGTTGCAATTCCTTCTTCAATAATGTTTTTGAACCGGTTGATGTAGTTGATGCGAAGGAGAAGAAATTCCCTGAGGTGCGGCTGGCTCAGGTGTCGGTGCTCATTCATGAACACCGCTGACGCCGTGAGGTCTTTGGCCATGACTTCAATATGGCCGACGATGCCGTTGCGAAGTTTTTCACTGGCTGGCCCCTTTTGCTTCTCCACTTCGCAAAGCGATTTCCGGAACTCGGTAGCCATGTCAAAACAGAGCTGCTGGAGTATTTCTTCCTTGGATTTGATGTGTGAATACAGGCTCGCTGCTTCGATACCCATTTTTTGGGCCAAATCACGCATAGAAGAAGCTGCATAGCCCTTTTCTCTGAAAAGCTCTGCGGCTTTTCGGATTACCTGTTCTTTGCGGGTTAGGGTGGCGATCGGTTCCATCTTCTTAACTTGCTACCTTTGACAGAATAAACAGAATGAATTTTTTCTCCGTCAAGGAATTCTTTTACAAACTTAATACTATCGGCTTCATCCTCCTACTGCTGCCGCTTGGGCTGTTTGTTTTTTTGCACTACTATACCCTTGACACTTCGCCTGCAATCGTTGACGCTGACCAACTGGCAGTTCTTTTCGTTGTTCTTTGTTCGGTGGTTATTATTGTCCTAACGATCGTTCACTGGCTCCGGCGTGAACGGATGCGACGTCTGAAGACATTGAATGAGTTGGCTAAAAAAATGGACGGCTACTTCGTTCTTTTCGTTGTGAGAAATGGCGCCTACGCGGCGGGTTCCCTGTTAATGGCCATTGGCTACTACCTAACCCATAGCGTATATTTTACAGGAGCGTTCCTCGTGATCCTATTGGCCCTGGTTGCTCAGTGGCCGAGGCCGTATGTATTCTGCAAGGATTTTGAACTCCGGGGCCCTGAGCGTGACCTGGTTCTTCACAACCGCGACCTGGTTCGAAAGCCTTCCCGGAAATAACCGGTTAAACTATTCACATACACGCTCAAAGCGTGATGCCAAAGCTAAAGGCGTTCAGTTTTGGTCCTTTTTGTTCAATGAAAAGCTCATTCATATCGTAGTTGAAGAAGATATCGGTGTCGCGGAACCCGATTTGCGCCCGAAGGCCGTACCGTATGTTATTGAGGTAATAGTTGTCGTGATTGTGCGATTTGTGGGTATCGCCGTTCTCTTCCCACACCTGCTTGGTATAACTGTCAAGCCGGTACCCCACGTATGGACCTACACCGAACCTGAATGACCCACGCTTGTCAAAGTTCAAGCGATCCCCATTGAAGACCATCGGCTTTCGGCTATATCCGCCAAAATCAAACATGGGGACCATAGAAAGATTCACGTAGGCTACTGTCAATTTGCTTTTTGTGAATTCTACGTCTTTTGTGTTCTCATAGAAGATCACGCCATTATCATCTTTGGTAATTCCTACCTTGAAATTGTTGAACTTAAAATTGTACCAGGACACACCTGCTCCCCACTCGATATAGAACTTCCCGGCCACACGCGTACGGAGTGTGGAATTTAACGCGACGTACCAGGAGCCCCAGGGCTTCACGGTGTACAATTGATTGTTCCCATCTGGAAAACTGCCATTCTCCAGATAGTTATTCATGCCCAGGTCAATGTTGAATGAATGATACATTTTGCGGGAGCTCTTATTCCGGCTGCGTTCGCTCCGGTCATTCCAGTCGTCCCGGGGTTGGTCGTGTACCCATGGCGCCTCAGGTGTTACAATCGAAGGCGCTTGCTGGGTTGAATCCTTTAAGTAGTCCGATGATGGATTGGGGAGTGCACTCGTGTCTCGCTTCTCAAGTTTCTGAAGCATATCGTCCATGAGTGCCTGAAAATTATAATGCTTGAGGGTTTCCAAATCCTGCTTGTCCTTGATGGCGAAGATAACTTTTGATTCTTTTCCTACCCGAACAACCAGCGTGTCGGCTGGCTGGGCATGAAGAAGCGTGCTAGTCAGCAGGGTAAGTGTGAGAATAATATTTTTTCTAATTGACATGTTCATGGGGTGTTAATTTCTTTTGGTTGATTTTTTTCGCAGATCAATAGCGAGGAGTTCATCCTTCATTCCCCGGAGATCGGCAATCGGATCGCTGTGTTTAACTGTATTTGCAAATTGCACGACTCGCCCAAGGGGGGTCTTTTTTTCTTCTGCTTGCGGCACTACCCGTGACGCAATGGGTTCAAGGGTGTAGACAAGCACGATGGGCTTTGTTTCATGGATCGCTGCAAGTGGAGTTGCCTCGGGAGCGGGCTCAATTGTTACGTCCTCAAGGGGAGTTACGGATTCAGGAAGTGAAGCAGTCTTCTCCTGGGGTTGTGTGCGTTGCTGTAAATTCTCTGGCGTGAGCTCCTTTCGGTGAAGTCTCTCTTTTTTGTTAGGGGTTGCTTCCTTCTCAACAGTTGGCTGGGGTAGTTGAAGCGTATTGGGTGTAGCGACAACGGCAGGCGCAATGGATGCTGGAACCGTTGCTACTTGCGATCCGGACGGATTAGGTTGGCCAAGCCAAATGAATCCGAGAATCGTACCGGGTATCACGATAGCAGCCCACCTCATCCATATCAATGGGTTATTTTTTTTTGAAAAGCCAGCCTCAATCCGATCCCAGGCACCGGTTGTCGGCGCTACTGAATGATTAGCAAGTTTTTCATTGAATAGGTGATCCAGCTTGTTCATTTCACATTCATTTTGTGATTCAGACTTCTTTCTATTTCCAACAGCTTGGCCTGCAGATGTAATCTGGCCCGGCTTAACTGTGACTTCGACGTACTTTCTGTGATTCCGATCTGTTCAGCAATTTCCTTGTGCGAGAAGCCATCGATGGCATAGAGATTGAAGACCATCCTGTATCCTGTTGGCAGTTCGGAAACCAGCTTGAGCAAATCCGCTGCTTCCAGTTCGGTTTCCAGGGATTGCAGGTCTGCCTCTCTGTCGGCAATTTCAATATCTGTTTCCAGGTACATGTTCTTGTTCTTCCGTAAATAAGTCAACGACTCATTCACCACGATTTTGCGGATCCATCCTTCAAAGCTGCCTTCGCTTTTGAACTGATCAAGTCGCTCGAAGACTTTCATAAAGGATTTCACCAGGATGTCTTCAGCCTCCATGCGATCTTTTACATAGCGGCAGCAGACGGAAAGCATCTTGGGGGCCATGAAGTCATACAAGGCCTTTTGCGCCTCCCGGTCATTCCGGCGGCACCCTTCAATTAGCTCCATTTCCCGGGCTCTGTAAATCTGAAACTGCATTTCGTCGATTCAAGGATAAGATGCAAACCCCTTGCCATAGGTTGCACGGCGAGAAAGTAAATCTATCGGGGGTTGTATACGAGAAAATGGGGCTTAAGGTGCCCTCCACCCTAACAGGGATTTGTATGAAACTTAGCGGCCTTTGCGTGAAGCTTTGCGGCCTTTGCGTGAAAAGGTGCGCGAAGGTGCGCAAAAACGCAAAGACAAATTTGCTACAGAGTACCCTCCAGGGTAATGGATTGGTAAATTCAGGGGATCCACCCTAACAGGGATTTGCATGAAACTTAGCGGCCTTTGCGTGAAAAGGTGCGCGCGAAGTTATTTCGTCATTTTTTTATCAGTTGACTTATTGGACTCCCTTAGTAGGCTGCATCGTAATCGATGGTAATGGTCTTCCAGGCAAATTGCCCAGGCCTTATGACAACAGGATTGATATTGCCTTTGTCGTCAAACAGGTTGGCATAAAGTCCATTTCGCTCTTTGGTAAAAACAGAGTAAGTGCCTTCCGGGAGTTTTGCCTTGAATGTGCCGTCGGCTTTTGATTGAACGCAGATCACTAAGCGTGTTTTAATATCCCTGAAGAATGGCCCTACCTGTGTGGCGTCAGAAATAGCAGTGAGTTCGTAAATCATAATTTCACGGATGGCGCCCTGATTCGGTGACAGAACCGCTTCCGGTCCCGGCATCTGGTTTCCAGACACCCAAAAAACCTGACCTTGGAGGCCCTGCTTTTGTGAAAAGACAGAAAAGGAACTGATGAGCAGGAGTAGGGAAAATAGAAATTTCATACGAGGTGCCAGGTCATTTTTCTATCGGTCTCACTTAGACTTTGACAAATATTCTCCGGGAATACATCCAGCGAAGAATCAGGTAGAAGATCAGCACCAGCGTTAGTGCGAACGACAAGGAACCGATTCGGGGCTCCATCCAGCTTGCATATAGATTCTGATATAGATAATTCCATAGTGACTCAACTTCTCCGTTATCTGTTGTCCAACGGGTTTGCAACAGGATTTTAGCAACAGCGCCCGAAGCTACGAATGCAAAAATGGCATTCATACCGAAATAAAGAAAAGGTTTTATCCACGATTGGTAGCCGCGGATGTCGATGAGCCAGTGGCTTGCGGCGAGAACCTGCATGGCCCATCCCCCAGTGTACAGTACATAGCTGCTGGTCCACAGCGATTTATTGATTGGAAACGCCATGTCCCAGGCAAGCCCAGCCAGTATGAGGGCCATTCCAAAAAGAAAAATCCATGTAACGCGTTCTGTGGGATTTTTTATCTTTTCGAAAAGTTGACCGGTGAGCATGCCAATAATTCCTGTGGCGATGGCAGGCAAGGTGCTAAGGACTCCTTCGGGGTCCCAGGTTTTTGATTGCGACCAAAGGTGGCCATCGAGGAAGAAACGGTCGAGCCACGCGGCCAGGTTAGTTCCCGGTTCCAGATTGGCAGGACCAAAGTCTGGTACTGGTACCAGGGTCATCAGAACATAGTAGAGTACCAGGAACAAGGCAGCCATCCTCACTTGCGTCAACCAGCCTGTAGACAGGTATATCGCGGAGCAGAAAAAGAAGACCACGCCAATTCGCTGAAGGACGCCGGACAAGCGGAAGGTTGCGAGCCGCTCGATATCGATCATGCGTTCGGCGGGAAGTGTAAACCAGGCAAGGAGCAGCCCAAGCAAAATTATTATCAGTGCGCGCTTTGTAATCTTGCGCAAATTTTTCGCGCTTAGTCCTTCCGCCTTTTTCTTCTGATACGCAAAATGAATGGAGGTGCCGACGATGAACAGGAAGAAAGGAAAGATCATATCCGTCGGCGTGCAGCCGTTCCACTCTGCATGCAGGAGTGGAGGAAATACCGTCGCCCAGCTCCCTGGGTTATTGACGATGATCATGGCGATAACCGTTGCGCCCCGGAAAAAATCAAGGGACGGAAGTCGTTGACTATCCATCCCTTGAAGGTAGTATAAATCAGCCGAACGACTGCAGCAACACTATCGCTTAATCACTTCCGCGTCGCCGCGATGTGACACGTTGCTGGCAATCCCTTTCCGGATCTCCAGGGTTTCGGAAACGTTGACCTTGGCCATTGAGGCGCCATGGGCCTCCACGACACAGTGCGCGACATCATACCCGTAGGCGCGTAAGCCGGAGGCACCGGTAATGTCGGCATCCAGAAACCTGCCCCTGCCGTTCAGATCGAGAAAGGAGGCTCCGGTTAATTCTATTGTAAGCCGGTCAGCGGAAATGTTCCCAACACCTGTTACGGCACCTGTGAGTTTGATGTCAACCTCCTGTTCGTCAAATCCTTTGAATGTCAGCTTACCCGCGCCCATCACATCCAGCTCTCGGAGCTCGGGCATGACGATCAGGATCTTCATTTTCTGATCACCCAGAAATTCCCGTTTCCAGAAGTTCTTCCGGTTGTCTTGATAATCGATCACCAGGGTCTGGCCGTTGACATAAACATCATATCGCTTGCGCTCACCTTCCATTCCGTCTACTTCTACGGCAAAGGAATCTCCTTTCTCAATCCTGGCATCAAATAGACCCTGCAAGTCAACAGAATTAAAATCGGCCAGGCCATACTGATCTTGAATGTTAAGAGGCTCTTGATGACTGCTTGACTGGCAGGTGACACAATTCCAACCGTCTTTGGTAATCCGGATTGTCTGGGTTTCATTGTTATGTGTAAAGTCAAAGGCATCTTGATTATCGATAATCCTCCACAGTCCACCTTCAATCACCACTACCTGGTCGAAAGGAATGTACACATCTACATCCAACCGTTGCGCCCGAAATTTAGCGTCCTGCTTGAAAGTTATGTTTGAGTCAAAGCGAAGGAGGCTGTCAGTCTGGACGATTGCGTAGTCGACCATTTGGGCATTTTCGGCGGCCACCTTGCGTGAGTATCCCTGTGATTCGAAACGCTTGACAACGCGAATATCTTTTCCATCCTGGCCACGCAGGTAGAGGGAAGTGACATTGTAATCATCCATGCCCGTCTCGTTGATTTGAAAGACCGGAGTTTTGCCATCGGTGCCAAAAGTCTGCTCGGTCTTGTATTCTCCTTGTTCCTTGAATCCGAAGATGACCTGAGGTAAACTAAAACTGAGGACAGCCATACAGACAAAGAAAGCTACGAAGAGTGACCATCCCGTTGCTGCATTGAACACAATGCGGCGTGCAATGATGGAACTCCCCAGGAGCATTGCGAACAGCGATGGAATGAACACGGTGAAGAAGGCGACAAAAATGATCCAGGTCGGGAAGCTGTTCCGGATTGCGTTGAGGGGTACATTGGGTGAAGAAATGTACCAATCAGAAAACAGATGCATATCGGGCGGACTCATGATTCCAGCCAGGACGCCGAATGCAAACAGGAAAACCAGGATAAAGAGCAAACCTGTCAGCGACACCACGATCCCAATCGCTACACGGAGCACATCGACCAGCGTGCGAAGAATTGGGCCAAGCAACTGAAACACCGCAGCAATCGCGCGGAAGGGGAGGAGGATGATTTTTGTGAGCATGCTTTCTTCAGCTGCTTCTTTTTCATTCATTCCTTTCTTGACAGAGGACTCAATATTTGAGAGCGTAACAGGCTCGCCCTGCATCTTCATTTTCTCGGTTATGGTTTTGGCCTCAGGCAGTACAATCCATAGTACGATGTAGATAACGATACCAAATCCTACGAAGGCGGAGATCACAAACAGGAAGCGGATGAGAGCCAGGTCGCTGTTGAAAAAGGCAGCGATGCCAGAAGCCACACCACCCAGTACTTTTTTGTCCGGGTCGCGGTACATTTTCTTTACGGCATCTTCTTCCAGCTCGGCTGCGGGCAGCACAATCCACATGACGATGTAGATAAGAAGAAATATTCCACTCGTCCCGATGGTTAGTAATGCCAGCAGTAATCTTGGCCATACAGGATCCACACTGAAATAATGTCCAAGGCCTGCGCATACACCACCGAGAATTTTCCGGTTTTGATCGCGGACCAGCTTACGTGGTTCCTGAGGACGTGATTGCGAAGATTGTTTGTGGAACATTTGGTCCGGTTCACCGGCTGTAGCCTCTTGCTCCTCGGCTGCCTTGAAGTCACTCACGCTGCCCATGGTAGCAATCAGGGCTGAGACATCCTCGGCAGTGATCACTTGCTTACCCTCGTTCAGCCTGGCCAGAAAGATTTCGGCGATGCGCCCCTCAATGTCGGCCAGAATCTCGGCGCTGTCTTCAAATGATCCGAAATACTTGTTGACCGAGTCGAGGTACTTGCGCAGGATTTCATAGCCATCTTCCTCTATGTGAAAGATGATACCGCTTATGTTGATGCTGATGTTCTTTTTCATATCACGAGGTAAACTAGATTGTTGATTTTGATTTTTGTGTGATCTGATTGGTCGAATGGACAAGATCTTCCCATGTTTCTGTCAGTCCGTAGAGGAAGCGAGATCCTGGATCGGTCAACGTATAGTATTTGCGTGGCGGGCCGGACTTGGACTCCACCCATTTGTATTCCAGCAGCCCTGCATTTTTCAACCGGGTTAGCAATGGATACAGGGTTCCCTCCACGACAATCATGCGTGCTGCCGTAAGTTCATCCAGCATGTCGGAGGCGTACACCTCACCCCTGGAAATGATGTGGAGGATGCAGTATTCCAATATTCCCTTCCTCATTTGTACCTGCGTGTTTTCAAGATTCATACATCCACGTTTTTAGTGCTCTTTAGGCGTATACGCAAAAGGTACTATGCATGGCCAAGTACTATTGAAAATAATTGAACTATTTTTACAAATCCCTCAGTTTTGGATGGATTTGGCCATTTACATTGCATGCTCCACCCTGTATTTACCTTCTTAATGAACGGTTTTTTTATCAAGGCCTACCGGTGGGGCAGGAATGCGGGTTTGTTGCTTGTGCTGGTCCTTTTGACCTGTATTGAGGGCTATGGCCAGTATTCCAATGAATGGATCAACTTCGGTCAGTCGTACTTCAAAATTCCCGTTGCCGCCGATGGCATATACCGGCTGACGTATGGCGATCTGCAGGCTGCCGGGGCTCCTGTGGGTTCCATTGACCCGCGTCGGATTAACCTGTTTCATCGTGGAGTTGAGCAGGCCATTCTGGTTACCGGGCAAAATGATGCAGTCTTTGATCCGGGGGATGTCATTGAGTTTTACGGAACACGAAACGATGGATCGCTCGATGCCGACCTATATGTTCCAGCGAGCGCACAGCCTCATGCATACTACAACTTGTACAATGACACGACAGCGTACTTCCTGACCTGGAACCCGCTTCCCGTTCTGGGCAAGCGCATCAACACATTTTCTGAAATCAATAGTCTGGGCCTTCCTGTTGATGCAGCTCACGTGCATGAACATCGGGAGATTTTCACCACTGAATTCTCTCATGTTGGTGATGTTCAGCCGACCTCTTTTGGAACGGGCGAAGGGTGGACGGGTAACTTGATCTGTACCGTGTCTTCAGGATGCACGGGGCAGCAGGATTTTCTGTTGGAAAGTTTAACAGGCGGGGTCCCTTCTGCCGGAACGCCTTCACTGGAGATTCTCCTCGCCGGTCGCGGTGGAATGAGCCACCAGGTTGAAGTATATGCAGGCGCGAACGGCGGATCAACCCGACTGCTTGGGACCACCAACTTCTTGAACTATGAAACATCACTTCTATCCTTTCCGCTGGCGTGGACAGACGTGGGCGGCGACGGGAAGATGACCGTTCGCGTGAAGATCACGCCCACCGGAGCGCGTGATCAGGTGAGTGTATCTTACATCAACCTTATCCTCCCTCAGAATTATGATGTGCAGTTGTCAGCAGAGAAAATAATTCATGTTGCTCCGAACCCTGGCAACAAATCATATATCGAAATACAAAACCCTGCGCCGGCTTCCCGCGTGTGGGATATTACCGCAAGTGCCGACGTAAGCCTGATCGGAACCACACCTATCACCGGCGGTTTGAGTGCCATCATTCCGAATACATTGGCCGGTAGAACGCTTTATGTTTCTAACGCGACCCGTTCAGGGGTGCTGCAAAAAGTGACCTTCCGCGCCATTTCCCCATCCCTTCACAATTTTATTATTTTATCTCATCGCAGTTTGATGAAGCCAGCCCTCGGGTATGGTGATGCTGTTCAGGCGTACGCTGCTTATCGCGCTTCGGCAGCCGGGGGCGGATATGATACGCTCACGATGGCCATGGACCAACTGTATAATCAGTTCAACTATGGGGAGACTTCACCCAGGGCAATTTTTCAGTTTATGAAATTCCTTGATGCGGGAGGCGATCCGAAATTTCTCTTTCTCCTCGGAAAGGGAATGGAAGCATCCTATGGCTATTATCGCAAGACGTCCCATCTGCCGACAGATTTTCATGACCTCGTGCCTTCTGCGGGTATACCGGCCAGTGACATCGCCTTTACGGCAGGTCTTGGCGGCACCACGAATGAACCGGGAGTACCCACTGGCCGATTGACAGCAAGCACGCCGAGTCAGGTTGCTGCTTATCTCAACAAAGTAAAAGAGGCTGAAGCCTTGCCGTTTAACGAAATGTGGAGGAAGGACCTGCTTCACCTGAGTGGAGGCATTAATCCGGGCGAGCCTGCGGTCTTTAGAAGTATTGTTGACGGGTTCAAAGCGATTGCGGAAGATTTTTACCTCGGGGGAAAGGCAGAGACGATTTCAAAGCAGACACTTAACGTCGAATTGATCAACGTGAAAGATCAGGTAAACAAAGGCCTGAATCTCATTACATTTTTTGGGCATTCCGGACCGGGCACAATTGATATAGATATCGGGTATGTGAGCGATCCAACCCTGGGCTATCAAAATGCAGGGAAATATCCGGGCTTCCTGATCAACGGTTGTAATGCCGGCCGGTTCTTTGACAACCGCGTGACCTTTGGCGAAGACTGGATGCTTACGCCAAGCAAGGGCGCAAAAGCCTTTATCGCGCATAGCTCATTCGGATTTGTTAACGCGCTGAGGGAGTACTCCAACCTATTCTATTCAGTTGCCTACGGTGATTCAACCTACATCCATAAGGGAATTGGGGAAGTGCAGAAGGAGACTGCCCGGCGTTATCTCACGGCATTTGGAAATGGGACGCTGGCGGTAACACAGGTGCAACAAATGGTTTTGCTGGGTGATCCTGCTGTTCAGCTTTTCGGAGCTAACAAGCCTGACTATGAAGTCAGTTCGGGCGCTGTTTCCATCGTCTCGCTAGATGGCACCGCCGTAACCGCTCAAACGGATTCTTTTGCTGTTGAAATCAGGGTAAGGAATTTTGGACGCGCACATCCGGAACCGCTTCATATTCGGGTAGAGCGGAGGTTGAGTGACAATTCCACAATCACATATGATTCGGTCTATGCCCCAGTCATGTACACAGAAACATTGCGGTTAATCATTCGGAAAGAAAATAGTGGCAATGAATTTGGCAACAATGTGTTTACCGTGACCCTCGATCCTGATTTGGATCAGGCTGAACTGAAAGAGGACAACAATGTCTCAGCTGTTAACTACTTCATTCCTGTTAATGGTTCCAAGAATCTTTTTCCGCCGCCGTTTGCGATCGTACCGACGACAAACATCAACCTTGTATTCCAGCATACCGATTTAACTTCAGAAACCCGATCATTCAAAGTAGAAGTCGATACGGCCGCTACCTTTGACAGCCCGTACCTCAATCGCAAGACAGTGTCTGGAAAAGGACTCGCCAAGCTTCCGCTGACTTTGCTTCCGAATGATTCGCTGGTGTACTATTGGCGCACGCAGTTAGAGAATCCGCTTCCGGGAGAAAGTACCGAATGGACCGCGTCCTCTTTTGCCTTCATCAATAACAGTTCGGAAGGTTGGGCCCAACTGGAGTTCCCCCAATTTCTTGACAACGACACCACCGGGGTGAAGTGGAACCGCGTTGTCCGCCGCCTTGAATTTATTGGGACCGTATCGACAGTTGACATTGAGACTTTTGGTAGTGCAAATCCCAATTCACCTTCCGGTGTATCCCTCAAAATAAATCAGGAGGAGTTCAATGTTGCCTCACAGGGGCAGCCCTGTCGCAACAATACCCTGAACTTCCTTGCCTTTGACAAGAACTCAACGGCGCCATATGTCGGCATTCCGTTCAGCTTTTTCGACCCCCGTACCTGTGGCCGGGCACCCGAGATGATCAACAGTTTCACAGTTGCCGAGATGGAGTTGGCAACCAACGGACTTGCGCAGTGGATTGCCAATATCAGCCCCAGCGACTCGGTCCTGATCTTTTCTATTGGAGATGCAGGCTATGCGTCCTGGTCATCCGGTTTGAAGTTGCAGCTTGAGCAAGTTGGGGTGAGCACGTTTCAGCTGGATGTTCTCGAGGCAGGAGAGCCGTTTGTGCTGTTTGGAAAGAAAGGCACTGTGGGCGGATCAGCAAAGCTCTACAGGCCGAGCGGATCTCCCGGCAACGCGCAAGGGTTGACTGTCAATGCAACTGTCACGGGAAGGTACTCATCAGGTTTGGTCTCCTCAGACCCGATTGGACCGGCCCAACAATGGGGAGTGTTGACAACGCAAGTCCATGGTGGTGCGGCTGCGGACGTCGTAAAAATTGATATCATCGGTATAGACCTTTCCGGCCAGGAGACTTTGGTCAGGCAAGTATCTCCCGGTGGTCAATCGGTGAGCGATATTGATGCTTCTGTGTATCCCTATCTCCTTCTGGTGCTTCATGTGAAAGATTCCATTGACCTTACACCGGCGCAATTGCGTAAGTGGATGGTCACTTTTACGCCAACCGCGGAAGGCGTTCTTGTTTATGACGGTTCGACGGAAACTGAATTACTGGAGGAGGGTGATAACTGGCAATCCCCTTTCGGATTCACGAATATTTCTACCAGGCAATTCCCCGACTCGTTGGCTGTTCGTGTTGACGTCTTCTCACGGACAGGACGAATCCTGGACCGTCATACTTTCAATATCAATGCCCCTTTGCCAGGGGATACGACCCACTTTGATGTGGAGGTATTCACAAAAGGAAAGGGAGGCCTGAACGATGTTACCGTGTATGTCAACCCGCGTGTTCTTCCGGAACTATACTATGACAATAATATTTTACCACTCTATGCGCGCCTCGATGTGCTTGCAGACGAAACGGGGCCAGTTCTGGATGTTACGATCGACGGCCGTCATGCGATTAATGGTGATGTCGTTTCGGCTTCCCCGGTAATCCGCGCTTCCGTCATTGACAGAAATCCATTTTTGTTGAAGACGGATACGACCGGATTTAACTTGTTTCTCCGTGGCCCCTGCCTTCAGGATGTGGTCTGTTCATTTCAGCGGATTGATTTTACAAACCCTGATTTGTCGTGGACCCCTGCTTCTCCCACTGAGGAATTCGAGGTTCTTTACAGGCCGAAAGCATTGGAGGTGGGAGAGTATGTTTTGAAAGTTGAAGCGACTGATGCCAATGGGAACAGCAGCGGCGACTTGCCCTATGAACTACTGTTTAACGTGAGCGACGACGTTGCCTTTGCGCTTCAGGCGGTCTATCCCAACCCTTCCCCAGATGTTTTCTTTTTCAAATTGGTTATCGGCGGGGTGATACCGGATGACTTCCGATTGGAGTTATTTTCTTCTATGGGTTCCGCCGTGCGCACGTTTGGCAATGAAGTGCTGCCGGTTTTGCATGTGGGCACAAATGAAATTCAGGTAGGTGCGCAAGATGCTTCCGGTAATCTATTGCCTGTTGGTATTTATCTCTTCCGGTTTACCGTAACGTCGAACGGCAAGCAGTTTGTTGAAAGCGGACGCCTGGTGGTTATGCGGTAGGTATCACCACTCGGCTGTGGGGTCCATCCGAAACACCTCGCTCATTTCATCGACCATTGGCTGTAGGTGTTCACTGTGTTTGCCGATACGACCGCCTAAAACAGGAGTCTGAAGTTTCCAATCGGGTAATTCAAGTTGGGTGGTAGAAAGGACTTCTTCGACCTTAGATTTCCACGCTTTCAGCACGGCCTTCTCACCTTGAAAAATTCCATCAGCAATGAGGTTTGCCTCGTATGGGGATTCCTCGAAGATGCCTAGCGCGTAAGGAATCGCTTCATGGAGTGAGCGTTGCAGACGTATAACGCTTTCCTCCGTAGCGTTTCCGAGTTGCTTCACCCAGGTATTCGCGTGGAGGGTGTGATAGCGGAGTTCACCTTGAATTTTCTTGGCCAACTGCGCCAGAGGCTCGTATGTCGATTGTGTCAGCATCTGCCAACGTAAGGCATCAGCCGTGTCAAAAAGGAAATGACGGATGAGGCTGAAGTCGTATTCCTGGTTTGGCAACTCGGTGAGAATACAATTATGAAACTGAGCGGCATTGCGCGTGAACGCAACGGTATCCGGTGCTTGTTCGCCCAGCTGATGAAGCATCTGGAAGAGGGCGTAGCTCTGACCGATCTTGTCTTGGGCCATGGAGGAAAAGGCGATGTCTTCTTCCAGCAGCGGTCCCATGCCGGTCCATTCGGAGTTGCGATGGCCGTAGATCAGCAGGTCGTCTGCCATTTTGTAGAGTAGCTCTTTGAGCGCCTGATCGTTCATGACTTTTGTCGTTCGAGAAATTCTTTGAGTTTATCACCGCCTTTGTAGTCGGAAGCATCCCTGAATTTTTTGTCAGGAAGTGTTTCCCATAATGTGGATTCTTCCAGGCCGGTTCTGCGGATGGACTTTGCACGCACGGCCCAAATGTTAAACACAGGTTTTGTATTTAATGATTGCCGGGCCTTCCACATGGCTTCTTCCGGACTGCCGGCCATCACTGTTCCCGCATGGACGTGTTGCTTGCCACGGCGGAGCAGGTGATAGACTTCAAACGCTTCTGGTTGAGGTGCCGCAACAACTTCAGGGATAAGGTCATATGCATTCTTGTCCCCTTCCGTAAGTGGGCTTACGAAAACATCGCGGGTATCTGTCACATAAAGTGAAACGCAAGTAAACCGACGGGTGAATGCTTCCTTGGCCAGAACAAACGCCATTTCAAGATTGGGGGCGTGAACAATTCCTTCGTGCTGAAATGCTTTTCCTTCCTTTCCCTGAACAAATACCTCAAACGATCCGAATTGATCTAGTGGCACTTTGGGACTGATCACGCCTGGGGTACCCGTTACCGGAAGTCTGTTGACGCGAGGATCGAGGGAACTCATGATTGTAGTTGGCTATTGGCTGTTAGCTATTGGCAGATTGCGATACATTAACACGTAAACACTTCAACCCTCCTACGCGAAACGCTTCGGTGGGCAGGCACTTAGAGAACTTAACACCTAGCATGTTAGGCTAATGGCGTAACGTATGATGCTTTTGGCGACTTAAGCGCTTCACGTACCCAGCGACCACGTTCTTCTGCAATTCTCCGCACCTCAAGTCGCTCTTTGTTACAGGGTCCGCCGCCGTTGATAACACGCTTGAATTCTTCCCAATCCGGTTCGGTATAATCCCACCGTCCGGTTTCGGAGTTCTTATTCAGCTTAGGATCGGGGATGATGAATCCCAGTTCGCGGATCTTGGGCACATACATGTCCAGGAACTGGTTACGCATATCGTCGTTGGAACCCATCTTTACTTTCCACCGCATCAGTACTTCGGTATGGACGGAAATTTTATCGGACGGGCCGAAGAAGTGCATCATGGGAGGCCACCAGCGGTTTAGCGCTTCCTGAAACATGGTGCGTTGCTTGGGTGTGCCGGATGCAAGATAAATGACACAATGATGGCCATACTTGAGGTGAAATGACTCTTCCGCGCAAATTCTGTCCAGGGCGCGGCAGTAGGGGCCATAGCTTCCTTTCGCGTTTGCCAACTGATTTACGATCGCGCCGGCATCCACGAGCCACGAAATGAAGCAACAGTCAGCCCACGTGAAAGTAGGGTAGTTGAAGATGTTGGAGTATTTGGATTTTCCGGTGATGAGGTCATCAATCATTTCCTCGCGCGATTTGCCGAGTGTTTCGGCGGCGCTGTACAAGAGTTGTCCATGGCCCACTTCATCTTGAACTTTGGCCATGAGCGACATTTTCCGTTTGAACCCCGGTGCGCGGGTAATCCAGGTGCCTTCCGGGAGCGCACCGATGATTTCGCTGTGGGCATGCTGTTCGATCATCCGGATGAGCTGCTTGCGGTAAAGCTTTGGCATCCAGTCACCCGGTTCAATTTTTTCTCCCCTGGCAATGCGTGCTTCAAATTCCGCCAGTTTTTGCGGATCTTCCTGGACGACGTCCTCTGTTTTTATGCCTTCAAATGTGTTGCCTCCGCCGTACATAGTGAGTAGAATAGTTCGTTTTCTGTCGCAATTTCCAGGTCAGCAAAGATAACAAACAACAGGGGAGAAATGTTGAGAGGCCTTATTAATGATGCCCGCCGGGTCCGTGAACGTGCCCGTGAGAAATCTCATCAGTTGTCGCCTCCCGCACTTCAATCACTTCTACGCTAAAATTCAATTCTACGCCCGCCAGGGAATGATTCGCATCAACCGTTACGCTTTCAAGGCCTACGTTAGTGATGGTAACCACCATGCCATTATTGGTCTGGAACTGAATCCCCTTGGATATGGGCTGATCGCCGAATGCCGACCGGGGTACCTGTTGAATCATCTTCTCGTCGCGTACGCCATAGCCTTTTTCAGGGCTGATCTTAAGTTCGAGTTTTGTGCCTTTTTGCTGACCCTCTAGTCCTTCCTCCATGCCGGGGATCAGGTTGCCCTCGCCGTGGAGGTAATACAAGGGGTCGCGTCCGATGCTGCTATCCAATACTTTTCCGGTATTGTCGGTGAGGGTATAGTGAATGGCGGCAACGGAGTGTTTGGTGATTTTCATGATAAAAAGTTTTGCAGAAAGGTAGCGATTTATGAGAATGCCAAAAAAGAATCCGCGACTCTTTGTTGCTGAATTTATTCGGTTGACTTTCGTCAGGTCCTTTCTCACATCTACTTCCGATTTTGCTGCGATGAGCAATCTTCTAAAGCCAGCACTACTGATTTTCGCGTTTCTCAACCTGATTATCGGGATGCTTTCAGGGCTGGGCCGACTGGGATGGAGTATTCCGTTGCCGGAAGCCTATGCGCATCATGGAGCGATCATGGTGGGAGGGTTTCTGGGAACGCTCATCGCCCTGGAGAAAATCATCCCACTGAAGCGCACAATTCTTTTTGTGGGCCCCCTGATGAGTGCATCAAGCATTGCCGTGTTTATCATGGGGCATGTTCATGTTGCCATAGGCCTGCAGTTGGCGGCCGGTGTAGTATTTATTCTTGTCTATGCATCCTACCTAACGAAACAATACAACCTCTACTTGGCCCTGGCTACTGTTGGGGCAATCTGCTGGTTGATCGGTACCGGTCTGCTCTTCTTCAAGCAGTTCTATCCGATGGTTTTCCCTTGGTACATGGGTTTCTTGTTGTTCACTATTGTTTCCGAGCGGTTAGAGCTTTCAAAATTCTTGCCTGTTACTTCAGCCAATCGGTATGTACTCATGGGGTTTCTTGGGTTGTTCATGGTTGGCCTGCTCATGCCCTTTCATGGAATCGGAAAGTACCTTGCTGGGATGTCGATGATCCTGATCAGTCTGTGGCTGATGCGATTTGATGTGATCCGGATTGCAATGCGGAAGGAGGGACTGGTAAAATTTACAGCAACCGTGCTCTTATGCGGATACCTCGCGCTTCTGTTTGAGGGATTACTCTTGATTACGTTGGGGGATACGCCTTTTGCATACGACATGATTGTCCATACCTTCTTTCTGGGCTTCACTTTTTCGATGATTTTTGCCCATGGCCCGATTATCCTCCCAGGTGTGTTGGGTCTTTCGGTTAAGCCTTACCACCCATTACTTTACATTCCCGTGTTCATTCTGCTGGGGTCTCTGGCAATGCGTCTGATGGCGGATGTTTCGCTGTTGCCGCTTGACTACCGCGCCTTTAGTGGATGGGTATCGATGGCCGCCATCTTGCTTTATTTTCTGATGATGCTCATGTTTACAATGCGGGCGGTACTTCTTGCTAAGCGCAGTTGATATTTCATGAGGGCCGGAAGATTGCTTTCATAGCTCGGAAAAGGACTCAACCTGTAGCGGGGTTAATAACGCCCAACGCCTAATACCCAATACCACTTCATATGAATTATTTCTTCTTCTTCCTTTTGGTCATCACCTCGTGCCCTAACGGAACCATATTGCAAACGGTTTCCCGCCACACCAGGTAACCATGAAGGTAAATGCTGAGTTGATCAGCATAGTACCCATTCTCGTATATATCAATTGATGGATCTTTTAGCCTTAGGTATGTTTGTTGAAAGCCATTGGGGTTTCTTCCCCTGCGTTGACCAATGCCCATTCCCGGGTATGTCCAATCTTCATTGGCTCTGTACTCCATTTTCAGTAGCCCTTTAAATCGCAACTGTTTAACTCTATCGCCAGACAGATATCCGGAAGGTTCGAAGGGTAGAAGTACTTCCTGCGTGTCCGTAGTTCGTGAACTGTCCGCGATGGATACGTTGAATTTCTCCTGATGCAAGTCATTCCGATACAATGACCGCATGAAATGAAAAACCGACCCCCGATACGCTTTATTTCTTTTTTTTTGCCACGCCACCGAATCACTTCGACGCCGGGCCGGAAGCTCTTCAAATCGCGGATTGCCTTCGATGATTTTGGTGCCAGTTGTAAAATCCAGGCCAAAGCGTTCCAGGGTATAGTGCACCGTGTACCCCAGCGTCGGATTGATGATCCGCACGGGCTCCCTCGCGTGGACCGTTAGGTAGTTCTTCTTCTTGTCAAAATAAAAGTGAAGTGCCTCCGGGTTCAGGATCTTGCAATCCTTGGCGCTTGGGCCATCGCCAACAAAGAATTTGAAGAATACAGAGGCGTATTTCTTGTCTGACTGATCAGCCATAACAGTAATCGATTCCAGCAGAACGGTGTCTTGCGCCATGGAGATCTCAATATGATATTTCTGATCCTGAAATTCGAGCGGCTGCTTATGCCGCCGATAACCTACGATTTCAACCAGGAGGTCATACTTGCCATTCGGAATCCGATTGATTTCAAATGTTCCATCTGTTAGAGACGACGCTCCGAGGGTGGTATTGGCAAAAAAGATGTTAGCGTAGGGAATGGGTTCGCCTGATTGTTTGTCCGTGATCTTTCCGCTTAGGACACTTTGGCTCAACCCCTCCGGGATGAATATGACGAGCCAACCTAATATGATTAGCCAGGTAAAATATGTCCGTCGCGACACGATCATCTTCTTCAAGATACCGAAATTTTGTAAGGAAGTGCGCCGCCGAATTCCATGTTGGCTGCAGCTCAAAATTCCTAAACGACGGATTGTTCCTAAGTGAGCTGGGTCAAAAGCCGCGATTCCAGTGAGTTTTATTGGCAACCATTGGAATCTATTGGGAAAGCACGGGTAGACTTCTTGACCGACCCTTAGCCGATCCTGGATTGAGGCTTAATCTACAGTGGGTAGCGAATAGGAAGGAATTGTGAAATCAATAAGAAGCTTTGGGCAAGGAATGGGTATCGACCGACGTTCCCACGCGTACGATCGTTAGCTGAAAACTTTCTGACTAAGTAAAAGACTAAAATATCCGCTATTTGCTTACCTTTGTAATTCATTAATAGCTCAATTATGCAGTCAGCATCACCGCACACATTTCACATCCCAGTCATGGGATTGGCCTATACCATTGACTCACCTATTAAGGTAGCCCGGTTTGGTATCCATTCGGTTATTTCAATTATTGAAGACAACCTGATTGAGAAGATGCGTGAGCATTATTATAAACAAAACGGCGAGGCGTACCAACCGATTTTCCGAGAGGAACCTGACTCCAGGGCCAGGCGGATTACCGATTACCTCAACCTGGTCAATCGGATCGTTACTGACCAGATAGTGCGCCTCAAAGCGGAGTCCTTCGATCCCGGATCAGAAATCTGTAAATATTTTGAAATGCTGCCCGACGAATCGGACGTTAAGCGAATCTATCAACAAATGCTGACCGTTGATGATCCGGAAGATCGGCTGCAACTGGAACACTGGCTGCGTGATGAAATCACCCCCGGCAGCATCGATGTAAACATCATGACCAAGCTTGATAAGAACAACCCGGATGATGCGGGAGTTGCGACCGAAGATGGATCGGATGCGGTTTCAGCGTTTCGGGGATATGCAAAGAGTGACTTGTCAAATTCTTCGATAATCCTCTCAGCGGGGATGAACCCGCGATTGTTTAGTTATATGGAAAAGCATTCCGAGTTTGATATCCAGCCTTCGGGCGTTTTCAACAAGAAGATTGTGATCAAAGTTTCTGACTATCGCTCGGCCCTCATACAAGGTAAGATGCTTGCTAAAAAGGGACTGTGGGTAAGTGAATTCCGAATTGAATCCGGATTGAATTGCGGAGGCCATGCATTCGCTACGGATGGCTATTTGCTGGGGCCTATTTTAGAGGAGTTCAAGACAAAGAAGGCTGAACTGATCAGTACGCTATTCGCTATTTACAATGCCTCTTTGGTAGCGAAAGGCAAGGACGCAATTGCGCTTCCGCATCCAGTCAAGGTGACGGTACAAGGTGGAATAGGAACACATGATGAAGATCGGTTCCTGCGTGAATTCTACGAGGTCGATGGCACTGGGTGGGGCACTCCGTTCCTATTGGTGCCGGAAGCAACAACGGTTGATGATTCGACCCTCCAGTTATTGAGCAAGGCGGACGAGAACGATGTAGTCTTGAGTCACAACTCGCCTTTGGGGGTACGCTTTTATTACCTGAAGGGCACATCGGCAGAGGATGAGAAGTTTGCGCGCATTCGGAAAGGCAAACCGGGAAGCCCATGTACAGAGAAATTTTTGGTGTCCAACACCGAATTCGGTGAGACGCCTTTGTGTACGGCATCGCATACCTATCAAAGCAAAAAGATTTCGTATTTGAAGTCACTTCACCTGCCTGAAGCCGAGTACAGCGCCCAATTGCAACGTGTATTAGCGAAGGAATGTCTGTGTACAGGCCTGAGCAATGCGGCACTAAACATACATTCCCTTGCACCTTTTAAGAACAAGTCAGTGGCGGTTAATATCTGTCCGGGACCCAACATCGCTTATTTCAGTAAGGTCGTCTCCCTGCAAAAAATGACCGACCATATTTATGGCCGTACAAATATTATTGAGCGCAAGGATCGGCCGCATATGTTTATCAAAGAGCTCACACTTTATGTTGACTATTGGACTGAGTTATTGACCGACTCAACAGAAGAGCTTGATCAAAGGCGCAAGAAGTACATTCAGGAATTTCACACGAACCTGGTGGCGGGCATCGGATATTATCGCCAGTTGGCCGACCGGGTCCAGGGTGAGTTTGATGGCCTGATGAGGGAGGGACTGAATGAGGCTGAAACCAGGATGGAGCGGCTGCTTGAACGATTCATGAATAAGGCCTTGATCGCCGTTTGATAACCAACTGGTCAGGGCCCCAATAAAAAAGCCCTCAGTCTCCTGAGGGCCTTGTACCAAAGGCGGGAATCCCCGCCTGACCGCTGACGCAGTCAGTCGGGCAGGGAACCCGCAATCCGATCCAGGAATCTTCTTCCAGCGGCAGACTTCAAATATTTCTCCCCTATGCGGGCATCATGGGCAGTCTCGAATGACTCTTGGTAAAGCAATTCCCAAGGCATATGCCCGGAAGTGAACTTTGATTTGCCGGCATTATGTTCGGTAATTCTGCGGTTCAAATTCTGAGTCATGCCCACATATCTCCTTCCTGAGCGTCGACTCAGTAAAACATAAACTACCCACATAAAAAAAGGCCTTCAGATTTGCTGAAGGCCTTGTACCAAAGGCGGGAATCGAACCCGCACATCCGAGGATACACGATTTTGAGTCGTGCGCGTCTACCAATTCCGCCACTTTGGCCTATGTTGCAATCATTCTTACGAAGGCTGATTACGCACGATGCTAAAAGCATTTTGCAGGGCCTGCCCGCCGTAGCCTTGACGCAGGCGGGGTGCAAATATGAGTAAACTTTGATTTTTCTACAAGAAGGGAGCTACGGGTTATTTTGCTTGTTGGTCTTACCCGAATCTTGTTGTTTCTGGCTTTCTTCCAACCTGCGATTGCTTCGGATCATGAAAAAGGCCGCAATTGCAGAAGCCAGACATATTGTCGAACCAAAAAGAATGAAGGCCAAGTGCTTATCCATTATTCAAGATTTCGTCATTGAGAAAACTTCAAGGTAAATATAGAGAATTATTATCGCCAGAATAAAAGCAAAGAAGGAACTCCAATACAGAATCGTGGTGTCTGGTTGCGTCTTGACAAGCTCGGAAACGAAGCTTCCTGAGAACCCAAGAAACATGAATTGAAGGAAGGATGCGAATGATATCCAAACCGTTACTCGACTTTCTCTCATGGTCTAAAGGTAGGCGGCGATCTTATGGGCTGCTATTTTCTGGATACCGGTTTTCCGTACTACTTATAAAGAACAAGTCGCTCTATTTCTGGCGACTCAATGTAATCACCACCGTCTTCGACGTCGGTGTATTGCTCTTATCCGCCGTACTGTCAATGGGCACTAGCACATTGGTTTCGGGAAAATAGGTAGCCGTGCATTTTTCTGGGATCCGGTAGGGGACGACAATAAATCTCCGGGCCTGGCGGTGAACACCTCCGTGATGATTGTGAATATCCACCACCGCTCCGGGCTCAAGGCCTTCACGCACCATGTCTTTTTCATTCATGAAGATCACGCGGCGCTCCTGATGAATGCCGCGGTACCGGTCGTTCAACCCGTAAATCGTGGTGTTGAACTGATCATGACTTCTGATGGTCATCATCATGTATTCATTTTCACCCAGGATATGCTCCGTGATTTTGGAAATCGAGAAATTGGCTTTTTGCGTCAGTGTTCTAAACTGGCGGTCCCGCGTTGCATTTTTCAAGTAGAAGCCGCCCGGCTCTCGAACCCGTGCATTGTACCTTTCAAATCCGGGGATTGCTTTTTCAATGTCTTCGCGGATTTGATCATAGTGATCCAGGTATCGGTCCCAGTTGATCTTTGATCGTGTACCCAGTGTGGCCTTGGCGAGCCGGCAAACAATCACCGGTTCTGAAAGCAAGTCACTGGAAATTGGCGCGAGTGTTCCGCGTGAAAGCTGAACCACGCTCATGGAATTCTCACACGAAACAAATTGCGACTCACCGTTCTGAATGTCTTTATCGCTTCGCCCGAGGCAGGGAAGGATAAGCGCTTCTTTTCCGTGCACGAGGTGGCTGCGGTTGAGCTTGGTAGAAACATGAACGGTAAGGCTGCAGTTGCGAAGCGCTTTGGCAGTGTAGAGCGTGTCTGGTGTAGCGGAAAGAAAATTGCCGCCCATGGCAAAGAAGACGGAAGCCTTCCCTTCGTGCATGGCCTTTATGCTTTCTACAACATCGAAACCCTCCTTGCGCGGGGCTGTTATCCCAAAGGTTTTATCTAATCTGTCAATGAAGGCAGCGGGAGGTCTTTCGTAAATTCCCATCGTACGATCTCCCTGCACATTGCTGTGGCCCCGGACCGGGCATGTACCGGCACCTTCTTTGCCAATACTTCCTTTTAGCAATAGCAGATTAACTATTTCCTTGATGGTGTCAACCGCGTTTTTGTGTTGCGTAAGTCCCATAGCCCAGCAGGCAATAATGCGTGTTTTGTTTTTCAACATGGCTGCTGCCTGACGGATCTGGTCAACGGAAATTCCACTGACCCGTGCCAGGTCATTGAGGGAATGACTTCGGATGTCCTGAATGAATTCTGTGTAGCCTGCCGTATGTTCCTCGATGAAGGGAAGATCAAACACAGAACCTGGATTTTTTTCCTCTTCTCCCAAAAGAACTTGCTCGATGCCCTTGAGCAGCGCCATGTCTCCGTTGATTTTCACAGGGATAAATAAATCGGTGATGGCTGCCTTTCTACCCAGTGCACCTGGGATGGTTTGGGGGTTGCGAAAACTGATCAATCCCGTTTCCGGCAATGGGTTGATTGAAATTATTGTTGCCCCATTCTTTTTCGCTTTCTGCAGCGCCGTAAGCATGCGTGGGTGATTGGTGCCTGGGTTCTGTCCCAGAATGAGAATGACTTCTGCCTTATTGAAATCATCCAGCGTGACACTGCCTTTGCCGGTGCCAAGGGTTTCCATCAAGGCCACACCGCTGGATTCGTGACACATGTTGGAACAATCCGGCAAGTTGTTGGTGCCGAATTCACGCACAAACAACTGGTAAAGAAATGCAGCCTCGTTGCTGGTTCTTCCCGAAGTATAGAAAATAGCCTCGTCGGGGGAATTCAGTTGATTGAGATGGGAAGCAATCTTGTCGAAAGCTTCTTCCCAGGAGATGGGTTGATAGTGAGTTGCGCCTGCTGGCAGATAAACAGGCTCTGCAACACGCCCTTTCTTACCGATTTCATAGTCGTTGAGTTCGGCTAGTTCCTGAACGGAATGGGATCGAAAGAATTCCGCAGTCAGTTTCTTTGTTGTAGCCTCCTCTGCGATTGCTTTTACGCCGTTCTCGCAGAACTCGCCCAAGAAAGAGCGCTCGCCATCCGGATCGGGCCATGCACAACCCGGGCAATCATATCCGTGTTTCTGATTGAGTGATCGCAACGCTTTTATTCCTCTTCCGACAGGCAGTTCATCCAATATGTGCTTCATGCTGGAGAACACCGCAGACATCCCTGCGGCAACTGGCTCCGGCGAAGATTGCCTGAGGTCCAGAAGCTTTTCGGGGTTTTCTGGGTTAGGCTTCGTGGGTGTGAGGTCGGCCATTCTCAGCTAGTTTTCAATCCTTTGCTTGCCACAGTAAACGGTGTAACGGTTTTCGCGCAGAAAGCCCACCAGGGTCATGCCGCATTCTTCCGCCATTTTCACTGCCAACGTGGAAGGGGCTCCAATGGCGGCCACAAAATTGATCCCTGCCATGTAAGCTTTCTGAATAAGTTCGAAACTTATCCTGCCGCTCAGCAAGAGAATTGATTCGCTCAGCGGTAATTGATGCTTTACCAGTGAAGCGCCGATAACTTTGTCCAACGCATTGTGCCGGCCGACATCCTCGCGGACCAGCGTGAGATTGCCCTTGGCATCGAACAAGGCAGAGGCATGAAGTCCACCCGTAAGATCAAATACTTTTTGGTGTCCCTTCAGCTTTTCCTGGAGAGAATGCAAGAGTGCGGATGAAACTTTTAGAGCACCTAAGCCTGCTTGAAATACGGACTTGGATCTCACTGCATCCAGGGATGTTTTTCCACAGACGCCACAACTGGATGTCGTATAAAAGTGGCGGTCAAGGCTTTCAATAATGGGCGCAGTGTCAGGCTTAAATTCTACAAGAATAATATTTTCAGAATCGGATTGATGGCTGATATTCTGAATCTCGTCTTCAGTCCGGATAATCCCTTCAGTAAACAAGAAGCCCAGGGCAAGTTCATCATCATGACCCGGCGTGCGCATGGTGATGGAGATCGTTTTTTTGGTGCGCATGCTTTGCGGCCCGAAAACCAACTGAATCTCCAGTGGTTCCTCCACGGCAAGCATGTCATGGGTATCCTCAGCTTCAGTGGGAGTAACCTTGCGTATCGAAAATTGCTCAGCTGAAACGTTGATCATCACTCAAATTTATCAAAGTTCACGACTATGATCGGGTGGGCTGGATGCTTTTGAGCAGTTGCTCAGATTCGGCCGGTGTATCTGCGGTGGCCAGGCTAGCCGGAGAGGACGGACGGATGCGCTCTGTTTTGCTTTTGAGAAGAACCTTGCGCAGGGAGAACTCCGAATTCTTAAAATGACTGAGCAAAGCAGGCTGAATGGAAGGCTCATAGATCGCCACCAGGGGTTCTTCGATTTGCGCAATCTCATGATAAAGACAAATGGCGTCTGTCCCTTCCTCCCGTTCATTAATCAGGTACTTCAAGTCATCTGTTGTGATCGAAGGGTAGTCGCAGCCAACTACCAGGAAAGGCGAGGACGGATGGCTGCGAAAGGCAGTTAGCAACGCGGCCATAGGACCACAATCCGCATACTTGGGATCGTCAACCAGCAGGGGATACTCGCCTTTGAATTGTTTGACTTGGCCAGCATGGCAACTGATAAAGACTTTACCACATAGGGGTGACAACATCCTCGCCACGTGTTCCCATTGTGGGAGTCCGTGGTATTGAATCAGGCTCTTGTCCTTGCCCATCCGGGAACTCTTCCCGCCACAAATTACCAGACCTTGAATTTTCACCATGGGTGAAGATACTGAATTTGAAAAATTGAAGGCTATGAATAGGTTGGACTAAAGTCCAAATTGGCAGGCCTCTTTTCCACGGCCTAAAGGCCGGGGCAATAAGCCTCTTTTGCCTGGCTAAGGCTGCGACAATAATTGGCTTGAGCTATTTCCAACTGGAGCGAACCTCTTTTGCCTGGGTTAGGTGCCGGGACAATAATTGGCCTGGGCTAATTCGACAGGGAGCGAGCCTCTTTTGCCCCGGCCTTTAGGCCGGGGTAAAAATTAAGGGTTAGGAGTGGGCTTTAGCCCAAACACAAGGTTGCTTGGGCAAAGTATCTGAAAACATTCCCTCAGGTCGTAAATCGCAACCAGCTTCGGGGTCCCAGAAACCACCTTCCTGAAACATGAAACTCTTATTAAGTGTCATTTGTACAATTAATTCCTATATTGATTGACTTAACCCAACGCCATGTTTCAACTGAGATGCTTGTTGCTTACCGCCATTGTTGCTGCCCCGGTCTTCTCTTCAGGGCAGGCCGTCACCCGAAAGATGGAGCCCGTAAGTTTTTCGAAGGTGACGATTACCGATTCCTTCTGGAAGCCTACCATGGAAAAAGTAGCCACGGCTACCCTCCAGGCCTGTATCCTTCAGACGGAAACCAAGACACCGCGTATTCGCAACTTTGAAAAGGTCGCACGGAAAAAAGGAGAGAAGCATGAAGGCATTTTCTATGATGACTCGGATGTATACAAGGCACTTGAAGCCATTGCCTATTCGCTAAAGAATCACCCGGATGCCGAAGTGGAAAAAACTGCGGACGAATGGATTGACAAGATTGCCGCAGCGCAACTCCCGGATGGATACCTGAGTACCTACTATACGCTCGGTGACCTCGACAAACGCTGGTCTGACATGAGCATGCATGAGGATTACAATGGAGGCCATTTGATCGAGGCGGCGGTGGCTTATTATAATGCCACGGGAAAAAGAAAATTATTGGATGTAGCCATCAAGTTTGCGGATCATTTCGATAGTCAATTCGGGCCTGGAAAAAAGCACTGGGTAACGGGGCATCAGGAATTGGAGCTCGCGCTGGTCAAGTTGTACACCGTGACGCAAAATAAGAAGTACCTCGCGCTGGCACATTGGCTTCTGGAAGAACGCGGGCACAAATATGCCAAAGGTTATACCTGGACCGACTGGAAAGACACTGCCTATGCACAGGATGTTGTACCCGTTCGTCACCAGAAAGAAATCACGGGGCATGCTGTCCGTGCCATGTACCTCTACACCGGCGCTGCCGATGTTGCGGCACTTACCGGCGATGAAGGCTATGTTAAAGCTATGAATACTGTGTGGGAGGATGTTGTTTACAGAAACATGTTCATTACTGGAGGCATTGGATCTTCCGGGAGGAATGAAGGATTCAGCGTTGATTATGATTTGCCCAACGAGCAGGCGTATTGTGAAACGTGCGCTTCCGTGGGGATGGTTTTCTGGAATCAACGGATGAACCTCATGTCGGGTGAAAGCAAGTTTATCGATGTGCTGGAGCGGAGCCTCTACAACGGCGCCCGTGACGGTCTATCTCTTAGCGGCGATCGATTCTTCTACGGCAATCCGCTGGCATCCCGCGGACAGCATTTTCGTCGCGAGTGGTTCGGGACAGCCTGTTGTCCGGCAAACATTGCCCGCCTCGTGGCATCTGTAGGCGATTACGTTTACAGCGCGTCAGCAGATGGGCTTTGGATTAATTTGTTTATCGGAAGCAACACAGCGGTGAAGTTTGGCAAGAACGAGGTTCCTGTATCGATGGAAACCAAGTATCCGTGGGAGGGAGCTATTCGCGTAACGGTACAACCGAAAACAAAGACAAAATTTTCCATGCATGTCCGCATTCCCGGTTGGGCGATGGGTGAGGCCGTACCCGGTGGGCTCTATCAATTTGTTGACAAGTCTTCGAAGCCAATCGACTTAACGCTGAATGGTAAACCCATTGCGTACACCATGGACAAAGGGTATGCTGTGATAACGCGCGAATGGAAAAAGGGGGATCAGGTTGAGCTACAATTGCCAATGGATGTTAAGCAGGTTATTGCCCGCGAAGAACTGGCCCAGGATCAGGAACGGGTGGCGTTGCAGCGCGGTCCGCTGGTATACTGCGTTGAAGGTGCCGACAACGGAAATCAGGCATGGAATATTATTGTGCCAGAGAAGACCACTTTCACGACAACCTATCGAAATGACCTGTTGGAAGGAGTGACAACGATTCAGTTCCAGTCCCCTTCCATTACGGTAAGTAGCGATGGCACATCAGTGACCACAGAAATGAAAGTAGTCACGGCGATTCCGTACTACGCCTGGTGTAATCGTGGGCAAAATGCCATGCAGGTGTGGTTGCCTCGAAGAATCAAGGATATTAAGATTAACTATTGAGGAATTGGGTGATTAAACTCTGCGTGCGTCACTACGAACAACAAACAGCAAACAACCAACAACGATTAATGAAGCAGTTATTTGCAGTACTTCTTTTTTTCTGTGCAACGTCCACGACCCTTGCTCAGGCCTATCTTCCGGAGAAGAGTAATTCAAAGATTAAAGTGAAACCTGCTATCGATGTGCAGGCTTTCGCATTCAATCTGAAGGATGTTCGACTCCTGGAGGGCAGCCCGTTTAAGAATGCAATGGACAAAGATGCTGCGTACATATTGACGCTGGAGCCTGACCGCCTGCTTCACCGCTTTTACGTCAACGCTGGACTGCCGCCAAAAGGGGATGTTTATGGAGGATGGGAGAGCGACGGGCTTTCCGGTCACACACTCGGACATTACCTCTCTGCCTGTGCAATGATGTATGCCTCTACCGGCGATTTCCGGTTCAAAGAAAAAGTAGACTATGTGATTGTTGAGTTGGAACGTTGTCAGACGGCCAGGAAGACCGGATATGTTGGTGCCATTCCAAAAGAGGATTCAATATTCTGGAAAGTGCAGCACGGTATTATCAAGACTGCTGGCTTTGACCTGAATGGCGGATGGTCGCCCTGGTATACGGTGCATAAAGTAATGGCCGGTCTCGCAGATGCCTATATGCTTTGCGACAACAATACAGGGCTAAAGATACTCAAAGGCATGGCTGACTGGACCGGAGAAATACTTAAAAATCTTACTGAAGAACAATTGGAACTCATGAGAAAGTGCGAGTACGGAGGAATGAACGACATCCTGGTCCATGTTTATGAATTGACCGGAGAAAAAAAATACCTCGACCTTTCCCACAAGTTCCACGATCAGTTTGTGCTGGGACAACTGGCTCAACGCATTGATGCCCTTCAGGGGAAACATTCCAACACCAACGTTCCGAAAGCAATTGGTTGTGCGCGGCGGTATGAGTTGACGGGGACAGAAAGCGACAAGACTATTGCTTCCTTCTTTTGGGAAACGGTTGTGGGGCATTATACCTATGTGATTGGTGGAAACAGTAACTATGAGTATCTCGGCGCACCAGACAAGTTAAGCGACCGTATTAGCGACAATACCTGTGAGACATGTAACACGTACAACATGCTCAAGCTGACGCGCTTTCTCTATTCCTGGGATCCCAAATCATCCTATGCCGATTATTACGAGCGCGCTTTATATAACCACATCCTTGCCTCGCAAAATCCATCCGATGGGATGATGTGTTACTTCGTGCCGTTGCGCATGGGAACGAAAAAACGTTTCAGCAGACCGTTTAACACGTTCACGTGTTGCGTGGGTAGCGGGATTGAAAATCACGCAAAGTATACGGAAGGAATCTATTTCGAAGGCAAAGACGGAAGCCTGCTGGTGAACCTGTTCATCCCCTCTGAACTTACCTGGCAGGATAAAGGCGTTGTCATCCGGCAGGAGTCGAAATTCCCGGAGGAAGACAAGATCAGTTTTACCGTCCAGACTAAATCATCCGTGAGGTTTACCCTGAAAATCCGTCAACCGAAATGGACCTCGGGACTCACGATCACCGTGAATGGAAAAGCGGCCAAACCGACACGGGATGCGGATGGCTACTGGGCGATTGATCGTACGTGGAAGAAAAACGACCGCGTTGATGTTCAGGCCCCCATGCATTTATATTCAGAGGGGATGCCGGACAATGCCAACCGCATCGCGTTGCTCTATGGTCCTGTGGTGATGGCAGGGCAGTTAGGAACTGAAATGCCAGATCCAATTTTTGGAACCACTGTATTACTGACTGACAACCGCAACGTTGGGGAGTGGGTAAAATCTACAGGGGCACCGCTTACTTTTCAAACTTCTGTCTCGAAACCGTCTGCAGTTACGCTTATTCCCTTCTATAAGACGGTAGACCAATATTACAACGTCTATTGGGATTACTTTACGCTGGATGAATGGACAAAGCGAGAAGGGGATTACCAGACTCAGCGGAAATACGAAGCTGATATCGAAGAGCGAACAATTGATATCATGCGCCTGGGAGAGATGCAACCGGAGCGCGACCATAACCTGAAAGCAAGCGAGAAGTCATACTCAAGCGATGCGCTTGGAAGAAGAGGCCGGGAGGCGAGGAGCGGCGGATTCTTCTCTTTTGATATGACCGTCCTGGCCGATACACCCAGCAACCTCCTGTGTACTTACATCGGCGATGATCAGAACCGCGGGTTTGATCTTCTCGTAGATGGCGTCAAGATTGGGTCACAAGAGCTCAACGGAGGAGCCACCGGGCGGTTCTTTGATGTGAGCTATCCCATTCCAAATGAACTACTGAAGGGAAAATCTAAAATTGAAGTACGCATTCAGGGACATCCGGGTAAAACAGCGGGGCGGGTTTTTGGATGCCGTATCTTAAGAAACTGAGATGATTTTTGATTCCGAGATGAAAACCAAGAATTCAAAAGTGGAAGGAAGGTATCCCCGGGCAGCTCGTTATGTAGTGGCTGTTGACTGCATCATATTTGGATTTGACGGCAAACACCTTAAGCTTTTGTTGGTGCGCCGGGGTTTTGAGCCTGAGAAAGGAAAATGGAGTTTGGTTGGCGGATTTGTTCAGCCGCGTGAAAGCGTGGAGATGGCTGCAGCACACGTGCTAAAGAAACTTACGGGGCTCGAAGGCGTGTATATGGAGCAGCTCCAAACATTTGCCGATCCCAGCCGTGATCCCGTTGAGCGAACTCTTTCCGTTGCATTCTATGCCTTGCTGGACATTCATCAATATGAACAGCAACTCACGGAAGCGGGTCATCCGGAATGGTTCCTGTTAAGTGATATTCCTCCATTGATCTTTGACCATACGGAAATGGTCACCATCGCAAAGGCAAAACTTCGTGCTCAAGCCATAGCTCAGCCTGTGCTGTTTGAATTGCTTCCTGAAAGTTTTACCCTCCGCATTCTTCAGCAGCTGTATGAAAGTGTTTTTGAACGAACACTAGACAAAAGAAACTTTAGCCGCAAAATTCTTTCCAGCGGACTGTTGGTCAAGACAGGCAAGAAAGAAAAGAACCAATCAAAGAAAGGTGCCTTCTACTACACGCTGGACAAGCGAAAATATCGGACTTCATTTCAGTCTATCGTTAATGGCCTTCCCATAAAAGAAATTGTGTAATGACAGCATTCGTGATTGGTGTTGATTTTGGAACAGACTCCGTGCGCTCGGTATTGGTCGACGCAAGAAATGGAGATGAGATAGCAGCTTCTGTTTTCCAATATCCGCGGTGGCGGGATGGCTTATATTGTGACCCCATGACGAGTCAATTTCGTCAGCATCCACAAGACTATGCAGATGGGCTGGAGCATTCGGTAAGAGATTGCCTTAGGCAGGCTGGAGCAGAAGCGACAAAGAGTGTCACGGCAATCTCCATTGACACAACCGGTTCAACGCCAGTAGCGGTCGATCGGCAGGGAATCCCATTGGCACTTCATCCGGAATTTGCCAATAACCCTAACGCCATGTTTGTGCTGTGGAAGGACCACACGGCTACGCGCGAAGCAGCAGAAATCAACACGCATGCCTTAAAGTTTGCAATAGATTACCTGCAATTCGTAGGTGGAGTATATTCTTCTGAGTGGTTCTGGGCCAAACTCCTTCATGTGCTTCGCGTTGATGAAGGTGTTCGGGACGCTTGCTACTCCTGGGTGGAGCACTGCGATTGGATTCCGTTCACGCTAACGGGAGGCAAGGATGTGCATCAGATGAAGCGCGGTGTTTGCTCGGCAGGGCACAAGGCCTTGTGGGCTGCCGAGTTTGGCGGCCTGCCTCCGGAGGATTTTTTTGGGACATTGGATGAGCGGCTAAAAGGATTTCGCTCTAGGTTGTTTACAGAAACATTCACGGCCGATAAACCTGCAGGCAGGCTATCTGCGGAATGGGCATCAAGATTGGGATTAACTACCGATGTATGGATTGGTGTTGGAGCTTTTGATGCGCACATGGGTGCAGTTGGAGGACAAATAGAACCCTATCACCTGAGTAAAGTAATGGGTACCTCTACATGTGATATGTTGGTTGCCCCACGGGACGATATGAAGGGAAAACTTGTGCGTGGGATATGCGGCCAGGTGGATGGTTCAATTATTCCGGGAATGACAGGCCTTGAGGCCGGACAGTCAGCTTTCGGTGATACATATGCCTGGTTCAGGAATATTTTGGGTTGGCCAATTCACAATCTGATGAAGGAAAATCCAACTGTTGCGAAGTCGATGATGGATAGCATCCTTCCTGAATTGTCTCGGCAGGCAGAGAAATGTCCACTCCGCGAGGACGATGTTCTGTCACTGGACTGGCTGAATGGGAGGAGAACGCCGGATGCTAATCAGGAACTAAAAGCGGCGATGTCAGGGATGAATTTGGCCACTGACGCCCCGGCCATGTTTAAGTCGCTGGTGGAGTCAACTTGCTTTGGCGCCAGGGCTATTGTTGACCGCTTTGTGAAAGAAGGAATTCCGGTGAAGGGCTTGATTGGACTGGGGGGCGTTGCAAAGAAATCACCTTATGTCATGCAGACCATGGCGAACGTGATGAACATGCCGTTGCGGATTCATGCCTCGGACCAGACATGCGCAGCAGGGGCAGCCATGTTTGCGGCAACGGTTGCCGGAATTTATCCGCGTGCGGAGGAGGCGATGGCGGCGATGGGCCGGGGATTTGAGAAAACGTATGCACCTGACCCTGCGGTCCGCGCGGTGTATGAAAGACGATATGCGCGCTACTTGAAACTTGGCGAGCAGAACCAATTAAACGCACTATGATGAGCAAATACGATTCAATCAGACAGGCAGCTTACGAAGCGAACCTTCGGTTGCCCGACCTTGGTCTGGTAATTTTCACCTTTGGGAACGTGAGTGTTTGTGACCATCAGCTCAATGCTTTTGCCATTAAGCCCAGTGGAATTCCCTACGCTGAGCTTGAGGCGCAGATGATGGTGGTCGTCGACTTCGATGGGAAGACGCTGGAAGGGGATTTGCGACCATCGTCGGATACGCTGACGCACGCAGTGCTCTACAAAGCCTGGAAGGATATTGGTTCTGTCGTTCATACCCATTCAACGTATGCAACAGCCTGGGCCCAGGCACAGAAAGATATTCCAATCCTGGGCACAACTCATGCCGACTACCTTGCCGGAGACATTCCCTGCGCTCCACCGATGAACGAAGACATGGTGAATGGGAATTATGAGCAGCAAACCGGCCAACAGATTATTGATTGTCTCGCCGAACGCAAACTGGATTACCGCGAAGTGGAGATGATGCTTCTAGGTAGTCATGCTCCGTTCTGTTGGGGTAAAGACGCTCACAAAGCGCTGTACAATGCGGCTATCCTGGAAGAGATCGCGCGCATGGCGACCCTAACGCTGCAAATCAATCCGAAAGTTCCACGGTTGAGCGACGCATTGATCAACAAACATTATTCACGTAAGCATGGCCCCGATTCGTATTATGGACAGTAGATTAATGAACCGTAAAATGTTGTCGCATAGTCGCAAGGATCGCAAAGTGTATTTGCTTGTTTTGACCTTGCGTACGTGGCGCCTTTGCGTGAAAAAATACACTCAACAAGCAGGATAAACTTAGTCTGTGAAAAGCACAATGAATCAAAAAGAATCTGAAATCTGGTTTGTTACAGGCAGCCAGCACCTGTACGGCGATGAAGCCCTTAAAATCATTGCGCAGCATGCAACGGAAATTGCAGAGGGACTGCAAGGTGGCCTGGGTGTAAGAGTTAAGGTAGTGTGTAAACCGGTCATGACAGGACCTGACCCGATCACCGAGCTTTGTCATGAAGCAAACCAGTCGAGGACATGCCTGGGACTGATCACCTGGATGCATACTTTCTCTCCTGCAAAGATGTGGATCGGCGGGTTGAAAGTGCTCGTCAAACCGCTGCTTCATCTTCACACGCAATACAACCGGGACATCCCCTGGGGCGACATTGACATGAACTTTATGAACCTGAACCAATCGGCACACGGCGACCGGGAATTTGGATTCATCATGACGCGGATGAAGATCAGCCGCAAGGTAGTGGTCGGTCACTGGAAGGATGCGGAGGTGATGAACCAGATAAGTGTGTGGACACGCGCGGCTGCTGCATGGAATGATTGGCAGGGCGCCAAATTCTGCCGGTTTGGCGACAACATGCGTCAGGTTGCTGTAACCGAAGGCGACAAGGTGGAAGCAGAAATTCAGTTCGGATACTCTGTGAACGGGTACGGCGTCGGGGATTTAGTGAAGGTGATCGAGGAAGTCAGTGATAAGGAGGTGGAGCGGCTGATGATGGAGTATGAGGACTTGTACACGCTGGTTCCTGCACTGCAGAAGGGTGGAGCAGAACGTCAGAGTCTATTTGATGCGGCAAATATTGAAATAGGGATACGGGCATTTCTTAAAGACGGGAGGTTCAAAGGATTTACGACAACGTTTGAAGATCTGCATGGACTTCCCCAGCTCCCAGGCATTGCGGTGCAGCGCCTTATGGCCGACGGATACGGATTCGGTGCAGAGGGAGATTGGAAGACCAGTGCACTCGTGCGAGCGATGAAGGTCATGGCTGCCGGGATGCCTGGAGGAAATTCATTCATGGAGGATTACACGTATCATTTTGAAAACGGCAACAATATGGTGTTGGGTTCACACATGCTGGAGATTTGTCCGTCGATCGCATCCGGCAAGCCATCATGTGAAATTCATCCGTTGTCCATCGGTGGGAAGTCCGATCCTGTTCGTTTGGTTTTTGATGTTAAAGGCGGCACAGCCCTGAATGCCAGTATGATCGATATGGGCGACAGGTTTAGACTTCTTGTCAATGAAGTCGAGGTCGTCGATCCCCCTGAGCCTATGCCGAAACTTCCAGTCGCTCGTGTGTTATGGAAGCCCCTGCCGGATATGGCGACGGCATGTGGGGCATGGATCCTGGCAGGTGGAGCGCATCATACCTGCTTCAGTCAGAATCTGACAATGGACCAACTCGATGATTTTGCTGAGATGGCAGGGATTGAAATGATCAGGATTGGGAAGGAGACAACGCTTCAGTCGATCAGGAATGAATTGAGGTAGTTTTCACGTCTGGGCCTCGCCTCACCCCCGGCCCCTCTCCAAAGGAGAGGGGAAGAGTTGAATCATACTTCGATGTAACGTTCCAATGTAAATGCCTGTGTCCGCTCGGAGAATAAAGTCTTCACCCGTCCCCATACGCTGCCGAATAATTCAGACTTTCTGTAATTCTCCAGCGATTCCAGTTTGTCCCAATGGCTTAGTGTCGTATAGCAAAGCGGATCGTCAGGGTCTTTCAGCAGTTGCAAATGTGTACACCCTGGAAAATTCCGGATGGCAACTTTGTGGGTGTTGAAGATTTCTAGAAATTCTTCGACGCCGGCTTGAGTGAAGTGCATGCGGACAATTCGGATGTACATGGGATAATAGTGGATAGTAGTTAGTGGCTAGTTGTCAGTTGACTGTTCCTGATTTCTCTGCCCTCTGCGTGTATTTCTTTGGTCTCTGCGGTTTCTGTATTTTTGATCCCTTCATTCAAACCCTCAGCACAAAGCGGAGAATGTTGGCTTTCCCGCTGGCAAACTACCGACCACCGACCACCGATTACTTCTCCCATCGCAGATCACTCATCAAACAAGATATTCACCGGACTATCATAACTCAGTCCGAGTAACTCACTCGCATTCCCCTTATAAATCCCGATCTCCAAAACACCCGCGCTGTTAAACAGCAGGAAGCAGTCGCCCTGTTCCGCCTGGTTGTAGTTGGTGTGGATTCGCTTGAATTTCTCACCGCCAAACTGTACGGTAAAGGCTTTCCCTTTGCTTAGAAAATCAAAGGCTTCCTGTTGAATGTTTGTGATCAGGTTGCCGAACCGGTCCACCCGGATGACGTGGCCCAATATCTGTTTCTTGGTGGCCTTAACGTGTCGGTCCATCATTTTCCGATAGGTTGGTAAGGGCTTGCCCAGCGTGAGGATGGACACTCCGCTGGCAAGTCGTGCGGCTGCGGGAGCAAGGATGTCTCGTTCCGGGAAAGTTGTGTCGATAGGATTTATTGCGTTGAGCTCAACCAGGTTTTGCTGGGGTTTCTCGCTGATTAGCCCCAGGAGGCCGTTGTCAACGCCAACCAGGAAGTGGTCTTCCAGTTGAAGGGCAAGGAAGGCATCCCCGGGGCTTCCGGTTGAATTAACAGCCACCAGGTGAACACTTCCTTTGGGAAAATCCCGGAACACGGACCGGAGCACATAAGCGCCGTGGGCAATGTCGCTGGGCTGGATGTGATGGCTGATATCAACTATTGTGAGACCTGGATTCGTACTGAGGATCCGTGCTTTGATGGCCGCCACATAATGGTCGCTTTCGCCGGAATCGGTAAGCAGGGTAACAATGGCCATCTGGGAAATTTATTTCGGGTCCTGTCACCCCGGACTTGTTCCGGGGTGTTCCGGGATTCATTAGGTTTGTCACGAAATTAAGCCATTTTAATTTAATTCATTGATCGAAAAGTCCATCACATTAGACAATGTCTCCCTGGTTGAGTTTTTGGGTGCAGGGAATAAAAACATTGACGAATTGTCATTCGCCTTTCCCAAGAGCCGGATTGTTTCCCGGGGTAACGAAATCCTGATCAAAGGGGAGAGTAGTGACATTGGCCAGATCACCGACATTCTCAACGCCCTGGTCGATCATTTCCACCAGTTTGGCAAAGTTACCGAGGAAAATGTGCGTGGCTATGTCGCTCAGGAAAAACAAGAATTTGTACCCGAAGATTCACCTGATGGAATCATCCTGTACGGAACGAAAGGCAACCCGATAAAATTGAAGACGGCCAACCAGCGGCGGTTGGTTCAGGCAGTGGTTGAGAACGATCTGGTATTTGCGCTGGGCCCGGCGGGTACAGGAAAAACCTACGTCTCAGTTGCAATGGCTGTCAAGGCTTTGAAAAATAAGCATGTAAAGAAAATTATTATCACCCGACCGGCCGTGGAGGCAGGCGAGAACTTGGGCTTTTTGCCTGGTGACCTCAAAGAGAAGATTGACCCTTACCTCCGTCCGATTTATGATGCGCTCAACGATATGATTCCGTTTGAGAAGCTGCAATATTATATGGAGCGGGAGATTATTGAAATTGCACCACTCGCTTATATGCGCGGCCGAACGCTGAACAACGCCTTTATTTTGTTGGATGAGGCCCAGAACACCACACCCATGCAGATGAAGATGTTCCTGACGCGGATGGGCCCCGATTCAAAGATGATTGTTACTGGGGATGCGACACAGATTGACTTGCCGACTAATCAAAAATCGGGATTGAATGAGTCGGTAAGGATTCTGAAAGATGTCAAAGGAATCGGTTTTGTTGAGTTGACCGAAAAAGACGTCGTGCGCCACCGGCTTGTGCGGGATATCGTCGAGGCATATCAGAAGGTATTCAAGCCAGGGAAGGAGTAGCTTTTAGTTTTGAATTTTACATTGGCTATTTTACATTTTGCGGTTAGGGTTTATTACCATGCATGGGTGTAAAATCCAAAATTGCCAATGCGGAACACGGAACTCGGCACGTCCTCGTTTGTCTAACCTGGATCAACTCCCTATCTTCCTTCCATGCGCTGGATTCCCTTCGTTATGGTGCGTATCGTGGCCATCTACACGGTCGGCGTCCTCACTGGAATCTATTTTCCAGCGCTCCTTGGTGTAACTGACGCTACTGTTTTCCTGACAATTTTTTCTCTTGCCTATTATCCGCTTCGGTTTGCCCTACAAAGAACGCCACCTATCCGGTTAGCGTCAGGAATGGTGGGATTGACCATCATTCTGATCGCCGGCTACCTAAGTGTTTTGTTGCGCGATGCATCTCACGATCGAGATTCTCTGGTCAAAAACAATGAGTCGGTAAGTGCGTATCGCGTGAAATTAATTTCAACCGCAGAGGAGAAAGCAAATTCGTGGAGGCGAGTTGCGAGGATACTCGCCATCCGGACACCTGACGGATGGAAGCCGTGCAACGGAAAAATCAACCTGTATTGGCCGAAAACCGAAGAGGTTTTCGAATTAAGTTATGGTGACGTATTAATAATTAGGGGTAATCCACAGCTTGTGGCGGGTCCACAGAACCCACATGAATTTGATTATCGCCGGTTCCTTGCCTACCGCAACATATTTCATCAGCACTATGTGCGTCATGGAGAATGGGCGATGGTAGAAAAATCAAAGGATCGTGGCCCTGCCTATTATGCTGCCCAAGCCAGGGTATGGACAACTGGCGTGATTAATCACTATGTGGAAGGCGCGCGAGAGCAGGCAATCGTTAACGCGTTTGTAATCGGCGTGACGGATGGTATTGACGACGAGCTAAAACAGGCCTACGCTGCTGGAGGCGCCATGCATGCGTTGGCCGTTTCCGGCCTCCACGTTACTATTCTTTATGGTGTCCTGCTCTTTGTCCTCCGGCCGCTGGAACGAAAGAGCGGAGGACCCTGGATTATTGCCCTGACAAGCGTGGTCGTTCTCTGGATGTACGCCTTTGTCACAGGACTTTCTCCTTCCGTGCTTCGCGCGGTGACCATGTTCTCATTTGTGGCTATCGCAAAACCCATCGGTCGAACCACTAGCATCATCAATACACTGGCAACCTCAGCTTTCTTTCTTTTGTTGTATGATCCCTTTCTCATCCTGTCAGCGGGTTTTCAACTTTCCTACCTGGCAGTACTTGGTATTGTTTTGTTGTATAGGCCGATCTACAATCTCTTCGAACCATCCTGGGCCTGGGTCAATTGGCTGTGGCAAATCACCTGTGTTTCCATCGCCGCACAGTTGGCGACGCTGGCCGTAACGCTGTATTACTTTCATCAGTTCCCGGTTTATTTCCTGCTGGCAAACCTGTTTGTTATCCCGGCCTCATCGATCATTCTCCTCGGTGGAATTTTACTTTTGATCGTTAGCCCTGTTGCATGGCTGGCTTCCTGGCTGGGTACGGCATTACACACCCTGGTCTATCTATTGAATGAAGGACTATTCCAGATTGAGCAGTTCCCACTTAGTTTAATTACCCCAATCATCCTAACCCCATTACAGGCATGCTGCGTAGCGGCTTGTGTTGTTATTATATACCTCCTCCTGAGGACGAGAAGTTTCATTTGGTCACTCATGCTGGTGGTATTGGCCTCAGCTTTTTCCCTTGCAGACTGGAAGGAGAATGCCGCGGTGGCTAAGTCGCAGTTTGCTGTCTACCGCATTGCCTCGCACAGTGCTTTGGAGTGGACTCAGGGACGAAATGCTTACTTCGTTGCAGATTCGGCATTACAGCGCGATGCTGATAAGGAACGATTTCACATCTTGCCCAACCGGATTGCTAATCGGGTTGAACGTGCTGCCTGTGTATGGCCCGAAGCTCCCCATGGAATGGAATTGTACCGATTTCAGGGGAAGCATTTTCTTTGGATTCGTGACAAGCACTATTCAGTACCAACAAAACTTGAGACCGATTACTTGATTGTTAGCCGGAACGCAGTGAATTCTCTGGAATCGCTGACCCAAAGCATTAATTTTGACTATTTGATTTTCGATAGCAGCAATTCATTGCGTTATTGTGAACAGTTGAAGGCAGAGGCCGCAAAGCTTCATAAACCCTGTTTTTCCGTTCCAACGGAGGGTGCCTATATTCTGAAATTATGACTATGGAGCTAATCACATATTCAAGCAAAGACCGTATCGGGTATATCACCATGAATCGCCCGGAGAAGCGGAATGCGCTTAACCAGGAGATGGTGGATGCCCTCAAAGACGCCTTTGCGCAGGCATCCGCTGATGAAGGGGCTAAAGTGATTGTGTTGCGCGCGAAGGGGGAAGCCTTCTGCGCAGGCGCAGACCTGGAATACCTGAAGCAGTTGCAGAATTTCACGTTTGAGGAAAATCTGACCGATTCCCAAAACCTGATGAGTCTCTTCAGGCAGATCTACACTTTGCCCAAGGTTGTGATCGCCCAGGTGGAAGGTTCGGCACTGGCCGGCGGGTCAGGATTGGTTACGGTTTGTGATTTTGCATTTGCGGTTCCCGAAGCAAAATTTGGTTATACAGAAGTACGCATTGGTTTTATTCCAGCTATCGTGGCCACGTTCCTGTTACGCAAGATTGGTGAGGGTAGGGCCAAAGAACTTTTACTTACAGGCCGGTTGATTCTATCTCAGGAAGCTGCCCAACTGGGGATGATCACCCGGGTGGTGGAGAAATCAATGATCGAAAAGGAAGTGGAAGCCTTCGCACTGCAGCTGGTTAACCAGACTGCAGCACAATCACTGGCAACAACAAAACTGTTAATCAGCGAGGTACAAGACTTACCGCTTGATGAAGCGCTCGAGTTCGCGGCTCGTGAAAATGCAAAGGCACGGGCCACGGAGGATTGTAAGAAAGGAATCGATTCGTTTTTGCAGAAGAAGGAATTGAAATGGTAAACTTTTCGAATCCCTAATGTCCGCGGCATCCCCCGAATCCACGCTCAAACAATACTGGGGACACGATCACTTTCGTCCCTTGCAGCGGGAAATTGTTCAAGCTGTTCTTGACAGGCATGATGTACTCGCCTTGCTGCCCACTGGCGGGGGTAAGTCCGTTTGCTTTCAGGTTCCTGGGCTTATGCTGGATGGCATTACAGTGGTTGTTAGCCCCCTCATCGCGTTGATGCAGGATCAGGTGCAGCAACTTCGGAAAAAGGGCATTGCCGCGCTCTCTATTCATTCGGGCATGCGGCGCAGGGAAATTGACATAGCCCTGGATAATTGCGTCTATGGTAAATACAAATTTGTCTACCTCTCCCCGGAGCGGCTGCAGACAGAGCTTTTCCTGGAGCGATTCAAAAAGATGAATGTATCCTTCGTTGCGGTGGATGAAGCCCATTGTATTTCTCAATGGGGATATGATTTTCGCCCTCCGTACCTGACGATTCCCATACTGCGCGAGATCAAACCTGACGTACGGTTTCTGGCGCTCACCGCAACAGCGACCCCTGAAGTCAAGGAAGATATTGTCGCGAAGCTTGGTCTTCACGTGCCGGTCATATTTCAAAAGAGCTTTTCCAGGGGCAACCTCTCACTTGTCGTTCGGAAAACCGAAAACAAAGAAAAGAAGCTCCTGGAGATCTTGAGAAAGGTGCCCGGCTCCGGAATTGTCTATGTCCGTTCGCGCAAAGCCACTGTCGAGATCAGTCGATGGCTGCAACGGCAGGAGATTTCAGCAACTTATTACCATGCTGGACTTTCACATCAGGAACGAATGGACCGACAGCAGGAGTGGATCTCAGACACGAAAAGGATCATGGTGGCAACCAATGCCTTTGGGATGGGAATCGACAAGTCAGCAGTCCGGGTTGTGGTGCACATGGACTTGCCAGAAAATTTGGAATCGTATTTTCAGGAGGCGGGTCGGGCTGGACGGGATGAGAAGCGGGCCTATGCCGCCTTGGTCTATCACGAGTCTGATGTGTTGCGCCTTCGGGCCAATGTTCATCAGTCTTATCCGGCTATTGATTATCTAAAGAAGATCTATCAGGCGCTAGCCAACTACTTTCAACTGGCGGTTGGGAGCAGTGAGGGGGAGAGCTATGAATTTGACCTGGATGACTTCAGCAAGCGCTTCAGCTTTCGAAGTTCAGCGGCATTTTCTGGCCTCAAGAAACTGGAGGAGGAGGGACTCATTCAATTGAGCGAAAGTTTCTTCCGGCCTTCCCGCATTCACTTTGTGGCGGACAAGGCAAGCCTATATGAATTTCAAGTTGCTAACGCAAAGTTTGATCTCTTGATCAAGGCCGTCCTTCGCCTCTACGGAGCAGAAGTCTTTACCGATTTTGTTCCTGTCGCTGAGAAGACACTTGCCAAAAGCCTGAAGGTAGTGGAGGCCGAAGTGACCACGCCGCTCGTGCAGTTGGCCAAGCTCCAGCTATTGGAGTATGAACCTGCTTCAGATAAGCCCCGGATCACTTTCCTGATGCCCCGACAGGATGCCGACAGACTGCCACTCGATACGGCCAGGCTGGATCGGCGGAGAGACTTGGCCCTAAAGAAGGCCGAAGCCATGATTGACTTTGCTGAGCAAGATTATCGGTGCAGGATGCAGGTGGTCATGGACTATTTTGGAGAATCATCTTTTGAGACGTGCGGTACCTGTGATGTCTGCATAAGCAAAAAGAAAGTGGATGGGGCGTCCTCTTTCAAGGAATACAGGGAGAAGATAAACCATCTTCTGGGTCAGCGTCCCATGACTGTGGATGAGTTGGAGGAGGCGTCAAATCCGCACGACCGCGATCTGTTTGTTGAAGTGGTTCGTGAGCTGGTGGATCAGGGTACCCTGGCGTACGACGAATTTTGGGTTTTGCGAATAATCAAATAACTAGTGCACCTTTCGCTCAAACAGATAGTCGATGACTTTGCCATCGCCTGAAATTTGTGCACGGAGCTTGGAGCCGTTGAGCTGGTATACAAGTTTCTTTGGGAAGTCATGTGTAGGGTTTTCACAAACAAATCCATCCTTGGCTACCGACGAAATTTCAAAGTAGACAAGGCTTTTGTTTTCGGGGACGTCGGCAACGTAGAAGAGTTTTTCTTTTTCAATGATGATTTTCAAAACTTCCACAAACGAAGTGTCGGCTCCCTTCATCGATACGCCAAGTCCGGTCCATTCGCTTTCATTTTTTTTGCTCCACTGTTCCCAGGCTGTTCGTCCCGGTTTGACGTTAGTGCGCGTCCAGGTTCCTAGCAGCCACTCCATCGTGTGCAAACTTTCCTTGGCGGACGCCGCGACTTGTGCTGGTGACCATGACGGTAAGAGCATGCATGCAAAATAAACAAGCGTTCTAAAATTCATGGATAAATGAGTTTGCTACTCAAGGGCCTTTACTCCCGGCAGTGTTTTGCCTTCAAAATATTCCAGCAGGGCACCACCACCTGTTGATACATAACTGACCTTGTCACTGAAGCCAAATTGCGCAACTGCTGCTGCGGAATCTCCGCCGCCAATAAGCGAGAAGGCGCCTTTTTCTGTTGCGCGCACGACGGCTTCGGCGACGGTTTTTGTGCCTGACGCAAACTTCGGCATTTCAAAAACCCCCATGGGCCCGTTCCACAAAATTGTGCGGGAGCCCTCAATTACTTTGGAAATGACTTGCTGGGCCTGAGGACCGATATCCATACCCATCCATCCTTCAGGGATGGCGTAGTTGTTGACGACCTGAGTGTTTGCTTCAGCATCAAATTTGTCACCCGCGATCGAATCTATCGGGAGATGAAGATCAACGCCTTTTGCTTTCGCTTTCTGAATTAACTCCTTGGCCAGGTCGAGTTTGTCTTCCTCCACCAGAGATTTTCCAATACTTCCTCCCATCGCCTTGAAGAAGGTGTAGGCCATGCCTCCCCCGATGATCAGGTGATTGACCCGATCCAGCAATTTTTCGATTATAAGAATCTTGTCTGAAATCTTCGCGCCACCCATGATGGCAGTAAACGGTTTTTCAGCGTGGTCGAGAACTTTTCGTGCGTTTTCAAGTTCGGCGGCCATGACGAAGCCAGCACATTTATCGTTCAGGAATTGCGCAGCAATCGTTGTTGAAGCATGCGCGCGATGCGCAGTACCGAAAGCGTCATTTACATAGACGTCGCCAAGGGCAGCCAGTTTCTTGGCAAATTCGATATCGCCTTTTTCTTCCTCTTTGTAGAAGCGAAGGTTTTCCAGAAGCAACACATCGCCAGGCTTAAGATTTGCGGCCTTGGCCGATGCCTCGGCCCCAATGCAATCAGATGCAAATTGAATGGGCTTGCCCAGCAATTGTTGAGCGGTGGAAAGTGTGTGCTTCAGGGAATATTTTTCCTCTGGCCCGCCTTTGGGCCTGCCGAGGTGGGACATGAGTATACAACTTCCTCCGTCATTTAGAATCTTCTTTAGCGTCGGGATTGTGGCGCGGATCCGGTTGTCGTCAGTGACAGCAAAGGACTTGTTCAGGGGCACATTGAAATCAACGCGAATCAGGGCGCGCTTATTCTTGAAATTGATGTCGTTAACAGTCTTCATAGGGTGTAATTAATCTCCAAATGAAATTCCTAAGCCTCTCGCTCCTTTGACGATGTGGGAGTTTTTGTTTACAAAACTCGGTTCTTTGGTGGCCTCATCCAGGGTAACCGAAGTAATGTCGTTGTTTTTCAGGGCAACCATTCGTCCAAACTCTTTATTCAAAACAAGCTCAAAGGCATGAACGCCGAAAAGGGAGGCAAGTACGCGGTCAAATGCGGTAGGGCTTCCACCTCTTTGGATGTGACCCAAAACCGTTTCACGGATCTCGGCTGTGCAGCCTGCCTCTTTAAGCTGTTTTGTAAGTTGGTAGGCCACGCCTCCGAGGCGCACATGTTCTGATCCTTTTTCTCCGGCTGATGCTGTAACGGTTCCATCTTTTGCTTTAGCCCCTTCTGAAATGACGATATTGACGAAGCCGCGACCATCCTTGTAGCGCGCATTTATCCTTTTGACAATCTTTTGGATATCATAAGGGATTTCCGGTATGAGACATACTTCAGCTCCACCTGCGATGGCCGTGTGAAGAGCAATCCATCCAGCATCACGGCCCATGACTTCCATAATCATGACACGGTGATGACTCTCTGCTGTTGTGACGAGCTTGTCAAAGCAGTCGGATGCGATTTGAACAGCGGTCTGGAAACCAAAGGTCATGTCTGTCGCTGACAAATCGTTATCAATCGTTTTGGGCACACCAATAACAGGTAACCCTTTCTTGAACAGGGCCTGAGAAATTCGCTGAGAGCCATCACCTCCGATGTTGATCACCGCATCAAAGCCCAGAGACTTTATTTTTTTTACCAATTCATCCGTTCGATCAATGTTCTTGAAGGTACCATCCGGTTGGGGCATGGGGTAATTCATTGGATTACCCTTATTGGTAGTTTTCAAAATGGTGCCACCTCTCACATGAATGCCACCTGTAATCCTTCTGGTGAGTTTGATGATCTCATTAGGTTCGCGAAACACGCCGTTGAAGGCTTCAATGGCGCCATATACCTCCCAGTCTTTTTCTTTTCTGGCGCGCTTGGCAATTCCCCGGATGACGGCATTCAGGCCAGGGCAATCGCCACCACCTGTGAGCACCAATACTTTTTTCTTTTTTTCCATGTTGTTTATTTCCAATTAGCAGGATCGAACCTCCAGGCCTTTATGTGCGTGAGTTGGGTCTCGTTGATGAATTTATTCTGTAGCGCATCTTCCAGCAAGTGAGGAAAATCGCTCAGGCAAACGAGTTGTATCTTTTCTTTCTCGAAGTTCTGCTCAGCCAGATCAAAGCCATAGGTAAAAATGGCGACCATCCCGCTTACGGTTGCGCCTGCCTCCCGCAATGCGGTGGCGGCCTTGATTGAGCTTCCTCCAGTAGATATCAAGTCTTCAATCAATACCACGCGTTGACCTTTTTCGAGCCTGCCTTCGATGAGGTTCTCCAGCCCGTGATCCTTTGGTTTTGGTCTGACGTACAGGAAAGGAAGATCCAATTCTTCAGCAACGAGTGCTCCTTGCGGGATCCCTGCCGTGGCCACCCCTGCAATAGCCTGGACATCGGGGAAGTGCTCACGAACTGCCTCGGCAAGGCAACGCTTGATATAGGATCGAATATGCGGATAAGAGAGGCTAAGGCGGTTATCACAGTAAACTGGAGACTTCCAGCCACTGCTCCAGGTAAATGGATTTTCGTGATTAAGCTTGATGGCCCCAATTTCCATCAATTTGGATGCAATTGGCCCAGCCGTCGATTCCATTATTTTGATTTTCATAGAAATGGCAATTTATTATGAAATGCCTTCAGACCAAGCATTGGGTGCTTTTGAAAAAGACTTAAATTGAGGTTGGCGGTTTGAAGAATATTCTTGTTTTTGCAGTGCTAATCACCCATGAACCTATTCGTCAACGACATTCCAGTCCGTATTTGGGCCCCTGACACGAAACCCGAGGAGGGCAGCTTCAATACCGAGATTCTCGCTACGCGGGAGCCGATCACCAAAGCCAAGTTGCTGCACCATGTCTATATCAGGCAAGCCAACGTCCAGAACCTCAATGATGTACTTGATCAGGTAAGTTCCAAAGTGCCGATGAACTTACTTTCACTGGATATTGCGGTGAATGACTATGAGGCGGTAAAGCGCTTCCTGCAGGAGAAATTCAAAATTGTTAAGGCTGCGGGAGGGCTGGTGAAGAAGAAGGATCGTTTTCTGATGATATACCGGATGAAAAAATGGGATCTGCCCAAGGGTAAGAAGGAAAGTGGCGAAAAGTACCGTCAGACAGCAGAACGGGAGATAGAGGAAGAATGCAACATTGACGTAAAGGTTGGGAAGAAGATTTGCACCACCTGGCATACCTACACCATGAACCGTAGTAACATGATCAAGAAGACGCGGTGGTATGTGATGGATCTGTTAGATGACTCCAAGAGCAAACCTAGCCTGGAGGAAGACATTGAGGAGTTGCGCTGGATGACGCAAAAAGAAATGTATCATGCCCTTGAGAACTCGTACAAATCAATCCGGTTTGTGCTGGAGGAGTATTACAAAATGACGGAAAAGGCCGATTTAAGATAAGGGATACGGCAGCATGACGGCAATATCGCCTCCATAGCGATGCACCTCGCGGATGATGGAAGAGCTGATGGCTGCAAATTGGGGTGAAGTAATCAGAAATACAGATTCAAGATCAGCATTGAGGTGACGGTTCACCTGGGCGATGCTGTTTTCGTATTCAAAGTCTGTCGTGTTTCTGAGCCCGCGGAGCAAGTACTTGGCTTCATGTTTCCGTGCCAGGTCAGCCGTAAGTTCTGCATATGTAATTACACTGATTTGGGGATACTTAACGAAAGTGTCCTGGATCTTTTCGATCATGAAATCTATCTTGAAGTACCGGTGATCTTTCTGGCTGTTAAACCCGATGGCGATGATGATTTCATCGAATAGATTAAGTCCACGCAGTACAATATCCTGGTGTCCTTTAGTGAACGGGTCGAAAGACCCTGGGAATAGCGCGATTCGTTTCATGCAGACAAAAGCTGGATGGAAAAGAGGTCAAAGAAATGATGATCCTGTACCTCATCGAACAGGTACCCAAATTTCAGATGTTTGGGCCGATCGCCAAACGACACATTTCTCACGTACTTGACAAACTCCTGGTAATGGGGCGAATTCTTTCCAATATACCCCCACAAAACAACTGGATTAGTCTCCTGGTTTAGCCCCATGGCATTCATAACAAGCATGATGTACTTGACATAGTCGGTAAACTGCTTGATGAGGAATTGGTTGTAGTAGATCAGTTGCCCGTCCTTGACAAACAGGATGTGCAGCTTGAACCGATCGACGTAGACGTACAGCGGCAGTGTTTGCTGCTGAGGTGCACTAGCCAACACGCCTTCAATAAGGGCGCTTGATTGATGGAAAAGATGGACGTTTGTATTGCCATACACGCGCGTGAGCCATTCCAGCATTTCGTTTTGGACCGCATAAACGGTTACTGTATCGGTCCTGCTATTCCTGCATGTCCGAATGGATTCCTTTTGCTGGTCTACCGCTGCGTTGAATGTGAGATATTCAGAAGCAGCCTCCTCGAGAAAGAGGGAGCCTGGAACCTGAATAAACTTATTGTTCTTGATGGATATCTTAACTTCTTTCCAAAATCCAGCGGTAAGATACTCGTGTGAATCAAAAAGAGACTTCAGCGCTGTGAAAAGCTCGCCTTGTGAGTTGATGTCGCTGAGTACGTAGTCTTCAAAAAAGATCAGGCGACCATCATCTGTATCGACGACGGCAGTCTGAAAATCTTTTGCTCCGATTTGCACCAACAGGATGTACTGATGAAGTTTTTCTTCGTCAAACTTCTCATCCTTGATCTTTTTGATCAGCTTATGACGCGTGGCAACGATTGACAAAATGAGTGGTTATTCCCAATTTCCTGCAGTGGACACATCCAGACGAGATCCAAAGCGCAAAGGCTTGCGCGCTTTTTGCTCGTTACTTTCCTTGCGTTCCGGATTGATCGGATTCGGATCTTTCACCTCGATTACATCCACTTTCAGGCCGCTCTTGTCTACGCGCCCTGCGAAAATCTCAAACTTCTGTCCCGGATTGCCCGGAATCTCAGAAAGCGTCTTGAGATCCACATTTGGGTTGAAGATATAATCTGAATAGTTAATTAGAATTTTGCCTTTTGGGATCGCTTCGCCTGGCTTGATATCCGCCAAGCTTGCTATAATTCCTTTTTCCTGGAAGGGGGCCTCGTTGTCGTTGTCGCCAACCCTGAGGACAAACGCTTTTTGATTTTTGATTACCTGATCGCCAATCTTCACTTTGAAACCCATAAACACACCATTGTCCGATGCGGCAATCGAATAGTTCTTCTTAAAGATCCGTTCCCTGGCGGAGATGAATCCCAATGTATCGGTCTCAATTCTTACTTCCTCGCCACCGTATGCCTTTTGAGTAATGATTTCCCGCCTCTGCAGAATCGGTACTTTGCCGTTCTCAATGAAATTTACCAATGTATCCCAGCTGGCCGTATAGCGACCGGTCTGATCCTGAAAAACAATCTCGGCCTCGCGGATCAACCTAAGACGCTCAATGACCGCTTTCTCGGTCGTGGCGATCTTTTCGGTGGTATCAATGACCGATTGGATGCTGTCGTACAAGAAATACCCGAGATATAAGCTTACGGCCGTGAAAATTACTGTCAGGATTTTCGTCAGATTCATTGTGGTTCAGGTTTAGCCTGCAATAATAAGTTCGTTTTTTGAGATTTATAAGCCGAATTTTGAGTTTTTTGACAGGTTTTTGATGAAATCGCCTAAATCCTAAAATAACCGTTTAACTCGCCGATTCTGCCGGACCCCACAGACAGTCCAAAGGCACCATGTTTAGACGACAGGGGCAACGCATCAATCTCTTGATAGGTCATGAATCGTACCTCCTGGATGAGCTGTTTTGCTGAGCCCATTTCCGGATCATGACCTGCTTTCAGGGTGCCACCCTTAACCGTAACGTAGAAGAAGAGTTCAATAGCATGCAGCGGCGGAACCGCAAATTCCGTTACAAACCGGAACGCTCCAACTTCGACTTCCAGCCCGGTTTCTTCCTTGAACTCCCTAATCAGGTTCTCTTCCGCCGAATGGCCGAACTCCATTCCGCCTCCTGGAGGAGCCCAAAAGGCGCCATCGACCAGGCCGGAATGGTTGATTAGCAGCAGGTGCCCCGCTGTTTGGCAAATTCCGCAAACCCGGATTCGAACCCGGTTACCATAAATTTCCTGAACTGATTTATCCACGAGACTGTTATTGCGTTTAATCAACTTGAATCCCTAAATTTGAATAAAATCACAGGTATGAGGAAGTTATTTTGTCTTCTGCTTCTTGCGGCACCTGGGATTGTGTTTGCCCAGTCTTCAGGCCCAATCATCGCATGGGCTAAATCAACCCATGATTTCGGCGATGTTATTCAGGGCGAGAAGGTTGAGCACACTTTCAAATTCAAGAATACGGGCAGCGAACCTCTTGTCATCACCAATGTTCAGGTGACCTGCGGGTGCACTACGCCCAAAGGCTGGGCCCGCGATCCCATCCTCCCAGGGCAATCGAGCGAGATAACGATTGGGTTCAATTCGGCAGGGAAATACGGAAGGCAAGAGAAGGTTATCACCTTGGTTTCCAATGCCAAAAACTCAGAAGGGACCCAGATTCTGTTCTCCGCGAACGTGCTGGAAAAGAAGAACCCGAATTGATCAACTTTTTGATTTGTAAACAGTCCATCCCGCAGTAAGCCATCCAATAATCAAGGAGGCTCCTCCAAGGGGAGCCACAGCCCCCCATGCGGCCTGATTGGCCAAGGCTAATATCAAGAGGCTCCCGCAGAAAAAGAACATCCCTACCGTCAGGAATAGGGCTGCTGTGCGAAGGCCCGGGAATCTCTCCATGAGAAAGCCAAGCAAAATCAGGGACAGTGAATGAAACATTAGGTAGCGAATGGCTAGTTCGAATGTTTCGGTTCGACCGGAAGTAGCTAGCGTCTCCCTAAGTGCGTGCGCGCCGAAAGCGCCAAGCGTAACCGCGACGGCCATTAGAAGCATTCCCGTGATCAGTATAGCGCGCGATTTCATTGTTATTGAAAATTAGTGTGTAGGTCCGCGTTCTCCGAATATTGCCGTGCCGACGCGTATCATGGTGCTCCCCTCTTCCAGCGCCAGCATGTAGTCTGAACTCATACCCATGGACAACTCAATCATCTTGGCGTTGGGAGGTAAAAGCATCCGACCAAGTTCTTCAAATAGATTTCGAAGTGACCTGAATTCGGAACGAACCTGGTCTTTGTTGCCTGTTAGAGAGGCCATGCCCATGAGTCCATCAATTTGTATATGGGTCAATAGCTCCAGTTGGGGCATGCTTAAGAGTTTCTTTACCTCCTTGGGATCAAGGCCGAACTTGGTCTCTTCGGTTGCAATGAAAACCTGGAGAAGACAATGAATAACCCGGTTGAATTTCTCCCCTTGCTTGTTGATTTCCTCCAATAACCTAAAGCTGTCTACTGAGTGGATCAGTGAAACAAATGGAGCAATGTACTTGACCTTGTTACGCTGCAGGTGACCGATCAGGTGCCACGCCATATCAGCGGGGAGCAGGGGTTGCTTTTCCAGCATCTCCTGCACCTTGTTCTCACCAAACAGCCGTTGGCCACTTGAATAGGCCTCCTTAATCTTCTCCACCGGATGTGTCTTGCTAACGGCAACTAGTCGGCCGTTGAAAGGACTCAGGAGGGTGGAGAAATTTGCTATGTTATTTTTGATTACCATTCTATCTTTAGTGCTCCTAAAAGGTCAACTCCTGCAAAAATATGGCGATCCTGGGTACATTGTTAAAAAGGAGTATAAAACTTCGTGAGAATCTGGAGCAGGAGTACTCTTCCCCAGTGGAGCTCCAAAAGAATGTATTGAAAGATCTGTTGCTCACTGCCGCAGATACTTCTTTTGGCCGGTACTATAATTTTCCCGAGATCCTGAGTCATTTCCGGAAGGGACCCAAGGAATTTTATCATCATTTTCAAAGAGTTCCACTTCACGACTATAACAAGATCTATAAAGACTGGTGGCAAATCTCCCTGAAGGGAGTGAAAAATGTCTGCTGGCCGGGAAGAGTAAAGTACTTTGCGCTAAGCTCAGGCACGTCTGAGTCATCATCTAAATACATTCCGGTTACCAAGGAAATGACCAAGGCCATCCAGCGGACCAGCGTACGGCAGATCCTATCGCTATCCAAGTACAATTTGCCAACAAAATTTTTTGAAGCCGGAATTCTAATGATTGGCGGGAGCACCCATTTGAACAAGAAGGGGAGCTACTTTGAGGGTGATTTGAGCGGTATTCAGGCTGCGCGGCTGCCGTTCTGGTTTCAACATTTTTATAAACCAGGAAAAAAGATTGCCAAAACCCGAAAATGGAGTTCAAAGCTTGAGGAAATTACGCGAAAGGCAAAACTGTGGGACATCGGGATTATTGTTGGCGTGCCTGCCTGGATTCAGATCCTGCTTGAAAAAATCATCGCCTATCACAAGGTCAAAAATATTCACGAAATATGGCCTAACCTCCATGTTTATGTCCATGGCGGTGTTTCGTTCGATCCTTACCGAAAAGGTTTTGAAAAACTCTTAGGCAGACCCATCAGTTACATCGAAACCTATCTGGCTTCCGAAGGATTCATTGCTTACCAGTCTACGCCAAAACACGGATCGATGAAACTGGTTCTCAACAATGGGATATTCTATGAATTCATCCCGTTCAACGAGGAAAATTTTCTTCCTACGGGAGAACTCTCACCCCACGCCAAGACATTGCTTATTGATGAGGTCGAAGAGGGGAAGGACTATGCCTTGTTACTCTCCAGTTGTGCCGGGGCATGGCGCTATCTTATTGGGGATACCATTAAGTTTACTTCTGTGAGTGAATCAGAAATAATCATCACCGGTCGTACCAAACACTACCTGAGCATGTGTGGCGAGCATCTTTCGGTGGACAATATGAACAAAGCCATCGAACTGGTCTCAAATGAAATGAATATTGATATCAAAGAATTTGCTGTCGCAGGGATACCCCATGGTTCGCTGTTTGCGCACCATTGGTTTGTGGGGACTGATCAGAAAGCAGATGTTGTGTTGCTGCGTGAACGGCTGGATCATTTCTTGAAGGAACTCAATGATGATTACGCCGTCGAGCGAAGTGCAGCCCTCAAGGATGTCTATGTCGATGTATTGCCCGTAAAAACCTTTTATGCCTGGATGGAATCAAAGGGGAAAGTCGGCGGCCAGAATAAGTTTCCTCGTGTGCTAAAGAGCCCACAGCTGGAAGACTGGCAAAAGTTCCTGGGCCGGTGATTGAGATTTTACTCAATGGGATTAAGTTCGGAATCGTCCTCACGTTTCTGATCGGTCCAGTTTTCTTCACCATTCTGCAAACCAGTATTGAAAAGGGATTTTGGGTAGGTGTCCTGGTTGCCATTGGCGTGTCCCTGAGTGATATTCTGTATGTTGTCATTTGCTATTTCGGGTTGTCTTCGTTTATGGAAGACCCGAAAATCAACTTGTATATGGGATATGTTGGTGGCGTGATCCTGATCGCGTTTGGATCCTATTACCTCCTTTTCAAAAGCGGTAGAAAAGATATTAGGAATCCCGGCATGGTGCGCGAACGAAAGCCGATAACCTATCTTGCCAAAGGTTTCCTTATTAACATCATGAGTCCGATGGTGCCCTTGTTTTGGATTGGCGCGGTTAGCATTGCAACAATTGATTTCGGTTATACATCTGCAAGTACCTATGGCTTGTTTTTCGGTGGGGTGCTGGGAACGGTACTTACGACTGATATTAGCAAAGCCTACCTTTCGGGAAAACTGAGAACACTCATTACTCACCGATCCCTGTTGATCATGAATACGGTTGTTGGAGTTGCGCTTATCGGGTTTGGCGCACGGCTAATTTTTCTTGCGTTCCGGGCTTCTTAGTCTTGGAGAATGTTGGTAACGAAAGTAGATTTAAGCAAAAGCCAGAAGAGAAAGAACACGAGCGCCCAACGCACATAGATGAAATAGAAATCGCTTGTATCCTTAAATCGGGTCTCTTTGATTTCAGCTTTTTCAAGTTGGTCGATTTTCTTGAAAACCTGCAGGAGCGCTCGTTGGTCTGTTACCCGGAAGAACTCTCCAGAGCCGATTTCAGCGATCTTTCGCATCGTAGTTTCATCCACTGTATTTTCCACCATGTTTGGTCGGCCAAAGAAATCTTTTCCGAAAGGGACCATCCCCTCCTTGCCGACAACGATCGTGTAGGTCTTTATGTCATACGCTGCAGCAAGTTCAGCAGCCGTTATGGGATCAATATTACCAGCAGTGTTATCTCCATCACTTAACAAAATGCAGACCTTTGATTTTGACTCAGACTCACGCATGCGGTTAGTTACCACCGCCATGGCGCTGCCAATGGCCGTACCCCGGCTTTCAATCATGTCAAAACTGAGTTCATCCAGGTAAGAATTCAGCAGTGAATAGTCTGTAGTCAGCGGAGCAAGAGAAAACGCGTCACCGGAAAAGACCACGATGCCGATTCTATCCTGAAGCCGGCCCTTGATGAAATCACGGGCAACGTCCTTTGCCGCTTCAAGTCGATTGGGCGTAAAATCTTCAATCTGCATTGACTGGGAGATATCAATGGCCAACATGATGTCAATTCCTTCCGTCCACTGTTCAACCTTTTCGTTTGTCCGTTGCGGACGCGCGAGGGCCAGTAGTAGCAGGATTACAACGAATGCCAGGATGAACTCGGGCACAAGACGTACCAGTGTGAGCGGCGATGTTCGCGTCGCCTGACGGGTAAAGGCAACTGGCAGTTTTTGGTTAAAGTAGTATCTCCACAGCCACCGGGCCAGCAGGAGCAGCGGAACCAGCGCAAGGGCATACAAGTACAGGTCATTTGACCACGTGAAAGAGCGAAGGGTGGACAAGCTAAACCAATCCAGCGACCAGGTGTTCAAATTATCCATTCCTTACTTCTGCCTCTCTTTTTTGAAATTGTTGCGCTGAGTATGATTGAAGAAAAAGAAAGGGCTCGGCGCTGGCCTCGTATCCTCCATAAATTCCCCGGTCGATAGCTCGGAGTGCATTTCCGAGTCCGGCATTTGAAATCTTTCGAAGAATCTCCCTTGATGTTGACTTAGTATAAGGATACTCCTCCAGATCCTCCATGTAGCGTTTCCATAAGACAAGCACCTCTTCTGCCTTCCGATTGGTAGATTCCCTGGTCAAGGTATCAAGAGCCAGGGTGAATCGCTTCCGGAAGGTTTCGTAATTTCTTTTCAGTTTCCGGAGGGCAAAGTACTTGCGAATTCTTTTACCAAAAACCAGCCAGGCAACAACTCCAAGAATAACCAGACCTACAATGCCAATCACCAGGATGGGGTAATTGAATATCCATTTAACCCTTTGGTATGCGGTGCTTATTTTTAATGGGAGTTTGTCTACCGAAATAGAATCAAGAGCCATGGTCACGCGGTACTTTAGACGGAGGCTATCTGGTGCGGCGTACACCGCCACGCAATCTTTTTGTTGCAGCACAAATACCGGCAACATGAGCTTCTGCACGCTGTCGATTTCAAAGGTAGAGAGGAAGTAGACCGCGCTGTCATAACTCGTGGCGCCGTTTGTCCTTGTTGGAAAGAAGCGCTTGCTGCTGTGTTCAAATGGGGTGAAGGAAAACGTAGAATCAGGAAAGAGGACCTGTTGATCGCTAGGATACGACGCAGTGAGTACATAGGGAATCACTTCACCGACGGCTGCGCTGTCGACATGAAAAAATCCATGCACGCGAACCGCCTGCTGAGCTGCGGCTGCAACCGCAACGCTCACCAGAAAGGCAATAGCCCATATTCGATAAAACATCTTCATCTCGTGCTTACGTTTGCTTACGAAGTCTTAAGCATTTTGTTTCTTACTTTGAATAATCGAAGCAGCTTGGGAACGAAGTCTTCATCGGTGGAGATATTGACATAATTGATCTGATGCTTCCGGCTGAATTTTCTCAATTCCTCCTCGCGTTGCGCATGCGCCTTCGCCAGCCCTTCCCGGAACTCACCAAACGACGTGTTGATCCACAGGGTTTGCTTGGATTCCTTGTCGTAGGCCGGGATGATTCCGAGCTTCGGAAGGCGGGTCTCCCGCTTGTCAGAGATATGAATGACAACCAGGTCATGCTTGCGGGCCAGAGACTGCAGGTTACGTTCATAGCCTTCATCGATAAAATCGGAAATCATCACGATCACGCTCCGTCGCTTGATCGAGTTAAGGGCAAAGGAAATGGCTTTTGAAAGATTGGTCCTGGATGACATGGGTTTGAGCTTCTCCAGATGAGAAATAATCTGATAGGCTTGACCAATCCCTTTCTTGGGCTTGATGTATTGTTCCCGCTGGTCGGAGTAACAAATCAGCCCAACCTGGCTCGACTCTTTCGCTCCGGAAAGCGCCAGTACGCCACAGATTTCCATCCCAATGTCGAACTTGGTTTTGCCGGGGCTGCCAATATTTTGGGAGGCGCTCACATCGAGAATGAAGAATATTGTCTGCTCTTTTTCTTCCTTGAATGTTTTTACGAATGTCCCGTGACCCTTGGCGGACACATGCCAGTCGATGGTCCGGATGTCGTCGCCGTACTGATAGGGGCGCACATCGTCGAACTCCAGCCCGCTTCCTTTGAAAATGGAATGGAAATCCCCCTGCATCTGGCTGTTAATGGCCTTGCGGATCTGGATTTCGTAACGGCGAAGCTTTTTAAGGAGTTCTCTCACCCTGGCATCATTTTCGTGGCGCTAAAATATGAGTAATTTGCGCCTCCCAAAAGAAAGATTTTGTATGTGTGTCCGGTTCCTATCTTGTTTGCTCCTGTTAGCTTCCCTGGTGTCATGCACCCAGGAGAAGAAAGAGCAAGCTCCTTTGGACCGGGATCAAATGACCAATCTCCTGATCGACATCTACCTTGCTGAGGCCAGGACAACCCTTTTGCCGGTCAGCAGGGACTCTGCTTATCGACTGTTCTTGCCGCACCAGGATTCCCTGATGCGCAGCAACGGAATCGCTGACTCCACCCTAAAGAAGGCCTACAGTTACTACCTGCGTCATCCTACAGAATTTGAAGCCATCTACGATGCGGTCATTGATTCACTTAGTCTGCGTGAGCAACGAATCCGTGAAAACCCTCCAATAGGTAAATAGGGCCATGGTCTTTCCTTCCGATTTTGAACAACGCCTGGGGTTTGATCAGATCCGCGACAGAATCATCTCGTCTTGTTTGGGTGAATTAGGAAGAAACAAAGTTCGAGACATCCACTTTCTGTCGGAGGCCACTGCCATTCGGAACCTGCTGGTTCTGAATTATGAGACCAAGGATCTTCTTGAGAAGGGAGACGATTTTCCCATAGGACCCTATGAAGACCCAACACCCTGGTTTGAGGTTGCAGCAGTCGAAGGCGCTTACCTGGAAATAGAGAACCTGCATTCCATCGCTAAGGTGCTTCAGATGATTCTGGCCGCAAATGCTTTTTTGACCAAAGACCCTGAAAACTATCCTGCGTTGTCCACGCTGGCGCTCCCGCCTGCAACAGGTAAGCGGGTTAGTACTACCCTACGAACAAAGATCGATGAGGAAGGTAAGATGAAGGATAATGCATCTCCTGAACTTTCCCGTATCCGCAAGCGAATGCGCGAGGAGGAGCTGAAAGCCAGGCGTGCCGCAGATCTCATTATGCGGCAGGCACTCGACAAAGGATGGAGCCCGGAAGGGTCCAATCCCACCATTCGGGACGGCCGGCTAGTCATTCCGTTGCTTGCTGAGCACAAGCGGAAAATAAGAGGATATCTTGTCGATCAATCCGCAACCGGCCAAACAGTCTTCCTGGAGCCCGCGGATGTTTTGGAAGCTAACAATGACTTCCGTGACCTCGTCCTCGACGAGCGGAAAGAAATCGTCCGTCTTCTGCGTGAATTGACAACGTTCATACGTGAACACCTGGAAGAGATTCAGGCAGGATATTCATTACTCGGGTCGCTCGATTTTCACCGCGCAAAAGCGAGGCTGTCGCGCGACCTGAATGCCGTGTTGCCTGCCCTTACGCCCGCACCTGCACTCCGTTGGTCTAACGCCAGGCATCCTTTACTGTTCCTCGCTTTCAGGAACAAGCGGCCACTCGTCCCGTTGACCATTTCATTAACCGATGAGAACCGGTTTCTACTCGTGTCCGGTCCAAACGCTGGAGGCAAATCCGTTTGTCTCAAAACTGTTGGATTGATTCAGCACATGGTCCAGTGCGGGCTGCTCGTACCCATTGGGGAAGACTCAGAAGTTGGAGTGTTTGATTCTATCTTTCTTGACATCGGCGATCAGCAGTCCATTGAAAGTGATCTGAGCACCTACAGTTCTCACCTGCGCAACATGGCACACTTCATTAATTATGGAGGAGCGCAGTCCCTTGTCCTCATGGACGAATTGGGCTCAGGTACGGATCCGAATTTTGGTGGTGGCATCGCGCAGGCGATCCTCGGGCAATTGCTCAATAGGAAGTCCTGGGGTCTGGCAACCACGCATTATTACAATCTGAAAGTTTTCGCCAGCCACTCCGCCGGTATTCGTAACGCTTCCATGCAGTTCGATACAGAAAAACTGGTGCCATTATTTCAGCTGGAAATCGGGCAGCCAGGGAGTTCGTTTGCATTGGAAATCGCACGAAAGACGGGCTTGGGAGAAGAGACACTGAGCGAGGCTGGCAGGATCATTGGCCGTGAGCTCATCGGTCTGGAGACGCTCATGAAGCAAGTAGCCGAAGAGAAGGTGCGTCTCGGAGAACGTGAGAAAGAGGTAGCAGCCCGTGAGCGTGAGGTGGCAGCCTCCAAAGAGCGCTACGACGACCTGAAGCAAAAACTGGATACACAAAAGAAGGAAATTCTTAACCAGGCCAAGACCGAGGCGGCAACTTTGCTTCAGGAAACCAATCGGGAGATTGAAAAAACAATACGGCATATCCGGGAGAATAAAGCGGAGAAGCAAGAGACCCGAAAGGTTCGTGAAGGCTTGCGTGACTTGGAGAAAAAAGTGAAGCCGCATCCATCACAGGCTGCGCAACCAGAGGAGCCGTTAAAGGAGCGTGACAAAGTTCGGATGCTGGGTGGCGAGGTAACGGGCACAGTTCTTTCCATTAAAGGCAATGCGGCCGTTGTTCAATTTGGTGAACTTCGCTCATCAGTAAAAGTCGATCGCTTGGTTCGAAGCGATCGGGCTGAAATCAAGACAGGCTTGTCTCACAAAGTCAACCGTTCCTATTTGGGTGGGCAAGGTGCATTTTCTCCGGTATTGGACGTAAGAGGTTTGCGGGTAGAAGAACTGATGCCTGTGTTAGTGCGGTTTATGGACGACGCAGTTCAGTTTGGATTGAGTCAAGTCAGCATTCTTCACGGCAAAGGCGAGGGGGTGCTACGCAAGGTGGTGCGTGACTATCTTAAGCAGATCAAAAGTGTCTCCGGATTTCGGGACGAGCATGCGGACCGGGGTGGGGATGGAATCACATGGGTTGACTTGTCCTGAAATAAAAAACCCCGTTGCCGGGGTTTTTCTAACATCGTTATTGTTATCGATTAAAGTCCGAAGGTAAAACTCCAGGATCCTTCCACGTTGGAGGTGCGGCCGGTAAATCCGGCTCCGGCATATGTGAAAGTCATTTGCAATTGAGTTGCGGTCACTGAATAAGTAACCAGGATGTCATCTTCGCGTTTGACGAGTGTGCTGAAGTTGGTAGCGTCAAAAGTAAATTTTCCCGCTGTGTTCCAGGGAGTCTTGACACCGGATGGCCTGCCGGCAACCGTATAATCGAAGGTCGCGTTGCCAGGCGTTCCAGACATGGTAATTTCAAAATTATCGTATCCGGTTACCGGTGTTGAATTGAAAGTTACCGGATTTGCTGCCGCTGACGTGGAAATTTTCCAAGTTTGAGAAAGCTTCTTCAGTTGCTCATCTTGTGGATTAGGAGCTGGCGCTGAATCGCTGCCGCACTGCCAAAAGGAAGCTGACACTCCAATGAGGGCCAGCACAATCAAAAACTTGCTTCTTTTCATCATTATCGTAGTTAGTTCAAACATACTAAAATCGCCATTATTTTGAATACCAATGAGTCAAAAAAACTCGGGAACTGGCTTTTTAATGGCACCAAATCTTCATTTGTAACCCGATTTATAGTCAGAAAGGCTAATTATTGTTGCGGCAGCCGGGAACTCAGATTCATGGTTGGAGCCTACGAAAACCGTTGTTTCAGGTGGAATTTGTTCGAAACTTTTCCAATACCAGGCGATTGCGGGCTTGTCAAGGTTAGTGGTAGGCTCATCCAGAAATACAAGCTTAACATCTGAAAACAGCGCCAGGCCAAGCTTTAATCTCTGCTTCATCCCCGAGGAGAAATGGCCGACCTGCTTGTTACGTGCGTGGGCCAGCTCAAATATATTTACCAATTCCTCGAGACTTTTTCCGCCTCGAACCCTCTTGAAGGAAAAGTGGAATCTAAGGAGCTCATACAGGGTCAATTCTTCGATGAGGTCAACATACGGTGCAGCAATGGTCAGGTACTTGTAGATTTCCTCTGCAGGAACCATGTCTGCTTCTTCCTGATAGCGGATTGCTCCCGAAGAACTGGGAAGTTGGCCCCAAAGTACCTGGAGAAGCGTCGATTTACCAGAGCCGTTCGGACCGGTGATGGCGTATTTGCCTGGTTGAAGGGTGTAGTTGAAGTTCCTGAAAATCCATTCGCGATTAAATCGCTTGCACAGGTTTTCAGCGGTGAGGGTCATTCAAATGACGCGATGCTGGTTGAAAATCCCTTCATGACGCCGCGCTCAGAGTTCCGGATGAAGTTTACAATGTTGTCACGCTCGGCGCTGGGGGGGAGGTCTTTCTCCACCGCATCAAGCGCTTTGCTGTTATTAAGTCCCTTCAGAAAGATGTAACGGTAGATTTCCTGAATCTCGGTAATCTTTTCTGCAGAAAATCCACGGCGCCGCAGGCCGATGCTGTTGACGCCAGCATACGTCAGCGGCTCACGGGCAGCTTTGGTGAAGGGCGGCACATCTTTGCGCACAAGTGAACCCCCGGAAAGCATGACATGGGCGCCAATTTTTACAAATTGATGAAGTGCACTGGCGCCGCCGATAATCGCCCAGTCTTCGATCAACACATGACCCGCCACCTGAACCGCATTTGCGAAAATGCAATTGTTGCCGATAATACAATCGTGAGCTACGTGAACGTAGGCCATGAGAAGGCAGTTGCTACCGATGACTGTCTTGTGCTTGTCAACAGTTCCACGACTGATGGTCACGCTTTCGCGGATAACGGTATTGTCGCCAATAAAGGTTTCAGTTTTTTCACCGGCAAACTTGAGGTCCTGCGGAATAGAAGACACCGAGGCGCCAGGATAAACTTTTACATTTTTTCCGAGTCGTGAACCATCCCAAATGACAGCGTTTGGTCCAATCCAGGAGCCGTCACCAATGACGACATCTTTTTGAATTGTTGCGAAGGGTTCAATGACAACGTTGTTGCCAATGATTGCTTCCGGATGTACGTTGGCTAGGGGATAACTCATTTATCTTTTCTTACAATGCTGGCGGTCATCGTGCCCTCACATACGAGGGTGTTTCCAACATACCCGCGGCCATACATTTTGGCGATGCCACGTTTGATCGGGGCAAGCAGATCACACTGAATTACCAGGGTATCTCCCGGGACTACAAATTTGCGGAAACGGAAGTCGTCGATTCCCAGAAAATAAGTCCAATAGTTTTCGGGGTCTGGAACAGTATTCAGAACGAGGATACCACCGATTTGCGCCATGGCTTCAACCTGGAGTACACCTGGCATAACCGGGTTACCCGGGAAGTGTCCGGCGAAAAAATTCTCGTTCATCGTGACGTTCTTCACGCCAGCAACGGTCTCTTTGTCCAAATAAATAATCTTGTCAATCAGCAGAAACGGATACCTGTGGGGTAGCGTTTGGGTGATCTTGTTGATATCCATCACCGGTGGCAGCGATGGGTTATATCTCGGCACTCCTTTTTTGTCGGACTCTGCCATGGCCTTCTTCAACTTCTTGGCAAAGGCTACGTTGGCGGCGTGACCAGGCCGTGCAGCCAGGATTTGTGCTTTGAGCGGCCTGCCTGCAAGCGCGAGGTCGCCAATGATGTCAAGTAATTTGTGGCGCGCGGGTTCATTGTTGTAACGCAATTCCACATTATTGAGGATCCCTTCTTTCTTCACCTCTACCGTAGGCTTGTTCAGCATTCGGGCAATATTATCCAGTTCTCCGGGTTCCACGACCCGATCAACAATTACAATTGCGTTGTTCAGGTCACCCCCTTTGATCAGGTTGTTCTTGTAAAGCATTTCCAGCTCATGAAGGAAACAGAATGTACGGCAGGAGGCGATTTCCTTTTCAAACTGCTGGATGTTGGTAATTGATGCATGCTGACTGCCAAGGACGGGTGAATTGTAGTCGATCATTACCGTGACCCGGTAATCATCCAGGGGGAGGGCAGCGATCTCCACGTGGCGGGCGGTTTCGCGATAAAAGATGCTGTCCTGAACTTCAAAAAAATCGCGGAGTGCATTCTGTTCTTCCGTCTCAGCTTCTTTCAGCACCTGAACAAACTGGATAGAGCTGCCATCCATGATGGGGGCTTCGGGGCCGTCAATCTGGATCAGGACATTGTCAATCTCAAGGCCAACGAGCGCCGCGAGTGTGTGCTCTATTGTACTTACGCGCGCTCCACTCTGCTCGATGGTGGTTCCGCGAGAGACATCAACCACACGGTCGCAGTCAGCGTCAATAATAGGTGATCCGGGAAGATCCACGCGCTGGAACTTGATTCCGTGGTTCGGCTTTGCAGGCAGAAACGTCACCGTGGTCTGTACGCCCGTATGGAGGCCTACCCCGGAGATGGTTACTGATTTCTTTATGGTCCTTTGCTTGTGATTAAGCATGCGTCAAAATAGGGACGCAAATTTAAGCGGATAAGGGCACTATGCCAAAAAACAGGCCGTTTGGACCCACTCTTCTTTATTTCTGCCCATTATTGGGCGTTTCAATGGTTTGCGGCGTCAGGTCAGCCACCTTCTTTTCGAGTTCGCGGAGCCTGTAACCGAGATCGGGGAGCTTTTTGAAGACGGCATAAGACCTGAAATAATCTTTGATATCAATGGCTGGATAGCCCAGAAGGCGTTGACCTTCCTCTGTAATTGACTTTGAAATTCCAGCCTGAGCACCCATACTGGTCTGGTTAGCAATGACCAGGTGGCCCGCAATTCCTACTTGACCGGCGATCATACAATTCTCTCCTACTTTCGACGACCCGGAGATTCCGGATTGCGCGGCGATCACAGTATTCTTGCCTACTTCAACATTATGTGCGATCTGAATAAGGTTGTCAAGTTTTACACCTTGTCGGATAATTGTAGAGTCGCCAAACAATGTGGCACAATCAATGACAGTATTCGCGCCGATTGTGACCTGATCTTCAATGATGACATTTCCCAATTGTGGAATGGTCTTGTATGATCCATCCTCTTGTGGAGCAAAACCAAAACCATCCGACCCGATGACGGTCCCCGCGTGGATAACGCATGAATTGCCGATGCGGGTGCCCGCGTAGATCTTAACATTGGGATGAAGGATTACATCGTTGCCGATGGTCACATTGTCACCGATGAATACCTGAGGATAGATCTTGACGTTGTCGCCGATTTGCGTATTGCTTCCAACGTATGAGAAGGCGCCGCGGTAAGGATTCTTTCCCATGGTCGCCGTATCATTGAAAAAACTGGGCTGTTCAATACCAACCTTCTGAAAGCTGATCATTTTGTGATACTCCTCCATCAGGATGGTAAAGCTCGAGTAGGGATCTTCGACCAGGACGAGTGCTGACTGAATTGCCTTTTTGGGCTGGAAGTCTTTCTGAACGATGATGGCACTCGCGTGCGTGGTATAGATGTACTGTTCGTATTTTGGGTTTGCCAAAAAAGCAATCTGCCCTTTTTTTGCATCCTGGATTTTGGCCAGCATGTTTATTTTCTCATCACCGTCTCCACGAACTTCTCCGTGCAAAATATGGGCGATTTGGTTAAGCGTGAATTCCATACCAACAGTTGAGCTATCTGGACAGGCAGATGAGATTTTGAATTAAGACAAAGATAGGTTTTTGGGCCAGCATAAGTAGTTTTTTTTCACGATTTTACTCATCGCTTTGATGTGCGGAAGATCGGATGCCTGTGAAACATCTTGCAGCTCCCCGGTCTTCATCAGCACCTGAATCGCATTTCGTTCAAGCAGGTAAGCTTCATTTGAAACAGTTCCGTGTGAGAAGAGATACATAGCGTCACTCTTGGCTATTTTCCATTCCTTATGGATGGCAGCTTTTACTTTCTCAATGTCTGATTTTTGAATTGGCTCCGTAGACAACCTGATCTGGAACAGGTTGCGGTTCAGAAGCATCGTACATAGGCGGGCAAGAATCGGGTCACGGTTCGACTGCCATAATTTGATCGCGCCCCATACATCAAAGTCATCAAGTTTACCAAACGCAAGCAGCAGTTCTTTCTTTTCTGAAAAATCATCAAGTGTATAGCTGCGATTCAGAAACACAGCCAGAGACTCACTGCAAGGAATGGATTCACCGGAACTTGCGAGGTACTGCGCACGTCGGATGGCGTTCACCAACAGGCGCTCGGCACTGACCGCTGTTTTGTGGAGATACACCTGCCAGTACATCAATCTCCTTGAGTTCAGGAAACTTTCAATATTATAGATTCCCTTTTCCTCGACAACGAGTTGCCCTTTCACAACATTGAGCATGGCAATGATCCGGTCGGTCCCGATTGCGCCTTCAACAACTCCCGTGAAAAAGCTGTCCCGATTGAGGTAGTCCAGCCGATCAATGTCTAACTGGGAGCTCACCAGCTGATGTAAGAACTTCTTTGAGTAGGTGTTCTGAAAGATTCGGATAGCCATGCTCAGTTTGCCGTCGAACTGCCGGTTAAGATCTTTCATCAGCAGAAAGGAAAGGCTTTCGTGCCGGATGTGCGGCAGGAGTGTTTCTTCCAGTGCATGTGAGAAAGGCCCGTGACCAATATCGTGAAGAAGGATTGCGACCTGTGCTGCCTCCTTTTCGTCCGCTGTCACTTCAATTCCCTTGCTGATCAGAATTTCAAGTGCTTGTTGCATCAGGTGCATGGCGCCAAGCGCATGATGAAATCGTGTGTGAATAGCACCGGGGTAGACCAATTCCGCCAGGCCAAGCTGCCGGATATGACGCATGCGTTGCAGGAATGGATGCTCGATCAGATCGAAAAGTAATTCGCTCTTGACCGGAATAAACCCGTATACGGGGTCGTTAATGATCTTATTCTTGTTCACCTCGTTAGCTGACTTATGGACAGGATGATTCCCGCATTATAATTAACTTGTAGCAAAAACATTCATGCAAAGATATTCGATTTTGTGGGCCGATGATGAGATTGATCTTTTGAAACCGCATATCCTCTTTCTTCAACAGCGTGGGTATGATATCACACCGGTTAACAATGGAGCCGAAGCGGTGGAATTGAGTGAATCCAGGAATTTTGACGTTATCTTTTTGGATGAACATATGCCCGGAATGTCGGGGCTCGAGGCACTTGGACACATCAAAACCAACAAGCCAAATGTCCCTGTGGTGATGATTACCAAGAATGAAGAGGAGCAAATCATGGAGGAGGCTATCGGATCCAAGATTGACGACTACCTGATCAAGCCGATTAATCCCAGCCAGATTCTCTTGTCCGTCAAGAAGATATTGGATAAGAAGACCCTTGTAAGTGAAAAGACCACCTCGAGCTACCAGCAGGAGTTTCAACGAATCAGCATGGCGTTCCTCGACGAGATGAGTCACGATGCCTGGGCTGACTTGTACAAGAAATTAGTGTACTGGGAATTGGAAATTGGACAGTCCGATGCCAGCATGGTGGAAGTACTGGAGTCTCAGAAAGTGGAGGCCAATGTAAACTTTTGCCGCTTCATCAAAAAGAATTACGATGGCTGGCTGAATGATCCCAATAGCCGGAAGCCTTTGATGTCGCATCAACTGCTGAAGAAAAAAGTATTTCCAGAAGTGAATGCTAATCGCCCTGTCTTCCTTTTTATTATTGATAACCTGAGATACGACCAGTGGAAAGCGATTGAGCCGGAGCTGTTAGACAACTTTGTGGTGGAGAAAGAAGAGACGTACTATTCTATTTTGCCTACCACCACCGCCTACGCACGAAATGCAATTTTTTCCGGGATGCTTCCATCAGAGATGGCCAAGAACTATCCCGAACTCTGGGTGGGTGAAGACAACGATGAGGGGAAGAATAATTTTGAAGACGAATTCCTCTCGCGACATGTCAAGCGCAGTAATTTGAATTTCAAATTTTCTTACAACAAGATCAAACGCCTGGACGAAGGAAGGGAATTAGTCGACTCAGTAAATAACCTGTTCGGCAACGACTTGAATGTGATTGTTTACAATTTCGTGGATATGCTCTCTCATGCCCGCACCGATATGGCGATGATACGGGAACTTGCGCCGGATGAAGCCGCTTACCGGTCAATCACCAAGTCCTGGTTTGTTCACTCTCCCTTGATTGAAATCCTTCGTAAGATTTCGGAGCACAAGGCTCGCGTTATCATTACTACCGATCACGGCACCATACGGGTCAAGAAGCCCTTCAAGATCATCGGAGATCGGAACGTCAATGCAAATTTGCGTTACAAGCAGGGCAAGAATTTGGGATATGAGGGTGACAAGATCATGATCGGGGCCAAGCCTGAGCGGCTCTTTCTTCCCAAAGGCAATGTATCCACCTCGTATGTCTTTGCGATCGAAGATCAGTTCTTTGCCTATCCGAACAATTACAATCATTATGTGAGTATGTACAAGGACACCTTTCAGCATGGCGGGGTGAGTATGGAGGAGATGATCATTCCGCTAATTTTCTTAACTTCGAAAAATGCCTAGTGACTGGAAAGTGGCGTCCGGAGGGTCTGAAGTCTCGCTGGAAGGATTGGGGGCAGTGGCAACAGAACTGATTAGAAATTCAGAAAACAGAAAGATTTGGCTTTTTTTTGGTGAGATGGGTTCTGGAAAGACAACGTTGATAAAGACCATTGCCCGCGAACTGGGCGTAGAGGAGACCATGAGCAGCCCGACATTCCCGATTGTGAATGAATATGAAATCAATCCGGGAGAAAAAATCTATCACGTTGACTTGTATCGCATCAAAAATGAGCAGGAAGTAAAGGATATCGGAATGGAGGAATACTTTGGCTCAAACGATTATTGCCTTGTGGAATGGCCTGAAAAGTTGGGAAATCTGGCTCCGTCACATGCTATGAAGATCCGCATTATCCCAACAGACTCTCTTCACCGGAAAATTGAGTATCAACCAGCATGACAGCGAAAGCAAGATCAGGATTTGAAACGCTCGCCAAGGCGAGTTTGTCGCCGCAAGAACAGCTTCTACGCGTGAAGAAGGACCGAAATACGTTTCTCATCGGCTTGCCCCGCGAAATTTCTTTACAAGAGAACCGCATCAGCCTTACGCCAGACGCCGTTGCGTTGCTGGTCAATCATGGCCATGAAATCTGGGTAGAGACAAAAGCTGGCTTGGGTTCTAAGTTTGCCGACAAGCAGTATAGCGAAGCCGGAGCTAAAATTGTTTACACATCACAGGAACTGTACAAAGCAGACATCATTCTCAAGATTGAGCCACCCACGCTCGCTGAGATGGAATACTTTAAGCCCAACCAGATTCTAATAAGCGCTCTTCAGGTAGGTCATTTGCAAAAACAGTTCATTGATGCACTGCTCCAGAAGCGCGTAACGTCGTTGGCCTGGGAGTTTATTGAAGATAAAGTGGGAGGGATGCCAATCATCCGGAGCATGAGCGAAATAGCGGGGAGCACAGTCATGCTTATCGCGGCAGAATACTTAAGCTCCATTCACGATGGTAAGGGAATAATCCTTGGAGGTATCACGGGGGTTCCTCCGACGAAAGTGGTAATTATCGGTTCGGGTACCGTAGCCGAGTATGCCGCTCGCGCAGCCCTAAGCCTTGGCGCGGAGATTCAGGTATTCGACAATCACTTGTATAAGCTGCGCAGAATCAAGCATACGCTTGGGCATCAATTCTACACATCCACGATCGATACCGTGACCTTGGGAGAAAGTCTGATGACGGCAGATGTCGTGATCGGCGCCTTGCGTGCTGAAAAAGGAAAGGCACGCCATGTGGTGTCTGAAGAAATGGTCAGCCGGATGAAGCCGGATTCACTCATCATCGACTTAAGTATTGACCAGGGCGGTTGCATTGCCACGTCGGAGATCACAACACATTCAAAGCCGGTCTTTAGGAAGTACGATGTCATGCATTATTGCGTACCGAACGTTGCCTCTCGGGTGGCGCATACCGCGACAACTGCCCTCAGCAATATTTTCACCCCTACAATCCTACGGGCTGCCGAGGAAGGCGGAGTTGAGGCGATGATCTTCTCCCACAAGTGGTTTATGAAGGGCGTCTATACCTATAAAGGGAGCCTTACCAACGAAGCTGTGGCTCGGAAATTTGGCATGAAATTTAAAAACATAGAGCTATTGATGGCTGCGCAACTCTAGCCAAAAACTTTTTTCTTTCATTTTTCGTTTCTACAAAGAATCCAATATCAATTGTAGCTGTCATGATCCGAACTGCCTTCTCTATCCTACTCGCCTTTTTTACCATCTGTGCCGACGCCCAGAATGAGGGCTACCTTCACAATCGTGCGGTGATGGAACGGGTGCCGAATTTGGGTACCGGTAACTCAGTTTCGCTGGGGAGTCTGTCGGTATCTACCCCAGGACTAGTCGGCGATATATATCTTAATTTGGACTATCGGGCATCAACATTTTGGCTGTATGACGAGAACAAGATCGCGCACGACCTCCAGTCCCGATTAGATCTCCAACGAAATGAGTTTGACGTTCGCTATGGCAAAGAAATTCGCGCACTTTCCGGATCGCGGGTGCGAACATTGGTTTGGGTCGACAGCCTGACCCGTACACCGCAGTACTTTGTGAATGGAAAGGAATACACGGATGAAGATGGAACCCCTTACCTTGGCTTTTTTCAAATCCTCTCGGAAGGTGAGGTCACGTTTTTGAAGATGACGCGCGTGATCTTTAAACCGGCAGACAAAAATCCTACGCACAGTACGGGCAGCAAGGACGACCGGTTTTTGAAAAGATCAGAATTGTATTACGCGATCGGCACCAAGGCGTTAGAGCTCCCGAACCGCAAGAGCACTCAAAAACTTTTTGATTCGCGGAAAGACGAAATCGCAAAATTCATCAAGGTCAATGTAATTGACCTTTCCAAAGAGAGCCACCTTGTGGCGTTGTTCAACTATTACAATTCTCTCGTTAAGAAGTAAGCCGCGACAGGTTTTCCTCCAGCATCCGGATTTTAGATTCGGCATCTGCTTTCTTCTTTCGTTCAACTTCAACCACGCTGGCAGGAGCTCCGGCCATGAACTTTTCGTTTGTCAGCTTCTTGTCTACCGCTGTTAGGAAGCCCTTGTGGTAATCTATTTCGCGCAGGATTTCAGTTCGGGCGGTTGCTGCGTCTACTTTTCCCTCCAAAGGGATGGTGCACTCCAACGTCCCTGCCAGGAAGGTGTGGCCTTTGGGTAGTTCATTTCCACGAGGAGTAAGCTGCACATTTGCCAACTTCCCAATCAGGTTGGCAAATAATGGAAAATGGCCATTGCCTTGTTCGGTGAACAACACGAGGTGCTCTTTCGGTGATAGCCCTTTCGCGTTCCGGACGTTTCTCACCTGGGCAATGAGATCGAAAGCTGTCGCTGCCTCGTTTAAAATGTTCGCGTGAATGGGGCCGGCCTTGGGCCAGGCCACTTGAGCGATAAACTCGTTATGCTTGCGGTCACGCAGCTCATGCCATAATTCTTCTGAAATGAACGGCATGAACGGATGGAGTAGTTTGAGTAATTCTTCAAACAAACCGGCAGTCCGTTCAAAGGTATGGCGGTCGATGGGTTTACCGTACTCTGGTTTGATCATCTCCAGGTACCAGGAGCAAAAGTCATCCCAAATCAATTTGTAAACCGTCATCAACGCGTCAGACATCCGGAATTTTGAGAAGTGATCGTTGAGTTCAGTTAACGCCTGGCTCAGCCTAGACTCAAACCAGGTAATGGCATTCCTATTTTCTTCGGAAAGAGGTTGTTCGACAATCTCCCATCCTTTGATAAGACGGAACGCGTTCCACACTTTGTTGGCAAAATTGCGCCCTTGCTCACAGAGTTTTTCGTCAAAGAGAAGATCGTTGCCGGCTGGTGAGCTGAACAACATTCCGGTTCGCACACCGTCGGCGCCGTAGGCATTTATCAGCGCTAGCGGATCGGGAGAATTTCCAAGCGACTTGGACATCTTACGTCCTTGTTTGTCGCGCACGATGCCCGTGAGATAAACATCCTCAAACGGCTTTTCATCCATATATTCATAGCCGGCGATAATCATGCGGGCCACCCAGAAGAAAAGAATCTCCGGTGCCGTGACGAGTACCTGGGTAGGATAGAAGTAGTCAAGGTCGGGCCGGTTTGCCCGAATAATCTTTCCTGTCTGCTGATCAAAAGCCTCCTCTGCGTAGCCATCAAAAACCGCCGTCGGCCAAAGCCATGATGATGCCCAGGTGTCAAGCACATCAGGATCCTGGCGTAGGTCTGCAGCCAGAATGGATCGGCCACTTTTCGCGGAGGCTTCCCGAACCGCATCCGCCAGCGACTCGGCGACAACGAAATCATTTTCTCCTGATCCGTAATAGTATGCCGGGATACGATGGCCCCACCAGAGCTGCCTTGAAATACACCAGTCGCGTACGTTCTCCATCCAATGGCGATAGGTATTCTTGAATTTTGATGGGTGAAGCCGGATATCATCTGTTTCCACTGCCTGAAGTGCCCTGTGGGAGATATCTTTCATCTTCACAAACCATTGTAGCGAAAGCTTGGGCTCCACGACAGTGTTGGTCCGTTCGGATCGGCCGATGCGGGTGACAAACTCTTCTTCCTTGACCAGGTCTCCGGATTCGCGTAATTCCTTGACAAAAGCCTTACGGACGGCAAATCTGTCTTTGCCAACATATCGTGGGAGCTCACATCGCTCATTAAGCGTTCCGTCTTCATTGATGGTGTCGATAACGGGCAGTTTGTGACGAACTCCGATTTCGTAGTCATTCACATCATGAGCCGGTGTCACTTTCAGACACCCGGAGCCAAACGTTTTGTCAACGTAGTCGTCGGCGATGATGGGAATTTCCCGCCCGATGAAAGGGACAATGGCTTTTTTTCCAAGGAGGTGCTTGTAACGGTCATCGGTTGGGTTGATGGCAATAGCCGTGTCGCCCATGATCGTTTCGGGCCGCTGGGTGGCAATTACAACCCACTCGTCCGTCGTACCTTTAATTTTATATCGGACAGAATACAGGATAGATTTTTCTCCATCCTCTTTATACAATACCTCTTCATTGGAAAGTGCAGTCTTTGCTTCGCAGTCCCAGTTGATCATGCGGAGACCACGATAGATGTACCCCTTTTTATGGAGGTCGACAAATACCCGGATGACGGCCTTGTAGTACCCTTCGTCCATCGTGAAGCTCGTCCGGTCCCAATCGCAAGAAGCGCCAAGTTTCTTGAGTTGTTCAAGGATGATACCACCGTATTTTTCTTTCCACTCCCAGGCGTAAGCCAGGAACTCGTCGCGGGTTAGGTCTGATTTCTTGATGCCTCGCTCACGTAGCATCGCCACCACGCGTGCCTCCGTGGCTATGGAGGCGTGATCGGTACCGGGCACCCAACACGCTTCTTTTCCTTCCATGCGTGCCTTCCGGATCAGGATATCCTGGATGGTGTTGTTGAGCATGTGGCCCATGTGCAAAACGCCAGTAACATTGGGCGGCGGAATAACTATACAATACGGTTCTTTCGAAGGATTTGGCTTGCCATGAAAGACACCTTCGGCCAGCCACCTGGCGTACCACTTGTCCTCAACTTCGGACGGATTGTATTTGATCGATAGCGACATGGAATCGTGATGAAAAGCGGGCAAAAATAAGGAAATGATGCCAAAGTTGCAGGACTAGTTGCAAATGGAAAGTTGTGGACCCGAATCATCGAAGCTGGAGCGAACGAAAGAAACCAGGTGCAACGCCGGGCAATTGCCAGACTCAATATTCAACTGTGCAACCTATCTATTATGCTATCCTAATTCGCCTTGGCCAGATTATAAATGACTTCCCAGTTGAACTGTACAAATTTATGTAATGATTCCTCCAGAATCCGCTCCTGGTCACTGTGGGCGCCAAAACCCTTGGGGCCGTCTTCCGCGTCCGCCATTGGTCCAATTCCATAACACTCGACACCCTTGGCCCGGACGAAGGCCATATCTGTAGCACCTGTAAGCATGGTGGGTATGGCGGCAGTATTGTACACTTTCTTCACTGCGGCTTCCGCCGCTCTGAACGCGTCTGTATCCAGGCGCGAAGGACGTGAACCTGGACGGCGGCCGCCGGTATTTGGAATAATTTCTACCTGTGAATCATTGATCACCCGCTTCATTTCATCCAGCAGGTGGTCCATGTCTTCATCCGGAAGTGCCCGGATATCCAGAGTGGCCTCAGCTTCGCTTGGGATCACATTGCTGCGGTACCCTCCCTTGATGATGTTAGGGGAAATGGATGTCCGAAGGACTGAATATATACGTGGGTCCTTCGCTGCAAAGTATTCCTGTGCCTGCTGTGCCCCTTTGCCATCCAGCAGGGCCCTGTACCGGTCAGCTTCGTCCGGCGGGCTGATCGAAGCAAGTCTTTCGAAAAAGGCGCGCGTGGTTTCATTCAATCGCATCGGCGTTTGCCATGCCGCGATTTTTGCGATCGCCAGGGAAAGGTGAACTATGGCATTATTCTGTAAGGGTACCGATCCATGCCCTGCTGGGCCACGGGACACCAGCTTTACACCTCGACCCATCTTCTCGGTGGTTGCAATGCCGGCATATTCAATAATGCCACCTTTGCGGGTCACTCCGCCGCCCTCGGCGAAGCAATACTCTGCTTCAATTTCCGGCCAATGTTCCCGCACCATATAGTCAATACCATAGCGCACGTTACCCTCTTCACCGGCCTCCGCCAGGAAAATCACATCACGGTCCAGGACCACATTCATTCTTTTCAGAATGAGCATGACCATGAGCGCGGCCACAACGTTGTCTTTGTCATCCACGGTGCCGCGACCATAGACGTAACCGCCGTCGCGTGTCGCCGAGTAGGCTGGGAACTTCCACTTGGTCGAATCGATGCTGACCACATCCGTGTGCCCCATAATCAGTACTGGCTTCTTTTTTCCATTGCCTTTCAGGCGTGCCACCAGATTCGGACGGCGTGGGTCAATGGAAAATACCTGTGTGGAAATTCCTTCCCTGTCGAGGACACCTTTCACATACTCCACCACCGGCGCTTCATTGCCCGGTGGGTCGCTCGAATTGATTCGAATGATTGCCTGGAAGTGCTTCATGGTTTCTTCTTCGAGTTTGGCCCAGTTGGGCTGCACCGGTTTGTTTTGAGAGTGGAGTTGGAGCACAGACAACAAGAGAAATATGGGTAGCAGTTTTCGGAAGAATTTCATCATCGGATTGGTTTGTTTAATGGCTTGGTGGACAAATCAAAGATAACAAGGGTAGGTTAATCTGTCATCCGAATACGGCGCCCGGATGGAAATAGATTGTTTATCCGATTGGGCAAAACATTCACCCAACCTAGCCCCAATCCATTATATTCCACTACATAGAAGCCGATGCCGGGCGCTTCGATGGCCAAGGGATCCCGCCGAAGGTAGGCCAGCGCCTGCTGGCCGTCGAGAGAGATACCGGGAAGTGTCAATCTATTTCGTCGGACAGAAAGCGCAAGCGAATGGTCTGGGACAATCTTGTTCTTCATGATTTCTCCCACCGCGGTACCAGCCTGAATGACGTGTAACTTTTCGAGGGCAACCATCAATTCAGTTCTGAGTGAAAGTGGAATCATGCGGATCTGCTGCTCATGCAGAAAGAAGAGACATTCGTCCGGTTTGGTAATCCAGGTTTTTACCTGAGTCAGTTCGGCTGAAGCAGGATACCGGAGTCTTTCTTTGACTTTTGTCTTCCTCGTTGATTCTCCGCTTTTTCGGATGACAGAAAAGAAGAATCCTTCTCCGTTCACCTTGTGCGGGAAGCACTGATAGCCGATGGCCGTTCCTTTATCTAGAGCGACCACTCCCCACGCGGGATCCAGCGGGATGGTTTCAAACGTGATGTCGTGCTGCCCGGCGATCCACAAAAGATTATTGAGATTCTCCTGCTCGTTGTATGTGCATGTTGAGTAGATCATAACCCCACCCGGTTTCAAGGACGGCCAAATGTCACTTACAATTCGCCGTTGGCGAAGGGAACAGAGATCGACATTTTGCGGGGACCATTCTTGTACGGCCTCCGGCTCTTTTCGGAATAGGCCTTCACCGGAGCAAGGTGCATCTACCAGAACAAGATCAAAGAATTCCGGAACGCGCCCGAAGTCAGCGGGATCGTTATTGGTCACAATTACATTATCGTAACCCCATTTCTCTATGTTCTCCATTAGGATGGACGCGCGACTCCGGATTACTTCGTTGGTGATCAACAGGCTCTTTTCTGAGAGGAGGCTCAGCAGGTGTGTAGATTTTCCTCCGGGTGCCGCGCACAGGTCAAGAACAACAAGCGATGAAGACAGATCGACGGATTGACTTACGGCTTGTTCGAGCAACATCGAACTGGCTTCCTGTACATAATATCCGCCAGCTTGAAACAGCGGGTCAAGTGTGAAAGTCGGTCGTTGATCCAGGTATCGTCCATCGGCGCACCAAGGTACAATGCGGCCTTCCGGGGGGTGGAGTTTACGGGTGTTGTACCGTATGCTCACAGGAACAGGTTGACTGAAAGAGGCAAGGAATGCGTCGTAGCCTGTACCCAGCCTCGCCCTCATCTGATTTATAAACGCTTCCGGAAGATCTGCCACATTCCAAATTAGACTATTTTTGAAGAGTTAAGAAAAGATGTAATGACAGCCAATGATCCAAGGTTGAAAAGCTGGGTAGAAATACCCGCCGGCTCCGACTTTCCAATTCAGAATCTTCCTTTTGGGGTTTTTAAGACAAAATACCTTTCTCCAGTTGCCGGTGTCGCCATTGGTAACCATGTCCTGGACCTGGTATACCTTCATGAGCAAGGTTTCTTTGATGGGCTTGGTTTACCGTCTGGGATATTCAATCAGAAATCGCTCAACGAGTTTTTTACGCTCGGAAGAAAGAAAGTGCGCGAAGTACGGGAGCGGATTTCGAATATCCTCCGCCATGACAATGAAGAATTGCGGGATCATGTGGCTGCCCGGGAGATCGCCCTTGTGCCGATCACAGAATGCCAGCTATTGCTTCCTGTGACGATTCCGAATTACACAGACTTCTATAGCAGTGAAGAACATGCGACCAATGTTGGCTCCTTATTTCGCGACCCGAAGAATGCGTTGTTGCCTAATTGGAAGCATCTGCCTGTCGGGTATCACGGTAGAGCCTCTTCGATTGTGGTTTCCGGAACACCCATTCACCGTCCACATGGACAAGTAAAACCTCCGGATTCCGAAACGCCGGTATTCTCAGCAAGCTGCAAGATGGACTTTGAACTGGAACTGGCCTTCATTACGGGGTCGAATACCGTTTTGGGTAATTCCATCCCGTTGCGGGAGGCCGAAGGCCATATCATAGGGTTTACCCTCTTCAACGACTGGTCGGCACGCGATATTCAACAGTGGGAGTATGTTCCCCTGGGTCCCTTCTTGGGAAAGAATTTTGGTTCGACCATGTCGCCATGGGTTGTGACCCTTGATGCACTTGAGCCCTTTCGCACGGAAGGTCCAAAACAAGTGCCCAACGTTCTTCCATACCTGGCCTTTGAGGGGAAGCGCAACTTTGACATTCAGCTAGAAGTGCTGCTGGAATCTGATAAAGGAGAGACCGCTGTGCTTTCCCGTACCAATGCCAAATACTTGTACTGGAATGTCGCCCAACAACTGGCGCACCATACGGTGAATGGTTGCAATATTCAGGTTGGTGACCTCTATGCTTCAGGTACGATCAGCGGCCCCACACCTGACGCTTATGGCTCACTGCTGGAGCTTACGCTCAATGGACAGAAGCCCGTTCAACTTTCCGGTGGTGCAGAACGGCGGTTTCTCGAAGACGGCGATTCCATCCAGATGAAAGGTCATGCGGAGCGAGATGGCGTGCGTATTGGATTTGGGCCTTGCAATGGGAAGATCCTGCCCGCCCATGGTTAATCTGATGTCGGTCCCATGTTGACGATCAACCCCAAAGAGATTACCGTTGCCAAGATGCACGGTTACCTACTCGGTGCTGTCGTTCCCCGTCCCATCGCCCTGGCTAGTACGATTGACAAATCAGGAAATGTTAATCTCAGCCCATTCAGTTTTTTCAATTGTTTCAGCGCAAACCCGCCCATTCTGATCTTTTCTCCTGCGCGGCGCGGCCGGGATAACACCACGAAGCACACCTATGAAAACGTTAAGGAGATTCCTGAAGTCGTGATTAATATCGTCAGCTATGCCATGGTGGAACAGGTGTCGCTTGCCAGTTGTGAATATCCCCGAGGGGTCAACGAGTTTATTAAAGCCGGGCTCACCGAAGTCCCTTCCGAGCTTGTTCGACCACCCCGGGTGGAGGAGTCGCCAGTGGCCTTCGAATGCAAAGTGAATCAGGTGATCGAATTGGGAACCAGCGGTGCTGCGGGCAACCTGGTCATTTGCGAAGTGCTAAGAATGCATATTAGTGAAGCTGTGCTGGATGCCGATGGCAGGATCAACCCACATAAGCTTGATGCTGTGGCCCGTATGGGCGCTGATTATTACCTCCGCGCTCAGGGAGATAATATTTTTGCGGTTCCAAAACCAAATGAGAAGTTAGGTATAGGCCTTGATCAACTGCCAGAACGCATCCGGAATAGTACTGTGCTTACTGGAAATGACTTGGCGAAGTTGGCCAATGTTGAGCGCCTTCCTGAGCCAACCGAAGGAGTGGAGATCTCAGCAGAATTTGCAGCCGCCCGAAAGCAGGGGGAACAAGCAGTACATGTGCTTGCCCAACAAATGCTGCGTAAAGGAGAGTTGGAAATGGCGTGGCAGATATTGCTCGCTTGCTGATTACCGCTTACCGCTTACCTTTTACCGATTACTGGTTACCGATTCCCGCTTACTGGTTACGGTACATCACAGCCTTCACGGCACGGACGGTTTTCTCCACGTTCGGCAAAATTTCCTGAATCAACGTTGATGCGTAGGGCAGTGGCGCGTCGAAGTTATTGATGCGATAAATGGGGGCATCCAGGTAATCAAATGCATGCTTCTGGATGTGGTAGGTAATCTCCGTAGCAATGGATGACAATGGCCACGCTTCCTCCACGATCACCAGTCGATTCGTCTTCTTAACCGATTCAACAACGGTAGCGTAATCAATTGGACGCACCGTCCGGAGGTCAATCACTTCAACTGAGATATTTTCTTTTTCTAACTCTTGTGCTGCGGCCAGTGCCACTTTCATGATCTTTCCAAAAGAGACAATCGTTACATCGGTTCCTGCTCGTTTGATGTCAGCCACGCCGATGGGGATTATGTACTCTTCTTCTGGTACTTCTCCTTTATCCCCGTACATCATCTCAGACTCCATGAAGATAACCGGATCATCATCCCGGATGGCGCTTTTGAGTAGGCCTTTGGCGTCATAGGGATTGGAAGGGACAACTACCTTTAGTCCGGGGGTATTGGCATACCAGTTTTCAAAATTCTGTGAGTGCTGGGCGCCGAGCTGGCCTGCGTTGCCGGTGGGGCCCCGAAAAACAATCGGTATGTTGTATTGTCCGCCAGACATAGAATACATTTTTGCGGCAACGTTGATAATGGTGTCTATGGCTACCAGGGAGAAGTTAAAGGTCATGAATTCAATAATGGGGCGAATGCCATTGGCGGCTGCGCCTACCCCGACGCCGGCAAACCCCAGTTCGGAGATGGGGGTGTCGATCACGCGATCCGGCCCGAATTCATCCAGCATACCCTGGCTTACCTTGTAGGCGCCATTGTATTCGGCCACCTCTTCGCCCATGAGGAAAACCCTGGGGTCACGGCGCATTTCTTCATTCATTGCCTCCCGAAGGGCCTCCCGGAACTGAATTTCTCGCATATCGTCTACTTGTAAGGGGGTAAAAATAATACGTTGATCAACAGGAAGAAAGGCTGATTTTCAATTCCTGAGCATTTCCTTCCTTTCGGCCTTCCTTTCGTTAAGGGGTAAAGAAAAACCCTGCCTCCATTTAGGAAGCAGGGTTTTTATGAAAGGGAACGAACTGGTTACTTCAGCGCGTTTCTGAATGCTTCGGTTGTATTGAACTTCGAGAACTCGAGATCCGTCAGTGCCATTTCCTTCATTGTAGGATCAATGCGAACGGCATTTGACAAGTTGCTTACCACCTTGTCGGCATTGCCAGAGCGGGCTGCTGCAACGGCTGCACCGTAGTAGGCAACGGCCATGTTGCTGTTGTTCTTGATCGCTTCAGCGAATGAATTCTCTGCGCTTGCATAATCTTTCGTAAGCACCTGAGCCAAGCCTTTGTTGAAGAGGTTGACATCCGTTGTCAACGCTGAAGACTCAGAACGGACAGCGGCGTCATATTTGGCTGTATAAATTTCTGAGGATCCTTTCACGCCGTTAACACCACGGGCCACATCGTTGTTAGCACCGTTGAGTGCTTTGTTAGCATAGCTGCCTGCCTTGTAAGGATTATTGTTCATCAGGGAGACAGATGCCATGTTGGCATTGACTTCCGGAGTCTCACGAATCTTCATGGCGAGTTCCAGTTGAACTGTGGCCTTACCTGCCAGTTCTGCGGCACGGGATGGGTTTTCAATAGCCTGCTGGATATAAGTTGCACCCAGGTTGTTGTGTGCATTCCAGTTGGTTCCTTTCTTCGTAGCAGCTTCGTAGATCGATGCCTTCTCATCCAGTGAAGGAGTGAGGGTTGCGGCGTACATTAATTCTTCGAAACTCAGACCGTCGGCAGAACCACCCTGTGTGATTTGCTTGGCCAATACGGAAATTTCCGCGTCAGTCTTCTTCTTCTTGATGGTCAGAATTTCTGTCTTGGCCGTACGAAGGCTTGGATACACATCCTTAAATACTTTCTTGTAGGTAGCCAACTTCTTCATTTGCTTCTCCTGGTCTTCGAATGATCCACCACCATTGATGATGTTCATGTAAGCTGATTTTTCATCAGAAGAGATACCCTGATAGGCAGCTAATCCTGCTTTGAAGCCATTCCAATCGTCAACTACAGGCTTCAGGATAAACTTGATGGAGTCTGCCATTCCCTTGTAGTCATACTTCTTCATCTGGGCGCGGTAGTACTTTTCGATGGCGGCTGCACGTTCTTCAGACAGTTTGCTGTTGATGCGCTCACGACCTTCAGGTGAGTGTGTACCGGTGATTGACACCGTGCGGGTAACGTTCTTTGAAGCGATAAATGCATCCAATTGCTTGGCCTTGTCGCTGCTCATCTCGGTCTTGCGAAGTACAGATTTGCTTTGTTCGAAGATGAAATCAGGAATAATGATCGGTACAATTTCTTCCTTGTTGTTGTATCCATGCTCTGCAAACGCTGCGTAGTATGAGTTCTTCACCAGTTTGGAGGTGGTAATGATTCCGACAGCAACATCCATTCGAGGTGTTGTGGTCTTCGTCTTAGTTCCTTTTTGGGCAACGCCTTCAACTTGAACCGTTCCTGTCTTGAGGGCAGGCGTATAAGCAAAGTTGAATGTCTTGGTCATTTTGGGTTGTTCCGTGGCTGCATTAGCGAAGTCATCTCCGTTGAAGACGATTGCGGGTAAGGCCATTTCCTTGTCACCGTACTTGTAAAAACTGTTCAGCGTGTAAACAGTGCCTTTTTTCATCATTTTCACCGGGAGCGCGGCAGCCATTTCGTATGAAACGGAATCCTTATGAACTTCAAGTGGATTTGGCGTCACCGTAAGGTTTTGCTGCTTTGCAAGTTTGATCATTTGCGGAAGCGTGCAGCTGGCCAGGCCAAGCGTGCTGGTAATGACTAGGAAGACTATGGCTTTTCTCATGGATGGTTTATTAGAGGTTTCAAAATGCGTCGCAAATCTACGTTTATAGCGGTTTTTATGCAATTATAGTCAAAAAATTAACTGAAAGCTCCGTCTTGGCGGTTGCAAACGCCGTATATTTGCAGGCCGTTTTATTCTTCGATAAAGCGCCAATCATTCAGTTAAATGACGGTTTTGAGCCAATGGAGCAAATGAAACGGATTAGTCAATTTTTTGAGAACCACGCCTTTGGTGTATGCTCCTCGCTTGGTGAAAAGTTGGGAATAGCCACCTCGAGCATCCGGTTGTTCTTCATTTATGCCTCGTTCCTTACCCTGGGCTCCCCGATCATCGTCTATTTGGGTCTCGCCTTCATCATGAACATGCGGAAGCACTTACGCCGAAGCAACAGCTCTATTTGGGATTTTTAGTCCAGCATTTCCGTCCACTTACGCTTTCCCAGAATAAAGAAATCCCACACTACTGATCCGCTGTATTGCGTAGGGATTTTTTTGTACCCAATTGGAGCAGAGCGCTTTCTCCGTGCGACCTCCTTCCCATAATTTCTGAAGAAATGGCCATGTGCCCGCAACACTGCGAAACCGTCCAGAACAGTTCCTGACACAATAAACTTTATCGCAGCGATCCAATCGAGTGCAAGCCGAACAGGAAACTTGTAGAGTAGCTCCCGGGTCGGAAGGTTTTTGTATAGCAGACTTAACCCATTCCTGAAATTGAAGTAGGTCTTTTTGGGATTGGATGCTGAGAGCGTCCCGCCTCCTACGTGGTACACACAGCTGGCCCCGGTGTAGTAAACCCGATGGCCGGATCGCTGAAGACGCCAGCATAAGTCAATCTCTTCCATGTGTGCGAAAAAATCCTCGTCGAATCCTCCAAGTTCATGAAACAAGGAACTGCGTATGATCATACAGGCGCCGGAGGACCAGAAGACTTCGCGATCATCGTTGTATTGCCCATGGTCCTCTTCGAGGCGATAAAACATCCGGCCCCGACAGAATGGATAGCCAAGCACGTCCAGGAAGCCGCCGCCAGCACCAGCATACTCGAAGCGGGACTTCTGTCGCTCGCAAAGAATCTTGGGTTGGGCCGCTGCTACATCAGGATGCCGGTCGAGAATCGCTTCCAGTGGGGCCAGCCAATTCGGGGTAACTTCAACATCTGAATTCAGCAACACATACTTGCTGGCGTTTACTTGCTTCAAGGCTGCATTATATCCACCACAGAATCCGAGATTCGATGCGAGACTTATTCGGTCTACCTGCGGGAAATTCTGGTTAACCCATTCTATTGACCCATCAGTTGAAGCATTGTCCACCACAACAATCCGTGCTTGTCCGCTGCAGGCAACGACAGAAGGAAGGAATTTTTGGAGTAACCCAAGACCATTGTACGTAAGGATCACTACTGCCGTATCGTTCATCCCATCATCTGGCTAAGATCGAATCCTGGAATATTGGGAAGTAGGCCTTCTGTGCTTTTCTTAAGTTCTTCTTTTGCCTTGACCTCGGCTTCCTCCAGGGCTTTGTTAACAGCAGCCACGATCAAGTCCTGAACCAAAACCTTATCTGCTTCCGCGAGAATACTGGGGTCAATCTCTATAGCCATGATTTTCTTTTGCCCGTTGACGGTTGCCTTAACCATCCCGGCCCCGGCCTCAGCGGTAACAACGATTAAATGCAGGCTTTCCTGGGCCTCGCGGAGGCGGGCCTGCACCTCTTTCACCTTGCCCATCATCTTCATCATGTCCAGCATAGCAGTGGGATTATACCGCAAAGGTAATGGTCTTCCGCAATCTAATCGCGGAATAGGGCGACAGTGCCTTCTTCTGAAAAGGTGCGGTTGGCGCGATCCGTGATGTCCACTTTCCAGATATAGGTAGAGGCGGGCATCGGCTTGCCACTGCTGGTGCCATCCCAGGGCTCATTCTTTTCGGAGGAAAATTTAACAACCCCCCACCGATCGAAGATGGTCATCCTGATTTTGACAATGTATTGACCCGAAACAATGAATCCGTCATTTAGCAAATCATTGTTGGGTGTGAAGGCTGTTGGGTAATAGAGGTTGGCATTCCGGGTGAAGGGCAACTCATTGGATCTACTCTCACCCATCGCCGGGTCATTGGGAATGGCACGTACAACATATCGTACGTATTGGTTGATCGGGTCGGGAACGTCATCAAGAAAATCGGTAGTGGTCAGCGTTGTTGATAGGAGAAGCGCCCCATCAATGCTATATTTCTCAAGGATGTAATTCTTCACGCCAGTTTTCCATCCTTCGTAGGGTGACCAGGTCAGGCTGATCGTATTGGTCGCGCTGAGAACCCCGGTAAGTTGCACTGGACATATCGTGACTCCCGCGGGGCTGGGGTTATCACATTTGTCAACGTAGTCAAGCGTATAGCAGAATTTCCCTGGCGTTGAATATCCGTTGTCTGTATATGGAGAAATTGGAGTCGTCACATAAAAAGCAAAGGCCCCGCCGGCTGAAGACCGCTTGACCGTGTAGCCCAAAGTTTCAAACAGAGGATCCTGTGTCCAGGTGAGCGTGGCGCCATCGTTGGCAATGGATGCCGTGACATTGTCTATGGCCGTTGGAATTTTTGTAGCGAAAGACGTCACACATTTCTCCAACGAAACACTCGTTCTTCCACCGCCATAGTTGGTGGTCACCCGGTAACAGTAACTTGTCTTGCAAATGACATCGGTATCTGTAAACGTGGAAGTGGCTACGGTGACATACGGGTTTCCGTTACGGCTTATGCTGTAACTGACTACTCCTGCTGTTCCCGTATTGGAGGTGATAAGATTTTGGGCGCCACCGGTTACGTCCGTTTGGGCAGTCGCAACCAGCCGGTTGGTGCAGACAATATTAGAAACCCTGGAATTGGCGGGCGTACAGATGTCATAGGCGACGAGCCTGAAACAATAGAAATTTTCATCCAGTTTAAGATCGGTCACAGCGAGCGTGCTTACCCCGTACAATGTCTTGAAGGTCTGGAACGTGGTTGCGTTGTTCACCGCAATCTCCAGCCTGTACTGGATGTTCACGGCAGTAGTGAAGTCCAGCGTGATGTTGGCAGCGTCCACCGATGTCAGGGTGTTGATGGAAGGTGTCGGTAGCGTCGCCAAAGTAGTGAACGGTTGTGTTTTAGATGCGCAGTTGTCCGCTGAGTTCAGGTCCCTTCCTCTAACAGATGCCGTGTAGGTTCCAGCCGGCACATATGTGAAGGTTGGCGTAAGCATGTTATTTGAGAAAGGAAGGGTGTAATCCGGGGATGCGTCATTCTTAAAATCGATGACATACTGGTCATAGGCGTTGTCAACGACTTTAATAGCCGCCTGTGCTCCGGAGCAGGCGTAGATTTCAAAGTTCGGTTGAATATTCTGATCAACAGTTATAACGATGTCATCAGCAGAAATGCTTTGTGGCTGTATGCTTAAGGTATACGTCCCTGGTATGGTATAAGTATGTGTGAATGTATTTTGGGCATTAGGGCTGGTGTCACCCCAACTCATGGTACAAGGCTTAATTCCTGTACATTCTCCTCCTGGTACACTCACGATTGTTACCGTGAATGGGGCGCATCCCTTCTTTTGGTCAACCTGAAAGAAGCCAGAGCGACTGGTGTAGGGCTGGGCCAGAGCGGCAGCCAAGAACCCGCTAAGGAAAACAGCAGTCCAGAGCGCCCGGAGGATTTGATTGGGTTGAACTATTTCTGTACGACCTGTCATTCTTCAGAGTTGAACGGTTTTGCAGAACATCTCGGCTTTAACCAAATCGTTGTGTAGCAAGCGATCTGTTTCCATAAACGGCACTGTTGCCCGAAAAGTATGTACTAATTCTTCCAGTTTGGGTGAGCTCTTCATGGGGCGACGGAAATGCAAGGCTTGCGCTGCCGTGATTAGTTCGATTGCCATTATGCTATAGACATTCTGCACGACGCGATACGCTTTCAGGGCTGCGTTTGCTCCCATACTTACATGGTCTTCCTGTCCGTTGGACGACACAATAGAGTCAACAGAAGCGGGGGTGCAAAGCTGTTTGTTCTGGCTGACCAGTGAGGCGGCTGTATATTGAGGAATCATCAAGCCAGAGTTAATACCCGGATTGGCGACCAGGTAATTCGGCAGGTCACGGGATCCACTAATCAATTGGTATGTCCGGCGTTCGGAAATGCTGCCCAATTCCGCCACAGCGATGCAGAGGAAGTCCAGGGCAAGCGCCAGGGGCTGTCCATGGAAATTACCGGCGGAAATAATAGCATCGTCGTCGGGGAATACATTGGGATTGTCCGTTACGCCATTCACTTCAGACAGAAAAACCTTTGTGCAATAGCCCAGCGCATCCAGACTGGCTCCGTGCACTTGCGGGATGCAGCGGAATGAATAAGGGTCCTGAACATGTTTTTTTGGTTGCGAAATCAATTGGCTTCCGGTGAGGAGACTTCGAATTTCTTCCGCCACGCGGCCTTGTCCTGTCTGAGGACGGATGTCATGGACTTTCTTGTCGAATGGCTCCAGACGTCCATCGAAGGCATCGAGGGAGAGTGCACCAATTCGGTTGGCCAATTTCAACAGCCGGTGTGTGTGCAGTACGCACCAGGTACCGAAGGCTGCCATAAACTGAGTTCCATTTAACAGGGCGAGTCCTTCCTTGGCTTTGAAGTGAATTGGTTGCCATTGAAACCGTTTGAGAATTTCTCCCGAGGGATATTCCACTCCGGCCACACGAACTTCGCCAAGTCCGATCAACGGAAGGGAGAGATGGGCAAGCGGAGACAAGTCGCCGGAAGCACCCAGTGAACCCATTTCATATACTTTCGGATAAACCTGGTTGTTAAACATATCGACGAGGCGCTGCACCGTCTCTACCTGAACACCGGAATAGCCATACGAGAGTGACTGTACTTTCAAAAAAAGCATGAGGCGAACGATCTCGTCCGGAATGCCCGGGCCCATTCCGCAGGCATGCGACTGCACCAGGTTGTTCTGCAGCCGCTCAAGATCTTCACCCGGTATATTCTTGCTATAAAGCGAACCGAATCCAGTGTTGATTCCATACAGCGGCCCTGTCGCGGAAGTAATTTTCTCGTCCAGGTACTCCCGGCAGCGTTTTATTTTTTCCTTCGACTCGGTGCTGAGTGACAGTGTGCACTCCTCATTCAGGAGGGTATGTAAATCACTCAACAGGAGGGGGTGTGAAGAGATGCTATGCTTGGCCACGGCTACAGGGTTGAAATAAACTGATCGAGTGTGACCATGTGCTGTTCTCCTGACTTCATATTCTTGACGGCGAGGACGCCAGATTTCATTTCTTCGCTGCCGATTACGACACAATACGGTATCTTCTTACGATCAGCATACTCCAATTGTTTCTTCAATTTGGTGCTATCGGGATAGATTTCTGCCGCAATACCTTTTGTGCGTAAAGTATTTACGATTGTCATTCCGTGGCGCAGGCAGGATTCATCCAGGTGGCACACCAGCACAGTTGAGGAGCGCTGTGTCTCTTCCGGAAACAGATTCAGTTCTTCCATGGCATCGTACAGGCGGTCTACGCCAAAAGAGAAACCGACGCCGGAGCTTTTTTCCTTTGAGTCGAATACAGCGGTCAGGTTATCATACCGTCCGCCACCACTTACGCTGCCAACAGCCACATCATGAATCTTTACTTCGAAGATGCAACCCGTGTAGTAACTCAATCCGCGGGCCAGCGCGATATCCACTTCCACGTTTTTGGCGGAGCCGCCAAACGCATTCACATAATCCAACACTTGCGCAAGGTCATTTACGCTTTTACCGGCACGCGGGTGTGCACCAAACTGTTCCTTCAGGAGCGCTATCTTTTTGTCAGCGTTTCCCTGGGTATTCAGGAGATCAAACAGGGAAGACAGTGCGTCTGAAGAAAACCCTTTGGTTGCCAGTTCTTCTTTGACTTTCTCTTCTCCAATCTTGTCGAGTTTGTCTATCGCGACGAACAAAGCACCTTCCTGGTCTCCTGCGCCTGCCAACGCCGCCAGTCCTGCCAGAATTCCACGGTGATTGATTTTGATTGTATAGTTAGAGATGCTTAATCGACTGAAAACGTCGGTGATCATCAGGATGATTTCCGCTTCGCACACGAGCGAGTCAGTTCCAACGACATCGGCGTCGCATTGATAGAACTCCCTATACCGGCCTTTTTGTGGACGATCAGCGCGCCACACAGGCTGAATCTGGTATCGCTTGAAAGGGAACGTAATTTCATGCCGGTTCATCACAACATATCGGGCGAAGGGAACAGTCAGGTCGTACTTGAGTCCTTTCTCTGCAATGACGGGGATCAGGCGTTTCGAATCTTTTGACGAGAGCAGATCAGGGTCTGCTTCTTTTAGAAAATCTCCTGAATTGAGCACCTTGAACAACAGTTGATCTCCTTCTTCGCCGTACTTGCCTGTCAGGGTTGAAAGGTTTTCCATCGCCGGGGTCTCAAGTGGCAGGAAGCCGTAACGCTCAAATACAGAACGAATCGTTTGGAAGATGAACTGGCGCTTGGCCATCACGGCGGGGCCAAAGTCCCGGGTTCCTTTGGGGAGAGTAGGTCGATCCATAATTATTGGGGCCAAGTTAATCACTACGCCACAGATTCATTGATTTTGTGGCTCACCTGAAATAATCTGGGCCGTCATGCCTTAAAAAACGGAAATCTGATTAGTTTTGCAGCCTTTAAATAGAATATCATGTCAGTAACCCGTTTGAAGCGCAAGAACCGTAAAGACAAGGCAAAATCTGCCCGCAGAAGGCAATCCCTCAAGATTCAGGGATTTAAGCCAGTAGCCAAGGGTATCGATATCGAGAAGATCAAAGAGGAATTCAAGGCCAAAAAAGCCGCGAAGAAATGATACTTTGATTCGGTAATTCGTTGATGATCCACCCTTACCCAATCAACGAATCACCGATTCACCGAATCAACTCCCCCGTTTTCCCAGTTCAATCACCTCCATTTTTCTGATTTTTCCTGCTTCGATTTCCATACGAAGCATGGTTCGCATGTGGTGAAATCCTTGTTGCCCGGCTGCCCCAGGATTAATATAGAGCATGCCTCGTGTGTCATCCCTTTTGACTTGCAGAATATGGGAGTGGCCGCAGATAAATACATCGGGCTGTTTTTCCTTCAGTAACTTTTTGATGCGCGGATTGTACTGCGGTGGCCGCCCGCCGATGTGGGTCATCCATACCGTCAGGCCCTCCTGTGTGATCCAAAGATCTTCCGGAAATCTTGCGCGCATCGAGGGATCATCAATGTTTCCGTACACGGCTCGCACGGGCTTAATCTTTTCCAGCGCATCAATCACCGCCGAATCACCTATGTCGCCGGCGTGCCAGATCTCATCGCATTGCGAAAAATGTTTGGAGATGGTTGGGTCCAGGAACCCATGGGTGTCGGAGAGAAGGCCGATGGTCAATTTGGGAATTTGAGAATCATTGTTGTCCGGGAAAATTAAGGAGAGAAACTAAGTAAATAGCTTCTCTCCACTAACTTTGTTATTACCACACAACAA
>JAYVBH010000023.1:0-31888 GCA_043750575.1 Cyclobacteriaceae bacterium
GCATGCTTTTGAAAATCATTAAAAAAGCAGACTGGCAATTTAAATTTGAAGGGTTAAATTCCTTTTATAACTTTCCCCGGACAACAATGATTTGAGAATCTGAAAATTAAAGCAATTGGTGGTTCTCAATCTGAATTCTGTGACATCGTGTATTAGTCCAACCCTGTAGTGGCGACATTCTAGTCGCGGTGTTAATCTCTCTTCCAATCGATGTTATCCTTTACTTGCTAAAAGGCAGCCGCTCAGCACGAGATGTGCTGAGTTCGAAACGATCAACAATCCCTTTCTTGGTCCGCTTGAATTCATACAGATCCATATCCGCCGACAGAAATCCGTCGTAGAAGGACGGAGTCAGTTTGAATGCCCCGTGCGGCGGGCGATTGATCCAGAGGTCATTACCGCGGAGTTCAATGGTGTAGGCAGCATCTGCTTCATCAGAGCGGTAAGGACCCGTAAGAGTCTTTAGGTAGGTTACATCAGTCACGGGGGACTTTACACGGACGTAGGTGTTCGTGTCTGACGGATTCTTAAGCAGAATCTGTCCAGGTTTCTTCGCAATCAAATATTCCCGGTCGAGATAGAGCGTGTCGGCGTGGAGAACCTGAAGTGTTTTACCATCGTTGCTGACTTTGCGCGAGGAGCAATCAAGCGTAAATACATCATAGCCCCTTGCGCTACGAAAAATTCCATCGAACCTTTTCAGGCTCTCCTCGGAAGCGGTAATATTTTTTATGGGTGCTTTTGGCGGCTCAGCCTTTCCCAGGAAGACATCGGCAACTTGCGTGGCACCTCCGCCTGGGTTAAAGGTTCCGTCATTACTCAGAATCGCAACGGTTAATTTCTTGCCGGGATAGTAGTAAAGCGCCGCGCGATATGCCGCTGTGGCTCCTGTGTGAGAAATTTCCTTGAAGCCGTTCCGTGCACTGATCACCAGGCCGCCGGCGTAGGTAATTTCTTTCCCGCCGCTGAGTTTGCCCTTCTGTGTCCTCATTTGATATACGGGCTCGCCTCCGATTGTATGCGTCGCCAATTGATGGTTCCACACAATAAGGTCCTGTGTGGTAGTCAGGATTCCGCCGTGGCCGTGCACATTCTCGAACGGCATTTCCTGAACATATTTTCCTTCGGAGCGCTCATATGCGATGGAGCGATTAGGGATGATTTCCCGAAAATTGTCACGCCACTGCGTGGTTTTCATACCAGCTGGTTCAAACAGCCGCGTGCGTGTGAATTCTGCCAGCGATTGTTTTGTAATTCGTTCAATGATCGTGACCAAAAGAGAATAGTTGGAATTACTGTACGAATATTCGCTCCCTGGATAAAAATTTAATGACCGCTGCCTGCAGATGATCTGAAGTGCAAGCTCCTGGGTATACACGCGTGTTGTGCGGGGCCATCCGGAGATTCCTCCAATGACGCCCCAGTCCTTCAGACCACTGGTGTGGTTGAGCAATTGTTGGATGGTAATGACCCCGGGATAGGAAGGCAGTTCAGGGATATATTTTCGTACGTCGTCGGTGAGGGCCAGTTTGCCTTCGGTTACAAGTAACAGCGCCGCCGCCGCGGTGAACTGTTTCGAAAGCGACCCGCCTTCAAAGATCGTCTCCGTCATATTGGGCACATTGTGTTCCAGGTCTGCGATCCCAAAGGCTTTGTTGTAAATGATCTTCCCATTCCGTTCAACGGTGACCACGCCTCCGGGGGTAGCATTGTTCCAATGGCTGAAGAATTGGTCGATGCGTTGGAGGGTGTCAGCGGATGGCAATTGGGCATGGGCTATGCTGCCGATCAGCAAGACGAGGATTAGGGTGCTGTGTTTCATGGCTGGAATTTGGGTAAAATTTTGGACTTGGCCTCACCCCCGGCCCCTCTCCGTTTCGGAGAGGGGAGGTATGGCCCTCGATCGCTATTCAACACCGAATTACCGAATTACCGAATCATCGAATTATCTTATCTTCGCCCGAAATTTTAACACTCTCCTATGAGCCAAAACCGACCTATCTCCGCGTTCATTGAAAAGAACTACCTCCACTTCAATTCTGCTGCTCTTGTTGATGCGGCCAAAGGCTACAAGAAGCACATTGCTGAAGGAAAGAAAATGATGGTGACCCTTGCCGGGGCCATGAGTACCGCTGAGCTGGGCATCAGCTTTGCCGAGATGATCCGCCAGAATAAAGTGCACATTATTTCCTGTACAGGCGCCAATCTGGAAGAGGATATTATGAACCTGGTTGCGCATAGTCATTATCGCCGTATTCCCAATTACAGGGACTTGACGCCTCAAGAAGAGTGGGACCTGCTGCAAAAGCACCTGAACCGGGTTACCGATACCTGCATCCCTGAGGAGGAAGCGTTTCGGAGGTTGCAGAAACACTTATTCAAAGTGTGGAAAGATGCCGAAAACAAAGGCGAGCGTTTATTTCCGCATGAGTTCATGTTTCGAATGATCAACAGCGGCGACCTCAAGCAGTACTATGAAATTGATCCCAAGAACTCCTGGATGATCGCCGCAGCTGAGCGCAACATGCCGATGGTGGTGCCGGGCTGGGAAGATTCTACGATGGGAAATATTTTTGCATCCTATTGCCTGACAGGTGAACTGAAGGCATCGACCATGAAGTCCGGGATTGAGTATATGGTCTGGCTGGCTGACTGGTACACCGAAAATTCAGGGAAGGACGGCATTGGATTCTTTCAGATAGGCGGAGGAATTGCCGGCGACTTCCCGATTTGCGTGGTGCCTATGTTGCACCAAGATCTTGAGCGCGATGGTGTTCCGTTCTGGAGTTACTTCTGCCAGATCAGCGACTCCACCACCAGCTACGGTTCTTATTCTGGAGCTGTTCCGAATGAAAAGATCACCTGGGGTAAGCTGAACATAGATACGCCGAAGTACATTGTGGAGAGCGATGCAACCATCGTGGCTCCGCTGATGTTTGCCTATATATTGGACATGTAAGTCAATTTGATCCCGATGACTATCGGGATTTGATAATTTGAAAATGGGGACTTGAAATGAATTTAGAGTTAGCGCTTCGTTCAGCAATTAGGAATGCCATTGACTTCTTATATGGAGCCCCTGAGCAGCAGATTCAACTGCAGCCAACAAATATCGAATTTGAAGGTTCGCATACCCTCGTCTGCTTTCCACTGACCAAGCTCTCGAAGACGTCGCCAGAAGAAACCGCACGACAAATCGGAGATTACCTTGTTAAGGAGAGCGACTTTGTCGGCAAGTACAACGTCGTTAAGGGATTTCTTAATCTCTCCATTTCGGATGCTACGTGGATAAATGTCTTTACTGATATCCTGGCCACGAAGGAGTACGGCCGCCTTCCGGCGAGCAGAAAGGAAATTATGGTGGAGTATTCATCACCGAATACCAACAAGCCCCTGCACCTGGGTCATTTGCGAAACAATTTCCTCGGCTTCTCGGTGGCTGAAACCTATAAGGCGCTGGGGTACACGGTTCATAAAGTGCAGATCATCAACGACCGCGGTATTCATATCTGCAAGAGTATGGCGGCGTGGAGCTTATTCGGTAACGGCGAGACACCGGAGAGCAGCAGGATGAAAGGCGACAAGCTCGCTGGCAAGTATTATGTGGAGTTCGACAAAACCTACAAAGCCCAGATCAAAGAGCTTGAGGCAACGGGCATTTCCACCGAGCAAGCCGAGAAAGAAGCGCCGATCATGAAGCAGGCCGTGGATCTCCTTCTAAAGTGGGAAGCCAAAGACCCGGCAACCATCACCTTGTGGAAGACCATGAATGGCTGGGTGTACAAAGGATTTGATGTCACCTACAAACGTATGGGCGTTGACTTTGAAAAGCTGTACTACGAATCCGATACGTATCTGCTGGGCAAGGAAGAGGTGTTGAAGGGCGTGGCAGCCGGTGTTTTTTTCAGGAAAGACGATGGCTCCATCTGGGTGGACCTGACTGGGGATGGGTTGGATCAGAAGGTATTACTGCGTTCCGACGGAACCTCCGTGTACATGACCCAGGACATTGGCACAGCCATCCTGCGCTTCCGCGATTTTCCGAAGATTGAAGGCCAAGTATATACGGTGGGGAATGAACAAGAGTATCATTTCAAGGTGCTATTTCTGATCCTCGCTAAATTGGGATACGCATGGGCGAAGAAGTGTTATCATTTGTCTTACGGCATGGTCGACCTTCCTTCTGGTAAAATGAAGAGCCGCGAGGGCACAGTGGTCGATGCTGACGATTTGATGACTGAGATGGTGGACGACGCAAGCAAGCAGACCTCCGAACTCGGTAAGACCGAAGGGATGAGCGCACAGGAGATTGAGGAGCTTGGCGAGATGATCGGAATTGGAGCGCTGAAATATTTCTTGCTTAAGGTCGATCCGAAAAAGCGGATGCTCTTCGATCCGAATGAATCCATTTCGCTGCAGGGCCACACAGGTCCGTTTATCCAATATACGCACGCACGTATTCGTGGCATGCTCCGCAAAGCAAAGGATAGGGGTTTGGTGTGGAATGCCGAATCGGCAGGCGGGATAAAAAGCCTTGAGCCTTCAGCGCGTGACGTTATTGCGCGCATCAATCAATACCCCGCAAAGATGGAAGAGGCCGCGAAGGAGTATTCCCCGTCCGTGGTCGCCAACTACGTCTACGAGTTGGCCAAGGACTACAACCAATTCTATCAGGCCATTCCCGTGCTTACTGAGACCGATTCAGCGAAGTTGAGATTTCGTCTCGCCTTCTCGGAAGTGGTTGCAGATGTGCTGAAAAGTGGCATGGCTGTTTTGGGGATCCGGGTGCCGGAGCAGATGTAGCGTTACTTGCTTCCGGCTAGACGATTACTACATTATTCCTCTAAACTGATCAAAGGTCATTTTATTCGGTGAAATGACAGAATTCTCCCCGCTTGTTGTTCCAAGAGAATTACCAATGAGCGTATTTAGAGCTTTTAAAAAATCTATCACCAAGGGATGAAAACTTCACTATGGGCTCTAGCCCTTGCTGTATTTCTGTGCGCCTCCTGCGTCAGAGGAGCGTTTCAGCCTGTGAACAAAGGGCGTGAATATGGAGACCCTGTCCCGCTGATGGTGTCTCATCTCGGCAACTCCGGTCCTCACTATTTCCTCCAGGATATCATATGCTTCGATTACCTCTGCCGGAAAAAGGCCGGTAAGAGAAAAGCGATGTCAGCCATCAGCTTTGATGATTTCAAAAAGCGGTTGAGGAAGAATGCGAAAAAAGGAGTCTATAAGAATCTCATGCCGCCAAGGAAAGCGATTAAGCCCGATACTATTCAAGGGAAGCAACCGGAACCTGTCGTTGTTTCTGCGCCCCTCATCACTTCTGAGCCCGCAGCTGAGGAACCAATTCTCAAGGCCGATAGTCTGATCGTACTGGGCGACTTGCTTTTCGAAACGAATCGTTCCGACCTGAGGGGTGAGCATTTCACGGCGCTCGATTCTCTTGCCAAGTTTTTGGAACGAAATCCAACCCTTCAAGTAGTAGTGACTGGCCACACCGACAACACCGGGGCGGAGCGACATAATGTGGCGCTCTCCACACGCCGCGCGCAGGTGGTTGCGGAGTACTTGATCGATAGGGGAGCTGTTTTTGAGCGGGTGACCTATGAGGGATTCGGCAGCTCGCAACCTATTGCGGACAATGGGACGGAGAGCGGCAGAAGCAAGAATCGAAGGGTGGAGATTTTGATTCGTAATCCTGTCAAAAGGTAATGAACACCAGCTTAACTGACTTGAAGGTGTATGATTATCCTGACTACTTGAATGCTGTTGATTCTGCAAATCCCATTTTTCGTGCGAGGATTTTAGATTTGCTTGTGGGAACGGTACCCCTAAATCCCCTGAAGGGGACTTTGGCAGGTGTAGAATCCTGGCTCTCCCCTTTAGGGGTCGGGGGTCGGGAGTTCTTCAATTCCTATACCCACTCTAAACGATTGAAAAAAATGGAGAAACACAATATGTTCTTAGGGGCACGGGGCATTCTCTTTGAAAGGGCGCGGAAACTGCGTTTGAGAGAAACTCCTGCAGAAAAAATGCTTTGGTCAAAATTGTCCAACAAGCAGTTGGGGGTTAGGTTTAGGAGACAGCACCCGGTATGCAACTATATAGCAGACTTCTACTGTCATCCCCTCAAAATAGTAATTGAGGTTGATGGCCCTATTCATGACACCAAAGAGAATGTGGCTTTTGATAAGATTCGGTCTGAAACCCTGCAATCGTTCCAGATCAAAGTCATTCGATTCACCAATGATGAAGTCCTCAATAATATTGATGAGGTTATCAAGAAAATCAGGCTTCACCTGGACTCCTAACGACGATTCTGGCGAAGACAATTGTGTAGAATCTAAGTTCTCCCCTTTAGGGGTCGGGGGTTGGGGAGTTCTTCAGCCCCTAAATCCCCTGAAGGGGACTTAAAGCGGAGTCTCATCAACTCTAAATTCAAAAGATCAGTCATGCCTTAACAAAGCAAGCGAACCAGCGGTCACGCAATCAGTTAAATCAGCGGTCATTCAATCAGCTAAATCAGCGGTACCGAATTGAACATTTCCTCCCCATATTTGTTCTCTCATCTCTAATAAACCAAAAACCATGAAAGCAGCACTCCTGATACTCCTTTCCGCCTGGATCTTTTCCGCAGGTTCGGTCTATGACCTGAAAATAAACGCCATCGACGGCAAAATGATTGATTTCAGTCAATACAAGGGTAAAACCCTGTTGATCGTCAACACCGCCTCCAAGTGCGGATACACCCCCCAGTATGCTGACCTGCAGAAACTGCAGGATACCTATGGTTCCAGGGTGGTTATCCTGGGCTTTCCAGCCAATAATTTCAAAGGCCAGGAGCCGGGTAGCAATGCAGAGATTGCTGAATTTTGCTCGAAAAGCTATGGCGTTACATTCCAAATGTTTGAAAAGATCTCCGTTTTGGGTGAGGATCAGCACCCACTCTATTCATGGCTAAAGGAAAAGACAGGTTCCGAGCCAACCTGGAATTTTTGCAAATACATTGTGAAGCCTGACGGTACGGTAAAATTCTTCAGTCAGAAGGTGAGCCCGATGTCCAAGGAAATTCTCGATGAAATCTAGTATCTACTTAATTACCGGAGGAATTCTCATTATGGGTTTAGGAGCATTTATTACTGACAAATTATCTACACCGAAAGGACCAGTGGCGGACTCCATTTATTCATTTAAGATTAATGGTCTCGATGGCAAAGAAATTGATTTTGCCCAATACAAAGGCAAGAAGCTTCTCATTGTGAACACGGCATCCAAGTGCGGAAAGACTCCCCAGTATGCTGGCCTTGAAAAACTCCATGAACAGTATGGCAACAAGGTGACGTTGCTGGGTTTTCCGGCCAATAATTTCTTGTGGCAGGAGCCAGGTTCCAATGCGGAAATTGCTGAGTTCTGCCAGAAGCACTACGGTGTAAAATTTCAGATGTTCGAAAAAGTGTCAGTCAAAGGCGGCGATCAGCATCCGCTTTATCAATGGCTGCAGGCCAAGACAGGAGAGAGGCCTGACTGGAATTTTGCCAAATATCTTGTAGGCGAAGACGGAACGACTGTTACTTTCTTTAAGTCCTCGGTTCAACCGCTCGATAAGCAATTGGTTAATCGGATTGTTGAATAAACATGCTCAACAGAGTCTGGAGCGTCAAGCCCTTTTCCATTGATATCGGTTTGCTCTTGGTGCGGGCCACACTTGCCGTTCTCATGATCCCGCATGGGTATTCCAAACTCATCAGCTTTGCAGAGCGGGCTGATCGTTTCCCGGATCCGTTCGGCGTAGGAAGCCCCGTGTCGTTAGGAATGGTAATATTCGCTGAATTCTTCTGCTCAATTCTTCTTTTCTTTGGACTCTTCTCACGCTTTGCGCTATTGCCCTTGATTGCTGTGATGTCGGTTGCGGCTCTTATCATTCATTCCGGTGATCCATTGGACGACAAGGAGCATGCTTTGCTTTACCTGGTGCCTTACATTGGCTTGTTTCTTACGGGCCCCGGTACCTGGTCGCTTGACCGGTTCCTGAAGAAGTGACATCTTCGCCATTGTATGAACGTCAACTCCTGGATTAGCGCATTCCGTTTGCGGACGCTTCCGCTGGCACTTTCATCCATTGGGATGGGAGCATTTTTGGCGGCTGCGCAGGGAAAATTCGATGTGGTAATTTTTGCGCTGTGTTGCTTGACCACGATCCTTCTTCAGATTCTATCCAACCTGGCCAACGACTACGGAGATACGATCCATGGGGCTGATCATGCCGGACGTAGTGGCCCGAGCCGTGCAGTTCAGTCAGGGACCATTTCAGCTATCAGCATGAGGAAGGCCATTCTTGTGTTCATCGTGCTTAGTCTTGGCAGCGGCATAGCCTTGCTGCTGAAATCTTTTGGAATTGACGTGCGTCTTTTAATAACTTTCTTTGGGTTAGGTCTGCTCTCGATCGCTGCAGCAATTCTCTACACGGCGGGACGCAAACCATACGGCTATGAGGGCCTGGGAGATCTGTCTGTTCTTATATTCTTTGGTCTTGTTGGCGTGATAGGATCACTTTTCCTTTTCACGAAGACCTTTGCCTGGTGGATCCTGCTTCCTGCTCTGACATGCGGCTTCTTCGCCATGGGGGTGCTGAACATCAACAACATGCGGGACATTGAATCGGACCGCCAGGCGGGTAAGCGTTCGATTCCCGTTCGTATCGGCAAGAAGAATGCTGGCTACTATCACTGGTTTCTTTCGATTGGGGGTTTGTTGGCTACGACGGTCTACGTTGTTTTCCACTATGAATCGCTGTATCAATTTCTTTATTTGCTCTCCACACCGTTGTTCTTTTCGATTAGTAAGGCGGTTAATGAAAAGCCATCAAGTGAGTTGGATCCCTATCTGAAGCGGATGGCCCTTACCACGCTCCTTTTTGTTCTGTTATTCGGCGTGGGTCAACTGATCTAATTACTGATTTAGAAGCTGAATCAGTTTGTTTAGCGCCTCAAGATTATTATCGGAGTGCATTGTTTCAATTACCCCCTTCTTTTCCCGCGTGGTGAGGCGCCAGCTTAGCGAAGCCCGCGTACTGTGTTGCCGGATGCTGTCCATGTTCTGCAGGATAGGGATATAGCTCATGGGTGTGTATTGGATATCGACCCGATCGATCGGGCCATGAAACCATGACTTGGCATAACCAATGAGATTGTCATTCGTGATATCCTGAAAGTTTTCAAAATTGTTGTATACGCTTGCGATCGGCTGCGTAAAGTCATCAATGATCGTGTTGCCCTTCTCTTCTGAAATCGGCGTTATCTTCGGTGAATCGCGAATAGAGAGAATGATAATTCCGGAAGTATTTTCGGCTATCCAGTCCTTGAAACTATAGATGAACCTGACGGCATCCATAATTCCAAAGTTATCGGATATACCCGCATCCATAATCTGGATGGGCGGCTGAGTAGGAAGTGAAGTGTTGGGTGTGATGTAGGGGAATGTAGCGTTCATACGCAAGGCGGAAAGAAACCGGAGACTGGGCCCGCCATGTTTTTCAAACATCAATTGAAAATCAACACCACTGAGCTTTCGGTTTGCGTAGGTCGGAAAGTTGAGGACCTCCGAATTCATATACGCTACCGGCTGGGCTGAGATATACAATTTTCGACCATCATTGACAATCGTGGGAGAGAGAATGACCATGGGCACCAGTCCGCTCGCTTCAGGTTCGTAATAATCTGAAATGGTCTTGTTCATCATTCCCTCAGTATCGATATTCAGTTGATCTTCAAAGGTGTAGCCGCGGTCGCGCACGTAGGAGTGTCCTTCGTACTCAAAGCGGGTAAATCCTACGAATAGGTCATTGGCGAGGAGGCTGAAAATCAGTGGGTTTAAGTTGTCTGTAGCAATCTTCTCGCGGTGTTCACCGGAATGTGGATTTACGGGTTCACCCATTTTTTGACGTAATACGGCTTCACGAAAGTAGCTTGCCCCAATAAGCCCCCCTGAGGCTCCAGTTATGAGAATGCTTTGGTTAATCAGTTTTCCCCCGCTAAGACTGTCTGCGGTCTGGAGGGCTGTTAATGTCCACAAAGCTGCTCGTTTGCCACCACCGCTCGCGCAGATAAAAACCATTTTTGGCTTTGTTGCAGGTTCGAATTTCTTTCTCCAATTCTGTAGAATTCCCAATGTGTGCTCCTGAGAAAGCCGGATGTTGGTGCTGTCATTGTGCTTACTCAGGGTTTCCATGGTGTAGGCTACTGGAGGAATCTTGTAATCAAGCCCGAATGCCGGATACTTCTTCGTCAGCAAGCCTTCTCCAACAAAGTGATTTAGTGTGAGAAACAAAATGAGCGCGGTAGTTGCCGACCAGCCGCCAAACCAGTAGGAAAATGCGCCTGAAACCATAACACAAATCGTCAGGAAGATCATGGCACTTGCGGCAGCAGGAAACTGGAAGGATGGGTAATCCTTAAAAATTCCAAGTACGAGGACCATGCCGAAGATCAGGAGTTCGATAATCACCAGATTGAATTGGTTCTGGTCGAACACTTTCATCATGGCATCTTTGTCGTAGAAATCTTTTTCGTCGGCTACTTTCTTGAACCTGAAGCTGTGCGTGAAGTAATTGTCAACACGCACTTGTTTCTTTCGCGACAGGTCTGACTTCTTCATGGAACTGGCCCGCGTAATCTTGATCGTGCGTTTGCTGTACTCATCCAGGCGGCAGACCATGTACTTGAATATGTCCTTATGGGTAAAAATGAAGTACACCTGAAGCAACCCGGCCATCAGCAGTGCCCCAGAAAAGAAACCAGCGAGATCAAGAGCAAGTTCCTGGGCAGTCGTGAATTCATTGTTGATCTGGAAGCCAACCAGTTGGTACAGGTATGTGGCAAAGAAGACAATCGGTATGATGCTGTTGTTCAGGCTGAACTTATTGAATGGGCTTGGGAGGGCGGCAATAAAAGAGAAACGGTGTCCATCGGTGATATAGCAAGTGATGTTAAAGGCCACCGTGAACCCCGAAACCATGACGCCAATAATGAGGAAGCTCATGAAGTTTACCTCGTTGAGGTATTCCGGGTCCAGAAACAGGTAGGGGATTCCAAGGTACTTTCCGAAATTACCCGTAATCATGGCAAACAGAATGATCCAACACAAGATCAGCACATGGTTGCGTCTCAGGTTATTCAGCAGAAGCTGAATGGGAAACGAATAGAAGATGGAGTCTGCGATCCGGGAGAGCCTTGCCATAGGGGTAGTTGGCTCAATTTATGAAATCAGGTGCTAACGTGCTAACGCGAAAACGTGTTTTGGGGCTTACATGTTGAAGTCTAAGGAAAGACCCTGCAGAAGTGTCAAAGTGTCTACGTGTCCAGGTGCCTAAGCCATAGGTTCAAGAATCCTGTCCGTGAACCTGGTGCTTTTTGCCTTCCAATCGAGACCTTGTGCCTAATTTCCTGCTCGCTTGGCCTTTATGGGGTATGAGCCAAACTGGCCTACCGCCATTGTGCCCGACATGGCATCGCCTTCGATGATAGACTTCACAATAATTGTTGATGCGGTTCCGCCAAAGTTTACTTCGTAGGCGAAGGTCAGCTCATTGCCGGCCAGAGTGATTGATGAAAGCGGAGTTTCACGGTTGTTGCGGCTATTAACCATTACACCGCTGAATTTGTCGCCTTCTTTTTTAATAGTAATGGTACCAGCTCCTCCCTGTGGGGATTCCACAGTATAGGTCCAGGTTCCTTCTGCCACAACGATTGCGGCAGGATTGGGAGCAACGGTTGGTGCTGCGTTAGATGGCCTCGCGGCCGCTGCCCCAGGGGCTACTGCTGCAGACGGACGTCCGCCACCACCACCACCTCCTGTCGGGGCGGCTTGTGCTTCACCGCCACCGCCACTGTCACCGCCGTCTTTCAAGTCGTCATTGTTGATGGACTTCTTGCGACGACGCGGTGCATCGAAGCTCATCTTTCCAATCCGGTAACTGAACGTCACCTTGAAATTCATGCTATAAAGTTCCGTTGTGCTGTTTTGCAAAATTATTGGAGACTTGATTGAGTTCTCAATGCGCAACGCAGGTGTAAAGAACTGCTCAGCGCCGACACCAACACTTCCTTTCTTGTTGGCAAACTCTTTTCGAATACTCAGACTATAGACATAGAAGTTACCCTGGAACCCCTGCAGCTGAACTTGCGGCCCCCGGTAAAAACTAAAGAACTGAAGTCCCCAGCCTTTCTTGAGTGCGTAACTTCCGAACAGCCGGAAATTGGAAACCCAGCCCTGGTTGCTGGCGGTATAGAGTGGATTCGGATCATTGTTTTTCAATACCGCATAGTAAATGTCCGTTCCGACATTCACTGTGAGTTTGTTGGAGATGTTAATGTTGGCAAAAACGCTTCCTCCGTAAGCATCCTCTCGCCCGATGTTTTGGTACGTAGTCAACAGCGTATCTGGATCCGTTGTGTTATTGCCAAAAACTGTACGGAGGCTCTGGATGGCATTGTCCGTATTGCGGACAAATGATGAGAAGTTGAGGCTAGTGCTCTTGATGGAGGTGCTATAGGACAACTCGTAGTTGTTGGTGTATTCGGGGCCGAGGTTTGGATTTCCCACTGTTACCGAGTAGGGGTTGCTTCCCTGTACGTTGGGATTTAGGAACTGTATCGAGGGACGCTGAATGCGGCGGTTATACGCCAGCTTTACCGTGCTCCCATTCTTCAGGCGCTTCGAAATATTGGCACTTGGCACGATAACACTATATGATGGAATGATGACATCTCCTTTTTCCGAAGCGAAATTGGCGTTGATGCTGGTGTACTCGTATCGCGAGCCTACCTTAAAGCTATAGCCTGTCTTTGAACTGTACGTATAGGAAAGATAGCCTGCAGCGATATTTTGGTTGTAGTTAAATATGTTCGACAGGTTACTGTTGGTTGTTGGCACGTAAGGCCCGTTGGCGCCTGTTGCTGAAAAATACTCATAGTCGCTTGAGACCTTCCGCATGATGGCCTTTCCCCCAAACTCGAGCAACTGATTTGTGCTCATGGGGGTCTGGTAGTCGGCCTGTACGGTTATTTCTTCATTGAAGCTCTTATTATCATTCTTGAGCCGGCTCTGGACAGATTGGTCGGTTTCACTGAGAATGGAGTTGATAAAGTCATTGTTACGGTTGTTCCGGCTATACTGACCCAACAGGCTGAATTCTTGCTGAGGTTTTTTAAACATATGCGTGTATGTCAGACTTGCGTCTACCGTACCAGAAACATCATCCACTTCTACATCCCGAAGACTGCTCGTTGTCAGTATGTTATTCTGGTAGATTTCTGTGTTGAGTTTGTCCTGAAAGTTGAATCCGTTGCGGGCGCCATAGCGTACCGAAGCAGCAATTGAATTGGTTGGGTTGATGTCATAATCCCAGCCGAGGTTGATGTTGCCAAACAAATCATTCCTTCTTGTATCAGCTTCCTGTAGGGTTGTGGAGGCTGACCCGGTGGTGGATAAGGTGGTTTGGCTGTTGTTAAACTTGCCCAACACGTTGTAGCTGCTTCTTCCAAAGCCGCCAAGAGAAAATCCCATGTTCTTCTTCCGGTAGTTCCCGTTGAGTCCAAGGTTTGATCCCCGATAACCAGCGCTTCCATCGACGTTGAAAGTCAGACCCTGTAGCGTGTTCTTTTTGGTGATGATGTTGATAATCCCGGCAGATCCCTCCGCATCGTATTTCGCCGAAGGGGAAGTGATCACTTCTACGGTCTTGATTTGATCGGCTGGGATTTGCTTGAGGGCGTCCGCTACACTGCTGGCGGTAATAGTAGAAGGTTTGTTATTGATGAGCACCCGGATATTCTGATTTCCACGTAGAGATACATTCCCATCCAAGTCAACGGAGAGCAGCGGGACGCGTCTAAGAACGTCCGTGGCGTCGCCCCCTTTGGCGGTCGCGTCGTTTTCGGCATTGTAGACGGTGCGGTCAACTTTTTCTTCGACCAGGGCGCGTTGACCCTCCACCACTACAGCCTCCAGCTCTTTATTGCTGGATGTCATTTTGATGGCTCCGGTTTCTACTGTTGTTTTCTTGTCTGAAATCGTGATGTTATCGAAGACAACATTGTCATATCCGATAAATGATACGATGATCTTATAGGTACCGTTAGGCACTTTGGTTATGGTAAAGCGGCCTTTGTCATCGCAGATGGCTCCGTTAATTGGTTTATTGGAACCGGGATCCGTCAGGGCGACGGTGGCGAACTCGACAGGCTTATTGTTCGCTTCATCGATGATTACACCGTGGATCTTTCCCTTGCCTTCCTGGATTTGTCCCTGAGCAAACAATACAGTCAATACCGCAAAAACCGTCAAAATCTTCTTCATACCGCTTGAATTGTTCAAAAATGTGTCTTCCGTCGACATCCTGCGCTTTAAACAGTTATTAGTCAATAAAGTTGGCCCGCGCACACAAGTATTACGCCGCTTGGCATATTGATGGAGCGGCAGCAAAGATAATTTCATTGCCTAAGCCATAGGCCAGAAATTCTGTCAGCGGTAGAAGGTACAGGAGCTATCGCGGCCCGGGAGGGCAATGGGTTTTTAGGTAGTTGGTAAAAAGCGTGGAGAGGTGTACTTCGGTCCCTTCTCCTTCCGAGATTCCATGCGACCGGTTGGGGTAGGGCATCACTTGAAATTGTTTGTTGTATTTGATCAATTCATTGATCAGCATTTCTGCATTGTTATAATGAACATTGTCGTCGCCGGTTCCATGAATATACAGGAGGTTGCCTTTGAGGTTCTTGGCGTAGGTAATGGGAGAGCCATCCATGATGTCTGACAGATTTTCCTGCGGCAGTCCCATATACCTTTCCTGATAAATATTGTCGTAAGTGAGTTGGTTGGCTACTGCGGCGACAGCAATACCTGTTTTATAAATGTCCGGATATTGAAACAGAAGGTTCAATGTAGCGGAACCGCCACCGCTCCATCCCCATACTGCTATGCGTTCGGCATCTACAAATGACCACTTGAGAATTTCGCGCGTAGCCATGGCGTGATCGCGGATGTTGATCCGGCCAATATTCCGATAAATGCTTTTTCTCCACGCCGCCCCCTTTGGCGCGGGGGTCCCTCGGCCATCAACCGACATGTAGATATATCCATCCGAGGCCATATCGCCAATGTAGAGCCGGTTCTTTCCCGTACCAAAACGATCTACGACCGTCTGACCGGCTGGTTCGGTGTACACGACAAAGACTACCGGGTATTTTTTGGATGGGTCGAAACCTTTTGGTTTCATCATCCATCCATCCATTTCTACACCCTCCTCAGTTTTTACTTTGAAGAACTCAACCCGTTCGGCAGGCGCTGGCTTCATTTTGGCAGTAATGCTTTCCTTCTCGACCAGGGGTTTATTTTTGGGCAGGTCGATGAACTCTGTAAGGGGTGCTGTGTATGTATTGGAAAATGTATGCTGTGCAAATTTTCCTCCAGGTGAGACCGAGTACTCATGCGTGCCGTCTTGACCAGCAGGGCTTAGACGCTCGGCTTTACCGGTGCCATCGAGTTTTGTTTTGTACAAGTATTTTTGTGTGGCATTTGTTGGAGAAGCCAAAAAATAGGCCGTGTTGTTGCTTTCGTCTGCGGCCAGGAAGTTTATAACATCATAGTCTCCTCTGGTGATCAGGGTCTCTTTGGTACCATCTTTCGTGATACGGTACAGATGTTTCCATCCGTCTTTTTCGCTTATCCAAAGAAACTCTTTCTGTTTGTTCAACCAAATCATTTGGTGCCGAAGGGAACGACTTCCGGGGGGAGCAAAAGAATACATGTCGATCCATGCCGCGTTTGTTTCAGCGTACACCTGTTTTGCATCGCCCGTGTTGGGGTTACACGAAAACAACTTGCTTTCCTGTTGCTTTCGGTTCAATTGCTGAACGAATAATTCCAGGGGAGAGAGCCACTCCATCCGCGGCAAGTAGTGTTGCTGTGGATCACCGGGAATGTTTAGCCAGGTTTTTTTTCCTGTGGCCAACTGAATGATGCCGATTCGTGCCGGCGAGGGCCGTTGCCCGATCGTGGGATACTCTACAGGGATTATGCGTGAATATGCCGAATCTGTGTTATTAACCATGTAGTAATCCCGAATGGTATTGGCATCGATTTGCCAGAAGGCGATCGAAGTTCCATCGGGCGACCATTGAAACCCGTCTCGGCAACCAAACTCCTCTTCGTAGACCCAGTCGAAGGTTCCATAAATCAATTTTCGGTTGCCGTCTGTTGTCAGCGGTGAAATCTTCTCTGTCACTAGTTCTTCTGCATAAAGGTTCTGTTGGCTTACGTAGGCCACACGGGATCCGTCAGGCGAAAATTTTGCGAACATCAGGCTGGATGCGGGTAAGCCCTTACCGACTTGCTGTAGTTTTTTTGTGGAGACATCCAGCACCCAATAGTCGCCACGCGTTTCCAGTCGCCACACACGAACGGAGTTGGTAAAGAGCAGCAGTTTTGTTTTGTCTTCGGAGATGGAAAAGGAGGTGATTTTCAAAGCGACCGAGCCAGATGGCGTCAAATCCTGCTTTGTTAAGAAGGTCGTTTTGGTATTCCCGGGAAGTGTATACTGGACGATTGCCCCCTCCTCAATCGCGTAGTATGAACTCCCATCCTTATCCCAATTGATACTTCGTTGTGCTGCTCCTGTAATTGCCAGGGTCAGGAAGAGGAACAGGAGAAAAACGCGGTTTGTACTGCAGTTGATTACCATGGCATTAGTTTATTTGGTGATGCGGCCATAAAGATAGAATTGTAGCTGAATAAAGCATTCAGGGCAGGTATCTGATCTAATAGCCGTACCTTTGCGGCCAATCTATTGAAATGAAAAACTTTGAAACGCTGGGTTTATCCCCAGGCCTCGTCAAGTCCGTACAAGTGTTGGGCTTTGAAACCCCTACACCCATCCAGGAACAAGCCATACCCGTGTTATTAAAGGGCGACAAGGATTTTGTCGGCTTGGCGCAAACGGGAACTGGAAAAACCGCCGCTTTCGGGCTTCCGCTCCTGGAGCTGGTGGATGAGGCGAGCAAGAGCACACAAGCCCTCGTTTTGGCCCCAACACGTGAATTGGGTATGCAGATTACAAGCGACCTAGAGAACTTCGCCGAGAAATTCAAATCGTTTAATATCGTTGCCGTTTATGGCGGTGCCAGCATCAGTGAGCAAATCAGGAAAGTAAAGCGCGGTGCGCAAATCATTGTGGCGACTCCGGGCCGCCTTATCGACCTGATTGACCGGAAGGCTATCAGTTTGAGCACGATAAAATACGTTATTCTGGATGAGGCTGACGAGATGCTTAACATGGGCTTCAAGGAAGACCTCGACAAGATTCTTTCATTTACGCCAGAGAACAAGATCACCTGGCTGTTCTCAGCAACCATGCCCAGAGAAGTGAGGTCCATCATGAAGAATTACATGACCGACCCCTTTGAGCTTACAGTTGGAGAGCAGAGCAAAGGCAATGTGAATATTGAGCACCGGTATGTCATGGTGCAGGAGCGCGAGAAGTATCTGGCGCTGAAGCGAATCCTCGATTTTACGCCGGATATATTCGGTCTGATCTTTTGCCGTACGCGGATTGATACGCAGCGTATCGCCGAGATGCTCATCAAAGACGGTTACAACGCTGACTCCCTGCACGGCGATCTGACGCAGCAGCAGCGCGACCGCGTCATGATGAAATTCCGCAACCGCGGCCTTCAGATTCTGGTGGCTACCGATGTAGCGGCACGCGGTATTGATGTGGAGGACATCACGCATGTTATTCACATGAATATGCCGGATGAGATGGAATACTACACGCACCGAAGCGGCCGAACGGCTCGCGCCGGTAAGAAGGGGATTTCCATCGCCATGATTAGTCGTGCAGAGCAGGGCAAGCTCAAGCAGATCGAACGATCACTCAAAGCTCCGGTCCAGCGAATGCAAGTGCCAACAGGCGCTGAAGTTTGTCAGAAGCAGCTACTTGCACTCATGCACAAGGTGCGGGAGGTAAAAGTGAATGAAAGTGAAATCTCAGCATTTCTGCCTGCTGTCTACGATGAGTTGAATGACCTTACCAAGCAGGAGTTGATCAAGCGGTTTGCTTCTATCGAATTCAACCGGTTCCTGGATTATTATCGAAACGCACCTGACCTGAATTCAGATTCAAGTCGGAGCCGGGATGGCGACGCAGCCCGCTATGCTACAGGTACAAGGTTCTTCGTCAACCTGGGAAAGATGGATGGTCTCGACAAAGCAAAAATGCTTGAGGTTATCGATGAATTTACCGGGCTCGAGCAGAAGGACATTGGCAAGATTGACCTTAAGGGAGCCTATTCGTTCTTTGAAGTAGAAAAAAGTTTCGAAAATAAAGTACTGAATGGGTTCAAGGATGTCGAGTTTCAGGGCCGCCCGGTTCGCGTAGAGGTAACGGGACCAGACGCAACGGGCCCGTCGGACAGACCGGAGCGGGACCGGCCGAAAAAACGATCGTATTCCAGCGGATCCTATTCGAATGCACCTTACGCCAAGAAGCGACCTGATGGTGGCTACAAGAAAAAATGGGGCCGCTAGGCAACTGATTTCTTTTTGATGGCAAAAATGGCAAGGTGATATTCCCTGGGCCATGAATTCCAGTAGTTATTTTGTATTTTTTCCCGTTTATTGGGTTATCCCACTATGGCGAAACTGAAAAATATCATTAAGCAGCTGTCGGACAAGGACTATCAGGCTATCTATGATTCCCTTAGCAGCGGGAATGCCGAAAAGTCAGCCTATCTATTGAAGGCAATGCGGGAACGGCAGTTGTCGGAAACCAAGGTAATGGTGGAGTTGGAGATTAATGCCAACGCCTATTATACAATGCGGTCACGCCTCAGTCAAAAAATTGAGGAGTACCTGATTCAGCAGATGGAGAGCCCCCGAACCGACTTGTTACGGAAGGTGGCCAACATTAATGAGGTATTTTTTACGCAGAAAAAGACAATTGCGATCACTACCCTTCGCAAATTGGAGAAGGAACTTATTGAGGCAGATCTTGTGGGGGAGCTCCCCACCATCTATAAGCTGCTCAAGAAATTGCATATTAATTCTCCGGAGTATTTTCAGTTTTCACAGTTATACAACCGGCACGTGGCCTACATGTTGGCTGTAGACAAAGCTGAGGATGTTGTTGCTGATTACTTCAAAAAGTACGGCAACTATTTCCTTACCGGCGATCCGACAGAAAAGTTGAGTCTGGAACTGCTTACCCGCGAGATTCATAGCATCGCCAACCTGTATGAGTCACATCGCTTGTACGTATATAAGTCATGTATTTTTGTATTTCATCGGCTGTTTGTAGACAGTGAAGAGGAAACCCGACAGGACGAAGAGTCCATCGAGGATATTTTTGGGAAGATTCAGGATATCTTCAATCGCTACAATCTCGACCCGGTGTATTACCATTTGAATTTGTTGTTTGAGTTCCTGAAGTTGGAATATTACAACCATTACAAAGTCTACAAACAAGCGGAGCGATATTTTGAAGAGATCAATGATGCCGCTTCCAACTTGCTGGTTAACTATCCTTGCTACACTTTCTCCATTCGCTTCTTGATTTCCAAGTTGGACAGGGCCCTCCGTCTGGGCACGGAGGGGGAGTTGTATGGAGAGCAAAATGAATTATTTGCTGACTTTGAGCCCGACGTCAATAACGTTCCGCAGCATGTGATCTATACCGTATACTGTGCATTAAGTTGCTATTACGCTGGCCGCTATGATGAGACGGCAAAGTTATTGAATGGCCTTATCAACGATGTAAGCCTCAAGAAATATCCATTAGCGCAGATGGAGATAAAAGCCTTATTGTGCTTGCAGTATTGCATGTTGAAGGATATTGACCTTTTTAATCAGCTGTCAAACAGCGTTCAGCGAAACATCAGGATCATTGGCAAAGATGCCTGTGAGAACGTGTTAACATTTCTTAAGATTCTGAAAATTGCTGTAAGTGAGGCCAAGAAAGAAAAACACAAAAAGATCTCAGCCCTTATTCCGCGGTTGAAATCCATTTCGGTAAACTATTTTGCCCCCACGGCCTTAATTCGGATGGATGAAAAATTTGTCGAACGGCTGATTGCGCTGGAAATACAGGGTGGGGAATACAGCGACGAAGACCAACCTTAGAGATTCAGGGCCATGATACTCTCATGGGTGAGTGGCTTATTAAGATACAACTTAACATTTCCGTATTTCTTGGAACGATTCACATCCTGAGGATTGATGGAAGAAGTAAGCATAATAATCCGGCACTTCTTTTTCGTACTAGCCATGAGTCTTTCGAATTCATCCAGGAACTGAAACCCATCCATCAGGGGCATGTCAATGTCGAGGAAGATCAGATCCGGCAATACCTGATCGGCGATTTCGAGTTTTTCAATGTTTCTAAGAAACTCAATGGCACTCCGGGCGCCGGTATGAACAAAAATGTGCTGCGTAATGGAGGCCGCCTCTATCATTTTTTGATTGATGAGATTGTCGATCTCATTGTCATCAATTAGCATGACGGAACGATATTTGTTTACCTGCATGGGGTGGTTCAAGGGGCTAAGTTATGCTGTTAAGCACGAAATCCAAAGGCTGAGTGTCCCTTTTGATTTGGTTAGAGATCAAATTTGATTCCCTGAGCCAGCGGCAACGAGGTTCCGTAGTTAATGGTATTGGTTTGACGGCGCATATAAATCTTCCAGGCGTCGGAGCCTGACTCCCGTCCTCCGCCAGTTTCCTTCTCTCCGCCGAAGGCGCCGCCGATTTCCGCACCAGACGTTCCAATGTTAACGTTCGCGATTCCGCAATCACTGCCAGTTGCCGCAAGAAATTTCTCCATCTCCTGCATGTTAGTGGTCATGATGGCTGATGAGAGCCCCTGCTTGACACCGTTTTGAATCTTAATGGCTTCATCAAGTGTCTTGTACTTAATAAGGTATAGGATGGGGGCAAAAGTTTCCTGTTGAACAATCGCAAAGTCATTCTTCACTTCAGCTATGGCAGGCTTAACATAGCAACCCGATTCATATCCTTTTCCACTTAGCGTACCGCCCTCAACCAATATTTTTCCGCCTTGTTTTTTTACACTCTTAAGTGCCTCGGCGTAGTGCTGAACGGCGAGCTTGTCAATTAGCGGGCCCACGTGATTCCTGGTATCGAGCGGGTTTCCAATCTTGAGCTGGCTGTAAGCCTTCGTAAGTTTTTCTTTTACGGAGTTATATATTTTCTCATGAACGATAAGTCGACGGGTAGTTGTGCACCGCTGCCCTGCTGTTCCTACTGCACCAAAGAGCGCACCACGGATCGCAATGTCCAGGTTGGCGTGTTCTGAGATGATGATCGCGTTGTTGCCGCCCAGTTCAAGAAGTGGCCTCCCTAAACGCTCTGTCACGGAAGTGCCCACCGCTTTACCCATGCGCACAGAACCCGTTGCCGACACAAGGGGGATGTTCTCGTTCGAGGCCAACCATTGCCCGATTTTGAAATTTCCGTTGACAATACAAGACACACCTTCAGGCACCCCATTCTTGGCAAAGACTTCTTCGATAATGTGTTGACAGGCAATGCTGCACAACGGCGTTTTCTCTGACGGTTTCCAAATGCAGGTATCGCCGCAGACCCACGCGAGGGCCGAGTTCCAAGCCCATACGGCCACCGGAAAATTGAATGCTGAAATAATTCCGACCAACCCCAACGGATGATATTGTTCATACATGCGGTGCAAGGGACGCTCCGAATGCATCGTTAGCCCGTTCAGTTGGCGGGAAAGCCCAACGGCGAAGTCGCAGATGTCAATCATTTCTTGAACTTCGCCCAGTCCTTCCTGATATGATTTTCCCATTTCAAAGGAAACAAGCATACCCAGCGCTTCCTTTTTATTGCGCAAGGCCTCTCCAACCTGGCGAACAACTTCGCCCCGTTTCGGTGCCGGAACCAGCCTCCATTGATCAAATGCTTTTTTTGATACGTCAACTACCTTCAGGAATGTTTTTTCGTCCGCACTTTGTACCGTGGCAATCAGTTTACCGTCCACAGGGGATATGGAGCGCAGCATTGGCCCGGTTGATTTCATCCACTTCGTACCAGTGGAAACGCCGGGGTTAGAGTTTTTGATACCGAGTTGCTTGAGAACGGAGGGAAGATTTGAGGCGTCCATGGGAGAATAGTGGCTAGTGAATAGTGGTTAGTAAATAGTAAGGGTGCAAATTAATGACATTTATTGATGTTCAGGGATATGCTCAAGTGCGTGTAAAGGGCTACCATGCCACACCGTATACTTTCTTTCCTCCGTCTGCATATATGCCTTCCACCAGCATCCCTCCGGATTTATAATCCAGTATGCGATTGAGGTCTTCTACATTGTCTATGGTGACTTTGTCAATGTGAGTGAGGATGAAGCCTTTTTGAATTCCCGCATCCATCCATTTTCCCTTTGTGAGTGCCCGAATGAGAACACCCCCCTCCAGGTTGCGTTTTGTTAGTTCGGAATAGGAAATATCTTCAAATGTGGCGCCTTCAAGTTGATAGGATATTAAGGGACGAGATATGGACTCACGACCTTCGAAGTTCTTTAATGTAGTTTTCACCTCAATGGATTTTCCTCCCCGACGGTAGGTCACCAGAATGGTATGGCCCGGGCGGTGCCTGGCAACTAATTCCTGAAGTTCAGAAACGCTCCCAACGTCCTGCCTGTCGATTGCGGTAATGACATCTCCTTGAACAATGCCCGATTGCTGTGCGGCACTGCCAACGTTGACACGGGCGACAAAGATCCCCCGCACTACATCGAGGCTCTTGTCTGCGGCAAGCTTTGCTGTCACATCTCGAATTTCCACACCAAGAAGACCACGCTGTACCAGGCCGAATTCAAGAAGGTCGTCCATGATCTTCTTGACGAGGTTAACGGGTATCGCGAAGGAGTATCCAGAATAGCTGCCAGTGACTGTGGCGATAGCAGAGTTAATTCCAATAAGTTCTCCCTTCAGGTTTACCAATGCCCCGCCACTGTTGCCGGGGTTCACTGCTGCGTCTGTTTGAATAAAGGATTCTACCTGCAGGTTATTTTTGTCTCGAAGGATTCCGATGTTGCGCGCCTTCGCGCTGATGATGCCGGCTGTAACCGTGGAATTCAAATCAAATGGATTCCCCACGGCAAGGACCCATTCTCCAGGTACAATCAGGTCGGAATTGCCATAATTGAGATATGGAAGGTTTCTGGCTTTAATCTTCAGCAGCGCCAGGTCTGTACTGGGGTCCTGACCAATGACCTTTGCGAAGTACCGTTGATTGTCGTTCAGCACAACTTCAATACCGGTTGCATCTTCAATCACATGCTGGTTTGTAACAATATACCCGTCGTCGGAAATAATTACACCTGAACCGGAGGGTCTGGCGAGTGGGTCGAAGTTGAGATCCATCGGCGTGAGACTGAATTCTCCGGCGGCAAATACCGTATTGATGTTTACCACTGCAGGCGTTACAAGTCTTGCGGCGTTCTCGAAGTTGATTATAGGAGAGGAGACTCCGGGCGTACCGGGGATTCGTACTTTTTGATGCTCAACGATGGATGTGTAGTCAGGGACACTTTCCGTGTAGCGTAGTGTATACACCACTCCAATTGATGCGCCGATGCCGGCGGACAATAGGACCACAGAAATAAGAAGGAAGCGACGCATAAGCGAAATTAAGGGTTAAATGTTAATTATTTCTGACGCCTGAAATAATAAGCGACCAGTCTTCAGGCAGGCCAACAAGAAACAAGAAAGGGCTCCCGTTTCCAGGATGCCCTTTCAATCAACCCCAACCCAAAAAATTAGTTCACTTTAATCGTTGTCTTTAGTGCTTTCTTTTCGTCTTTCGGAATTGTAACGGCAAGAATGCCATTATTGTATTTTGCAACAATCTTTTCGTTGTCAACGTTTTCCGGCAGACTGAAGGACCGACTAAAAGCACCGAACTGTGTCTCGATCGAGCGATAGTTCACATCGGTCTTTTCATTCGTGAACTTGCGTTCACCACTTACGGTCAGGAAATTGTCCTTGACTTCAATTTGAAATTCTTCCTTGCTGACGCCCGGAACGGCCACGTGCAGTTCATAGGCTTTATCGTTTTCCACGATGTCTACCCGAGGTTGGAATGAACTTCCGCCTGAACGGGTCATCGAGTCGTTGAAGAACTGGTCAATGAGGCTGCTGAACGTTGCAGGCACATAGTCTTTGGTGTTATAGCGTATCAAGCTCATACTGTGTTTTGTTTTTTTGTGGTTAATGATTCCTGATACACCCTCAGGAAATTCTGTGCCGGGGCAAAAAAGCATCTAAAATACAGACAGTATGACCGGAATGTGGGTAGTTCTGGTAAAATATTAGACAAAATGGCTTGATTTTGTCAAGCAGCCGTTAGCTATTGGCGCTTGGCTGTCGTTTTTTAGCCGTCGGCTATTGGTTCAATCGTCTACCTTTCGTTTAACGAAAACTGTCCCACTCTTTAAGATTCGTCAGGTAGTCCGAATCAAGTAATGTCTTTCCGCAAGCTGCTGCATGAGGAAGCTCATACCTGAAGTAAAACTTCATCGTGTGAATCTTCCCGGCATAAAAAGCGCGTGTTTGCGCTGTGAATTTGCCTGCCTGGATCTGGCCTTCTGCAGCGTGAGCCATCTTCAGCCACTGCCATCCAATCACAACATAGCCAACCAGCTCCATGAACACAGTGGCATCGGACAAGTACCGGTCAATATCGGAAGCGGCCATTTTTGAAAGAGAAGTCAGCACAGTTTGAATCCGTGCGAGCTCTAGTTCCAGTTCCCGGGCATATGGTGCGAGCGCTGTTTTTTCTGCCACAACGATTGATTCTCGGATCGTGCTGAGCAATAGGTCAAGCGCTTTTCCTTTTTCCATCGTCACTTTCCTGCCGAGCAAGTCCAGCGACTGGATGCCGGTCGTCCCTTCGTAGATCGACATAATCTTCAGGTCGCGGTAATGTTGCTGAACAGGGAAATCAGTGGTGAATCCATACCCGCCCAGTGTCTGAACTGCCAATGATGCAGAGCGGCTGCCCTGTTCAGCGGAATATGTCTTGACCACGGGCGTAAGAATTTCCAATAGTAACCTGGCATCTTGCTGTTGTGCACCTGTAGTGGCATGCGTGAGGTCGTAAAGTTTATTGCACTCCATGGCAAGCGATAAGGCACCTTCGGTAATCGCTTTTTGGGTGAGCAGCATGCGCTGAACATCAGCATGCCGGATGATAATGGCAGGTGGTTTGAGCGGATCTTTTTCGCTGACCAGACGCCCTTGGGAACGTTCCTGAGCATACTGAAGTGATGCCTGGTACGCAGCCATCGCAACAGAAGCAGCTGTCTGTCCGACACCAATCCGCGCTTCATTCATCATCTGGAACATGTAGGTAAGTCCTTTATTTGGTTCACCGACGAGCCAGCCGTGACAATCTTCCTGGTCGCCAAATACAAGGTGAGTGGTGGTATATCCGCGCTGGCCCATTTTTTGGAAATCGCCTGCACAGAAAACATCATTGGCTTTCAGACTTCCGTCGGCTTCCGGTCTGAATTTCGGAATAATAAAAAGTGAAATTCCTTTTGTACCGGCGGGGGCTCCTTCAATGCGTGCAAGGGTCAGGTGAACAAAATTGTCGCACCCTTGATGTTGACCGCCGGAGATAAATATCTTCTGTCCTTTGATTCGGTACCGATCGCCGTGCATCGGCTTCGCACTAGTCGTGATGTCGGTCAGGGAACTTCCGGCCTGTGGCTCGGTCAGCGCCATGGTGCCCTGCCAATATCCATCAAACATTTTTGGAACGAACGTGTCGATTTGTTCTTTTGAACCAAAGCTTGTAATGAGTGCTGCTGCACCGCTGGTGAGGCTGAAATACCCCTGGCAACCATTGTTGGCTGCCTGGAAAATGTGTTGGCCTGCGTTGTACACCATTAGCGGAAGTTGAAGGCCGCCAACCTCGAAAGAAGCAGCGCCGTTTATCCATCCCTGTTCGGCCGCCTGCCGGATGATTGTTCTGAGTTGCGGATGAGTAATGACGTTGCCTTTTCCATCGTAATGTGCCGGCGTCTCATCCATTTCACGAAAGTAGGGGGACATGTGCCGGTCGGCCAATGATTTGGCCGACTCCACCATCATCCAGGTTTGCTCCCAATTGAGATGGGAATACCTGGGCAACGAGAATAAGGGTTGAATGGTGTGTACTTCCTGCAGGAGGAATTTTAAGTGTTCCAGGCTGGTATAGCGGTTCATAGGGAATAAATATCAGCTTCAAATTAACACTATTTTATTTGCGCGATGGCCCTCTGGCACTTGTTATCTTCAGCGCAAGTCCGGTCTTGCGAAGAGGCATCATGTAATATCAGAAATGGGAATTTGAATAGCCCTGAATTTGAGCATGGGTTAGCCAAATTGGGAAAACTTCTTGCGGACGTTTCAGTAATTGTAGGGAAAGGGGTTGTACCTTTTCAAACGCGATGAAATTTTATTCAATACGGCCGTATCTGTGGACAATCGCCATTGTTCTTTGTGCGCGGATGGCCTCTGCTCAGTGTGATACAGCGGTCGTTAACCGGGAAATACGGGAGATAGACCGAATCATCTGGACTGAATACCGGCGTGTTTTGACCCTGTCTCAGGAATTTGTTCAGAAGTACAAGGGGAAAGGTAATTGGTGCGAGGGGCGTGCAACCTATATCCTTGGCAAGGTCATGTGGACGAATGGCGAGTATGATGAGTCGATCCGCACATTGTTGGAGGCGGTCAGGCTTTCCCGGCTAGCGGGTGACCTGGAAACTTCGGCGCGGAGCTATTTGGCAATCGCCAACGACTACTACTACCAGGCATACTATGATTCCGCTAAAGCTAACTTTCTCCGCAGCCTCATAACATTTGTAACCCTGAATCACCGCACCGGGCAGATTGAAGTCCTGCATGACATGGCCCTCATGTACCATCGCAGCGGGAGCTATGCGGCTTCGCTCAAGGCACTCCTTGAATCCGAACAATTAAAAGAACTGGAGCCTGGTTTTGTGCACTATGTTGGCGACTTTTCTGTCGGAAACCCATATTTCATCGACACCCTCTACTATCGCGGTGTGATTGCCAATGAGCAGGGGCTATTGGCTAAGTTCAAGGAAGGGGGAAATGGTTATGGGATCTATCAAAGCCTTATCAATATAAGTACTGCGTATAAGGAACTGGCTGACCATCGGCGTGCCGGATATTATGCTGCAGCGGGTTCGCAGGTCATGAAAAGTCTTGGGTACTTTCCTTTTTGGTACATGGCTGCGAATGAGTATGGATTGGCGGGCATGAAGGACTCCTGTTTCTATTTCCTTGCGCGTGCCGTTGAAGAGTTCCCCCGGGCTACACAAATCAAGGTGGCTACAACCTTCCAGCAATTGGGAAGTTCATTTTTGCAATTCCAACAACCTGATTCGGCCGTGAAGTATTTTGACAAGGCGCTCGTGTTGAATGAGAAAATGAACAACCGAATCACGATCCCGGACCTGCACCTTGGGCTTGCAAGGGCATATCGCATGATGGGCGACATGGATAAGGCGGAGCATCATTTAAATGTGGGCTTGAAGCGTGCGCATGGCGTGTCGGGGCATCACCTGAGCAGCCTTTATTCGTTTGGTCTTGAGCTTTACGAAAACATGAATCAGCCGGAAAAGGCGCTGCTGTTTGCGCGCCAGCACAATCAGTTAGAGGACAGCATCAATCGCAATGAAAACGCCATGATGATGATTCGTTTTCAGGCACAGTATGAGACGTCAAAAAAGGAAAAGGAACTTGAGGCGGCAAGGCTCGTCTTGCGCAATCGCAATATTATCCTCTTCTCTTTGGCAATCATTGCCTTATTGGCGATCACGTTTATGGTCGCATTTTACATTCAACGCCAAAAGATCAAGCGGCAAAACGTGCGGCTGAGCGAGTCAAATGTTGAGCAGAGAGCGTTGATGCAAGAGGTTCATCATCGCGTCAAGAATAATCTTCAATATATCGTCAGCCTGCTCAGTCTCCAGGCGCAGACCGTGCAAAACCCTGAATTGTCTCAGCAGATAGAAGAAATCAAAAGCCGGATCGTTACCATAGGGATTATTCATCAGCGATTATATCAGTCTCAGGAAATTCCGGCCGTTGAACTCCCTGTATTTATCCAGGAATTGGTTGTGAACATGCTAAAGGCAATGCGCACCCGGGTGATCGTAATGAATAACCTGACGATCGACCCAATTCGCGTGGATATTGAGACCGGAATTTCAATAGGCTTGCTCGTAAATGAATTGCTGACCAACTCGGTCAAGCATGCCTTTCTCAACCACCCTGCTCCTGAATTTAATCTCACCATCCGCGAGGAGGGCGATGAAATTGTGATGCAGATATCAGACAACGGCCCGGGCTTTGAACTTAAGAAATCGGGCAAACACGGCTTTGGGATTCGGTTGATCGAGCTGCTAGTCAGAAAGTTAAAGGGCGCTTTGCTTCAAATAGATCCCAATACACTTGAAATCCGCATCACAGCGTTTACAATCGTAAAACCTACAAGGCACTAAGTGTTGCGAGGAAATCATCCCGGTACGTCTTGCTTATAGGGATCGGGTACTTGTCGATATAAATGTAATTTTCGTCAAATGAATCGACATGATTAACATTGATTATGTATGAACGGTGCACGCGTATAAGATCAGGAAAGTGGACCTTTCGCTGGAATGCACTCAGGTTTTGGGTTACTGTATGCTGGCCGGAGTTTGTCACCAGCTTTGCGTAGCTGCCATCTGCTTCAATGAAAAGCAGGTCACTTACTTTTATTTTCTTGTGACGGCCACCTTCTCTGATAAAGAATCCGTCTGCAATGACTGCCTGGAAATCCCTTTGCACAAATGAAGTAGAATCCACAATGCTTTCTGCTTCGTTGTTCTCAGAAAAATTATACAAGGCGAGGTCCACAGCCGCCAGCAGCGTTCGGGCATTGAAGGGCTTTACAAGGAATGCCTGCGGTTTTGTTTTGCGGGCAAGCTGATAGGTCTCCTCATCTGAGTTTGCTGTGACGAAAATGATAGGAACACGATGAAATGTTCTAAGCTCTCTTGCCAGGTCGATTCCAGTCATTTTGCCGCTGAGGCGAATGTCAATCATGACCAGGTCAGGCAACGCTTCCCGCAAATGAATTAGCCCCTGCTCGCCTGAGTCAAAACAGCCGGTAACCGCATAGCCTTCTGCCTCAAGAATTTGCCGGAGGTCTTCTGCGACAATGAGCTCATCCTCTATAATGGTAATCTTTAGCGTATCCATAGGGGCATACCAAAGATACGCCCGCGCAAAGAGGCATTCTTTGCTTTTACAAAGAATATAGGGAGCGCTGCAAAGAAAATCCAGCGATGGACGGTATTTGCTCCTGTCTACCGCGCTGCCCCGCCATCAATGGTAAGGCAAATTCCACTGACAAAACGCGCTTCATCAGAAGCCAGATACACGTACCCGTTTGCGATGTCGTTGGGCTCGCCCCAGAAACCGACGGGAATAAATGCCAATGACTGTTTCCGGACTTCTTCCGGCATTGCATCCGTCATGGCCGTTTTAATAAAGCCCGGAGCAATGCAGTTCGCAGTAATTCCATAGCGACCGAGTTCAAGCGCCCATACTTTGGTCATGCCAATAATAGCGGATTTTGTCGCGACGTAATTGGTCTGCCCGTAATTGCCACGTATGGCGACATTCGAGGAGGCAGAAACAATACGTCCGTAATTCTTTTCTTTCATGTATGGAACTGCAGCCTGGGTACAGTGGAATACACCTGTCAGATTCACGCCGATGACGTCGTCCCATTCTTGCTTGGACATTTTCAACAAGGTACGGTCTTTGGTGATGCCGGCATTGTTGATGAGGATGTCAATTCTTCCAAACTTCCTGGCCGTCGCCTCGGTGGCCTGTTGCACCTGGTTCATGTCCGTGACCGTAACTTTTGTGAATGTAACGCGATGACCCGCTTGGGTTAGCTCTGCTGCAACGGCTGCACCATTGTCAGAGACATCCCACAAAGCCACGGCTGCGCCTTCGCGAACAAAGGCCCGAACCGTGGCCAGTCCGATACCGCCAGCACCTCCCGTAACAATGGCAATTTTATCTTTTAGTCTCATAGGTGGATATGGTTTCAGTTAAATCAGAAAAGTGCCGTAATCAATTCACCCACGTAAGCAGGTTTTTCTTCACCCTCAACCTCCATGATGCACTCAAGAAAAAGCTTGGTGCCGGCGCCAGCCATTTCTTCCACTTGTCGGATGCTTCCTGTCATCCGAATTCGGCTACCAGATTTTACGGCTACGGGGAACCGTGCTTTGTTGAGTCCGTAATTAATAGAGGTGGTGACGCCCTCGATGCTGAGCAATTCGAAGAAAAACTTGGAGGCCAGAGACATCGTCAGATAGCCATGGGCAATTGTCTTTCCATCCGGCAGCTGTTCCCTGGCCCGCTCCGCATCCACATGTACCCATTGGTAGTCGTGCGTGGCTTTTGCGAAATCGTTGATCATTTCCTGGGTGACCGTAAACCAATCGCTGACGCCCAGGGATACGCCCACTTTGGTTTTCAGTTCGTCCAACTTCAACACAAGCGGTTTGTTGTGCGGAGAAGATTCAGCCTTCGATGATTTTGCTTTCTCTTCAATCGGCTTGACAGGCGTATCTTCCCATGTGCCTACTTTGACCACCGCTTTTCCGGTCACTTTTCTGTCAAGCAGATCATCCAGTGCGGTGGCTGCATCCGCCAGCGTGTAGATCTTGTGTATGTGCTGTTTGATTATCCCGGCGTTGATCCACCCCAACAGGTCACCGAAATTCTGCAGACTTTTTTGAAGCTCCCGCTCCGCGAAACTTCCCCAAAAAACGCCCACGATGGAGCAGCCCTTAAGCAGTGGAAGGTTGGCTGGAAATTGAGGGATCGTGCCGGAAGCAAAACCAACGACCAGATAGCGGCCTTTCCATGCCATAGATCGGAGTGCTTCTGTTGCCAGCGGTCCACCAATCGGATCATATACGACGTCAACACCTTTATCTGCTGTGATTTCTTTAATGCGTGCTCTCAAATCCTCTTCGGCATAATTGATCAGATGATCAGCCCCCTTTTGGGCGCATGCTTCAAGCTTGTCTGTTGTTGACGCAGCGGCAATGACCGTGGCGCCCATTACTTTGGCCAACTCCACAGCTGCCAAGCCGACGCCGCCCCCTGCGCCCAGCACCAGCACAGTTTCTCCGGCTTTCAACTGCGCGCGGTCTTTCAAGGCATGATAGGAGGTGCCGTATGTGTATAGCGTGCAGGCACCCGTAATAAATTCCATCCCGCTGGGCATGGGGAATACGCGGCTGGCTGGCACCACGACTTGCTCTGCAAATCCACCATGACCACAAAGCGCGACTACGCGATCTCCAGGTTTATGATGTTTAACTTTCTCGCCTACGGAAATTATTTCACCCGATACTTCGCCGCCCGGTGAGAAAGGGAGGGGCGGTTTGAATTGATATTTGTTTTGGATGATCAGAACATCGGGAAAATTTACGCCGCAGGCACGCACACGGATCAGTACATCGCCGGGACCGGGAACCGGATCTGGAACGATGGTCAATTGAAGGGTATGCGGCAGACCGTGTTCAATGCAAAGTAGGGCGTTCATCCTTTTTCAGGTTGTTAAGAAAGTGGCGATAGGCGTATAAGATAGGGGTAATTATTCAATTTGGGAATCATTGTTGTCCGGGGAAAGTTATAAAAGGAATTTAACCCTTCAAATTTAAATTGCCAGTCTGCTTTTTTAATGATTTTCAAAAGCATGCCCCCCT
>JAYVBH010000024.1:0-11316 GCA_043750575.1 Cyclobacteriaceae bacterium
GGCGAAAAGCGGCCTTCACGATGTTGGCGACCTTCCAGGAGAGGATCTTGCGTGAGAAGTTATCTGCCACCAGATAGATAAAGTGCCGGACATGGTCTGTTGTAACGAAGGAAGTAATGTCGGCATGCCAGAGTTGATGCGGCCGCAGAGCCCGAACACTGATAGCATTTTTCCCTTTCTTGGTTTTTTTCATGGCTGCCTTGTTTGAGGCCTTTCAGATAGAGTCTGGATTATTTGACTGGGAGTTACTCCTATGTTATTGGTTTCCTTCTCCGCGGAAGATGGAGGTTAGCCAAACAGTCACACAATTACATTTTGAAGCACCAAACTAAATTTTCCTGATGGCGGTATCATTTTCAAGGCATCTGGCTGTTTGTATGGTTTGCGTCCTTATGGTGGGGATGGGATGGGAACTCAATGCCCAGTCCGTCGACTTGCTTACAGGCCGTGCGCGTGTATCCATTCCGCTATGGGAAATCAACTACGGAGGAATTTCTGTGCCCATCGGCATCTGGCATCACGGCAACTCACTGCGGGTAGAAGAGGGGGATGGTTCGTGTGGCATGGGCTGGAACCTGAGCGCCGGAGGTTCGTTGTCCCGGCAAGTAAGAGGCTTGCCCGATGACTACAATGTTGCCAATGATGAGAGAAAAGGCTGGCTCTTTAGCAGCAACGCATCCAACGTTCAGAATTTTACCGTTGGGTCCAACGATGCGCTAGACGTCTGCACGGATGAGGCAGGTGATTTCTCGACCATTATTGGTTTTGACCGAACCAAAGATTCTGAGCCCGATGTATTTTACTTCAACGCCCCCGGACTTTCAGGGCAGTTTGTTTTTGGGTCTGACGGAAACCCAAAGCTGCTGAGTTATCAGGATTTGAAATTCAATGTATACAAGGATGCGAATGACAGGATAACCTATTTTGAGGTTATCACGAATATGGGAATGAAATACACTTTTAATATTCGCGAAGATGTCACTCGTAAGGTGAATAAGAAGACGCCCATCTATGTCTCTCATTTCAGAACGGAATACTTGTACTACCAACAACCGGCAACCTATACGAGTGCCTGGCACCTTTCAAAGATTGAGTCGGCGGCCTCTGGTCAAATGGCCACGTTCAGCTACACGGATGCCAACGAGGCGGCAGGAAATCGGTTCGTTATCACTATGGCCTCGGACAATGTTCCCGATACACTTTACAATGTGATTGAATCCGTTACGCCCCGCCAACTGACAACCATTTCCGCGGGTGGCTTCACGGCCACAATAACATGGCTTAATGACCTGGTAAGAAAAGTTTCCATAGCGGAAGCGGCTTATTCAAACGTTCGTGAATTTGACTTCATCTACCGTGGCTTCAGGTCATCAACCAATACCAGTGAGCCAAAGATTTACCACTACTTCCTGAAAGAAATTAAACAGTTGCATAACTGCCAGCCATTCCCTGATTATTCTTTTGCTTACCAATCGGTGACGTTTGGCACCGGAGATTTAGGAACGGTAGTCTTTCCCTGGGAAACGAAATTCAAGCAGGATTATTGGGGGTATTACAATGGTGGTGCAACCAACAAGAACATCACCAGGACTTATTATTACTCAACAGAGAGTGATGGCAAGCGATTGAGAATTTATCAAATACCCGGAGCAACGGCTACCTACAATTACACGGGAGACAACAGGGAGGTCAGTCCTTCAACGGTTGGGTTTGGTGCGCTCACCGAAATTAACTACCCACGGGGAGGTCAAACGAAGTTCACCTACGAGCCTCAAAAGTTCTACGACCCGCAAGTGGCCAGATCCTATTATGGTGGCGGCGTTCGCGTGAGCCGTGTTACTTCCTACGGAGGAGAGGTGGCCTACGGTGGCGGAGCGACGAGCCGCCCTGCTTCACATGCTATTCAGACCGACTACGAATATAAGGTCTTCAATGATACCACCACCAGCGGACTGATTACCTATCCTCCCAAGTTTGCCTTTGCCACGGATTTGGGAATCTTCCGAACACCTTACCTGCTTGGAGAAAATCCTGAAATACTTTATTCAAGAGTTACAGAAATGGTTGCTGGAAAAGGCAGTACGGTATATGAATTTGATTTGCCGGAGATGTATCCGTATTCAGGCGGGACTCGCAGCAAAATCGCCCGAACGACAGGGAGCTGTGGGATAGGATATTTCAAAAATGGCATGTACACTTATCCCTTCGCTCCGCATACGAATGTGGAAAGAGGCTTTTTAAAAAAACAATCGGAGTACAATCAAACGGGAGTGCTTGTCCGCCAAAAAATACTAACCGATACAACGCTCTCTCCCGCAGCAGCCACAGTTTACGGCCTGCACTTTCAGCGGATTTCCAACAGTGGGCTGGACTCTATCGGTTATCATTTTAGCAAGTACAGCATCAGCACGGGGAAAGTCAAAGTTTTGTTGAAAGAGGTTTCCAAAGAGATTGGTGAAGAGAATGCGGCTGACTCGACAAAATCGACTGTTGCTTACCGTTACAACGGCAACTTTATGCTGGAGACCATTACGCGAACCAACGATGACGGTTCAGTAACGAAGGAGAAAATCAGGTATGCCAAAGATTATGCTATCACGTATCCAGGAAGCGATGTCACCGCCACCGCTGTTAAACAACTCAATACAGACAACCGCCATGGCGAAGTAGTAGAGCGGATTCAGAAATTGACCACACCAGGAGGCACAGAAAAAGTCACCGGAGCATCTTTGGTGCTCTACAAGGTATTCTCCAACGGCAGGTTGTTGCCCTATCAGCTCTTAAGCTATCCGCCAGTATCAGGGTACTACTATCAATCGGCGGTTACGGGTACCAACCCGCAAATCATCAAGTATGATTCTAGTTATATCCTTAACAGAACCATCGATGAGTATGACGTTGAGGGGAATGTCATCATCGAATCAGACAACAAAAAAAACGTGGTAGGCTACCATCGTGGATTCAGTTATTCGATGCCGGCGGTTGCCACATTTGCGCTTTGCAAAGGAAGCGAGGCTATCTACGAGGGCTTTGAGTGGACGACGGGTCGTGGATTTTCATTGAATGGAACGGCTGCCGGATGGACGGGTGATAAGGCATACCCGTTGGCCGCTGCAGGAAGTATTGGCAGCGTTGCGGTGACCAGGAATGGTACCAAGTATCGCGTTTCGTGCTGGGCAACGGCCGGCCAGACAACTACGATTACGTTCAAGGCCAAAAACGGCACAGCTGATGTTTCCGGCTCGATCACTTCATTAACCTACAACCCACCGGTGATGAATAAGTGGATCTATTTGGAAGGCGTCATGGATGTAAGCAGCGCACCCGCTTCATTCACGGTGGCTTTGAGTACCGACCAGGCAGTAACCCTTGACGACATTATTGCCATGCCGGTGAAAGCCTCTATTTCCCTAAATACTTACAAGCCCCTTGTTGGAGTTACCTCCCAGACAGACGATCGAGGCAGTTCGGTAACCTACACCTACGATTCTATCGGTAGGAAGATAAACACCTTCGACAGGAAAAGGAACCTTGTGGAGACAAGGCAGTACTTGAGCGCTGTGGCCAGGGCACGGAAGCTTACCGCAGGATTTACTTCATCCAACATTATACACCGGAAGAGTCAGACGACAACCTTCACCGCTGTAAACATTGGGTGTATAGACGGAATCAGTTATGCGTGGGAAATCTTTGCAAGCGGATCTACGCCGGTGGCAACCTCGTCCTCCTCAACCATTGCCTACAGTTTTACTGAAATGGGCCCGCACAGCGTCAAGCTTGTTGTCAGTCAATCGGCGTATGGATCGGTGACGTATGTAGAAAACATCTGTGTAGGTGAGCCTACCCCTGTGGCACTCACTTTTTATATGTCTGGTGGCACATCGACCGTGCACAGGTGCAACGATCTGGACCGAACCTTCTATTTATTCCATCCCCCGTCATCCGATGCGACGAAAACGGTCACCTATACATGGTTCATCAAAAGAGTCAGCATGGGCTTCTGGGAACCTATTGCCGGAGCTCCCAATGCCGGAAGTATCAACTTCACTTCACCGTTGGAAAACTATTCGATCAAATGTAAGGTGTCGATTCATTACAATCTGGTCCCTGGGAGCGAGGGGCTTTGCCCGACCGCTTGTCAACCTCCAGATCAGGAGACAACTGAAATGAGTATTAACTACGTCGACGACGGCCCCTGCCAATGATGAAGCCAGCAACCATTCTTTTCCTTCTCCTGCTCCTTTGCAGCATATCGGGCTATGGACAGGACATTTCGCAGACGCCAATCACCTGGACCATCAACCACGGTTTAGACCTGAGGTCCAATTCGAACTTTAGCTACCAATGCACTTTTCACACAAGCAGCAGTGATTCTCTGGTTTGGTCGCAAAATGCAGGCTCATTTGTTTCTACGTTCACCGTTTCCTCCCGCAACGGCACCTGGACGGATGTCAATTCAACCGGCTCGATGACCTATAACGTCGTGCTGGAAGGTTCAACAGGGACCATACTTTTTGAGCGGACAGCCAGCGGTCTATTTGTGACTATGGATTTTCCGAAGAATGATCCACAGGGAAGCTGGATAAAGTTTCAAGTCAGCAGCATAAGCCCGGAAAACTAATGGAGGGAATACGCATGAAACATCTGATACTTCTTTGGGGCTGTCACATCCGATTGGCAGTTCTCGTTGTATTCTCCCTGACGAGTTTTACGGCCTTGTCCCAGATCACGCCATCAGGGCCTGTTACGGTTGGGTCCACCGTCACCTACACGTATGATGATGGTAATATCTACATCAAACGCAACTGGCAGATCACCAACGGAACCATCAACTCAACATCGTTCTCCGGAACATCGAACTCCTGCTCCGTTACCTGGTCGTCGACGTGTGGGACGGGAACGCTTACCTTTCGAAATCTTACCACGGTAATCAGCACCGCGAGCATAGCGATCAGTCCCTCATCCGTATCAACGCCTACCGGAACTTTTTCTGTCAATCGGTGCCGGATTACGACAGTAACGCGAAATAGTAGCCCACCGGCGTGCACACTGTGGTATTGGCAGACTACAGCCAGCGGCACGAGTATGGCTAATTCCACGAACACGTATACACTTACAGCATCCGATTGGCTCTACCTTCGGGCCTACACAGATTACAGCGGTTGGAGCACCAGTTCACTGTCGGCTGGACATATTGCAGCGCCCATCGACCCCGGCGCACCTACCGCTGGCAACGCAAGCCGCTGCGGTACGGGAACGGTTTCAATCAGTGCCACACCGGCCACAAATTCAGACAACATCAAGTGGTATACAGCCGCTTCAGGTGGAACGGCTGTGTATACCGGTACTACCTACGTCACACCAAGTATCAGTGCGACAACTACCTACTATGCTGCTAGTTTTAATACAACCGAAACTTGCGAGAGCCTGACCCGCACGGCGGTTGTCGCCACCGTTTATACGGTCCCCAATGCCGCCGCTACATCCCAATGGATTTGCTCCGGACTGCCCACTTCTATTGCGATTTCAAATCCCAATAGTGTCACACCACCGCCAACTTACTCTTGGACAGTGTCACAGTCCAACGTAACAGGTGCCTCGAACGGCGGCAACAACACAATTGCTCAGACGCTTACTGCCTCAGCCAACGAGGGCACGGCTACCTATACGGTAACCCCTTCGTCAAACGGATGTGCCGGAACCCCCATCAATGTGGTGGCAACTGTAACCAAGACTCCCGTGGTCACGGTGACGTCGGGCCCGGGTTCGCTGGTTTATGGCGTTGCCACAACACTTTCGACTACTTCATTTTATTCCTACCAGTGGAAAAATTCGATTGGTGACATCGGCGGTGCAACATCTACCAGTTATACGGTGCCAACACCGAGCACTTACAAAGTGAATATCAAGTCTTCGGCCGGGTCGCCATGGTGTCTCTCGGCCCCATTCGCTATTGCCCAGTCATTGGCAGCACAGGGCGCCAGTGTTGATATGGTGAGTACAACAACCATATTTAAGGAAGGTGTGACAGCTGCAACCTCACTGTACTCGCTTCAGGCCAATGAACTTGCCCAGGTAAATCAGTATGCCGATGGGCTGGGCAGAGTATTTCAAACGGTAGCTACCGGTGCGGCGCCAAACCAGGGCGACCTGGTAAGTCACAAGGGATATGGCAAGGATGGCTTTCAGGACAGCACTTTTCTGCCGTATGCAACCTCCTCTCCAAGTGGAGCAGTCCAACGATTCGCTGTTCGCAATTCGATGGGTTCTTACACGCAGAGTGACCAGTATCTTTTTTATCAGGGCACCACCAAAGTCGCTACCGACAACCGCCCCTTTGCCCTGACCAAATACCGCAACTCCCCCGACGCCAGAGTCACTGAGCAAGGCGCTCCCGGCAGAGCGTGGCATCCGGACAGCGCACACACGGTTAGAAATCTGATGACAGTAAACACAACCAGCTACCCGGTCCGGCTCTGGAAATCGGATGGGACGACGAGCGGAAACTACACGGCCAAGACGATTGTTGTGGCCATCGTAACCGACGAGAACGGAAACAAGGTGCGCACCTACGCCAACAAGCTCGGGCAAACGGTACTCAAGCAAGTGCAATTGGATGAAACTATTGGTGGCGGTACAGTCAATTGGCTGGACACCTACTATGTGTACGATAACTTCGGAAGACTCAAATGGCAGGTGCCTCCCAAGGCCGTAGCGATCCTGGACTCAGATCCCAGCCTGGACGGCGATGCGAATCTGGCTGAACTAATTTATAAGTACACCTATGACGACAAGGGCAGGCTGGTTGAGAAAAAGGAGCCGGGCGCGGTGGCGAAGCTTATGATCTATGACCTTTTCGACCGGTTGGTGCTTACCCAGGATGGCACAATGCAGAGCATGGGTAAGTGGGCCTATGTGAAGTATGACCAGTATGGCCGGACGGTGTACACGGGACTTTACAAGAACAGCCGCAGCCGGGCCTCGGTGCAGAAGTGGGTCGAGAAGGCATATACTGCCTCCAGCACACCTTATCCGGAAGCAAACTATGTGGAGGATAAACTTAGCGGGCTAGACTCGCTGCATGGTTACTCCAACGTGAGTTTCCCCAAGGATAGCATTTTGCGTTTGGCAGTATCCTACTACGACAACTACGACTTCAATACCAACGGCACCCCGCCGTTTACCTATGACAATGCGCACCTGAGTGGTATCCCCACAACAGCCAGTGCCAACGTGCGTGGTATGGCTACGGGCAGCAAGCGGCGCTTACTCAGCGCAACCGGAAATGTGACGGCCAACTGGATCAAAGGCGCTGTTTTCTATGATTCGTATGACCGGGTGATTCAGACGCAGAGTAACAATCACCTGGACCTTAACGCCGTCGACAAGCAAAGTGTGTTGTATAATGCCATTCGTCGGGTACAGAAAACGAAGAGCTCACACACGGCTGCTTCAGTAACAACGCATATCAACCAATGGAATGATTATGACCATGCGGGCAGAGTACTCAAGACCTATCACCAGATCGACACCATCACACCTGTAATTGTTGTGGCGCAATACGAGTACAATGCGCTGGGTCAGTTGGTGGACAAGAAACTTCATGACCCCAGCACCGGGAATTTCTTGCAGAGCGTGGATTACCGTTATAACATACGGGGATGGCTTTCCTCGATCAACAATTCTCAGTTGACCAGCGACAGCGGCACAACCAACGACGAGACAAACGACTATTTCGGGATGGAACTTGCCTACAATACGGGGGCGGGGATGAGCAACTCACTGTTATATAATGGCAACGTAAGCGCGCTAAAGTGGAAGACACTGGGGGAGGCATCCGGTACGGCAGGTCAGCGCAGCTATAAGTATGCCTATGACAAGAGCGACAAACTCAAGACCTCTACCTTTCAGGCAAATACAGGCAGTGCCTGGACGAAGGAGGCTAATACGCTCAATGAGACGATGACCTACGACCACGGGGGGAACATGGTCTCACTCTTGCGCAAGAAAAATGCCCGGACTTTGGGCGGTACGAACGTGGCCACGGCCATGGATGACCTGGCATACACCTACACCACAAATACGAATACCATGGTGAAAGTGGAAGATGCGGGTACCACGGATGGCTTTACCAATGGTGCAGTGAATGGTTCGGCCGAGTACACGTACACCAGCGACGGGAGCCTGAACAGAGATGAGAATAAAGGGGTTAGCAGCACGACCTACAACTTCCTGGGCAAACCACAGGTGGTGAATTTCACCAATGGAAAGAAAATTGAGTATGTGTACGATGCTGCCGGAATCAAGCTTACAGTAAAAACCTGGCAGGGTACCACCTTTCTTACGTCTACCAATTATGTCGGCGGGTTTGTCTATGAGGGATCCACGCCCGCCATCAGTTTCTTCTCTTCCCCGGAAGGACGGGTGGTGAAAAACGGGGCGAACTATGAGTATCAATATGCCATTGCCGATCATCAGGGGAATACGCGGGTACTATTTACTTCAGCGACGCCTGCCCCGCAGAGTTACACCGCCACGTTTGAAGACAACACCCAGACGGCCGAGCAGGCCAACTTTCAAAACTATCCGTCGGCAGGAAATCGAAGCGGCATGAATCTGTACGATAACACGGACAACGGTACAACGTACACCTATTCCGATTTGCTTAACGGCGGTTACAATTCTCAGGTGGGGCTAGCCAAGTCGTTCAAGGTATACCCTGGGGATAAAGTGAGGATACAGGCGTATGCGAAATACTATGACAATACCGGCAGCAGCAACTTGAATGGCTTTGCCACGGCGTTGCTGAGTGCCTTTGCCCTGTCGGCGCCCGGAGGTGGGGAAGTAGGTACACCATCAGCGGGAGTGAACAGCTGGGGAAGCATTGTAGCCGGCGGCAGCGGGAAGACCAATGAGGGATACCCCAAGGCGTTTGTAAATCTGCTTGTTTTCGACAAGAAATATAACTTCCTGGACCTTGGATTTGATGGAATAAACGGTGGGCACCAGGTGGGGGTGTCCCCTGACGTTGACCACGACTACATGATGCAGGAATACACTGCCAGGGAAGAGGGTTACATTTATGTTTATTTGAGCAACGAAAATCCTACCTTAGTAGATGTATATTTTGATGACGTGACGGTGACTTTGACCAGGACTAACGTAATCCAGAGCAATGAGTACTACCCATATGGGTTGCAGACGGCTAGTTCATGGACGCGGGAGAGCAACACGGGGAATAATTTTCTTTATAACGGTGGCACAGAATTGAATCAGACTACGCAGGTTTATGATTTGTACTACCGCAACTACGATCCGGCGCTGGGGAGGTTTGGGCAGGTGGATCCGATGGCAGGGCAGTTTGCGAGCCTGACGCCGTACAACTACGGGAACAATGACCCTGTGTTTTTCAATGATCCGTTGGGGGATTGTGCGGTCTGCGATAGCCCGGTGGCGGGGCCACATGATACCAGTGACCCAAACAGGATGTATAGAGGAAGTGATCCATATGGCAGTGCAAGGAGCCGCTGGTTATATGCTGACATGCTTGAAAGAGCAACTTACAGGAAAGATATGGAAGCCGATGCTGAGGATGTCAAGAGTGGATCAATGTCACAAGCAGATTATGCTGCAAAATACGGAGAGCAGAGGACGATTTCAGAAGGGATGCGTGATTTGGTAGCGCTTAATTGGTCAATCTTGGCGAGTAGCAACGACTTGATTCTTGCGCTCACTCGATATATCGGAATGAATATAGCAACTGAGATTTATGGGCCAGATGGTATAAACAGCGGAGTTCATCAGAAACAATTTACAGCTTCAGTCGGCAACCTGATTTTTGATCAAAGGAATGATGATGATCAGGCTCCAGAAGTTGAGCGAATGATGCTCTATTCATCAACGCGTACAGATATTTTTGCGGAATCAATCAAAATCAAGACGCAAGAGAGAATAGTTCTAAACCAGACAATTGTTGGATTGTCTTTTAATAAATCTGGAAAGAAATTAACAGGTATGTCCGGATACGGAAGGACAATAACTTACTCAAATGGAGGTACTCAAGTTGTTTTTTCCAGACTTAGTATTTCTCGTGGCCTAGGCGAGTACATTTCATTTATAGAAGGAAATCGGGGCAAATCCGTATCTGCAATGGGAAAGTATTGGGATTTCATATGGTCGCGTGAAAAGACATTCAAGAATCGATTGTCTGCCGTAACAGCCAAGCATTATTAAATAACTCAGCCTTGGCATGATCCGTATTCTTGTTTCATTTGTGTTTGCAATTTCGAGTGTGTCCTGCCAGTCTCAACAGGATGAAAATAGGATCGTGCTTGTCAATGTAGGCACCCTAGATCGTGGCGAGATAGCAAAGGTGATTGAGGTGATCATCTCAAATGAGCCAAAGGTTCTAGCAATTGACTTGTTTTTCTCTAAAGACACAGAGAATTCCAAGGACGTTTTGTTACTATCGGCACTTGAGAAGGTCAAGTGTTTGGTAATGATCACGACAATTGAGGAGTTTGATGGGAAAAAAAAAGAGTACCCAAGGTTCGGCTTGGGTTCGCGACCGGAGTATCTTTTTGGTGCAACTACGGGATATGCGAATACAATACTTGATGATATTGGAAAACTGGTTCTGCGTAGGTTCACTACATTTGAAATGGTAGGTGGTGCACTTGAGTATCATTTTTCAGTAGCAACCGCAATGGCGTATGATAGCTTAACTGCGCACCGGTTTGTTAAGAATCACCCTAGGACGGTGAATGTTTACTTTAAGAAAAGAAGTTTTCTCGTTTTGTCAAGCTCTGATGTCCTACGTGGAAAAATTTCTAGAACTGATATAGCGGGTAAAATTGTTATGATTGGTTATTTGGGACCAGGAGACGATGATAAATTCTTCTCCCCTCTTAACGCTGAGATGAAATCACCCGATATGTACGGATTAGAATTCCTAGCTCACATAGTTTCACAGATTCTTGATAGTCGCTAACCTGGGGAATTAAAGAAACCTACGACCACGGGGGGAACATGGTTAAACTCATCAGGAACAAGAACTCGATGGTGTGAACTCGGCTTTGGGCGGGAGTGGAGTTTTTGGTTTGGGTCCCAATCCTGGCGACAGCCGGCCCCGGCAGTCCCACGACAATTTCACACCTAACTGTTCCTAATAAGGAACACCACCATAACCGAGGATATCCTATTGCATGGACGAGGCTGAACACAAAATTGGGATGGCTACCTTAGGATTTGCATCCTTCTAATCAGCCCTTGCAGTGGCCGCACTGGTGCAGGCGGTTGTAGTTCCTCCGCTCGAGG
>JAYVBH010000025.1:0-110613 GCA_043750575.1 Cyclobacteriaceae bacterium
TGAGATGGTCACGGAAATCGTGAAGAATTTTCTCAACAAGCGCAACAATATCGCCGGAGAATTCAAGCGTGAGCGGTTTACACTCGAGGTGGGTGATGAGCTCCCCGCAGGGATTGTACAGTTGGCGAAAGTATATATCGCCAAGAAGCGTAAGCTGAAGGTGGGAGATAAGATGGCCGGCCGTCACGGAAACAAAGGTGTCGTTGCGAAGATTGTTCGCGATGAAGACATGCCTTTCCTCCTCGATGGAACACCGGTTGACATCTGCCTCAACCCGTTGGGTGTGCCTTCCCGTATGAACCTGGGCCAGATTTACGAAACAGTGTTGGCGTGGGCCGGTAAAAAACTTGGACGCAAATATGCGACACCGATTTTTGATGGAGCAAGCCTGGAAGATGTTTCTGCTGAACTAAAAGAAGCTGGACTTCCTGAATTTGGAAGAACCTACCTCTATGATGGACTCACCGGAGAAATCTTTGACCAGTCGGTTACCGTCGGTATGGCCTACATGCTGAAACTCGGTCACCTGGTGGACGATAAGATGCACGCCCGTTCGATCGGACCGTATTCCCTCATTACGCAGCAGCCATTGGGCGGTAAAGCTCAATTCGGTGGTCAGCGTTTTGGTGAAATGGAGGTTTGGGCGATCGAGGCCTTTGGCGCATCGCACATCTTACAAGAGATCCTGACAATTAAATCAGATGACGTGATCGGCCGTGCCAAGGCTTATGAATCAATCGTGAAAGGCGAGAATATGCGCAAGCCGAATATTCCGGAGTCATTCAACGTATTGGTACATGAACTCAGGGGCTTGGCGCTTGAGATCACAATGGATTAATGAAATTTTTGAACTGGTAATTGACGACTGAACAAAACGAGTATGTCATTCAGAAAAAATAGAAAGATTAACAACGATTTCTCAAAAATCACGATCAGCCTGGCGTCTCCGGAATCAATTCTGGAGAGCTCCCATGGTGAGGTGACGCAACCTGAAACCATCAACTACCGGACCTATAAGCCGGAAATGGGTGGGTTATTCTGCGAGCGCATCTTCGGTCCTGTGAAAGACTGGGAATGTCATTGCGGTAAATACAAGCGCATCCGTTACAAAGGCATTATCTGCGACCGTTGCGGCGTGGAGGTGACAGAAAAGAAAGTGCGCCGTGAGCGTATGGGGCATATCGAATTGGTTACCCCTGTTGCACACATCTGGTATTTCCGTTCATTGCCAAACAAGATTGGTTATCTGCTCGGTCTCCCGACCAAGAAGCTCGATCAAATCATATACTACGAGCGGTATGTTGTTATTCAGCCTGGTATCAAGGAAGAGGAAGGCATCAGTCGCCTCGATTTCCTGACTGAGGAGGAATACCTTGACATCGTTGACAAGTTGCCACGCGAGAATCAAATGCTCGATGACAACGATCCTCGCAAGTTTATTGCTAAGATGGGAGCGGATTCCCTCGAGATGCTCCTGAGTCGCGTGAAGTTGGATGAATTGTCCTACGAACTTCGTCACCAGGCAGCTACCGATACTTCGCAGCAGCGCAAAGCTGAGGCGTTGAAGCGATTGAAAGTGGTAGAAGCATTCCGCGAAGCAAATACCCGGGTTGAAAACAGACCTCAGTGGATGATCATCAAGATGGTCCCTGTGATTCCTCCGGAACTTCGGCCGCTGGTGCCGCTGGATGGCGGACGGTTTGCAACTTCGGATTTGAACGACCTCTATCGCCGCGTGATTATCCGTAACAATCGCCTCAAGCGCCTTATCGATATCAAAGCACCCGAAGTAATTCTCCGCAACGAAAAGCGGATGCTTCAGGAAGCTGTAGACTCGTTGTTCGACAACTCAAGAAAAGTCAATGCGGTTCGTTCCGAAGGAAACCGTGCGCTGAAGTCACTCAGCGATATGCTGAAGGGCAAGCAGGGTCGCTTCCGTCAGAATTTGTTGGGTAAGCGGGTAGACTATTCCGGACGTTCCGTAATCGTAGTCGGACCTGAATTGAAACTGCATGAATGCGGTCTTCCCAAGGACATGGCCGCCGAATTATTCAAGCCATTTATTATTCGCAAGCTTATCGAGCGCGGAATTGTAAAGACGGTTAAGTCAGCAAAGAAAATTGTAGACCGCAAGGATCCCGTCGTGTGGGATATTCTTGAAAATGTATTGAAGGGACACCCTGTGCTCCTCAACCGGGCTCCAACACTTCACCGCCTGGGAATCCAGGCCTTCCAGCCAAAACTGATTGAAGGAAAAGCTATCCAGCTTCACCCGCTGGTGTGTACTGCCTTTAACGCAGACTTTGACGGTGACCAGATGGCCGTTCACGTGCCCCTGGGCCAGGAAGCTATTATGGAAGCATCCATCCTGATGCTCTCATCGCACAATATCCTTAACCCTTCGAATGGGGCCCCTATTACTGTTCCTTCACAGGACATGGTATTGGGTCTATATTATTTGACGAAAGGACGCAAGGGAGAGCTGGGCGAAGGAAGAACCTATTACTCACCGGAAGAAGTCATTATCGCGTACAACGAGCGCAAGCTCTCCAAGCATGCGACTGTAAAAGTGCGCGTGAAAGTGAAGGATAAGAAGACTGGCGAAATCGCAACCAAAATCCTGGAGACCGTAGCTGGACGCGTGGTATTTAACCAGGTTGTTCCTGAGGAAGTTGGTTTTGTAGATGAACTGCTTACCAAGAAAAAACTCCAGACGATTATCGCTGATGTTTACAAATTTGCCGGACAGGCGAAAGCAGCGAAGTTCCTGGATGATATCAAGGAGCTTGGATTTCAGAATGCCTATCGCGGTGGTCTTTCCATTGGTTTGGACGATGTGAAGATTCCTGCCGAAAAGGAGAAGCTTGTCGCCACTGCCCAGAAGGAAGTAGACGGTGTGTGGAACAACTACATGATGGGTCTGATCACCGACAATGAGCGGTACAACCAGGTAATTGATATCTGGACACGGACGAACACCCTGCTTACCAATACGCTGATGAAGCAGTTGGAAGAAGATCAGGGCGGATTCAACTCCATCTACATGATGATGCACTCCGGTGCACGAGGTTCCCGTGAGCAGATTCGTCAGTTGGGCGGTATGCGCGGACTGATGGCGAAACCACAGAAGAACCTGGCCGGATCTGTAGGATCAATTATTGAAAACCCCATCCTGTCCAACTTCAAAGAAGGATTGGATGTATTGGAGTACTTTATCTCTACGCACGGTGCGCGGAAAGGTCTTGCAGACACAGCGTTGAAGACTGCCGATGCTGGATACCTGACGCGTCGTCTTGTGGATGTGGCACAGGATCTTGTGATCACAGAAGAAGATTGCGGCACCTTGCGCGGGCTAAAAGTAACTGCCTTAAAAGACAACGAGGATATCGTGGAGCCACTTTCCGAGCGTATTCTTGGAAGGGTGTCAGTGCATGACATCTATGACCCGATTAACGACGAACTGATTTGTGCCGCCGGCGGTGAAATTACAGATGAAATTGCCAAACGAATCGATGAGACAAGCATAGAAGAGGTCGAGATTCGGTCAATTCTTACGTGCGAGTCAAAAGTGGGTGGATGCGGAAATTGTTATGGCCGTAACCTGGCTACCGGACGCATGGTCCAGGCCGGTGAGGCTGTGGGCGTAATTGCTGCGCAGTCCATTGGTGAGCCTGGAACACAGTTGACCCTCCGTACTTTCCACGTGGGTGGTGCGGCGTCAAACATTGCGACCGAGGCAAGCATCAAAGCCAAGTTTACGGGCACAATTGAATTCGAAGCAATTCGCACGCTTGATATCGAAAAGGATGGAGCGAAAGCAAAAGTTGTGATGGGCCGTACCGGCGAAATCCGGATTGTTGAGAAAGACAAGAACCGTGTGCTTATTACGAACAATGTCCCCTACGGTGCTTTCCTTCATGTGAAGGACGGCCAGAAGGTAGAGAAGGGCGATGAGTTGTGTAACTGGGATCCTTACAATGCGGTGATTTTGTCAGAGTTTGACGGTGAGATCGAATACGAAGCCATCATTGAGGGAATTACTTTCAAAGAGGAATCTGATGAGCAAACCGGTCACCGTGAAAAAGTGATCACGGAAACCCGTGATAAGACGAAGAACCCGGCTATCCTGGTAAAAGGAAAATCAGAGACGAAAGGATATAACATCCCTGTCGGCGCCCACTTGGCGGTCGATTCAAAGGAGCAAATCAAAGCCGGACAAGTGCTGGTGAAGATTCCCCGTGCCGTGGGCAAGTCCCGCGACATTACAGGTGGTCTGCCACGTGTAACGGAATTGTTTGAAGCGCGGAATCCATCTAACCCGGCTGTCGTAAGTGAAATCGACGGCGTGGTAACCTATGGTGGCATTAAGCGTGGTAACCGTGAAATCTTTATCGAGTCACGTGATGGTGTTCAGAAGAGGTACCTCGTGCCACTTTCCAAGCACATCCTCGTTCAGGACAACGACTTTGTGAAAGCTGGTCAGCCGCTTTCAGATGGAGCCATTACACCTTCGGATATATTGTCGATCAAAGGCCCTACGGCCGTACAAGAATACCTGGTAAACGAAATCCAGGAAGTGTACCGTTTGCAGGGTGTAAAAATCAACGATAAGCACATCGAATGTATCGTTAGCCAGATGATGCAGAAAGTTGCTATCATCGACAGCGGTGACACAAGTTTCTTGCAAGGCGAGTACGTTGATAAACTGGAGTTCCGTGAGGTGAATGATTTGGTGCTGGACAAGAAAGTTGTTCTTGACGGCGGTGATTCACAGAAGCTCAAGCCCGGTATGATTATTTCATCCCGTGAATTGCGCGACGAGAATTCTTCCCTGAAGCGCAAAGATCAGCGAATTGCTGAAGTGCGTGATGCCATGGCTGCGGTTTCTATGCCTACCCTTCAAGGCATTACCCAGGCCTCTCTGAAGACAGAAAGCTGGCTCTCAGCCGCTTCCTTCCAGGAGACAACCAAGGTATTGAGCGAGGCCGCCATCCGCGGAAAAGCCGACCACCTTGCGGGCTTGAAAGAGAACGTGATCGTGGGTCATTTGATCCCTGCCGGTACCGGACAGCGCATCTTTAACGACTTGCTGGTTGGTTCGGAGGAGGAGTACGAGAAAATGGTAGAAGCCACTTCCGCACCCGCTGCTCCCAAAAAGGAGAAAGAGCTACAAACGAATCCCTAAACTTAAACAACCCCAACCCCCCTCTCCGCCAAGGAGAGGGGCCGGGGGTGAGGTATGGCAGAAGACAAGAAGCAACCCCCGCAGCAGCAGAATCAGATTAACATCGAGTTAAGCGAGGAAATTGCGGAAGGGGTGTATTCCAACCTGGCCATGATTGCCCATTCCAACAGTGAGTTTGTTATTGACTTTATCCGTCTTATGCCAGGGGTTCCCAAGGCCAAGGTGAAGTCGCGGATTGTAATCACGCCAGAGCATGCCAAACGCCTTTTGGCTGCCCTTAAGGACAACATCGAGAAATATGAGGCATCTTTTGGTCCCATCAAGCGGACCGACGAGCTGCCCAAATTCCCTATGAATTTCGGGGGGACAATGGGGGAGGCCTAGAGGAGCAAGAGTCATTCATTGCCTTAGATGCTCGCTTTTCGCGTCCGCCGAAGCCTTGGACATTCTTCAAGTTCCCACAGCGTGGCTTTTGGCTGTTAGCTGTTAGCTTATGGCTGGTGCTGCCAAAACCCTTGATTAGCCACAAAGGGCTTGCTAAGGCTTGCCAAGTATTCAGAAGGTATTGCAAATGATTGCCAAGTATTCAAAAAGGCTTGCTAAGTATTGCTGAGCTATTGCTAAGTATTGCTAATTGGCCAAAAAGGATTGCTAAGTATTGCTGAGCTATTGCCAAGTATTGCTAAATAGCCAGAAAGGCTTGCTAAGTATTGGTAAGTAGCCAGAAAGTATTGCTTATCGCTTGCTGAATAGTCAAAAAGTATTGCTGAGGCTTGCGGATTGGCCAGAAACCCTTGGTAAGTTAGCGACGTCGCTAATTTTGAGAACTCGGATCAAACAAAAGATTCTTGCTATTTATGGCGAATACCGGCTCTTTCAAGTTCGTATTGATAACGCTATGCTGCATATATGCCAATTTTGTATTTGGTCAGTCCAATTGTTTTGATCAATGCTGGACTCAATTTGACAGGTCCAGGAAGCCTACCCAGAGTTCAAATGACCCGGAGGTACTGGAAATGATTGAAATGAATCACCGGATACTTCAGGGTTTGGTTGGATGTAAGGCTCCCGCGTTTGCCGTAGAAACAATAGACGGCATGGGATTTTCATTGGAGAAACACCGCGGCAAAATTGTCGTGCTGAGTTTCTGGTTTACAACCTGTGAGCCCTGCGTGTATGAGTTGCCGGGATTGAATAAACTAGTGAAAGAATTTGCCGACAAGAATGTTTCTTTCCTGGCCATAGCAAGGAATGACCGTGATGAAGTCATGCGCTTCAACTCGAAGCATGAATATGCCTATGCTCATGCCCTATCTTCCGAAGAACTCCAGAGACGATATTGTCTGATGGGTGGATGGCCAATGAATATGGTGATTGATGGGGAGGGCATTTTGCGATATGTAAAAACTGGAGGGCCGGTCCCCCCAAATGGGAACCCCTTGCAACCCTACCTGGAAATGAAGCCAGTAATTGAAAAGTATGTCAGGTGAGACCCTTTCAGGCTACGGCCCTCCACCCCTGCCGGTTGTTGTTCCCGTTTCGGAGTCACCAACAACTCGCCGCTTATTTATTGAGGGTTTGCGTTGATGCTACTGGCTATTCCTTTTGAAGAAAAATGGAAAATATCAAAGACAAAATGTAAAAGGGGCGTCAGTTGATGAACACTTTTCATTCTTCATTGCCTATTCTAAGTTCCATGGGATCATGTGGCGTACTTGTCTTGTTGGTGACCCGAGAATTTCTAATACTGACAAAATTCTCCCTAAAGAGAAAAGCTTACTTGCTTAAGGTTTATCATTAGAGGGAATAAATTGCAACTTGGCAGAATTAACCTCCTCCAGAATGGGGGGGGGGTATTGGAAATTGCCTGTTCGATAGCGAAGACCAACCTCAATAAATCTGTAATTTTCATGAAGTTTCAACTGAAACATTACTCCTGATGCCCACCTAGGCTGGGACTATCTCCTATGCATTGCTCAAAATCAGGAGTAAATTCAATTTCTTCAGGGGATTATGGGATTTCGGCATTATAAGCAATTGGACCAAATGGATTGTGGTCCCACCTGCCTGCAAATGGTGGCTCATCACTACGGGCGTTACCATTCCCTTCAAGAACTCAGAAAGAAGTCTTTCATAACACGCGAAGGTGTTTCATTACTTGGAATAAGTGATGCGGCCGAGGCCATCGGGTTCCACACCATCGGCATCAAAATCCCTTTCGAGAAACTTGAGATTGAAGCACCACTTCCATGTGTTGCGCATTGGTACCAGCGCCATTTTATTGTCATCTATAAAATAAGTAGAGGCAGGGTTTACGTGGCTGATCCAGCGGCAGGACTGATTTCATTCACAAAACAAGAGTTCAAGAAGGGTTGGCTATCAGCAAAGGACAATGGCCAGGAGACCGGAGTGGCTCTTCTGCTGGAGCCTACCCCGAAATTCTATGAGCATGAACCGGAAAGCAAGGACAACCGAAAAAGTCTGGCCTATTTGTTCCGATACTTGAAAGGGCATCAGAAATTCATATTCCAACTGGTGCTTGGCTTGCTTACTGGTAGTTTGATCCAATTGGCCTTACCCTTTCTGACACAGTCCATCGTCGATGTTGGGATCAATACGCAGAATATCCAGTTTATTTATCTCGTTCTGGCTGGTCAGATGATGTTGTTTATTAGCCGGACAGCCGTTGACTTCATCCGACGATGGATTCTCCTTCACCTCAGCATGAGGATCAACATTTCTATAGTTTCTGATTTCCTGAGTAAGCTTTTCAGGCTTCCAATGTCCTTCTTTGAAGGAAAAATGATCGGTGATATTTTGCGAAGAATTGAGGATCATTCTCGAATTGAACGATTCCTAAGCACGTCTTCGTTGAGTATCGTCTTTTCATTTTTTAACCTGATCATTTTCGGCGTCGTGCTGGCTGTCTATCATGTTCCCATCTTCCTGGTATTCTTTGGCTTGAGCACGCTGTATGTCGCATATGTTCTGTTGTTCATGAAAAGTCGAGCTGAGTTGGATTACAAGCGTTTTCAGCAAATGTCAGACAACCAAACCAATCTTATCCAGACCGTTCAGGGCATGGGTGAGATCAAGATGAACAATTGCGAAACCACTAAGCGGTGGGAATGGGAGAGGATTCAGGCTAAATTGTTTCGCGTAAATGTACAATCCACCCGTTTACAACAATACCAGGATGCGGGCAGCCTCTTCTTGAATGAAACCAAAAACATGGTCATTACGGTGATGGCGGCTCTGGCTGTCATGGACGGGCAAATGACGCTGGGGATGATGCTGGCCGTTCAGTACATCATTGGACAGCTCAATGTGCCGGTGAATGAATTCATAGGCTTTACGCGCGACTGGCAGGATGCACGGATCAGTTTCGAGCGGATTGGAGAGATCCACGTGCAAGAGGACGAGGAATCAAGAACCGATTTGCAGAGAGCAGAGGGGTTGCCTGAAAGCAAAACGCTGACGGTTGAGAATTTATCATTCCGATATGAGGGCCCTCATTCACCTCCTGTGTTGAGCGGAATTAATCTGACAATTCCCGAAGGTAAGGTCACGGCGATTGTTGGAGCCAGTGGAAGCGGAAAAACAACGCTGATGAAGCTTCTGGTTAAATTCTATCGACCCTGGGAAGGCAAGATCACCATTGGTGGTGAGGACCTGGAGCAGATTCGTTCCGGGTTGTGGAGGGAACGTTGTGGCACGGTAATGCAGGATGGGTATATTTTTTCGGATACGATTGCCCGAAACATAGCGTTATCCGGTGAAGAAATTGATTTTCCTAAATTGTACAATGCCGTGAAGGTGGCCAACATCAAGGAATTTATTGATTCACTCCCATTGCGATATAACACGAAGATTGGGTCCAATGGTATCGGGTTGAGTCAGGGGCAAAAGCAACGACTGCTGATTGCGCGCGCAGCCTACAAGGACCCCGAATTCATTTTTCTGGACGAGGCCACCAATGCACTGGATGCCAGCAATGAAAAGGCTATATTGGAAAACCTCGATCAGTTTCTTCGCGGCAAAACGGTTTTGGTGATTGCCCATCGGCTGAGCACGGTTAAGAATGCCGATCAGATTGTGGTATTGGATAAGGGGAGAATTGTGGAAACCGGTACGCATATGGAATTGTCTTCTGCCCGGGGAGCGTACTTTGAACTGGTGAGAAATCAATTGGAACTAGGCAATTGAATAGTACCATATCGACCCAAAAATCATAATAATTCCTGTATGAGTTTATTGAAATACATTGAGCGACTGAAGAGAATGGATGATTTGATTCGCCGAAGAGCTACCGGCAGTGCCCGCGAATTTTCGGAGAAGTTGCGAGTTTCAGAAAGTCAGCTGTTCCTGGAGTTGAAAGAGATGAAGGAACTTGGTGCACCCATTGAGTATTGCCCTCGTTCCCGAAGCTATTACTATGTTACGAAATGTCGACTGGTACTTGATTTTAAGGACGAAGGAGGGGGTATAAGGGGGGGTCAGAAGTGTTTTGACATTTTTTTCGCACTCCGATATAGTCGGAGTCCAGAATTCTAACTTTATTTTGCGGGCGTTTGAATGCTAGCTCAAAGACCAGCCGCGGATGCCGAAAAGCGGATAGAGTAGGCAAAAAGAAAAAAACAAAAATGAAAAATCTGGAAAAGATTGGCATACATGCCAAGCTCAGTATCGACCAATTGTCAGTTGTCGTCGGGGGTGATTGTACTGACAGTAGCTGGACAACATCTGTTTGCAACAATATTACAGGAGTATCAACCGTAACCCATTGGAATCGAAGCGATAATGGCGATGGGTCCTCATGCCTTTCACACTGGGATGAAGTCATTCAATAGAAACAAACAACAAATCCTATGGAAAAGATCAATGATAGTCTATTCTCAAAGGTCCGGATGGACAAAAACCAACTCTCTTTCGTAAAGGGGGGCGATGGTTGCGGGTCGGAGTGCTCCGAAAGTACCTGCAACAATTACACGGGTCAATCTGATACACGGACAAGAGGTTACGATGATAACGGAAATCTCAAGTACGATTATACCACGGCGACACAATAGGCACATATAAAGGGGGAGCAGTTGTTCCCCTTTTTTTCCAATGCGCTCTTCAATTCTTTTATTCTTCTTCATCGTTGGGTGTACCCGTGAAACGGTGGACTATTCTTTGTTTTTAGAGGCTGAGGTCAATTTCGAAAAAGCGGATAGCTTACAGAAACAGGGCCAGTACCTCAATGCAATTCAATTTTTCCAGGCCGCAGATAGAAGTATCGACAATTTTTCAGCCCCATATCACATCGCCGAATGCATCATGCATCTCGGCGATGAGCGTGTTGCGTTGGAAATGGCTAGGATTTCAGTGACAAGGGGGTTCCCGCTTGATCGATTTGACCAGCCTTTATTCCGCCCTATTTTTCAACAAATTGCAGAATCATTCAGCGAGGATTCCTTAAAGTATGCATCTAATTTAGACACCGCATTGAGGGGTCGACTAGACCGTATGATCAGTCGGGATCAGGAGGTCAGGAATCTTGGAGGGTATACGAGCGACGATATGCAAGCGATCGATAAAGCGAATATCGACGAGCTTAAGGCCATTTGCGAAAAGTATGGTTGGCCCGGCAGGAAGTTTCTGGGTTATGGCCGAATACCCGAACCATCAACCGTCGTTCTTCACGCAACGGAAGCTGACAACCTCAATTTCCTCGGATTGGCAATGAGGGCTTCCTTGGACAACAAAGCGTCCTGGTACGAAACAAGAGCGATCATGATCAACCTGCTCTGGAGGTTCAATAGGAATAGCTGTACAGCCTTTCGCTTTCTGGAAATCAAATCAAACGACACGGTTGACATGAACGCCTCTTTCTTTGAATTAAGTTCACTGGGCTATTTTCTAATGACCAACCGGAATCTATCGATTGAGTTAATTGATCAGCGCAATAAGGATATTCTTGAATCGTCAGTCCTTAGTGAAATAAAGGACTTTATTGTTTCGCAGGGAGCTAATGATAGCCAGGTGTCGATAAAAAACGAGCCCGCTGGGTCGTGCCTGATTAATACCTTGGGATTCCTTCTCGTTTCCATTCCATGATATAGACTATGGTTGTCATCCTTTCAGACGAAACCGATGAATCGACAAATCAGGTCATCGACTGGATCCATTTCTTCGGCAGGAAATTCATCCGCATTAACCCCTCAGATCAGATTGACGAAGTCACTGTTTCTGATTGGAATGTTTCGATAAGACTAAATGACCGGGTTGTTGATTTGTCCGAGGTGACGGCCTATTGGTACCGAAGGGGTTTTCTTAACCTTAAATTCCCACCTTTCGGTGATGAGTTCGCCTTGTCTTCAAAATTGAATTTGTTTCTAAGACGGGAAAGTGGGGCTCTCCAGTCCTTTGTCATGAAGGCTTTGAGAACAAAGAGATGTATTGGCGACTATTTCAGGGCTGATGTCAACAAGCTTGACGTCCTCACAAAAGCAGAAACTCTCGGGCTTAAAGTGCCTCGAACAATCGTAACCAGCGTCAAACGCCAGCTCATGGAATTCATTCGCAAACATAACCAAGTGATAACCAAGCCTATTCGTGATGTGGTCATGGGTAGGGATTACGATATTTCCTATGTCACCTATACCCGGAGGATCGGGATTGATGAAATCGCCCATCTAGAAGATACGTTTGCGCCGAGCTTATTTCAGGAAGAGATAAAGAAAAGCTACGAGCTAAGGACATTCTTTTTCAAGAGTGATTTTTACACCATGGCAATTTTTTCACAGTTGGATGAGAAAACCTCCGTCGATTTTCGCGAATACAACAGGCAAAAACCCAATCGCAACGTACCGTATATCCTTCCGCAGGATCTTGTCGGTAAGCTGCGCGATCTCATGGCGGAGTGTCAGCTAGACACGGGCTCGATTGACATCATTGTCGATAAAAATGGTGAGCACTTCTTTTTGGAAGTAAACCCGGTGGGTCAATATGATATGGTCTCCGTTCCCTGCAATTACCATCTTCACAAGCGAATCGCGCAGTACTTGTGCTTTGGATAGAAATAACTATGGAAAAGATAGACCAAATTCGCCGATCGATTGACACGCAAAAGGACATCCCAGTCATTCTAAAGTTTTTGTCTCTCAGTAAACGCCAGGAGCAGAATGAGCCAGTCGCTGATTTCAGTTCATTTTCCAGCTCATTTTATAACAGCCCGGCGTGCATCGTGCGACCACCCTTTCGTGCCATATCTAAAATGATCAAGATTGACCCCTAATAGGCATTTTCGCCTTTTTGCCAACTGTGTGCCTGTTAAAGGCGCTAGGCGATCCGTCATTTGCGATTTACATAGGGGCGACTTCGATTTTATACCGAATGACCTTTACAGAATTCTTATGCAATTAAGAGAGACGCCAGTCTTAGAATTGCGAAAAGAGCTTAGTGATGAGGATAGGGAAACTTTCGACGAATATTTTGATCTTCTGGTCAAGAAAGAGTACGGATTTTGGTGCAGCAAGGAGGAAGCGGCACTCTTTCAGGACATTGACTTTGATTTCTGTTTTCCATCTGTAATTACCAATGCCATCTTGGATCTTGGAAAGCCAGTAACGTACCCGCTTGACCGTGCATTCGATGAACTTGACGCGCTTGGATGTAAATATCTACAGATCAGGTTCTTTCAAGTAATGGACATTCAATCAATTCAAGAGCTTATAAAACCCTTGGCCTTCAATCGGCTGCAATCTGTTGAACTACTTATTCCATGGTACGAGGGTCTGACTGAAGAGGATTTGAGGACCTTGTGCCGAAGGAACATCAAAATCACTAGCGTTATTGTTTCAGGATACCACGAAAACCTATCAGTTCTAGCGGGTGTAAATAAAATTACTCGGTTAACATTTACGAGGCAAAGGATAATGGATTGCTCAAGTTGTGGTAATATTCACCACGTATTTTTTGCTGTCAACATACAGGCATTCAGCGAAGCGTTGAAGTACAACAGCTGCCTCAACGGTAAGATCAGTATCGATATGGACGGAAACATCAAGAACTGTCCCTCGATGACAAAAGGTTTCGGTAAATTTGGGAAGGTGAAACTAGTTGATGCTCTCATGGGCCCCGGTTTCAAGGACAGTTGGGGTGCTAACAAAGACAAGATCAGAGAGTGTATGGATTGCGAATTTCGTTACATGTGTACAGACTGCCGTGCCTACCTCAAGGACCACGGGGACCCACTATCTAAACCTCTCAAGTGCAATTATGACCCCTATACTGCGATGTGGAAGAATCAGATAACTACAGAAGTGACGCCATGAAGTACTTCCGGTTTTTCCTCATTGTAGCCTCCACAACTCTTATCGGCTGTAGAGAGAGAACGGTTTTGTTCATCGGAAACAGCATCACTTACCAGAATGGAATGCCGGAAATGCTCAATGAATTATTTAGGCAAAATGGCTTAAGAATAAATGTTGAGCATTGCACGAAGCCGGGCTTTTCTTTGCGAAATCACTACGACACAGAAGAAGTGCGAAACAGAATCCGCGAATCGAAATGGGATTTCGTGGTGCTTCAGGAGGGCGCCGTGAGGGTTCTGATCCCTGAGGCGCGCAAGTATGCCTTCGGCCGTTATGCCCAAAAATTCGACAGTCTGATCGGGCCGGGAAACGGCAGCCTCTTGTTGTTTGAAAACTACCCCATCGCGACCTACCCTCAACAGTTTTGCTATGATGGATATTCAGTCTCGCCTGATTTTCCGGAGGGGAACTATTGTTCACCTATGCTGACAGACAGCAAGCAGGAGCTCTCAGTTATCAACAAGGCATTTAGGGATCTGTCGTCCGTCTTGGACTGCCCGACGGCACCCGTCGGCACGTACTTCGAGAAGTGCAAAGCGGCTTATCCTGAACTTGTATTGATTCCGGCCAATGACACCCACCCGTCCAGATTGGGATCATTTCTCATCGCCTGTGTATTCTTTGAGGCGATCTCCGGCATCAGCCCAAAGGATGCCACTACTAGTGTCGACCTACCAAGAGACGACGTGGAGAAGATCAAATCGCTTTTTTGAACGCATCACTGTGCCATTCACTCTATGGGAGCCTGAACGGGAACACCTTGTTCGTGTAGTTCTGGGTTCGCAGGGCAAAGCAATTATGATCCAATATCCATATTACCAGGCATTGCCGATATTGTCCAAAGCCGTTGATGGTATCGGAGTCTTCACCTTGACTGAACCAGTCTTCTGAATTGATATAAAAAGCGCTCAAGAAGCCTAAGGTCCTCCGTGATAATTTGGGTGCTCCCACTTAGTTGTTGTTTGAACTCAAGTCTTCTTTTTTGGGTGGTTACTAAGCCTTCTGGCAATTCAATGGTTAGCAAGTACTTACCATTGGAGGGAAGAGAGGAAATGGAGGCAACAATTCCCTTCAGCATGCCAAATTGCTCAAATGGATAGTTTTCAAGTCGTATGTTCACAGCCTGTCCTTCTTTTACTTTGCCTGAGCTTTGAATGGGAAGCTCTGCACGGGCCACTAAGGTGCCACCAGCAGGAATAATCGTGACTAACGATTTGTTGGATTCGATGTATTGATCGCCTTCCAAAAACCCGAGGTAAGATACCGTACCGGATGTCTGAGTAATAAGAAGATAAGTTTCCTTCCATTTTGCAATTCGTGCCTGTAGCTCCTGCTGGGCTTGGGACAAAGTCAGTTCAAGCTTCTGTTGTTCCTCTATCGATCGAATTTCCAAGTCGGCTATTTGCTTTTGCAATTCATTGAATTGAATCTCATTGTTTAACAACGAGGTTTCTGCATTACGAGCTAACCTCTGCTGCTGGAGCCAAATAGCTCGGGCCTGGTTAAAATCAAGAGCGGCAGTCACTCTTTGGCTGTATAGAATAGAGTCTGTTCTATACTTCTCTTTTGCCAACGCAAGTTCCTGGCGGGTTAGCACTTGCTGATACCGAAGGGTCCTCTGTAATTTTTCATTCGTGATCACCTGTTTCTTCAGGTGGGCAATTTGTGTCACATAGGACTGATTGTCGCGGAAGCGATGCAAAGCGTTCAGTGCAGTCAACGCGTTTGCATAATAGGGTTGAAGGTCTCCCAAGGCGTATGTGCCATCCTCCAGAGTTAGCGTTCCGCCCTTCATTTTCGCCTCAAGCTCAAGAACCGCTTCTGGTTGGGCGTTGGACCGAATGTAGCCAAGTACATCCCCCTCCTGCACCAAGCTATTGTCAGAAACCAACATGACCAGATTGCCATTGGTACGCGTGACAATGGTGACCGGAGGAGGGCTAGTAGTAAGCACAACGGAGGCACTCAGCAAGTCGGGATACCGAATAAACCAACTAGTGGTCAACAGGGCTATGATCACAACAAAGATGACCGTTATGCCCCACCGCACCATTGAGGCCGGCGCCCGGCCTATTATCTCCTGGACTTCAGGGCTTCGAATTTCAATCGAGTCGCTTTCGGATACCTTATTGAAAGGCGTAGAACTATGATCAGAAGGAGATTTGAGAGGCATGGATGGCTTGTTGTTAGTCTCAAGATAACTGAATTGGCCTTAATTAGGGGCATTAGGCACCACCAAAAGGGCAAGCTCGAGAGCTTGTGATTGGTCCCTTAATGGAGCCCCAATCGACCCAAATCCACCAAAATCTTTAAAAATGCCTCTTGCAACCTTCTTTCTTTTAAATACCTTTGCAGTCCTAAATTTTAAGGGTCAATAAGACAGATAAATAGATGCCTACCATTCAGCAACTTGTACGCAAAGGCCGGAAGAAATTGACTTTCAAGTCAAAATCACCTGCCCTGGACTCCTCACCACAACGCAGAGGGGTTTGTACCCGTGTTTACACCACTACACCAAAGAAGCCCAATTCTGCCCTCCGCAAGGTGGCCCGCGTACGGCTTACCAATGGCAAAGAGGTGAACGCCTACATTCCTGGAGAAGGCCATAATCTGCAAGAGCACTCCATCGTGCTGATCCGTGGAGGTCGTGTGAAAGATCTTCCTGGAGTTCGTTACCACATCATCCGCGGTGCGCTCGATACTGCCGGTGTGACAGGAAGAAAACAAAGCCGTTCGAAGTATGGTGCTAAGAGACCGAAAGCAGGAGCAGCCGCTCCCGCAGGTAAGGCCGCACCCGCTAAAAAATAATCTGAATCAATCATGAGAAAATCGAAACCCAAGAAGAGATATCTTCTCCCCGATCCCAAGTTCAGCGATACGCTGGTCACCAAGTTCGTGAACTACATGATGGAGCGCGGAAAGAAAAGCATTGCCTACGACATTTTCTATGATGCCATTGGTATCGTAGAGAAGAAGCTAGGGGAGCCAGGTCTGGAAGTTTGGAAGCGCGCTTTGAGCAACCTAACACCTGCAGTTGAAGTAAAAAGTCGCCGTGTAGGAGGAGCTACATTTCAGGTGCCTGTTGAAATTCGCCCTGAGCGGAAGATCAACCTGAGCATCAAATGGCTCATTGACTATTCCCGCGCCCGCGGAGAGAAGACGATGATGGACAAGTTGGCGGGTGAAATCATGGCTGCCTCCAAAGGAGAAGGCGCTGCCATCAAGAAGAAAGACGATACGCACCGCATGGCGGAAGCGAACAAAGCATTTTCACATTTCAGATTCTAACCCGTAATGGCACGAGATTTACGATATACACGGAACATTGGCATTGCTGCGCATATTGACGCAGGCAAAACAACGACTACCGAGCGAATCCTATATTATGCCGGCGTCAATCACAAAATTGGCGAGGTGCATGATGGTGCCGCTACCATGGACTGGATGGAGCAAGAACAGGAGCGAGGCATTACGATCACCTCAGCTGCAACAACCGTTTACTGGAAGTACAAGAATGAAGACTATCACGTAAACATCATTGATACCCCTGGACACGTTGACTTTACGGTTGAGGTAAACCGTTCACTTCGTGTACTTGATGGATTGGTGTTCTTGTTTAGCGCCGTGGATGGTGTTGAGCCGCAATCAGAAACAAACTGGCGCCTGGCCGACAACTATAAAGTCGCAAGGATCGGTTTTGTAAACAAGATGGACCGCGCAGGTGCAGATTTTCTCGGCGTATGCCAGCAGGTGAAAGAGAAGTTGGGCAGTAAGGCTGTGGCTTTGCAATTACCCATTGGAGAAGAAGAGAACTTTAAAGGCGTTGTTGACCTCGTGGGCAACAAGGCGATGATCTGGAATGAGACTGACAAGGGGATGACCTATGAGACTGTCCCTATTCCGGAGCACATGATAGAAGAAGCAAAGGTGTACAGAGAAAAACTGCTGGAAGCAGTGGCAGAGGTTGATGAGACCTTGATTGAAAAGTATTTTGAAGACCCGAATTCGATATCTGAAGCTGAGATTCTAAAGGCTCTTCGCGAGGCGACCGTAGGAATGAAGATTGTTCCAATGGTGTGCGGATCTTCTTTCAAGAACAAAGGTGTGCAGACCATGCTCAATTACGTCATGGAATTGCTCCCTTCTCCGTTGGATAAAGATGTAATCATTGGTACCGATCCTGATACGGGCGAAGATGTGGCTATCCATCCTGACGAAAAAGAGCCTTTTGTTGCGCTTGCGTTTAAGATTGCTACGGATCCTTTTGTAGGTCGCTTGTGCTTTATCCGGGCCTACTCTGGAGTATTGGAATCTGGTTCGTATGTGTACAATACCCGCACCGAAAACAAGGAACGCATCTCGCGGGTTTTCCAGATGCACGCAAACAAGCAAAATCAAATTGACCGCCTTCCGGTAGGAGATATCGGAGCCGTGGTTGGTTTTAAGGATATTAAGACGGGGGATACGCTATGTGATGAGAAGCGCAAGATTGTGCTCGAGTCTATGGTATTCCCTGAGCCTGTTATCGGATATGCCATCGAGCCCAAGAAGCAGGTGGATGCCGACAAGTTGGGTATGGCGATTTCGAAGTTGGTGGAAGAAGATCCTACCCTCCGTGTGAATACAGACCGTGAAACGGGTCAGGTGATCCTTCGCGGAATGGGGGAATTGCACCTGGAAATCATCATCGACCGCCTGCGTCGCGAGTTCAAAGTAGAGATCAACCAGGGCGCTCCCCAGGTGGCCTACAAGGAAGCGCTTACGAAGTCAATCGAACACAAGGAAGTATACAAGAAGCAGACCGGTGGTCGTGGTAAGTTCGCGGATATCGTGTTTGAAATCGGGCCACGTGAGCTCGGTCCGGATGATAAGCCGGGTCTTGAGTTTGAAAATGATATTGTCGGTGGCGTTATTCCTCGTGAATTTATTCCTGCCATCGAGAAGGGTTTTGCCAACGCGATGGTGAATGGACCGCTCGCTGGTTACCCCATCGACTCAATGAAAGTAAGGTTGTTCCACGGTTCGTATCATGATGTGGACTCTGATTCACTGTCATTCGAATTGGCGGCACGCATTGGATTCAGGGAAGCGGCTCGCAAATGCGGACCCCAGTTACTTGAGCCAGTCATGGCTGTCGAAGTGATTTCTCCTGATGAGTACACGGGTTCTGTAACCGGTGACTTGAACAGACGGAGAGGAATCATGAAGGGTATGGACACACGCGGCGGTGCACAGGTGATCAAGGCGGATGTACCGCTTTCAGAATTGTTCGGTTATGTAACCGACCTTCGTACAATCACTTCAGGTCGTGCCTCAGCATCCCTGACGTTCGCGCACTATTCGCCGGTTCCTAAGAACCTGGCGGAAAAAGTAATAGATGAAGTAAAGGGCGCTCTCGCCAGTAAATAATCAAGGCAATCAAGCGAATTACGGTATGAACCAGAAAATCAGAATCAAACTCAAGTCGTACGATCACAATCTCGTTGACAAGTCATCAGAGAAGATCGTGCGTGCGGTGAAGGCAACCGGTGCCATCGTTAGCGGACCCATTCCGCTCCCGACGGAGAAAGAGAAGTTTACGGTACTGCGTTCGCCACACGTGAACAAAAAGGCCCGCGAGCAGTTCCAACTCTGCACGTTCAAGCGCCTGGTAGATATCTATTCCAACAGCGCCAAGACGGTAGATGCCCTGATGAAGCTTGAGCTTCCCAGCGGCGTGGATGTTGAGATCAAGGTGTAGTTAATTCTTCCAAAAAATAATAATAGCCCTGTTCCGTATCTTCGGGATAGGGTTTTTTTATGACGAAACTGACACCGAAAAAAGAGGAGCATCCAAAAGACTCGCCTGATTTCTATTGGGAGAATGGGTTCATGGTGTTCACAGAAGCCTATCACAAAAAGCGTGGCTATTGTTGCCAGTCGGGGTGCAGACACTGCCCGTATGGGTTCAAGAAGCCAATTCGGTAATTCATTGATTTCAAAATTCGGTGATGGATTAATCGATTTTAGAATTTGATGATTTTGAAAATGGACTGCTGATTAGAATTCCATGAACCCGTTCCGCAGTAGTGGCAGTGCTTTAGCAAGTCAAATGAGTAGTTGTAGCTTAAACCTCCCCTCTCCACCAGGAGAGGGGCTGGGCCTGCCCGCCGAAGGTTTCCGAAGGCGGGGGTGAGGCAGAACCCGCGGATTTCAGATGAATCTAAACCACGAATCACCAATCTTCTACCTCTTCCGCTTCCCTTTCAACATGATTTCCTCCCACAACGCTGCTGCTGCCTGGTCCGGCAAAAGATTGTTCTTTAAAATCTGCTTGAGTAGCTGCTCTTTCTTCTTAACCACCCACGACTCCTGGAGTAATTCCCGGAAACAATTCTCCACACTTTCGTCCAGCCACTCCCGCTTTTGACTATTCCGATTTTCGATGAGATAGCCCGTTGATGAAGCATGCTGCTGATATGACTGTACCATTTTCCACACATCATTCAATCCTTTGTTCTCCACGGAAGATGTAGCCAATACTTTTGGTTTCCAACAGGAAGCACTGGGCGCCTGGAAATGGAGCGCTTGCAATGCGTCTGCCTGTGCTTGCTTTGCAGCCTTGAGATTCTCGCCATCAGCTTTGGTTACGATGATGCCGTCAGCCATTTCCATAATCCCTTTCTTGATGCCCTGGAGCTCATCGCCGGCACCCGAAAGGACGAGCAACAGGAAGAAGTCCACCATTCCGCGAACTATGGTTTCGGACTGCCCTACGCCTACGGTTTCAATCAGAATGACATCGAATCCTGCCGCTTCACAAAGCAGTATCGCTTCACGTGTATGGTAGGTGACACCACCAAGCGCCAGACCGGTAGGCGATGGACGGATGAAAACATTGGGGTTTCGGCTCAGTCTTTCCATCCGCGTCTTATCACCAAGAATGCTACCTTTGGTTTTCTGACTCGTGGGATCGACAGTCAGTACAGCAATTTTTTTGCCTTCACTAGCCAGCATTTCTCCAAAAACTTCTATGAAAGTGCTTTTGCCAACTCCGGGCACACCGGTGATGCCTATTCGTATGGATTTTCCGGTGAAGGGCAACAGAATTTTTAGCGTCTGGGTTATCTTCTTCCGGTCATTCGCCCGCGTGCTTTCAGCCAGTGTGATGGCCCTGGCCAGCACTGACCGGTCACCGCTCAGGATACCTTTTTTCAGGTCAGCAAGGCTTAGGGAAATACGGGCTTTGGATGTCATCCGTGAAGTTGAATTACAAAGCTAAATTTTTAAATTTACTCTGTCCCATACCTAATATCCTCCCCATGAAGAAATTCTGGCTCCAAAGCGTCCTGATTACGCTGTTTGTGTTCTTCATGCTATGGGGTGCCAACAAGGTTACAGACTTCAAAATATTTACAGCCTTTGACACGATAGGCCAGGCACTAAAGGACTTTGAGCTTACAGACTATGCGTTTTCCAATCTGAGACCAGATCCAACTGTGGATGACCGCATTGTACTGGTGAACATCAGCCGGTTTTCGCGTCGCGAGATTGCTCAACAAATTCTGGTAATTAATCAGTACAAGCCAAAGGTGATTGCCATAGATGCACTGCTCAGCTGTGAAGGAGGTTTGCGAGACAGTGTAAATTGCCCGGCCTTAAAAGATGTAATGGGGAACATGATGTTGAGCAATGCTATCCAGGAAGCCGGCAATGTAGTAGTAGCCTCCAAGCTTTTGCAGACAGATGCGCTAAGCCAGAATGATACCAATTCAGCAGATTCACTTGAGGTCATCGATTCCATCTTTAGTGATTACGCCACAGAGGGATTTGTAAACTTACCAACAGACGCCACATGGCAGGAAGATGTCAAGCTTTGCCGATCAATTTTCCCAAGTAAACATGTGAATGGTGTAGAGCAACTCTATTTTGGCGTGCAGATTGCTATGCAGTATGATTCAGTGAAAGCAAAGAAATTTTTGGCACGCAACAAGGAGGAGGAACTTCTTAACTTTCGGGGTAACATTGAGGTACGGCAGTTGCGTGTTAGCAGTTTGAAGAATGACGAAACCGCAACTACCAATTTCAAAACGATGTTCTATGTGGTTGATGCTGAAGAATTGCTCCGCGGAGAAGTGTTGGGCGACATGTTTAAGGACCACATTGTAATTATGGGCTACTTGGGAGACTATTTGGGTGATGCTGCATGGGAAGATAAATTCTTTACACCACTAAATAAGAAGGTTGCGGGCCGCGCAAATCCCGATATGTTTGGCCCAGTGGTTCACGCCAACGCGGTGGCAATGATTCTCAATGAAGACTATGTTGACGAGATACCAGAATGGGCTCAGTATGCCATTGCTTTCGTCGTGTGCCTTCTGACAGTGGCCTTGTTTGTTTTAATTGATCGAAAGCTGCCCCAGTGGTTTGATGCTATGTCTGTCATGATCCAGTTGCTGGAAGTGCTTATTATCTCCTCTGTCATAATTTATGCTTTTGCGGCGTGGAGCCTAAAACTCGAATTATCTGTCGCGATTGGGGTTTCTGCGCTTGTGGGCCCATGTTATGATATCTTCAAAAGCTTCCAAAATGAGGTCAACCGCAGGCTTACCAAGCGGAAGCAGGAAGTATCAACCGAATAGATTGGCACGTTTTTTATTACATTCGTGGTGTTAAATCGCAGCAAAAATGAAAAAAAGAGGGTTTTTGATCGTTGCAGGCTTCCTGGCTTTAGCCGTAACTGGCTATTCTCAGGCGGATTATGCTTTTAAGGTGTTGGCGAACAAAGGTGCCAATGAATATAAGTCAGGGGATACCTGGCAAGCCATTAAAACAGGTCTCAGCCTGAATGTTGGCGATGAAATCAAGGTATCTGAAAACGCCTACCTCGGTCTGGTCTCATCGAAGGGAAAGCCCCTTGAATTGAAGAAGGCACAGAATTACAAGGTCGCTGACTTGCTTAGTCAGCTAGGCACGGGTACAAGTGTGATGTCCAAGTACACAGACTTTATCCTCAGCAGCAATTCTGCGGAAGCCAAAAAGAATCGCCTTAGCGCAACAGGGGCTGTTCACCGTGGCGAACCAACTTCACTGAGTGTGTATTTGCCTGCCGCGCAGAATTCATTTGTCTACAGCAATTCTATGTTTGTGATTTGGGAAGCCCCAAAGAGTGGTGGCCCCTATGTCGTAACCCTTTTAGATTTTTACGATGAAACGATAATGAAATTTGATACGCCAGAAACAAGTTTGAAGATTGACTTGACGGATCCCAAGCTGGTGGCGAGGCCAAATTTCCTTGTCCAGGTATCCAGCAAGGCCGATTCAAAGACCAAGTCTGAAGGGGTCGCTGTAAAACGACTTTCCGGAGCGGAGTTGGAGAAAGTGAAGAAAGCATACGCCGAAATTGCCGGTGAAGTGAAAGAAGAAACTCCTATAGCGAAATATATGCTTGCCGGATTCTATGAACAACACGGACTACTTATCGATGCGTTAACTTCTTATGAAGAGGCGGTGAAAATGGCGCCGGATATTGACAGCTTCACTGAGGCGAAGAATGAATTCCTTTACCGGAACAAATTAGCCACACAGAAGCAATAAGAAGTCATAAAACTTACGTGAAAAGCCCCGGACCTGCCGGGGCTTTTCATTTGGCCGTCATGTTAATTATTCTAATTTTGTAGAGTACCCAAACCCGTATTACCATGAGTGTTCTCGTCAATAAAAACTCGCGCATACTTGTTCAGGGCTTTACAGGCACTGAAGGCACGTTTCATGCTGGTCAAATGATTGAATACGGCACCAACGTCGTAGGTGGGGTAACTCCCGGTAAGGGTGGCCAGATGCACCTGGGGCGCCCTGTATTTAACACAGTCAAAGATGCGGTTGAAAAAACTGGAGCAGACGTATCCATCATATTTGTTCCTCCGGCATTCGCCGCAGATTCTATTATGGAGGCTGCCGATGCTGGGATCAAGGTAATTGTTGCCATCACAGAAGGCATTCCGGTAAAGGATATGATGATGGCAAAGCAGTATATCAAAGGTCGTGGTGTGCGCCTCGTTGGTCCCAACTGCCCTGGTGTTATAACGCCGGGTGAAGCGAAGGTAGGGATCATGCCCGGCTTCGTCTTCAAAAAAGGGACCATCGGGATTGTATCCAAATCAGGAACACTGACATACGAAGCGGCCGACCAGATCGTGAAAGCAGGCCTTGGTATTACGACAGCTATCGGTATTGGCGGTGATCCAATCATCGGCACAACAACAAAGGACGCTGTGGAATTGCTCATGAATGACCCTGAAACGGAGGGCATCGTCATGATTGGAGAGATTGGCGGAAACTACGAGCCCGTAGCAGCACGGTGGATTAAGGAAAATGGCAACAAGAAACCAGTGGTCGGATTTATCGCCGGACAAACCGCACCGGCTGGTCGACGCATGGGGCACGCCGGAGCGATCATTGGTGGCGCGGAGGATACTGCGGCCGCCAAAATGAAGATCATGCGCGAGTGTGGAATTCATGTCGCGGAATCTCCTGCGCTTATCGGCGAGACGATGGCGAAGGCGCTGAAGAAATAGAATCCAGGTATCTAAGGTCTTGGTCCCTGGCTGCTTCAGCTGAGTTCTTCACATTGAACTTAGGCACCCAGATAATCAGACACTTTCTAGAGAAGATCGTTAGCCAAATTGGCTAATTCAGAGCGCTCTCCCTTTTCAAGGGTTATGTGGGCGTAAAGTTCATGATCCTTAATCCGGTCAATCAAATAGGAGAGGCCATTACTTTGTGAGTCGAGGTAAGGTGTGTCGATCTGAAATATATCCCCCGTGAAAATAATCTTGGTGTTCTCACCAGCACGGGTGATGATCGTTTTTACTTCGTGTGGGGTTAGATTTTGTGCTTCATCCACAATAAAGCAAATATTGGAAAGGCTGCGCCCGCGGATGTAGGCCAGCGGTGTGATGACCAGCTTCTCATTCGTCACCATTTCGGTGATTTTGGAATACTCCTTGTCGTTTTCACCGTATTGGTTCTGGATGAACTTCAGATTGTCCCACAGCGGTTCCATGTATGGATTGAGCTTTGACTTAATATCGCCTGGAAGGTAGCCGATGTCTTTGTTGCTCAGGGGAACGATAGGCCTGGCGAGGTAAATCTGTTTGTATTCACGTTTTTGTTCAAGTGCGGCGGCCAAAGCAATCAGGGTCTTGCCTGTTCCCGCTACGCCTTGCATGGTGACTAGCTTGATCTCGGGCTTGGTGACGGCGTGTATTGCAAAGGCTTGTTCTGCATTACGCGGTTTTATTCCATACACAGACCTTTTTTCAACATGCTCGACCATTCCATTCGCCGAGTTGTAAAAGGCGAGAATGGACTTCTTTCCGCTCCGGAGTATATAATAATGATTTTTTGTAAGCGTTGCCTCGCCAAGAAGGTCTTCCGGCGGGCAGTATCCCTTTTCATACAAGAGATCGATGACATCGGGATCTACATTGTCAATGACTGTTTTGCCACTATAAAGCGAGCTAAGGTCCTGAACCTTGCCTGTTGTATAATCTTCTGCCTGCAGGCCCAACGATTTGGCCTTGAGTCGCAGGTTAATGTCTTTGGACACAAGTATTACCGCCCGGTCTTTCTCTTCCTTCTGCAGGAGTAAGGCAGAATTGAGAATCCGGTGATCCGCTTTGTGCTCGTTGAAAACCTTGTTTGCGTCCAACGTCCCGTTGCCCCCCGTGTCCATGAGCACCTTGAAATTACCCTTGCTCTTCCCGTTGAGCGGGTTCCATTTATGCAACATTTGGTCTTTCGCCAGTTTGTCGATCAGGCGAGTAAACTCCCTGGCCTCGAAGTTCTTAGTATCGTTGCCCTTCTTGAAATTGTCAAGTTCTTCAAGAACGGTGATCGGAATACCGATATCGTGCTCAGCAAAATTAAGGATGCTGTTATGCTCGAAGATGATGACCGACGTGTCGAGAACAAAGATTTTCTTTTCTTTCTTGGTTTTTGCCATTGATCAAAAAATAGTCGTTGTGGAAAGGACAAAATAAAACCGCGAAGATAGTTCCCCACAGGACCTTAATTCCAGCAAGCATGAACGGTATCTTCGCGGCATCCAATCGATAACTAAAACTAAATAAAACCGATCCATAAGCCAAACCGGGCCTAATACTTTTGTTCGCGGATAGGCTCCAATCATACCCGGGAGAAGACGTCACCCTTTTCTGTTGGCGTAATACGTAGTACGTTAGCAAGTACCAGGCGGACGATTTTGCGGGAAGCCGTAAATCGGCTTAATCCAGCTAGCCGGGTGAATTCAGGCAGGCTGATTCCAGGATGATCGGACAGAAAATGAATGATTTTTTGCTCGGCCTCTCCATAGGGGAAGCGCATACCTTTTAGCGGTTTCAAGCGCCGAATGACTTCAATCATTTCGCGGCTGGCCCGGATGCTTTGATCCCTTTCCCGTACAAAGGAGATTTTTTCTTCTTTGGTAACCCAATAGTGAGGCCGCTTCGGACTCAAAGCGACAATGACCCGCAGAACATACCGCTTTTCATTGAGGCGAACTATGTCGTGCGCAATCGAAAGGACAGGTCGGCAACACCCGGACAGTTCCTTTTCAATAACCAGCAGCTCCTCTTCAGGGAACTTGACACCTGAGATCGTGCCATCGTCATCAACACCAATAAGTAACGTTCCGCCTGCTGTATTGGCGAAAGCAATAAGTTCGCGCACGATCTTGTCAGGAAATGAGGCCTTTCGCTTGAATTCAAGGTATTGACCTTCACCGCGGGCCACAAGTGTGCGCAGTTCAGAAAGCTTCCTACTATCGAGCACATGGCGTTCGGAGCGAGACATACAAGGAGCGGAAAAGAACTCAGTTGGAACGGTTGCCTAAGGCATCATCTTCCTCCTCATCATCTTCTTCTTCTCCTCCTTCTCCTTTAGGCAAGCTGAACATGCCGCTGATCAGGTCTTTGAACTGAAGACCTCGCTCCAGGTTGTGTTTGCTGATCATGCTGTACTCGGCGAGCCCATGCAGCGCAAACTCCATCAAAAGGAGCTTTGTTAAAGGATTTTCACCTTTTTGGTATTCGTTGATAAGTTCCAGCAATCCTGAGACGGAACGAAGTTTGGACTCATATTCCAGGTTGGTAATTTCTCCAAGTATATCGAGCGTATTGCCATCGCTAAACCACTGCGTAATCTTCTTGTAGGGGCTCTTCTCTTTTTGCTTGCGAAACTTTTCCGGATCTGGAAAGTAGTTGAGGAACTGGGTACGGACAGCTTTGCCCACCAGGTTTTGAGCTACAATCGCAGGGCCTTCTTGTTCGCCTTCATAAACAAGCTCGACTTTTCCTGTTATGGAGGGCACAACTCCAATGAAATCACTTAGTCGGACGGTGGCGCTCTTTTCACTATTAATTAGCGAGCGACGCTCTGCAGCTGCCACGAGAGATTCGAATGCCGAGATCGTCAGGCGGGCGGACACACCGCTTTTGGCATCCACATATTCGCTCTTCCGGGCTTCAATCGCGATCTGTTCAACAAGGTCGTGGGCCAATTCCGGGACTGTCACCAGCTTCTTCTGATCGCTGTTGATCTGGGCTTCCTGCCCCGTGATCTTCTTTCCAATGGAAATGGTCTTGGGATAATGCGTAATAATCTGGCTATCGATACGGTCTTTCAGCGGCGTTACGATACTGCCGCGGTTTGTGTAGTCTTCGGGATTGGCAGTAAATACAAACTGAAGGTCCAGGGGAAGCCGAAGTCTGAATCCCCGGATTTGGATATCCCCTTCTTGCAAAATATTGAAGAGGGCTACCTGAATCCGTGCCTGTAGGTCAGGAAGCTCATTGATGACAAATAGCCCGCGGTTGGCGCGGGGGATCAAGCCAAAGTGAATTACCCGTTCATCGGAATAGGGCAGCTTAAGGGAAGCGGCTTTGATAGGGTCCACGTCGCCAATCAGGTCGGCGATGGATACGTCAGGCGTGGCCAACTTCTCTGTGTAACGATCGTCGCGGTGAAGCCATGTAATAGGGGTAGCATCTCCTAATTCCTTGATTCGATCATGACCGAAGCGCGACAGAGGCTTCAGGGGATCATCGTTGAGTTCCGATCCTGCGATAACGGGAATGTACTCGTCTAGGAGGTGTACCATCAGGCGGGCGAGGCGTGTTTTTGCCTGGCCGCGAAGTCCAAGGAAATTAATGTCATGTCCTGCCAACAGGGCCCGCTCAACATCGGGAATGACAGTTTCTTCATAGCCCCAGATGCCCTCAAACACTTTCTCCTTCTTTCTGAGTTTCTCAATCAGGTTTGTTCGCAATTCTTCCTTGATGGTACGGGAGGCGTATCCTGCTCCTTTTAATTGTCCCAGCGTCGTGATGTGTTGTATGTCCATGTGGTTTAGAGCGTTTTCCTTCGGTTTCTCTTAAAGTCTTCAAACACCAGATGTCCCAAGCCTTCCAGGTTGCTATAGTATGCATTGCCATTATTGGCCTTGGTAAACTCGCGCACAAAAGCTTTCAGGTAGGGATCTGTTGCGATCATGAACGTGGTAACTGGTATTTTTATTTTTCTTAGCTGGCCTGCAAGATTCAATGTACGGTTGAGGATCTTGGTGTCCAGACCAAAACTATTCTTGTAGTATTGAATACCCTGCTTGATGCAAGTCGGTTTGCCGTCGGTGATCATGAAGATCTGCTTGTTGGCATTCTTTCGTTTTCGAAGAATGTCCATGGCCAACTCAAGGCCCGCGACGGTGTTGGTGTGGAACGGTCCCACCTGAAGGTAGGGTAGATCCTTGATTTCAATCTGCCAGGCGTCATCCCCGAATACGAGAATATCCAACGTGTCTTTGGGATATTTCTTTGTGATGAGTTCGGCGAGGGCCATGGCTACCTTCTTTGCCGGCGTGATACGATCCTCTCCGTACAGAATCATGGAGTGGGAGATGTCGATCATCAGCACGGTAGAGGTCTGTGCCTTGAATTCATTTTCGACAACCTCGAGGTCACCCTCCGTCATAAAGAATTCCTCAAATCCATGATTGATCTGCGCGTTGCGGAGGGAATCCGTCATGGCGATCTGCTCCATGGTATCCCCAAATTCGTAGTCACGGCGATCGGTTGTAGGCTCATCCCCGCGACCGCTATGTGGCGTCTTGTGCTCCCCGCCGCGAGTCTTCTTTAGCTTTCCAAAAATCTCTTCGAGTGCAGATTGCCTGAGGTTTTGTTCGCTTTTCGCTTTGAGCTTGAATTCTCCGCCAGGGCCATCATCACTGATGTAACCATTCTTCTTCAAGTCCTCAATAAAATCGCCCATGCCGTAGTTGTCCCGGGTGAGTTTATGCTGCCGGTCGACCTCTGTCATCCACTGAAGCGCTTCTGAGACATTTCCGGAGGTGATGAGCACCAACTGCATGAACACACTCAGAAGCCGCCCAAAATCTGTTTTTTGAGCCTCTGGCAGAGGGGTATATTTTGAGAACCGGTACCCGGGCATGGCTAGGAGGTTAGTGGTTTAAACATAACCAATATTCGAGGGTTTCTGTTTCCGGAAAGCCTATCTAATTATTTTCTCGGCTGGGCCGGGATCCAATTTGATCATGAGCGACTGACTTTGCCCAATCGGGGCCCAACCAGGAAAACAACAAGAGATAAATTTGGTGCGATCCTCGTGACCTGGTGCGCTGGATTTGAAAGAAGACACAAAGAACACACAACGATCACGAAGGAAGTCGTGTGAAGGCCTATGCTCCTGACTTCGCGGGTTGGTTGTCGGTCATCGTCCCATAGATGTAGTCCCACAACGGGGAGGATACCCCATAAACACCGACGCCATCCTTGTAGTGATGGACAGCATGATTGACCCACAGAACCTTCAGAAAATTCTTCGGAGGCTGGTAGGCGTGAACCATATAGTGAACAGAAAGGTAAGCTGTATACCCGGCCAGGAATCCAGGAAGGAACGAGAATACGAGATCGCCAAGAAATAACCGGAAAACAAGGAGAAGAATTGTAGATAAAGTTATGCTCAGAACGGGAGGCATCGCCAGGCGGGTTTTATCTTTTGGAAACTCGTGGTGAACCCCATGCATCGTATACTGCAGGTCAGCGCGTCGCTGTGTGGTTGGAGCAAGATGGAAAATATACCGATGGACATTATACTCCACCCAAGTAAAGGAAAGCAGCCCCAGAGCAAACATCGCTACCGTCGTTCCCACGGAGAGATCGGTGTGGGTAATGCTCCAGTAAAGCAGTCCGGTTGAATAAATGAAGAAAATGATCAGGGGCACAGAAATATGCGTGCGCGACAACTTCTCCAAAATGGGATTCTGGAAAAGTTGCTTTGTGCCTCTATTTTGTGGTTTTATCTCGGTTGCCATATCCAATCTTCTGCGGACGGCAAAGGTAATCCCGTCCGACGATCTTTTCAACCTATTTGGGCTCAAAAATTAGCTATTTGGCGCGTTTTGCAACTTTTTCAATGACCCTCTCATACACCCGTTCGTACAGTGGAAGGATATTGGCAATCTCGAATTCTTTGGCCCTTTTGAGTGCATTTTCCTTGAATGTGGGGAGATTGGCTTTATCAAGTACAAACAGGGCTTTGCGGCTCATGTCTTCCACATTGCCCACCTCACTCATAAACCCTGTGATTCCCTGCACATTTAGTTCTGGCAAGCCGCCGGCATTTGAGGAAATGAGGGGCACCTCGCAGGCCATCGCTTCAAGTGCCGCAAGACCGAAACTCTCCTTTTCGGAAGGCATAAGAAATAAGTCAGCAACAGACAGCACCTCCTCAATCGCCTCGAGTTTACCGAGGAAGCGAACATCGTTTTCGATGTTCAGTTCTTTGCTCATGGCTTCCGCCTTGGCGCGCTCCGGACCATCACCGATCATGAGCAGCTTTGAAGGGATTTCTTTGTGAATGTTAGCGAAGATCTGGATGACGTCGCCAATACGCTTCACTTTTCTGAAGTTGGATGTGTGTACCACTAGTGCTTCTCCATTTGGACAGATGGCCTTCTTGAAGTGATCCTTCTTTTGCTTCTTGAACTTCTCAAGGTCAATGAAGTTTGGGATTACGTCAATGTCAACATCAATTTTAAAGTGTTCGTAGGTTTCGCGGCGGAGATCCTCCGACACGGCAGTTACTCCGTCCGATTGATTGATGCTGAAGGTCACCACTGGTTCGTATGAGGGATCTTTCCCCACCAGCGTAATATCCGTACCGTGCAGTGTCGTTACCACAGGAATTATGATTCCCTCCGACTTCAGAATTTGTTTGGCCATGTACGCAGCAGATGCATGCGGGATGGCATAGTGTACATGAAGGAGGTCCAGCTTTTCGTTCTTCACCACGCTCACCATCTTGCTCGCCAATGCAAGTTCATAAGGCGGGTACTCGAACAGGGGATAGGATCGAAAATCCACTTCATGGTAGAAGAGGTTCTCATTCAAAAAATCAAGACGGGTGGGCTGCGAATAGGTGATGAAATGAACATGGTGCCCCTCTTTGGCCAGTGCTTTCCCGAGCTCTGTGGCCACTACGCCGCTCCCGCCAAATGTGGGGTAGCATACGATTCCAATGTTTATTTGCTTCACAGGCTTTGGGTTTGTTTATAAACCATCTTCTGAGTGTTTTGGTTTCAATTATTTTTCTGCACAATAGGCAAAAATCGACTGGTAAATGATTTCCTGAATCCGCGATCGGATATTGGAACTATTAAACTTGCTGTTTCTATCCGGGTGAACGCGGTTGGAAAGAAAGACGAAAACCAGGTTGAATTCCGGATCGATCCAAATACAGGTTCCTGTGAAGCCTGTATGTCCATAAGTTTCGGCTGAGGCCGAAAGTGACGTGGGGCTGCTCCAATCGCTTTGAATGGGCTTGTCCCACCCAAGGCCCCTTCGGCTTGGCTTAAACTGTTTCCTGGTAAACAAATCGACTGTTTCAGGCTTGAAGTATTGGTGACCGCCATAGTAACCACGTTGCAAAAGCATTTGTCCAAGTTTAGCCACATCCCCGGCGTTGCTAAACAAGCCCGCGTGACCTGCGACCCCGCCCAGCATCGCAGCGCGCTCATCGTGAACGGTGCCTACCAACAGGCCTTTCCGGAAGGTAGTATCCTTTTCGGTGGGGGCGATCATGGAAGCGTCAAATCGACTTAAAGGCAGATACCCGGTTGTCCATGCTCCGATGGGGTCGTAAATGTTTTGTTGCAGGAACTCATCGATTGGCTGGTTCAATAATTTTTCAGCAAGCATGTAAAGGATCCAGGGCCCCAGATCACTGTATCGGAATGAATACGGCGTGCGCGCGGGTTTTTCAAGCAAATTGGATGCTAACGTCCACCTCCACAGCGAATCCTTCAGGTGGACAGCACCGTACATATCAGGCCCCACTTGCAGTGGATAAGCCTCACTTCGTGAGTGACTGTAATAATGGGGATCGAATTCATTCTGGCCATCCATAGTCTTTGGCCACAGTGGAATGAATGGAAGCAAGCCCGATTGATGGGTCAAAATATCTATTATCGTGAGGTCTTCTTTGTTGGTGCCCTGTAATTCCGGCAAATAGAATGAGGCCTTCTTGTTGATATCGATAAGTCCTTTTTCATATAGAAACATCATGATTTGAACCGTCCCAAGCACTTTAGTCATCGACGCCAGATCATAGATTGTTTCTTCGTTGACAGGTTGTTGTTTTTCATACGTCAGCCAGCCGACGGCTTGTTCAAATACAACCTTCCCATCTTTGACGATCAACGCATATGCTCCCGGTGCGGACTGAGTAGCGACGGCCTCTTCCATCACCATCTTTATTTTTTCCAGTGCCCGGCTGCTGATACCTGCGGATTCAGGTACAGCAAATGATAACCGACCAAGTTGCGTTGTCTTGATTGATGCTCCGGGCATCCACTGGGAGGTTGACAGAGGTAATTCGCCTCCCGCAGCCAGGGCACCAAAGATCAACTGGGCAGAGACCGAAGGCATATAGTCCTGGTCAGTATACGCTGCTACCAAAGCGGCAGCGCGTGTATAGCGGTCCAGTGACTTTGGATTTCCAAAATGAACCAAAATGACTTTGTGCTTCGCTGCCAGCCGGTTAATCCATGCCGCTACCTTTTGCTCCAACGCAGTCGCATAAGGAAAGATCCCGATGATAAATACGTCCTGAGGTTGTGCGGCGACGACCACCGTATCCGCAGCGCTCTGAATCCCGTAGGAGCGGAAATGAGCATACTTCTTCAACGCCTGTTCGAAGTTGTTGGATGAAGCATTGCCGATGGCCATCGAGACGAAGGAGCGCTCTTCGATGTATTTCAAAGGGAGCAATGAATCCGTGTTTTGAACAATAGTTACGGCCGCGGAGGCCAAGGCCAGGTTAAGAGAACCGTACTCCGGATTGTTCAGTCGTCGGTACAAATTGTCTGTATTGATCGGCGTAATGGTGTGTAGTCCAACGTCATACTTTGTGTTTAGTATTTTTTTGACACTGGAATCTAGTTGCTGTAGCAAGAATTTGTTTTTCCTAACCACTTTTGAAATCATCTTGATTCCCGCAGGAGCGTTTGCGGGGTTAAAAATGATATCGGCCCCCGACTGAAACGCAAGGAGTTCGGCCTCACCTGCCCTTACCTTGCCTTCTTTCTTCTGAATGTTTCGGGCATCGGAAAAAACCAGTCCACCGAACCCGAGCATCTTCTTCAATACATCAGAAATGAATGGCTGAGATACGGAGGCTGGCACAATTCCCTTTTCACCCTGGATGGAAAAGTGGAGGTAACTGGTGGAAATTCCGCCAATGTTGTTTGCAATCAGTTGTTGAAAGGGATGGAGTGTATTGGTATCAATCCGATTGAGATTCAAAACAACCATGGAATCACTGAGCCGCCGCTCATTGGTCCACCGCCTTGGGAGATGCTTTGCTACTGCTATGATTTCCTCCGACTGCATGGCCCGGACAAAAGTCGAAGCATGATTTCCGATCCGCGTTTCCGAATCGCTGAAATAGCGCAGGTAGTCATCATTAAAAATTTCGTCGTCAGCGTTAGGGGCAAAATTGATATGGAACCCCAGATCCTTCATTTGCCTCGCAATGGCTCTGCCCCATGCGGCAGTGAGGCTGTCTGATGTAGCCGCACCGACCACCATTGGTTTCTGAAATCCCTTAATGCTGTCAAGCGTCTGACCCAATCCCCATTCTGCTGTCGTGCCAACCAGTAGTCTGCGTGCTGATGCTTTTTGCAGTTTATTCATGAGCGCCGCGTGACGCACTGGACCTCCCCGGGTTATATACACGCCTCCGATACCATCCTCGACTAAATCCACCAATTTGTCATATTCCTGGTCTGTCGGATTCGCCGGGGTATTTACCATAAATAGCTGTGCGACTTTTTCCTGCCGGTTCAGGGTGCTGAAAACACTGTCAACCCATTGTGTACGGTCTTCCTGAGCTTGGGCCGTTGAGAATAGTACGGAAAGCAGTAAAACGCACAAAAGTTTAGGTGACATCCGCGGGATAGCTTTGTATTTGGAGGCGAATAAAGCAATTTTACCCGGAAGATTAATCACGGAACTGTTTTAGCAGGAAATGCTTGGCTTGGCCGTTTCAAATTGATGTGTTCATGAAATTTGTATCGCTGTTCAATAAGACTCCCGACAACAAGAAGTTCAACTACAAGCCTCGTTTTTATGATCAGAAGGCCGAGGAACGAAAGGAGCGGGAAGAGCGTATCCAACGAGCGCTAGATCGGGAAAAGGGGCTGGCGGCAGAGGCAGACGAAAGTTACCGGTCGCGGCTCTCGGGTGCACTTCACGCAGCCCGCCGCCGTTCAAACAAAGATAAAACGGAGTTGAATGCGGTTCTGCTGCGGAGCGGCTTATTGTTATTCTTGACGCTGTTTGCCATTGCTTTCCTTACGTGGGGAAAGGATGCCCTATACAGTCTTTTGCTGTTTGTCCCGCTCTATCTCTATTTCAAATTCAAGAAATAATCGCCGCAACCTTATTCATGGCTGACATTATTCATCTGCTTCCTGATGCAATTGCAAACCAAATAGCAGCGGGTGAGGTTGTGCAGCGCCCAGCGTCCGTGGTTAAGGAATTGATGGAGAACTCCATCGATGCTCACGCGACGCGCATTTGTTTAATCATCAAGGAAGCTGGCCGGGCATTGATTCAGGTAGTCGATGATGGATCGGGCATGAGTGAAACGGATGCACGCATGAGCCTCGAGCGCCATGCCACCTCCAAAATACGCACCGCTGAAGATTTGTTCACGATTCAAACAATGGGGTTTCGCGGAGAAGCCATCGCCTCCATTGCTGCCGTTTCCCAATTTGAAATGAAGACACGCCTGGCCGAAAAAGACCTGGGCACCTTATTGATTGTCGAAGGCTCTGAAGTGAAACGTCAAGAGCCTGTTGCATCGGACAAAGGAACTTCGATTTCCGTCAAGAATTTATTTTACAACATCCCCGCAAGACGGAATTTTCTTAAGTCCAACCCTGTTGAGATGCGTCACATCGTTGAGGAATTCCAGCGCATCGCCCTCGCGCATCCGGAGATTTCGTTCTCCTTGATTCACGGAGATGACACCCTCTATGATCTGGAGCCTGCCAAGTTAGGCCAACGCATTGTTGGGCTTTTCGGGAAGACCTACCAGGCGCAACTGGCACCCTGCAGTGAAGAGACTGACCTAATGACGATCACGGGATATATCGGAAAACCTGAGTCAGCCAAACGAACCCGGGGCGAGCAGTTCATTTTTGTCAATCACCGGTTTATCCGAAACAACTACCTCAATCATGCGGTTATCGGTGCCTACGAGGGGCTGCTATCAGAAAATTCGTTTCCCTTTTATGTGCTGTTCATTACCATTGACCCACGTCACATCGATGTGAATGTTCACCCAACCAAAACAGAGATCAAGTTCGATGACGAGCGAGCCGTGTATGCTGTTGTCCGTGCGTCCGTGCGTCAAGCCTTGGGCGCACACAACCTCACACCGGCGCTGGATTATTCAGCAGACATCAACTTGGTAAGCAAAATCAGCCAATCGCAGACCTTGAGTCGCGAGCAGTACCTGGAGGAGCAACTGGGCTCCAGCTTGCATCGGTCGAACTTGACTAATTGGGAAAAACTATTTGACGATGAACGGCCCACCCAATCCGCTTTGTTCGGGCAGGGAGATGCAATTTCTCTGGAGCGGTCTGCCTCACCTTCGGACCGAATCCCTGTCTTGCAGGCTCAACCAGGCTATTTGGTCAGACCAGTCAAGAATGGGTTGATGATCATTCACCAGCAAGCCGCTCACGAGCGCATCCTGTTTGAAAGTTTTTTGAAAAAAATTAGAGACAAATCCGCGACTACGATTCAAAGCCTGTTTCCCCAAACCGTTTCATTGAGCACCGCGGATTTTACCCTGGTGATGGAAATGGAACGCGAAATAAAAGCACTGGGGTTCCAGTTTGAGGTGTTTGGCAAGAATACGGTGGTAGTCACCGGGATGCCAATTGAGGCAACTGGAAAGAATGAGAAAGAGCTTTTTGAGGGGTTGCTTGAACAATTCAAGCTCAATCAATCAGCCCTTACTGTGCCTTTGCAAGATAATCTGGCGCGGTCTCTGGCCAAACGATCCGCCATTCGAATGGGGCAGGTGCTCTCCCAAGAAGAGATGGATTCTTTGGTTGACCGGCTCTTTTCCTGCCATAACCCAAACTATTCCCCTGATGGGAGTACAACATTTTTTATTTTTGACACGTCTAAGATAGAAAGCCACTTCCGCTAATGTTCAATGTCACCCCCCTCGTACGCACCCTCATTATTATCAATGTGGTCGTTTTCATGCTTCAAAACCTCGCCCCCATTGGGATTACACGGTTCATTGAAGGTCAGGAAGTAAGGTTGGGGCTCACCCAGCTCATCTCACTCTGGGGAATAGGATTTCCGCTTTTTGCACCTTATCAGTTCTTCACTTATATGTTTGCTCACGGCTCCTTCGGCCATATCTTCTTCAATATGCTCGCCTTGGCCTCCTTCGCGCCGATTCTGGAAAATTATTGGGGTGAAAAGAAATTCCTGATCTTCTACATCGTGACAGGAATGGGTGCGGGTATTTTGTATGCTGTAACAAATTATTTCTTCTTTCCCGAAACAGTTGGAAGCATGCTGGGTGCATCTGGCGCCATCTATGGAATCTTGATGGCTTTTGGCCTGCTGTTTCCCAATTTGGAAATCATGCTCCTGTTTCCACCCATCCCGATCAAGGCAAAGTATATGGTTTTTCTCATGGGAATTATGACCTATGTGATGGACCGCAGTGGCTCAGTGGCCCACCTGGCACACTTTGGCGGTGCTTTTGTGGCCTTCTTGCTGATTTCGTATTGGCGCAGTCAGGGAAAACACCGGTAACCTGGCAAATGCGTAAATTCGTTGTCAATCCACCAGTCCAAATCAGGGTAATCCAATCCGATCAAGCTAATCCTTAAATCAAGCTAATCCTTAAATCAAGGTCCGTGTTAGAAGAATTCAAGAATGCGTTCAGCCGCCCCAACAACAGTCACATCCAGTTGATCATTATCAACGTGATTGTGTTTATTGTTCTGGCTGTGTTTATGGTTTTTTCCAAATGGTTTGGATTCGATTCTCTTTTTGTCTCCGTGCACAACCAGTTCTCGCTACCCAGCGGGTTTGGTGAATTCCTTTCCCGCCCCTGGACACTCATCACATACTTCTTCAACCATAACCTCGCCGGTATTTTACATATTCTGTTCAACATGCTGGCGCTATATTGGTTTGGAAAGTTGTTGGTGGAGTACCTCGGCAGTGACAAAGTGATTGCTGTTTATGTACTTGGCGGGATTGCCGGAGGCGCGTTCTACCTGATGGTTTACAACCTCATTCCCAATCCCCCGGAGTTTTTAACTGGCCGTGCGGAATTGGTGGGCGCTTCTGCCGCTGTATTTTCCATCATGGTTGCCGCAGCAACTCTATTGCCAGACTATACATTCTTCCTGTTATTTTTCGGTCCGGTAAAAATAAAGTGGATCGCTGCGATTTACATCTTCCTTTCCTTCGTGGGGTCCGTAGGGCAAAATGCCGGCGGCGATATCGCCCACCTTGGCGGAGCACTTATTGGATTCGTCTATGTCAAGCAGCTTCAGGTGGGCATCAACTGGGGTGGATGGATAACGGCAACGCTCTCGTGGATCGGAGGATTGGTTTCCCCCCGGGCACGTGTCAAGGTTTCATATCGAAAAGAAGGCGCTGCGCCGCGCCCGAAAGCATCAGCTGCTTCAGGCATTTCTCAGACCGAGATTGACGCTATCCTGGACAAGATTTCCGACGGGGGCTATGAGAGCCTCACCAAGGAAGAAAGGGAAAAGCTGTTTAAGGCGAGTAAAAAGTAAGCCTCTAAGGAGGCCATTTGGTCTCGCATTGATTCCTTGACAATATTTTTTTGGATTAGGCAATCAGCGTCGCAATGCCGAAAGCCGCCGCCGCCGCCGCCGCACCCACCAGCGCAACACGCATCGTGCCCTTCAACAGAGGTTGACCGGTAAGCTTACTCTTGACAAGTCCAAACGCAATGAGACAGATCAGCGTGATGATTGATGAGTAAATAAGTCCTTCACTTGACGACTCGGTGAAGAAATAAGCGCTGAGTGGAATCAAGCCTCCGATAACATAGCTAGTCCCGATCACAAGCGCACTCTGCAGCGCCCTATTCTTGTCCGGGCGTTCGAGACCCAACTCAAAGCGCATCATAAAGTCGACCCATTTCTTGGGATGTTTGGCCATCTCCCGGGCGATGGTTTCCTGGAGCTCGTCATTCAGACCGTATTCCGCAAAGATCTCTTTTGTTTCCTTGATTTCAACTTCATGCAGTTTTTCAATCTCTTCGTATTCGCGGTGTTCCTCTGCATTGTAGTGCTCAATTTGTGTTCGCCCTGCGAGATAGCCCCCCAGTCCCATGGCGATGGAACCCGCCGCGATTTCGGCAAGACCAGCGGTGATAACAATTGCCGTAGAATCTACTACGCCACTTAAGCCCGCTGCCAACGCAAAAGGTACAGTCAACCCATCGCTCATGCCGATAACAAAGTCCCGGACTTTTTCAGAAGACTGGAAATGTTTTTCGTAGGGACTCAGTTGCATGGAAATGAAGTATAGCCTTAACCACAAAAGTAATCAATCCGCCAAATAATCTAGCTCTTGTTGGCCAACTGACCACAGGCCGCATCGATATCTTTTCCCCGGCTTTTTCGGATGCGACACGTGATTCCGTTGCGCTCCAGGAGGTCCATATACATCTGCAGCGACTCGTCAGAGGCCTGCTGGAATTCGCCGTCATCAATGGGATTGTATTCAATGAGATTGACTTTGCTGGGAACAAGCTTGCAAAATTTGAGAAGAGCTTGCGCGTGTTCCAGCGAATCATTAATACCCTTCCAGACAACATATTCGTAAGTGACTTTCTTTTTCTGTTTGCTGTACCAGTAGACCAGGGCTTCGCCAAGTTCTTCAAGTGGCGTAGACTCATTAATGGGCATGATGGACGACCGCGTTGCGTTGATTGCCGAATGCAGCGACACCGCCAGGTTAAACTTAACTTCATCATCGGCCATCTTCCGGATCATTTTGGCTATGCCAACGGTCGATACCGTAAGGCGCTTGGATGCCATGTTGAGTCCTTGAGGCGAAGTGATCTTTTCAATGGCGGCAATGACATTGTTGTAGTTGAGCAGGGGTTCGCCCATGCCCATAAAGACAATGTTGGTGAGCGGCCTTCCAAAGAAAAGCTCGGCCTGCTGTTGAATTGCTACAACCTGGTCATAGATCTCATGAGGGTCAAGGTTGCGCATGCGCTTGAGCCTGGCCGTGGCGCAAAAACGGCACGCCAGACTGCAGCCGACCTGTGAAGACACACAGGCCGTAATCCGCTTTTCTGTCGGAATAAGCACCGATTCAACAATTAGTCCATCATGCAACTTCACTGAGTTTTTGATTGTGCCATCGGCGCTCCGCTGCATGGTGTCAACCTGAATATGATTGATGGTGAAGTTCGCTTTCAACAATTCACGCGTGGCAAGCGAAAGATTAGTCATCTGCTCAAAATCTTTCGCAGATTTCTTCCAAAGCCACTCATATACTTGCTGTGCACGAAATGCCTTGTCTCCTTGTTGGACAAAGAACTCCTTGAGTTCATCTAGCTTGAGTTTTCGGATGTCTCGCCTCAACGGGGATTCCGCTACCATTACTTGATTCTTGAGAGGGTTTTTGTTTCACACGCCTTGCTGGCCAGATGGATCTTCATCAGGGTAGTGGTCAGTGTATCAATGACCAGTTGCTGGGTCATAATACCAGACTTTTTGTCCAGAAGCTGAATCTCTTTTCCAGCCCAGCGGTAACGGAACGACGTTTTGCCTGAACCCTTTTTAGTGCCTTTGGTAAAAATAGCTTCCTCGCCCGTTCCATTCTTGTTGAACTCGATCACCCGGGCTACACTGCTCTGCGTCGATCCCATGTCTTTCAGCAGGTCTTTTTCTGTTTCCGACTCGGTAAACTGGCTATCGAAGCATGTTTTCTCTTCAATAATCTGCCAGGTGCCGACAAGCGACTGTGCGTTTGACGCAGCCCCAATGGCAAGTAGCATCGATATCATCCAACCCTGTATTTTCATAATGGTGCAATTTACAAAATCGTCTCCGAAGGCCTGACCCCTTCCTGCTGACTCCTTACTCCTTACTCCTGATTACCTTGTATTTGGACTTTCATTCACTTTACCCGAATTTTCGCGCACAAATCGATTATGAACAAGAGTAATGCCATAATATTGACCGCTGGCTACCTCAACAGCGATAACGGCAAAACGGCCCATGGATTGATTCGGGGCACCGAACGGTTTAACATCCTGGGGATTGTCGACGAAAAGACGGCAGGGCGCGATGCGGGCGAGGTGCTCGATGGGAAGAAGAGGAACATCCCTATTTATTCAACGCTTCAGGAGTTTGTGAGCCAATGCGCCGAGAAAGCGGAGTATTGTATCATTGGAGTAGCCACCAAAGGAGGCGTACTCCCTGAAGAACTGCGTGTGCTACTGAAAGAGGCTATTGAGTTGGGTTTTGGAATCGTCAATGGCCTCCATGATTATGTTTCTGACCACCATGAACTTGTGGAATTGGCTAACAAGAAAGGCGTCGAAATCATTGACGTACGCAAGCCCAAGAAATTTAAAGAATTGCATTTCTGGTCCGGCGAGATCGAACGGGTCCATTGCCCCAAAATTGCTGTGCTGGGAACGGATTGCGCGTTGGGCAAACGAACCACAACGAGGTTTCTTACTGAGGCTATGAAGAAGGCAGGCTACCGGGCCGAAATGATCTATACTGGCCAAACGGGCTGGATGCAGGGAGCAAAATATGGCTTCATCTTCGACAGCACCCTAAATGACTTTATTTCGGGAGAAATGGAGCACGCGATTCTTCAATGCTGGGATGAGGCCAAACCCGAGATTATTTTCATTGAGGGTCAGTCGAGCTTGCGTAACCCGAGCGGTCCTGCAGGCGCAGAGTGGATCATATCAGCCAATGCCGATGGTGCCATCCTACAGCACAACCCTCCGCGGAAGCGGTACAAGGGGCTCGAGGATTTTCCCGCTGACATCCCAACGCCCAAAGACGAGATTGAGCTCATTCGAATTTACGGGGCGCCCACAGTTGCCTTGACAATAAATACTTATAAGATGAAGGAAGCTGATGCCCGGCAGTATGCAGCCACGGCCAGCAAGGAACTGGGTATCCCCGCAATCCTCCCACTTGAGGATGGCGTTGACGCACTGGTGCCCATCTTCAAACAAATGATCGACGAGTCTGTCGCCCAGGTATAAACGGTTGAACAAACACTTATGCAAATCAAGAACATCACCATCTGGAAGGCAGACCTGGGAAACACAAAACCCTATACGATCGCTTTTAAGACCGTTGACGAAGTGCTTAACGCGTTTGTGGAAATAACGCTTTCCAACGGTATTACCGGTATCGGAGCCTGTAACCCAAGCGAGTACGTTACCGGTGAGCACATCAATGACACCATGACGTCCCTGACTGATGCCAATCTTGATTTTCTACGGGGACGTGATATCCGCGAGATCAACCAGTTGCTGTTTGAGGTTACCATGAAGTTTCCGAAGACCCCCGCTGCCCGTGCTGCCATCGATATCGCCTTGCATGATGCCTTCACCAAGCTTCTCGGTATCCCACTGGTGAAGTATTTGGGTCAGAAAATCAAGGTTATGCCAACCTCCAATACCATCGGAATCAAGAACGTGGAAGAAACGTTGAAAGAGACTGGAGAATACATTAACCGTGGGTTCAAGGCCATTAAGGTCAAAATCGGAAAGGACCTCGAGGAGGATATTGAGCGGTTAGTGAAAATGCGCGAGAATTTCGGGAAGAAGGTATTCATACGGATCGACGCCAACCAGGGGTACACCGCTGCGGAAACGGTAGCCTTTTACAACCGCACCAAATCATTGGATATTGAACTTATCGAGCAGCCTCTCCCTGCCAAAGCCGTGGCGGAGATCCGGCAACTTCCCGAGGAGGTAAAGTCAAGGATTGCTGCGGATGAGTCGCTATTGTCCCCCAAAGACGCGTTAGAGCTGGTAAAACCACCAAGGGCTGTGGGCATCTTCAATATCAAACTGATGAAATGCGGAGGCATTGGTCAAGGCCTTCAGATCGCAAATATTGGCTTTCAGGAGGGCATCGACCTTTTCTGGGGGTGCAACGATGAAAGCATCATTAGCATTACTGCGGGTCTGCATGTGGCCTTTGCCTGCTCTAATACCAAGTACATCGACCTGGATGGCAGTCTTGATCTGGGCAAGGATATTGTCAAAGGCGGATTCATTCTTGAAGACGGCATGATGCGTTGCTCCGATGCACCCGGATTGGGCGTTGAGCGGATTAGCTGACATTACCGGAAATACAGTTTGTAATCCCAACCGATTCACTTTTTTTCAGCTTTTAATGCTTGTTTAACTTGCTGAAAATCAACGTAATGGTATGGCTTCCTGGAGGCGGCCTTGCGAAATTCCCAACATGCTCATGTTTTTTTGAATTCGGCACTTGGTAACTCCGGCCCTGTTCCTATCTTTGCAGTCCTTTTTGCGATACAAAACCCGCAAAACGGCACAAAAACAGCAAAATAGGTTTAACCATGCCTGGAATAATAGGACGTAAGATTGGGATGACGAGCATATATGGCCAGGACGGTCAGAATATCGCCTGTACAGTCATCGAGGCAGGACCGTGTGTAGTTACTCAGGTCAAGAACGAACAGACCGATGGCTATTCCGCCCTGCAGTTGTCCTTCGGAGAAAAAAAGGAAAAGAGCACATCCAAGCCGCTGGTAGGTCACTTCAAGAAAGCTAATACCACACCCAAGCGGGACGTGGTTGAGTTTCGTGACTTCGGCGCAGAGTTCAACAGCATTGCCGAGCTCGGCAAAGAAGTTCGTATTCAGGATGTGTTTGCCGAAGGTGATTTTCTGGATGCCGTAGGTACCTCCAAGGGTCGCGGTTTTCAGGGGGTTGTCAAACGGTATGGCTTCGCAGGTGTCGGAGGCCAGACGCACGGTCAGCATAACAGGCTCCGCGCTCCTGGTTCGATGGGTAACGCCTCCTTTGCTTCACGTGTAATCAAAGGAAAGCGACTGCCAGGCCGAATGGGCAACGACCGTGTGAAAGTCACCAACCTCAAGGTGGTGAAGATCATGGCCGAACACAACCTGATCCTGGTAAGCGGATCTATACCAGGCGCGAAAAACTCAACCATAATTCTGCAAAAGTGATGGACGTAGCAGTTACAAAATACAGCGGTGAAAAAACCGGCCGTAACGTGAACCTCTCTGCAGAGGTGTTCGGCATTGAGCCCAACGATCACGCAATCTGGCTGGATGTAAAAAGTCACTTGGCCAACAAGCGCCAGGGAACGCACAAGTCGAAGCAGCGTAATGAGATTTCCGGCTCATCCAAAAAGATCAAGAAGCAAAAAGGTACAGGTGGTGCCCGTGCGGGTAACATCAAGAACCCTCAATTTAAAGGGGGTGGACGCGTTTTCGGTCCAGCACCAAGGGATTACTCATTCAAACTGAATAAGAAAGTCAAGGATTTGGCACGTCGTTCTGCCCTTACTTACAAGGCCAAGGACATGTCAATTTCTATTGTGGAGGACTTCAATTTCGAAGCCCCGAAGACCAAGCAATATATCGCCATGCTCAAGTCCTTGGGTATGGATACGCAGAAGACGCTTCTCGTTATCCCTGAAGCGAACAAAAACATTGTTACATCAGGAAGGAATATCCGCAACACGAAAGTGATCACGGCATCCCAGATTAATACCTACGATGTGATGCATGCCGACAAGTTGATCCTCGTGGAGAGCTCGGTAGGAAAAATCGATACCATTTTAAATAAGTAACCCCATGAGTATCCTCAAGAGCCCCCTGGTTACCGAGAAAATATCTTCCCTCAACGAGAAGGGGAAGTATGGCTTTATTGTTGACATCAATGCCAACAAAGTGGAGATTAAGAATGCCGTCGAAAAACTCTACGGTGTGAATGTTTCCAAAGTCAATACGCTCAGCGTTATGGGAAAGCAGAAAGTTCGGTTTACCAAAGCTGGTACGCTGGCAGGACGCAAACCCAATTACAAGAAAGCAATTGTGACCCTTGCTCAGGGTGAAGTGATAGATTTTTATAGCAACGTATAAACGATAAGCGATGGCGCTGAAGAAACTCAGACCGATTACCCCTGGCACGCGACACAGATTGTCGCCTGGCTTTGAAGACATCACCAAAGGTCGTCCGGAGAAGTCGCTATTGACTTCCATCAAGAAGAGCGGAGGCCGTAACAGTGATGGTAAGATGACGATGCGCTATATCGGCGGTGGTCATAAGCAAAAATCAAGAAACGTTGATTTTGTCCGCAACAAGTTTGGCGTTCCTGCTGTGGTGAAGTCGATCGAATACGATCCGACCCGCACAGCCCGTGTTGCTTTGCTTTACTATGTAGATGGATTCAAGTCTTACATAATAGCTCCACAAGGCCTGAAAGTAGGCCAGCAGGTAATATCCGGCGATGATGTAGCTCCTGAAGTAGGGAATACCCTTCCGCTGTCGAAAATCCCATTGGGAACAATCATTCATAACGTTGAAAATAAGCCCGGGATTGGTGCTTCTATCGCGCGCAGCGCAGGTTCATTCGTTCAGTTGTTAGCGCGCGATGGCGACTATGCAACGCTGAAGATGCCTTCCGGCGAAATGCGGATGGTATTGGTGCGCTGCCTGGCTACTATTGGCGCAGTTTCAAACCCTGACCACATGAACGAGTCGGTTGGTAAGGCAGGTCGCAGCCGGTGGAGAGGAATTCGCCCCCGCACACGTGCCGTTGCCATGAACCCGGTCGATCACCCGATGGGTGGTGGTGAAGGTCGTGCTTCCGGTGGCCATCCGAGATCACGCAAGGGCCTGTACTCTAAAGGAAAGAAGACCCGTCACCCGAAGAAATATTCAGATAATCTAATCATTGCAAGGAGGAAAAAATAATGGGAAGATCAATTAAAAAAGGTCCTTACCTGGACGTTCGCCTCGAGAAGAAGGTGAGCGCGATGGAGCAGTCAGGAAAAAAATCAGTGATCAAAACCTGGTCACGCAGAAGCACGATTACGCCTGATCTTATCGGTTTCACCTTTGCGGTGCACAATGGAAATAAGTTCATCCCGGTCTATGTTACCGAGAATATGGTGGGCCATAAGTTAGGTGAGTTTGCACCTACCCGCACATTCAAAGGACATACGGGCAATAACAAGGCAGAAGCTACGGCTAAATAGATAATACGCTCATGGAGGCAACAGAAAAGAAAGTAAAGCGGTCCGTACAAAAGCGGGAAAAGATCAAGGCGGTTAAGGAAGCTGCCAAGACCGGCCCGGCGATCGCTTACCTGAACAATGTACCCACGTCCCCGCGCAAGATGCGTTTGGTGGCGGACCTGATTCGTGGCCAGCGTGTAGCGCAAGCATTGAATCTGCTGAAATACGAAGCCAAGCACCCTGCGGCACGCCTCGAAAAATTGTTGATGTCTGCCATTGCAAACTGGGAGACCAAGAATAAGGATGTGAAGTTGGAGGAGGCTGATTTGTTCGTGAAAGAAATATCTGTTGACGGCGGCCGCATGTTGAAAAGGCTGCGCCCGGCACCGCAAGGACGCGCACACCGGGTACGCAAGCGTTCTAACCACGTAACACTCGTGGTGGACAAGATGCCCGCTCAGGCAGTAAAGGAAAAGAAGGTTGCAGTAAAAGAAACCAAGGAATAATGGGACAAAAAATTAATCCTGTCGGCTTCCGCCTCGGAATTATCCGTGGCTGGGATTCTGCATGGTTCGGCGGAAAGGAATTTGCCGACAAGCTGGTAGAAGACCACAAGATCCGCAAGTACATAGATGCACGGATCCAAAAGGGAGGCATTGCCAAAGTAGTGATCGAGCGCACCATCAAGCGCATCACGCTGACTATTCATACTGCCCGTCCGGGTGTTGTGATTGGAAAAGGTGGTACCGAGGTCGACAAGATCAAAGAAGAACTCAAGAAACTTACCGGCAAGGATGTTCAGATCAATATTTACGAGATCAAACGTCCTGAGTTGGATGCTCGCCTGGTTGGCGAATCCATTGCCCAGCAATTGGAAGCACGTATTTCTTACCGCCGTGCTATGAAGCAGTCGATTGCTTCTACCATGCGCGTAGGTGCAGAAGGAATTAAAGTGAAGTTATCAGGTCGTTTGGCTGGTGCCGATATGGCGCGTACCGAGCAATACAAAGAGGGTCGTATTCCTCTCCACACGCTTCGTGCTGATATCGACTATGCTATTTCTGAAGCACAGACCGTGTATGGAAAAATTGGAATCAAAGTATGGATTTTCAAGGGTGAGATTTTTGGTAAGCGTGACTTGTCTCCGAACGTAGGGATTGTTTCCCAGTCGGAAGGCAAACCACAAGGCGGACCACGCAGAGCACCTGAACGTCCGGACCGTCGTAGCGAAGGCCGCGGTGGAGATCGCAGGGGTGGTGACCGCGGTGGTCGTCCCAGCGGCGATGACAGAGCAAAGAGAAGATAGGAATTAGACTAAAAACGGGTTTTCAGTAATGTTACAACCGAAGCGTACTAAATACAGAAAGTCTCAAAAGGGCCGTGTCAAAGGAATGGCAACACGCGGTCACACAATTGCATTTGGGTCATTTGGCCTCAAGGCGGTTGAAATGGGATTGCTCACGGCTCGCCAGTTGGAAGCCGCCCGTGTAGCCGTTACTCGTGCTATGAAGCGTGAGGGTCAGGTTTGGATCCGGGTGTTTCCGGATAAGCCCATTACCCGCAAGCCTGCAGAAGTGCGGATGGGTAAAGGAAAAGGAGCTCCTGAATTTTGGGTAGCTGCTGTGAAGCCTGGTACAATTTTGTTTGAGGCCGGCGGTGTAACCCGCGCGACGGCGCTGGAAGCCTTGAAGCTTGCCGATGGCAAACTTCCGATCAAGACAAAGTTTGTTGTAGCACGTGATTATGTAGAATAAGCTATGAAGAATAACGCTAACGAAATTAAAGACCTGACGGTGGACGAGCTGAAGGAGAAACTTATCAGCGAGAAGGAAGCCCTGCGCAAAATGAAATTCGCGCACCAGGTTTCAGCTATTGAGAATCCGATTCGCATCAAGGCAACCCGGAGATCAATCGCCCGGATCAACACATTATTGCATCAGAAAGCAACGCAAAAGTAATATCACCATGGAAAGGAATTCAAGAAAAGAGCGTATCGGAAAAGTGGTGAGCAACAAGATGCAGAAGAGCATTACGATCACCATTGACCGGAAAGTGAAACATCCGATCTACGGAAAGTTCATGAAGAAGACGACAAAGCTGATGGCCCACGATGAGAAGAACGAAGCAGGGATTGGTGACATCGTGAAGATTATGGAAACCCGGCCGCTGAGCAAGAGCAAGCGATGGAGATTGGTGGAAATTGTGGAGAAGGCGAAGTAATAGGTAAACAGAAAAGGACACAGTTATGATACAGAATGAGTCTCGGCTTATAGTGGCAGACAACAGCGGCGCAAAAGAAGTGCTGTGCCTGCACGTATTGGGCGGAACAAGACGGCGCTATGCCTCGGTTGGCGACAAGATTGTCGTAACTGTAAAATCAGCTATCCCGACTAGCCAAATCAAGAAGGGCACTGTGTCAAAGGCCGTTATTGTACGGACGAAGAAGGAAGTGAGGAGGAAGGACGGATCGTATATTCGTTTTGAGGATAACGCTGCTGTATTGCTGACCCCCCAGGACGAACCACGTGGTACACGCATTTTCGGACCTGTCGCACGCGAGCTGCGCGAGAAACAATTCATGAAGATCATTTCATTGGCCCCTGAAGTATTATAAGATTATGGAAAGGAAGTTTAACAAACAGCCAAAGCTGAAGATCAAGAAGGGTGATACCGTCAAGATCATCGCCGGAAACTATCGGAGTACAGCCGAAAAGGTTAGCTCAGGCAAAGTATTGGAAGTGTTGCTCGACAAAAACCGCGTGGTTGTGGAGGGCATCAACATGGTGACGAAACACCAGAAACCATCTGCCGGAAAGCCGGAAGGAGGAATTAAAAAGATGGAAGCATCTATTCATATCAGCAACGTAATGCTGCTGGATCCTGCAACGGGAAAGCCGACGCGCGTTGGGCGCAAGCTGAACGAAAAGGGAAAGCTCCAGCGTTACGCCAAGAAAACAGGAGAATTCATTAAGTAATAAAGCCATGGCAACGCCAAGACTACAAGAAAAATACACCAAGGAGATTGTTCCGGCGCTGAAAGAAAAATTTCAGTACAAGTCGGTCATGCAGGTTCCCAAGATCAAAAAGATCTGTGTCAACAAGGGGATCGGTGCGGCCGTAGCCGATAAGAAAATGATCGATGTTGGATTAGAGGAAATCAGCACCATCACGGGTCAGAAGGCCGTGCCTACGCGCTCTAAGAAGGACATCTCCAACTTTAAGTTGCGTGTCGATGTTCCGATTGGCGTGCGTGTTACGCTACGCGGATCGCGCATGTATGAATTCATGGATCGGTTGATGAATGTTGCCCTGCCACGGGTTCGTGACTTTAAAGGCGTCAGCGATAAAGGATTTGACGGCCGCGGAAACTATACGCTGGGCGTAAAGGAGCAGATCATCTTCCCTGAGATCTCTATTGACAAAGTGAGTAAGATCAATGGCATGGACATCACGTTTGTGACTTCTGCCGGTACAGATGCAGAAAGTTATGAGCTCCTGAAGGCTTTCGGGATGCCCTTTACTAATAAAAATTAACAAGAGGTAGTATGGCAAAACTGTCAATCATTGCGCGGGATAACAAAAAGGAAAGGCTCGTAGCCCGGTACAAGAAGAAGCGTCAGACCTTGAAAGAGGCTGGTGATTGGGCTGGCTTGGATAAGCTCCCCCGTAGCTCTTCGGCTGTTCGGCTCCATAGCCGTTGCAAACTTACCGGTCGCCCCCGCGGCTACATGAGCAAGTTTGGCCTTTGCCGTAACCAGTTTCGCCAAATGGCACACGACGGCAAGATACCTGGCATAACCAAAGCCAGCTGGTAATTTGAGTATAGTGAACGATTAAATAACTTTGCGGCCCAATTTTGTAAAACGATTATGACAGACCCGATTGCAGACTACTTGACCCGGCTAAGAAACGCCATTAAATCACGCCACCGCGTGGTTGAGGTGCCGGCAAGCAACATCAAGAAGCAGATCACCAAAGTGCTTTTTGATAAAGGCTACATCCTGAACTACAAGTTCGAGGATAGTGCCAATAAGCAGGGGACCATCAAGATTGCGTTGAAGTATAATCCGGAGACAAAAGACTCGGCTATTTCAAAGATTGACCGCGTCAGTTCACCAGGATTGCGCCAGTACAAGCAATCAGATGAGCTGCCTAAAGTACTCAATGGCCTTGGAGTCGCTATTTTGTCGACATCCAAAGGAGTTATTACAGACAAGGAGGCGCGCGCGCTGAAAGTCGGAGGAGAAGTATTGTGTTACGTCTATTAATAGGAAGACCATGTCACGCATTGGAAAACAGCCGATAGCAATCCCCACCGGAGTTACTTGTACCTTCTCGGAAGGCAACAAGAAAGTGTCTGTAAAAGGACCCAAGGGTGAATTGCACCAGATCCTGAAGGGTGACTTCAAGGTGAAGGTTGAAAACGGAAATATTGTTGTCAGCCGCCCATCTGAAGAAAAATCTGACCGGGCTTTGCATGGTTTGTATCGTGCGCTTGTCGCCAACATGGTGACGGGAGTCAGCCAGGGTTACAAAGAGCAACTGGAACTTATTGGAGTTGGATACAAGGCCTCTGCGCAAAATAATGTGCTTGAGCTAAGCCTTGGATATTCACACAGTGTGTTCTTGGCGGTACCATCTGAATTGAAATTGGCGGCAACGCAGGAGAAAGGCGCCAACCCAATGATATTCCTGGAAGGCATCGACAAACAATTGGTGGGTCAGATAGCTGCTAAGATCAAGTCGCTCCGCAAGGTTGAGCCTTACAAGGGCAAGGGTATTCGGTATATGGGTGAGTATGTACGCAGAAAGGCTGGAAAAGCCGCTGCTAAATAATTGAGGATATGGCAGTAAAAACAAGAAGCACACGTCGGGTAAGAATTAAGAGAGGTATCCGCAAGGATATGGAGGGCACTTCGGTGCGTCCACGCCTCACAGTCTTCCGCAGCAACAAGGCGATTTACGCGCAGATCATCGATGACGCAAAAGGTCATACGGTAGCTTCTGCATCATCGGCTGAATTGGATAAGAACGCCAAATTGAATGTTGAAACTTCAAAGTCGGTTGGAAAGAAAGTGGCTGAGAAGGCCCTTGCTTCCGGTGTAAAAGAGATCGTATTCGATCGCAATGGATATCTGTATCACGGAAACGTAAAGGCTTTGGCTGAAGGTGCCAGAGAAGGCGGTTTAAAATTCTAAGCACATGACACAAAGCAACGTCAGTACAGTAAAGGCCAGTGAAATCGATCTCAAAGAGAAGGTCGTCGCAATCCAGCGTGTGGCCAAAGTGGTAAAAGGCGGTCGCCGATTCAGCTTTGCTGCCATTGTGGTAGTGGGAGATGGAAATGGGGTGGTGGGTTATGGCCTTGGAAAAGCAAATGAAGTTACGGATGCGATTACCAAAGGCATCGACGATGCAAAGAAGCACCTCGTGAAAGTGCCGATCATCAAAGGAACGGTTCCTCACGATTCGATTGGAAAATTCGGTGGCGGCTTTGTGTTGCTGAAACCGGCTTCCCCGGGTACAGGAGTAATAGCAGGTGGTGCCATGCGTGCTGTGCTGGAAAGCGCAGGTGTGCACAATGTGTTGGCCAAATCAAAAGGAAGTTCTAACCCGCACAACGTGGTGAAGGCAACCTTTAAGGCGCTCACAAGCATGCGCGATGCGAAGACAATTGCCCGCAACCGCGGAGTAGAATTATCAAAAGTATTTAACGGATAAGGTCATGGCGAAAGTGAAAATCACACAGATCCGCAGCACGATAAAGCGCCCGGAAACTCAGTTGAGGACAATTGAGTCCCTGGGACTTGGAAGACGGGATCAGTCAGTGGAAGTAGAATACACACCGCAGATCCAGGGTATGGTCCGCAAAGTCAGTCATTTGGTTAGTGTTAAAGAACTCTAAGAAATCATGAAGCTGCATACACTCAAGCCGGCTGCCGGCTCCACCAAAACGAACAAGCGCCTCGGAAGAGGTCAGGGTTCCGGGGGAAGCACCGCAGGCCGTGGTCATAAAGGGGCCCAGTCCCGTTCAGGCTATCATAAGAAATTTGGTTTTGAAGGCGGACAGATGCCGTTGCAACGACGCATCCCTAAGTTCGGCTTCAAGAATAACAATAAGGTTTACTTCAAGGCCATCAACCTGGATGCTCTGGAAGAATTGGCCCAGAAATCCAAAGCACCTGCCCTTACCATTCAATTAATGGTGGAAAACGGTATTGTGGGAAAGAAGGATAAAGTAAAAGTGCTGGGACGCGGCGAGCTGAAGGCAAAAGTGTCGGTTGAGGCACATGCATTCTCCGTGACAGCGACAAAAGCAATTGAAAATGCTGGAGGCAGCGCTACAACGGTTAAATAAATGAAACGATTCTTTACCACCATAAAGAACATTTTCTCCATCGAGGATCTGCGTGTGCGGATCCTGAATACGATTGGATTTCTGATCATTTTCAGGTTGGGATCCTATATTGTTCTTCCAGGTGTCGACGCCAACGCGCTCTCTGGAAATCAGGGTGGTATTTTTGATTTGCTCAACACATTCCTGGGAGGCTCTTTTAGCAGGGCATCCATTTTTGCCCTGGGGATTATGCCTTACATCTCTGCCTCAATCGTCGTTCAGCTCCTCACGGTAGCGGTTCCGCATTTCACGAAAATGCAGAAAGAGGGCGATAGCGGAAGAAAAAAATTGAACCAGTTTACCCGCGTACTGACCATCGCCATTACGGCGGCGCAGTCGTATGGGTATCTGCGCGCAACCATTAATGCAGAAGCGATGCTGAATCCAGGTATGTTCTGGACGGTGTCTTCTATCATCATTCTCGTTGCGGGCACTATGTTCTGCATGTGGCTCGGCGAGCGCATCACAGACAAAGGTATTGGCAACGGTATCTCCATGCTGATCATGATTGGTATTGTATCGCGCTTTCCAGCGGCCATTGCACAAGAGTGGCTGGGTCGTGGTGAGTTGAGTGGTGCTTTGCTCTTCATTCTGGAATTGCTTGCCTTGTTCTTTGTAGTAGTTGGTGTGATTGCCCTCACGCAGGCAGTACGCCGGATCCCGGTGCAGTATGCCAAGCAAGTCGTCGGCAACAAGCTCTACGGCGGTAAAAGAGATTTTATTCCCCTCAAGCTGAATTCAGCGGGTGTTATGCCCATCATTTTCGCTCAGGCGCTGATGTTTATTCCTCCGCTTCTGGCCGGTATTTGGCGAGACAACGACATTAGTGCTTACGTTGGCTCGACGTTCGCTGACTTTACTTCATGGCAGTACAATCTGCTCTTCGCGATATTGATCTTGTTGTTCACTTTCTTTTATACAGCCATTACCGTTCCTTCCAACGATATCGCTGATAACCTGAAACGCAACGGCGGATTTGTTCCGGGCATTAAGCCTGGAAAGCAGACCGCAGAATTCATCGACAGCATATTGTCAAAGATTACACTTCCGGGCGCCATTTTCCTTGCGGCGGTCGCTATCATGCCGGCTTTTGCCGTGCGTGCCGGCATCGCCCAGAGCTTCGCGCAGTTTTATGGTGGCACATCGCTCTTGATCCTTGTAGGCGTCGTTCTCGACACCCTGCAGCAGATTGAAAGCTATTTGCTCATGAGACATTACGAGGGGATGATGAAGTCAGGAAGAGTAAAAGGACGTTCTCAGTTTGCGGCGGCATAAAGTTGGATGGTTTACCTGAAGACGCCCGAAGAGATTCAGATCATGAGAGAAAGCGCCGCCATTTTGGCGCAGACTCACGGGGAAGTAGCCCGGATGATAAAGCCAGGTGTAAAAACCCAGCTGCTGGATAAAAGGGCCGAAGAGTTTATCAGGGATAACCAGGGGATACCCTCCTTTTTGAACTACAATGGGTTCCCGGCTTCTCTCTGCATATCCGTTAATGAAACGGTGGTGCACGGGTTTCCGGGAGTATATGAGTTGAAAGAGGGAGATATTGTCTCCATCGATTGTGGTGTGAAGTTCAAGGGATACCACAGCGACGCGGCTTACACCTACCCGTTGGAAGGTGTCCGTGACGAGGTGTTGGATCTTCTGACCCGGACGTACGATTCGCTTTACAAAGGAATCGAGCAGGCCAGGGCAGGAAACAGGATTGGTGACGTGAGTTACGCCATTCAGTCGTATGTGGAGCAGTTCGGGTACGGTGTAGTGAGGGAGTTAGTCGGACATGGTGTTGGCAAGAGCCTTCACGAGGATCCGGAAGTTCCAAACTACGGGAAGAGGGGCAAGGGCCCCAAGATTGTGCCGGGGATGGTTTTCGCGATTGAGCCGATGATCAACCTGGGAACGAGAAAGGTAGTACAAGAACGGGATGGATGGACGATCCGGACCAGTGACCGAAAGCCATCGGCGCATTTTGAACATACGGTGGCAGTTCACGAGGACCGAACGGAGATCTTGACGACACATGAAGTAATAGAAAAGAATTATTCGTATAAGTGGCGAAGCAAAAGTCGATAGAGCAGGACGGAACGATACAGGAGGCATTGTCGAATGCAATGTTTCGGGTTCAATTGGAGAATGGGCATGAGGTATTGGCCCATATTTCCGGCAAGATGAGGATGCATTACATCCGCATTCTTCCGGGAGACAAGGTCAGGCTGGAGATGTCGCCGTACGATTTGACAAAAGGAAGGATAACGTTTAGATACAAGTAATATGAAGGTTCGATCATCTATCAAAAAGCGCAGCGTCGATTGCAAGATCATTCGTCGCAAGGGCAAATTGTATGTTATTAACAAGAAGAACCCGCGCTACAAGCAGCGTCAGGGTTAAATCACGAAATCGACCCCGACACTAGGTCGGGGCAAGCTAAAAAACAAATAAAGTAACATGGCACGTATAGCAGGGGTTGACATTCCGGATAATAAAAGAGGCGAAATAGGTCTCACCTATATCTATGGAATTGGCCGCAGGTCAGCGCAGAAGATTCTCGCCAAGGCAGGAGTAAGCCTCGACAAGAAGGTGAAAGAATGGAACGACGAGGAGTCAAACCTCATCCGTACCATCATTTCCGAGAAACACCGGATTGAAGGTTCACTTCGCTCCGAGGTTCAGCTCAGCATTAAGCGCCTGATGGACATTGGTTCATACCGTGGACTTCGTCACCGCAAGGGACTGCCTGTGCGTGGACAGAAGACGAAAAACAATGCGCGTACCCGCAAGGGCAAGCGTAAGACTGTAGCCAACAAGAAGAAGGCTACGAAAGGATAATCATTAGTTTGAACGAATAAGAATTTTCTATGGCAAACGAGCAACAAGGTGCACCCACACCGGAAAAAAAGAAAGACAAGAGTAAGAAGCGTACCGTTCAGGTAGAGGCAGTCGGTCAGGCACACCTGCGCGCAACGTTTAATAACATTGTCATTTCCATGACCAATTCAACCGGTCAGGTTGTGGCATGGGCATCGGCTGGCAAAATGGGGTTCAAGGGCTCTAAAAAGAACACACCGTATGCGGCGCAGACAGCCGCTCAGGAATGTTCTTCAAAGGCTTTCGAACTGGGCCTCCGCAAAGTGGAAGTGTTTGTGAAGGGTCCTGGTGCCGGACGTGAGTCTGCCATCCGTGCCATTCAGAACTCCGGTATCGAGGTCCTGACGATCAAGGACATGACGCCGCTTCCCCACAACGGCTGCCGCCCTCCTAAGAAAAGAAGAGTTTAAGCATATAATTTCGAAGAGAATATACCATGGCACGATACACAGGTCCTAAGGCGAAGATTTCAAGACGGTTCAACGAACCGATCATGGGCGAAAGCAAAGCGTTCCAAAAGAAAAACTATCCCCCCGGTCAGCACGGAAAGACAAAAAAGCGCAAGCAATCGGAATACGCGATACAGCTTGCTGAAAAGCAGAAGGCGAAGTACATCTATGGTGTGCTGGAGCGTCAGTTTGCGCATACATTCGACAAGGCTACCCGCAAAAAGGGCGTGACTGGCGAAGTATTGCTCCAATTACTGGAAGCCCGCCTGGATAACACCGTGTATCGTTTAGGGATTGCCCCTACACGACGCGCTGCCCGTCAGCTGGTCGTACACAAGCATATTCTGGTCAACGGAGACGTTGTCAATATCCCTTCCTATTCGTTGCGTCCTGGTGAAACAGTGGCGGTTCGTGAGAAGTCGAAGTCTCTCGAGACGATTTCGCTCAGCCTCTCCATTGGTACATCCAAAAAGTACAACTGGCTGGAGTGGGACAACTCAGAAATGACAGGGAAGGTAATTAGCCTGCCTCCCCGTGCAGACATCCCAGAAAATATCAATGAGCAGTTGATCGTTGAATTGTATTCCAAGTAGGACCTTGATTGAAGGATTACTTGATTAGGATTATTGGATTTTGAAGGATTGGATTTAGTACCCAAATAGAACGTTAACTAAGCAACTATGTCAATATTAGCATTTCAAATGCCGGAGAAGGTGGTCATGGAGAAATCCGACGACTTCCACGGATTTTTTACTTTCAAGCCGCTGGAGAAAGGATATGGTGTGACCATTGGTAATGCACTGCGGAGAATCTTGTTGTCTTCGCTGGAAGGTTATGCCATCAGCGGAATCAGGATACCTGGTGTCCTTCACGAATTTTCGACTATCGAAGGTGTTGTTGAAGATGTGGCTGAGATCATCCTAAACCTGAAGCAAGTTCGTTTCCGCAAACTGGGTGATAACTTTGACAATAAGATCACAGTCAACATCAAAAAGCAAAAGCATTTCAAAGCAGGCGACATTGCCAAAGCAACTTCTGCTTTTGAAATCCTGAACCCGGAGCACATTATCTGCACCCTGGATGAATCAGCACATTTGGAGATCGAATTGACGATTGAAAAAGGACGCGGATATCTTCCTGCGGATGAGAACAAGCCAACTGAGCAGCTTTTCGGATTCATTCCCATCGACGCAATCTTTACGCCGATCAAGAATGTGAAGTTCAGCGTGGAGAATACCCGCGTGGAGCAACGGACCGACTACGAGAAACTGTTGGTTGAAATTGAAACAGATGGTTCTATTCACCCGGAGAAAGCCCTCGAAGGTGCTGCATTCATTTTGATTCAGCATTTCCGCCTCTTCTCTGACAAGTCGATCGAACTCGAAACCGGTACCGACAGCGAAGTAGAGCAAGTGGATGAGGAGATGCTGCACATGCGCAAGCTGTTGAAGACTCAGCTTCATGACCTCGACTTGTCCGTGCGCGCATACAACTGCCTCAAGGCAGCTGACGTGAAGACGCTGGGCGACCTCGTGCAATTGGAAATTTCGGACATGATGAAGTTCAGGAACTTTGGAAAGAAATCGCTGGCCGAGTTGGAGCAGTTGGTTTCCGACAAGAACCTGACGTTCGGCATGGACCTCGCAAAATATAAACTGGAAGAAGACTAATGAGACACGGCAAGAAAGACAATCACCTTGGGCGCAAAAAGGCTCACCGTGATGCAATGCTCTCGAATATGGCATCTTCGCTGCTCCTTCACAAGAGGATCACGACGACCGTAGCGAAGGCAAAAGAACTCAGGAAATATGTAGAGCCGCTGATTACAAAGGCGAAGACTGACTCTATGCATTCCCGCAGGACTGTATTCTCTTACCTCCAGAACAAGGACTCGATTAAAGCCTTATTTGGCGAAGTAGCTACCCGTACGGCAGAACGTCCAGGGGGCTATACCAGGATTATCAAACTGGGTGACGTTCGCCTTGGCGATAACGCAGAAATGTGCCTGATGGAATTGGTTGATTTCAACGACACCTATAAGACGGAAGACGCAAGCAAGAAGGGCAAGACCCGTAGGGGACGCAAGAAAGCCTCAGACGGTGCTGGTGAAGAAGCCACTGCTGACGCTCCTGCTGAGAAGAAGCCCAAGGCAGAGGCAAAACCCGCCTCCGCTAAAGCTCCTGCGGACAAGCCTAAAGCCAAGGCTAAAAAGGACGACGAAAAGGGTGCCGACAAAAAGAAGAAGTAAATGGCATCTAATTGTACCAAAAAAGGGCTGGACATTGTTCAGCCCTTTTTTTTGACCTTCTGTAAAGAAATGAGTTTGGGAATGTATTTTTGCGCACTAACCACCACCCCTTGACCCAAAAAGCCTACATGCTACTCCAAGACGGCCTGCTTGTGGAGGGCACCGCGATTGGAAAAATCGGCACCACGGGAGGAGAGATCTGCTTCAACACCGGCATGACCGGATATCAGGAGATTTATACAGATCCGTCTTACTACGGTCAAATTATTGTGAATACTACTGCTCACATCGGCAACTATGGTACGATGGATGCTGAACAAGAATCAGACAAGCCCAAAATCAGCGGGCTAGTCGTCAATGACTTCTCAGATTCCTACAGCCGCAAGAACTCCACCGAGAGCCTTCAGCAATACCTGGAAAAACACGGCATAGTAGGTATCGCCAACCTGGATACGCGGATGCTGGTGCGGCATATCCGTAGCAAGGGCGCATGCAATGCTATTATCTCATCGGTACTGACACCCGATCAGATGAAAGCTGAATTGGCGAAAGTGCCGGACATGAATGGACTGGAGTTGTCTTCTCGTGTGAGTACAAAAAGTGCTTACACGGTTGGCGATGCCAATGCTTCTATGAAAATAGCCGCTCTCGATGTTGGCATTAAGCGAAGTATCCTTACGCAGTTGGCTCTTCGGGGATGTTTAATAAAAGTTTTTCCAGCCAAGACTAAATTTTCTGAAATGGAAGCCTGGGGTCCCGATGGATACTTTATCTCCAATGGCCCCGGTGATCCTTCAGTGATGGACTACGCCATTCAGACCGTCAAAGAAATTCTGGCGGCAGACAAGCCCCTCTTCGGCATCTGCCTGGGTAATCAATTGCTCGCGCTGGCTTGCGGACTGTCTACCTACAAAATGCATCACGGCCACCGTGGATTGAATCACCCGGTGAAGAACCTGATTACCGGTCTGGGCGAAATGACGTCGCAGAATCACGGATTTGCGATCAACGAAAAGGACATTGCAAAAAACCCTGATGTCGAAGTAACCCATCTTCACCTGAACGATCAGACGATCATGGGAATCCGGTTGAAAAGTAAAAAAGCATTTTCAGTTCAATATCACCCGGAGGCGTCACCCGGTCCGCATGACTCGCGGTATTTGTTTGACCAGTTTGTAACAATGGTAAAAGAAAGTCAGCTTCAACTAGCCAGATAGAAATGCAGGTCTCACGCAAAGACGCAAAGAACGCAAAGCAGTGCATTTCCTTGGCGCTCTTTGCGTGAAAATACAAACGTAGAATGATACCAAATCGTCAATCAATAAACTGAAATACGAATAACCAACAACCTTATGAGCTATATCGAAACCATCCACGCCCGCCAGATTCTTGACAGCCGTGGCAATCCTACCATTGAAGTTGATGTCGTTACCGAGTCCGGCGTCGTTGGACGGGCTGCTGTACCTTCCGGCGCGTCAACCGGTTCACGCGAGGCCATTGAGCTGCGTGATGGTGACAAGAAACGCTACATGGGTAAGGGTGTTCTCAAAGCCGTGGAAAATGTAAACGCACGGATTGCCGAGGAGATCGTCGGGGTTTCTGTGTTTGAGCAGACGCTCATCGACCGGATCATGATAGAGATCGACGGCACTCCGAATAAAGCAAAACTGGGGGCCAATGCCATTCTTGGTGTTTCTCTCGCCGTGGCGCGCGCTGCTGCTGCCGAAGCGGGACAGCCGTTGTACCGCTATGTTGGCGGTGTCAACGCAAATACGTTGCCGGTGCCGATGATGAACATTCTCAATGGTGGCAGTCATGCTGATAATTCGATTGATTTCCAGGAGTTCATGGTGATGCCCGTTGGCGCAGATACATTTTCCGAGGCCCTTCACATGGGTGCTTCGGTGTTTCATACGCTGAAGAAGGTGCTGCATGACAAAAAGATGTCTACCAATGTTGGTGACGAAGGTGGATTTGCACCGAACCTGAAGTCGAATGAAGAGGCGATTGAAGTGGTATTGAAGGCCATTGAGTTGGCGGGTTACAAGCCTGGAAAAGACATCTTCATCGCCCTGGATCCGGCGGCTTCCGAGTTCTACGATTCAAAAACGAAACTGTACCATTTCAAGAAGTCGAGTGGCAAGAAGCTGAAGCCACAAGAGATGGCGGAGTACTGGACGAACTGGGTGAAGAAATATCCGATCATTTCCCTCGAAGACGGCATGGCCGAAGACGACTGGGCCGGATGGAAGACACTGACCGAGAAGGTGGGCAAGAAAATTCAGTTAGTAGGTGATGACTTGTTCGTAACCAATGCCAAGATCCTACAGGAGGGCATTGACAAAGGCATTGCCAACGCGATCCTCGTCAAGGTAAACCAGATTGGTTCATTGACCGAAACCATTGACGCGGTCAACCTGGCCAAGCGCAATGCGTACAAGAGCATCATGTCGCATCGCTCCGGCGAAACAGAAGACAGCACAATCGCTGACCTGGCCGTAGCATTGAACACGGGCCAAATCAAGACTGGTTCGGCTTCACGTTCCGATCGCATGGCGAAGTACAACCAGCTCCTGCGCATTGAAGAGGAGTTGGGGGATGTGGCGTATTTTCCGGGGAAGAAGTTCTGACGGAAATACAATTTTACCGCAGAGACAAAGCCGCTGAGAAATACGCGATTTGTCTTAGGTAGTCGCGCGACCTCACCTATGGAAATGCTTGCCGGATGCGTCTCGCATTCCGGCACCCCGAAAAAGCAGCACGCACTTATTTTGGGGTCTCAACGAGATATTTCCAGGAAGTAGTGCGGAATTATTGTTGCGGAGGCCCGTCAATGCGAAACGCTCCAGCGCGCGTGCAAAGAAATAGCGCCACGAACTTATTCCATAGTCAGGTGTGCGCCCTGATTTCCGCGGGGTGCCGGCAACCCCGACGCGTCGGGGGCCGGCAAGACATTTCATAGGAGACCGCTAAGTCGATGAGAAATTATTAATTTTATCAGCTGCCGATATCGGGATTGCGTTAAACACATTTTTACATGGGCTGGAAAATGAAATCGTTGATCTTCGCCGGCAAGGCATTAATGTGCTCCATTGCTTCCTCCATGATTTCCTGAGTCCCTCGTTGTGGGCCATGGTCTACATTTATCCTGAAAATGTGATTTCACATTGCCAACGGCACGCTTATCTTTAATGGATGGAAGTGAAAGAGCCCGACGCCAAGGAACCTGACCTCTCCGGATCATATACCTATGCTGACTATCTGACATGGGAGTGGGATGAGATGGTCGAGCTCATCCATGGCAAGATCTTTAAAATGTCCCCTGGGCCTGGAAGTAACCATCAAAGCATTTCCGGGAACCTGTTTGGTCAAATGTGGAACTATTTCCGTGACAGAAAATGCCGGGTATTCTCCGCTCCGTTTGATGTGCGCCTTCCTCGTACTTCCAAAAAAGATCGGGACATTGTCACAGTTGTGCAGCCCGACATCTGTGTGATTTGTGATCCTTCCAAAATAGACGCACGCGGATGTCTTGGCCCACCCGACTTGATTATTGAAATACTCTCCAGGCACACCTCCTCCAAAGACATTCGCTTGAAGTTCGATGTGTATGAGACTTCTGGCGTTAAGGAATATTGGGTAGTGCACCCGGAAGAGCAAACCGTGTTGATCTATGCTCTGGACAATGGCAAATATCGCGGTAGCCTCAGGCCTTATGTAGTGCCGGAAAGAATATCACCGGTCAACTTTCCTGACCTGATTATCGATTTGGAACAGGTTTTTTCGGACGAGGTTGGCTAAGGCCTCACGCGAAATTGGAAAGACGCGAAGGGAAACCCTCTCACTTCTGTACTTCTCCGTGATCTCTGTGAAGCCTCTGTGCTTCTTTGTGTAACCTGATTACAGAACAAGTGAAGGTCTTTAAGTTGTTTATTAATTCTTAAATTTGGAGAATGGATCTTATTGTTAGGGCAAAAAACAAGAAGGAGGAGAAATTAGTACAGGCTTTCTTACATAGCCTGGATATTGACTATTTCACTGAAGTCCAGGAAGAGAAAGCATTGTACAAAGCAATGCAAGAGGGTAAAAAGACCAAACGACTTACAAGAAGGGAGAAAGAAGCGTTTGTCAATTCCCTTAAAAATGCCAGATGAAGCTAGAAATTCGAAAATCCTTCGTCAAGGATTCTCAAAGATTATCCAGGGATGACCAGGTTAAGTTGAGCGAGTTAATAGAAAGTATTCCTGGTTTAAATTCGGTCTTTGATATTTCTCACGTCAAGAAGATGCAAGGGTATAAGAATGCGTACAGGATAAAGTTCGGCAGATACCGAATCGGCTTCTTTCGAATAAATGATGTCATCGAATTGGTGAGGATCCTTTCACGGAAGGACATCTATCGGTATTTTCCATAATTCCTCTACCGGAAATTCTCTTCGTTGTGATGTGGCCTAGGAACTACCCCGCCACCAAAAACGCCAAAAACATCCAAACACTCAAAATAAACCCAAACATGAAAATCCGGTATGCCCGGTTGATCAGCGCATATTTCCGGCTCAGGATGAGGCCCTGGTTATGCAGGTCAATGTTCATGGTTTCGTAGATATCCTTGTCGGAGTTCAGCAGCGTATTCATACGCTCGAGGTACTCTTCTTGTGAATACTGAGAGATCACCCCGAAGAAAAGAAGACTCGATTTGTTTTTGCTGGCTTCCAGTGCTTTGGCGCTAATCAATTTTGGTTTGGCCGCCTGGATGGCGAATATGGCTGATGTGAGGCAACTCAGTAGAATGAGGGCAATGGGAATGATGATGCTCGTCTTGTCCTTAAAACTGTCTGAAACAATCCCATATCCGCTAACGGCGATGATGGAGGAAATGATCATCGTGTTGATGCTAATGATCAAATTCGCTTTGTTATCTGCTATCTGAATTAAGGCGATTTGATTCCGGTATGCAACGCGGTATAGGGTCTCTTTGCCCTTGCTGCCCTTCTTTTTCTTGTCTGTTTGCTCTGTTTCCAGTTCTTCCATGCTCAAAAATACAATCTGGAAGCGAAGTTTTTAAGCCCATTTTCAATGTACCTGCTATGGAGGCCTAAAAAGGCCCTCAGGGATCACAAATAAAGGACATGGAAATACCGAAATCAGGGTTACCCAAAGGTCCCTTAGATGATACAGTCCAGATAGGGAGGTGGGGGTTAGGATACGCAGCTTTTTGCTTTTCAAGCATTTGCATATCAGGTAATTACAGATTATTTCAAGGTTTACCGACCATGCGAATTCTAATTGAAGTGATAAAATATTACCTTTAGCTTAGAACCCCCTAATCACCCCATGAATCTATCTCCTTGTGCATGCCGGCCAGCCGGTTTTGAGGTAAAAAGTACTAGCCACTTTATCTTTCTGTTTGCTCTGCTTGTCAGCACGTTGTCCTTTTTGACAACCTTTGCCCAGCCGCTCCAGATGTCCGATTTTGTTCTTTTTTCAGGACAGGGTGTCCCTGGAGCCACCGTACCCGGTTCGCCAGGCTATGCCGTTCAACTCGGATCTTCATCAACTGTCACCAACGGATCAGTAGGGAGTCTCAAGCTGATCAAATCCACTGGTAACTCTACTATATCTGGTAACCTCTACAGCAAAGGGACGATTGTTTTATCGAATAACAATTCAGTAAGTGGCAAGATCACAGCGAGCAACTCGCCGGTAGCTTCAGGTACGATTTTGTCCGTTGGTTCGGGCGCCAACCTTGGAGGAAATATTGATGTCAATGGAAATATCGTCGTTTCCAGTGGCACCGTTTCAGGCAAGGTTACACACCCTTCGGGGACTACGTATACGGGCCCGACACCTGCGCAAGGAAACATCACGGGCACACCCACACTTCCTACTTATCCTTCACTTCCAGAGATACTGAATTTTCCAGCCATTCTTCCACAACCGGACATTACGACGACTCGGACTATCACACCAGGTGCCTACGATGACGTCAAATTATCGGGAAACCAAACCCTTACGTTTGGCGGCCCAGGTGTATATGTATTTGATCTGATTGACAATAAGAACAGCAACACGTTTGTCTTTGACTTTAAGAACAGCCCGTCAGGTACGTTCCGGATTTATGTGCATAATAATGTCACCCTGTCAAAGATAAACACAAGCATTATTAACGGGGGAGGCCCAACCCGCATCTTTACAGAAGTTCATGGTAAAGGAGCTGGTCCTTCCAAATATGCCTTTGATATTTCCAATGGCTCCTCCGGCGGAGCCAAGTCAAGATGGTCAGGAACAGTTTGGGCTCCGTATGCGACGATTAATATTGGATCTGGAACCGGTAACAGCGAAGTCACAGGAGCACTTTGGAGTGGAACCCAAGTGAACATCCAAAGTGGAGTGACTATTGTTTATGCTCCGAATGGAGTTTGTGAGCCTCCGGTTATTACAGCCATCAACCCAACTGTGTGCAGTACAGCGGATGGCGGCAGAACAGCAACCATAGACCTTACCCAGTACGCTTCATTTACAGGCGGAGGGACAGGGGTGTTTTCGGTTGGTGGATCGGTGATTTCTAACCCTCAAGCGTACCTCGCGACGAATGGAGATATTGTTACGTTCGTAGTCACAAAATCACCCACATGCTCCAGTTCAGCAACGCTGACAATTTCTGTCAATGACCGACAATCGTTCGGTATTTGCGCGCCGGCATCGGGTAAAACGAATGACCTGATCGGTTCGGAATTGACTTCCTTAAGCCAGATTTATGCAGCAGGTGGACGCCCCACATCGAGTGAGGTTTTCTTCATCATCGGAGACAAAGTCCAGATCGACATCATTTACCGTACGGGCAAACAGGCTGAACTGATGACCATTTTGCCAGGACTTGGACTGTCTGACGAGGACATCGCCGATGACGGCTCGCTAATCATTACCGGCTTTTTCCCGATTGCCAATCTGGCACAGTTGAATACGCTCGGGACGCTCATCAATTTTGTAAGGCCCACATTCCCTCCCATTGGAAATGGTGGTGCAGTTACCACACAAGGCGACAAGGCTCTCCGTGCCGACTTGGTACGTCAGGGCTATGACCTCGGTGGTCAAGGTGTAAAAATTGGCGTTATCTCCGATAGCTACAATACATTGGCCAACACGGATGTCGCCAACGGCGATTTGCCGGCGAACGTACAGGTGCTTAAAGAATATCCGTATGGAACCCGGACCGACGAGGGCAGGGCCATGCTTCAGATCATCCATGACATTGCGCCGAGTGCTCAATTGGCGTTTCGTACCGGGTTTGTTACAGCCACCGATTTTGCCAAAGGAATCCGGGAGTTGAAAGCCGCCAACTGTGACATCATCGTCGATGACATCACCTACGTTACGGAATCTTTTTTCAAAGACGGAAAAGTTTCTGAGGCAGTGAATGAAGTCACTGCTCAGGGAGTCTCCTACTTTACCGCTGCAGGAAATTTTGGAAGCAAGTCCTACGAGGGCATGTTTACTCCGATTTCAAAAAATGGTTTGACTGCCCATAATTTCGGCGGAGGTGACGCCGGCCAGAGCATTACCGTTGGGCCTGGAACCTACACGTTGGTTATGCAATGGGAAGACCCCGTCTATTCCACCGGGTCGGTGGGCACCCAGAATGACCTCGACATATATTTAACCACAGACCAGGGAATCACCAGGTTTGGCTTTAACCGGAACAACACGGGTGGCGATCCTATTGAGGTCCTGCCATTCACCATCACGCAAACCACAACTACGGAAATTATGGTTGTTCGCGCAGGTGGAGTTGACAATGTGCGTTTCAAATACGTCGTGTTTCGTGGCGATCAAATCGTGTTCAATGAATACAACAATGGTGGTAATGGGTATTCTACCATCGTTGGACAAGCCAATGCGGCAGGAGCAATGACCGTAGGCGCTGTTTTGTATAGCAATACACCGGCCTTTAATTACAGCCGTCCGGATGGAGCAGAGCTTTTTGGTGTTGCCAGTTTTTCCTCGGTGGGAGGCACACGTACTAACGATGAGATCAGAAATAAGCCAGACTTTATAGCTCCGAACGGAGTGAACACAACGGTGAATTTTGGAGCCAAGGATATTGATCTGCCTGTTTCGCCCAATGGGGACGGGTTCCCCAATTTCTTTGGCACGTCGGCTGCAGCTCCACACGCAGCTGCAGTAGCCGCCCTGCTCATGGAGGCGCGTAAGAAGTATGAGCCTGCTCTTCCGAAATATCTGCCAAGTGAAATCCGGCAGATCCTGAAGGCTTCTGCAAAAAACATGTATGCCGATGGGTTCGATTTCAAATCGGGGTCTGGATTTATTCGCGCAGACATGGCCTTGTTGACGGTTGCTGCTCCTGATCCAAGTATTTTCAATCCCCTAATTGTTCCAGACGGTGTGACGGCGGGTGATGAGCCCTTCACAGCCTTCGTTAATGGCACTAACCTTACTACCAATTCCGAGGTTCTTCTACGAGGTGTGCCCGTTGAGACAACCTATAACGAGACGACGGGGCAGTTAGAAGCGAAGATCCCGGCGTTCGAGGGCAATCCGCCAATCATGGTGAAGAATAATGCGATCTCCAGCAGCGGTGCCGACGGAGGCACGTCGGAACCATTGTATTTCTACGGTACTTCCAAATCCCGCATTGTCATTCAGGCGGACCGCAAGGTCAAGAAATATGGAGAGAAGCTGCCTCCATACACGGCGAGCGTATTAGTTGAAGAAAATGGTATCCTCGTAGCCAACAAACTGACGCTTGCGCAAGTAGGGCTGACCAATAATCCCCTCGGTGAGGTGGATGCTTCTGGACGGAATCTCGTTCCGGTGACGATGGATGGACCGACGAGTGACTTGGTTGATGTTAACCTCACCGGATACAAGCTGACTCCTGCGCACGCCCCAACAGACATTACGTTTGGGGAATTGTATACTTATGATGTAGAGAATTACCAGCCAGGTGTTCTTGTGGTTGAGAAAATGCCAATCACTATAACGCCCAATAACATCTCGCGTGTGTATGGTGAAAAATTTGATGATGAAATCAATTTTACCTACGCTGTCGGCGGCACAGGGTATGATTTCTCAAATATAAATGCCGCTACGCTGCAGACTATGCTAACCAACGTTGGGGAGCAGCATGAGATCCAGGTGTATGACAATGCCATTGCACTTGTTGATGCACGTCAGATTACCAATGCGCGTCAAATCACAAATTCGATGTTGTCTAATCTGGCCTTCATGTCCAGCGCTAATGCCATCATGAATGCGCGCCAGATGACGAATGCGCGTCAGATTACCAATGCCCGCCAAATCACAAATACTTTAGACTTTGACCGGCAGTCAATCTTGAACTATGCCGATGGAGCGGCGGATACGCTGAAAGCCCCGTTGTCCAATGCGCGCCAAATTACCAATGCCCGCCAGATTACGAACTCGAATGCTGTTGTTAACGCACGGCAAATGACGAACGGAACTGCTTTTGTGAATGCCCGTCAGATTACGAACAATGGCATTCAGGTAAATGCCCGTCAGATTACCAACTCGGGTAGCAGCACCGGATTGGTGAACAGCGGCACAGTAGGTGAAGGAACAGGGGGCAGCAACAGTGATGTTCTGGTCATTATAGATTCTCTTGATGTATACAGCGTACCAGCCACCAACGACGATGGGGAAGTGGTTTATGAGATCCCTCAGTTGTTCTCCATTAATATGGTCACAGGGGTTACAGCCGGGACACACAGCATTGTTCCAGGTGCATTCCTGTCACAAAACTTTGATATCCATTACGGATTGGGAACACTGACAATCAATCAGGCTCCGCTTACGATCACCGCGAAGAGCGATGCAATTACCTATGGCGAGCATCAGCCAAATTACTATTCGACGTATGCTGGCTTTGTGTACGATGATGATACCACATCGGTTGTTCAGTCTATGGCCTATCGCCTGACCGATTCTCAAGGTAATCCCAAGACTTCAACGCAGGATCTTGATGCCGGAGCGTTCATTGTCATGCCAACGGCCACACTGATTGAGACAGCACTTCGCCCCGGTGAGCCTGTCAATTATGTAGTTACGCACGAGACTGGAACGCTTACGGTTGACAAAGCACTGGTAACGGCAACCGCAACTTCCGGCCAGTCGAAGACTTACGGAGAGGCTGATCCTGAAGCCTTTGCCTACAGTATTACCCAGGGTTCATTGTTCCACGAAGATGCCTTTACGGGAGTTGTATCTCGCGCTGAAGGAGAAAACGTAGGGACCTATGCCATAGCGCAAGGCACCCTTGCTTTGAACGACAACTATACGTTAACATATGTGCCTGCCGATTTTTCCATAACGAGTCGACCTGTCACAGTTACAATCAGTGACGCAGGCAAGGTATATGGCGATGCCGATCCTGTGTTCTTGTACACTGTTCCGCAAGGTTCATTGGTGGCACCGGACTCATTCACTGGAGAACTGGCAAGAGCAGCCGGCGAAGATGTTGGTGCTTATTCTATCGACCAGGGTACGCTTGCGCTGAGCGCAAATTATTTCCTCACGGTTATTCCTGCGAGCTTTGGAATTACGGTCCGTCCGATCACTATCGGAGCCGATGCTGCCACGAAAGTCTATGGCGCCGCTGATCCAGCCCTGTCATTCACGATAGCGGAAGGTTCGCTGGCATTTGAAGATTCATTTTCCGGAGGACTGGAAAGGGCAAGTGGTGAAAATGTTGGTATTTATTCCATTGGCCAGGGAACGCTGCTGCTCAGTACAAACTATGACTTGACCTATGCTCCTGCTGATTTTGGTATTACAACTCGACCGGTTACCGTATCGGCGAACGCCGCAGCTAAAATTTACGGCGAGGCCGATCCAGCGCTTTGGAATATGATAACGGAAGGATTGCTGGTAGCTGAAGATTCGTTCACAGGTGAATTGGTCAGAGCTAGTGGTGAAGATGTTGGCACTTATTCAATTGGTCAGGGAACGCTGGCGTTGAGTACCAACTACGCCATGACTTATGTTTCGGCTGATTTAAGCATAACCAATCGGTCGATCACAGTAACGGCGACCGCCGGAGACAAAGTTTATGGCGCTGCAGATCCAATTTTGTCATATACGATCACGGTAGGTTCATTGGTAAGTGGAGATTCCTTTTCCGGATCGTTGCTGAGGGCACCTGGCGAGAATGTTGGAACATACTCCATCGGCCAGGGAACGCTTGCTGCGAACACAAACTATAGCTTAAGTTATGTCCCAGCCAACTTCAACATAACCGCACGACCAGTTACTGTCACTGCGACTGCTGCGACCAAGGTTTATGGGGCAGTCAATCCGGTCCTTTCCTATGTGATATCGCAAGGGTCGTTGGTGTCGGGAGATGCCTTCTCCGGATCCTTGCTCAGGGCGCCAGGTGAAAATGTAGGTAACTATGTTATTGGACAAGGAAGCCTGACTTTAGGAGGCAACTACCAACTCAACTATGTTCCTTCAAATTTCACTATCACAGCTCGCCAGCTTACGATAACAGCAGATGCCAAAACCAGAATATATGGTTCAGCGGATCCATCACTCACCTATCAAATTACCAGTGGTGCGTTGGCATTCAATGATGCATTTACAGGCACATTGACTCGCGTAGCCGGCGAAACTGTTGGTTCTTATGCGATCCTTAAGGGTTCGATAGCATTGAATTCTAATTACGTGCTGACTTATGCTGGAGCGAACCTGTCCATTACAAAGGCTACACTAGTAGTTAAGGCAGATGATGTGTTGATCTATGAAGGCGCAACGCCTGTATATACAGCCACCATCACCGGGTATGTCATGGGAGATACCAAGGCTACGGTAATTCAAAGTGGCCCTACCTTCTCCGTCTCTGGCAATTTTCTGATTGCGGGCGTCTATACTATTACTCCTTCTGTAATTCTGTTTAGTCCTGCTAATTACGACGTATCCATTCAGACAGGGACATTGTATGTTAATCCAGACAGCAAAAATATGCGGTCTATCAAGCCGGTACTCCGGTGTGTCGAGGAATTGGTGAATCATCCGACTAAGTTTACTTTCGTCGCGCATTTTGACTATGAGAATGTTAACTCGAAATCAGTGTATGTGCCAGTTGGATCGGATAATTTGGTAACCGGGCTTGGTAACTTCATGGTTGTAAATCAAGTTACCCTGTTTGCCCCGGGCAATGGATCCTTCGATGTTTTCTTCAATGGCGAAAAGGTGACATGGACACTGAAAACATTCGACCGCAATAAGAAGACCTCAATTGCTTCGGATGCAAGTTCAACATCAAATCGTTGCCAGGGAAGCACCACGACTTCACGATTTATTGAAGAGGAGCCGGTGGCCGAAGTAGCAGCTGATCAGGTGCTCGTAAAAGATGTTGTAGCCTACCCGAACCCCACTCTGGGTCGCGTTGTTATTAAAGTGGAGGGCCTAAATGCAAGACCTGCGTCGGGTGATCTCCAACTCATTGACCGTATTGGCAGGTCTTTCCCGATTCGCGCCTACTGGCGTGAGACAACTCGTGATATCGAAGTTGACCTTTCTGATTTGGACAGAGGCCTGTATATTATTCGCATCAATACAGCCACCGGGGTCAGAACAGCCAAAGTGATGAAGGCGAACGAATAAGGCAAGCTGTGATTCAAAGAAGGAACGAGGCCTACCTCGTTCCTTCTTTTTTGCCCTTTCGAATAATTGTAACCTTACTCAACGGGTTGTAACTTGTGGACCGATTTGCAATGCGTCTATTTAAGATTCTTTTTCTCGTCCCCCTACTTTTTCTTTTTGAGAAGAATTACGCTCAGGAGGCTGATCCAAAAATTGATAGCCTTAAGGCAATAATCTCCCAGGCTCCTGATGATACCGTTAAGGTCAACACCCTTATCGACTTAAGCACCCTCTACCTGGCGAGTGATCCGCAGGCTGCCATTGCATATGGAGAGCAAGCGAGGACACTCGCGGAGCGGAAGGCATATGCCATGGGGTTGGGGTTTGCTCACAAAGCCATAGCCCGTGGTTATTTTAGTCTGGCTAATTATCCCGAGGCGTTGGTACAATACCAGAATTCACTGGATGTATTTGAGTCGATTAATTATAAGACGGGCATTGCCAATATCCTCAGCAACATCGGAGTTATCTATTTCAACAACGGTGAAGACACCAAGTCGATCGAGTATCATTTGAAATCGTTGAAGGTTTCAGAAGAGATTGATGACCGGATGCGGATAGCCACTTCGCTAAACAACATCGGTGGAGTTTACACAAACAACCCGGCCACCGTAGACAAAGCACTTGAATACTACCTGCGGGCACTTCCAATTTTTGAGGAGATTCAATATAGTTATGGGGTTGGCACCATCTCTGCAAACATTGGCGAAATTTATATGGGACGACAGCAGTATGACAGCGCGCTGCGGTACTTGAATGTATCGATGAAGGCTTATGAGGGATCTATTGATGCGAGTTTCCCATTGACCTTCCTTGGGCAGATCTATGCTGAACGGAAAGACTTTGACCAGGCATTGCGTTATCACATGCAGGCAATTGAAATTGCTGAAAAATTGGATGCAAAACTTGAGCTGACTCAGGCGCTACTTGGATTGGCGGCCACCCAATTGAAACAAGGACGAATCAAGGACGCGATCTCAACCTATTCACGAGCCGAATCAATCGGGGAGTCGGTAAAGGCCCGAAAGGAAATGAAAACGGCGTATGAAGAATTGTCCAAGGCTTATGCGTTCCTCGGTGATTTCAAGAGCGCCTACCTCTACGAGTCCCGGTTTACCGCTATCAAAGACACGCTCTTTAACAATGACGAGATTAATAAAATCCAGCGGATGCAGTTCAATTTCGATATTGATAAGAAAGAGACCGAGATCAAGGTTCAGGACGTTACAATCCAGCGCCAGAGGATTCTTAACTACGCTGCAGTCATCACTGGATTCTTGCTATTACTTCTCATGATTGGTATTTATAACCGGTATCAATACACACGCAAGACCAATAAGATTATCAAGGACGAGCGTGACCGGTCTAAGGAATTGCTGCTGAACATTTTGCCCGAGGAGACAGCACGGGAGTTGGAAACCAATGGGTATGCCAAAACGCGCTATTACGAGAATGTCACGGTCCTGTTCACAGATTTCAAGGGCTTCTCTACCATTGCCGGCAAACTTTCCCCACAAGATCTGGTGGCTGAGCTGAATGATTACTTTGTGGCGTTCGATGAAATCGTGGGTAAATACAATCTCGAGAAGATCAAGACCATCGGGGATGCCTACATGTGTGCTGGCGGCATTCCTACCGAAAACAATACACACCCCCTCGACGCTGTTGAAGCCGGCCTGGCGATGCAGGAATTTATGATCACCCGGAACGCAGAAAGGAAGCAAAGAGGGCTGGAAGGTTGGGAATTGCGGATTGGGATTCATTCAGGCCCAGTGGTTGCCGGTGTCGTGGGAAAGAAGAAGTATGCATACGACATCTGGGGGGACACCGTCAATATTGCCAGTCGGATGGAATCGAATGGCGAGCCAGGAAAGGTAAACATTTCCGCGTCGACCCATTCGCAAATCAAAAGCCGGTTTGGATGCGTACACCGCGGAAAAATTGCCGCCAAGAATATCGGGGAGATCGACATGTATTTTGTGGATCATGAAATCGAGACAGCCGCCCCGGTCATCGGTCTCAGGCGATAAGCGATTACTTCTTCAGTTTTTCGAGGATTTCCAGAAGATGCTTATGTTTCAATTCTTCCCGGTTGGCGCGGGAGTAAGCGGTATGATATCGGTGTGATTCTAGAAACGTTTTTTGAATGAGGTTCCACTCCCGGTCAGTTTCGATCAGGCCGGCGACTCTTAACTCCACGTTTAGTTTGCCGCCGGTTTCATAAAAGTCATCGCGCCCCAGATAGTCCAGGTCCGCATCGCAAAGAATTTTTTCCAGCAGGGTCTTTGGCGACTGTGGTATCCTTGTGGCCATAATCATTCCGCAGATAATCTGCACCTGACTTTCGCTGAACCCAAATTTGGGAAGAAACTGCCTGGCAAGGTCGCACCCTTTTTCCTCATGGTGTTTCTGGGAGATCGTCATGCCGGAATCATGAAATAGTGCTGCGATTCTCAGCAAGTGAAGCTCTTCGGGGTTTATTTTTTCATGCACAGCAATGTTCACTGCTGATTGTAAGACATCCTCGATGTGACCTGTGTTGTGGTAGTGAAGCGTTGCCGGCAGTTCCCGCTGGAGTTTTTCGATAATAAATTTCTCAGCACTCTCATAATCTGGTTCTTTGGTAGCCTGTGTTGCCTCCTGATTCCTGAGGGAATCCAACAAGGGATCAACGTCCAGCCAAATCAGATCAATATCATTGGTTGCTCGGGCTTTTACGAGCCAGATCAGGCCATTCTCGACATCATCCATCGCACAGTAAACGTGTGCGATGTACAGGTTCACGCCTTTTTCACCCTTTTCACTTCGCGCCAGGAGATCATCGAGTAACATAACTGCCTTCTCTTTCTGATTAAGCCCGGCATAAGCTCCCGCGAGGTAGGCAAGCATGGAAGGAGGACGGAGATTGACGGTTTTCAGACCAGCCAGGATTACATCTGCCGCCTCCTGAAATTCACCCGTTGACAGACAAACGCGGGCCAGGTGATCATAGAGTCTGAGGACATAAGGATACAGTTGAAGCGCTTCGCGAAGGACTACTTTTGCTTTCTGGTAGCGCCTCATCAGGTAGAGTGCGATGGCCTGGTAATTGAAACTGGAAACACTGGTTGGGTCCAAGCCTCTTGCCTTCTCTACTGCCTTTAGCGCTTCTTCCATCTGCCCCATCATGCTCAGGACGTAACTGTACGTATAGAGCACGTTTGCGTTATTGGGCCCTAATTCCATGGCCTTCTGGAGTTCCGCTTCAGCTGCCTTGAAATTCTTGTGGATGAAAAACTCAACAAATGCCAGCGTGAGGTAATCGTTGTCTGTTGCGCCTCGCCTGATGGCTTCGGGTAGGTATCGATTTATTTTGGCAAGACTTTCTTCTGGAGAAAGGTCCCCGTTCCAGGACATCAAGGCCGAGTAGGTACTGGCCAGATACGAATACGCTTGTGCGAATTCAGGATCTTCTTCCAGTGAAAGTTTGAAATATTTTTCTGCGGTACGGTATCCTTCCAGATTCCACTGGTTGAAGGCATGCCGGCCTTTCAGAAACAGATCGAAGGCCTTGACATTTTTGGTTGGAATTTCCTTTAGTTTTTCATTCTCCTTGGGAAGGAGTGATGTGTTCAATTCATTCGCTACGATCTCTGCGACATTGTTTTGAATCGTAAAAATATCATCCAGACTTTCAACAAATACTTTTCCCCATACGGGTTGGTCACTTACGGCATCAATCAGCTGAACATGTATCCTGACCTTATTGCCATGCGCCTGCGCACTGCCTTCCAGAATGTACTTAACGCCGAGTTCAGCGGCTATTTCCGGGGCGCTCTTGGTGGTCTTCCGGAAGCGCATTACTGAAGTACGTGAGATTACACGAAGCTTCCGTAGTCCGGAAAGTTGGATCAGGATATTCTCCATGATGCCATCAGCAAAATACTCCTGGGAGGCATCCTGTGTGAGGTTAACAAAGGGAAGGACGGCAATGGAATTATCTGACCCGACGGCCTTGATGGCCGTTGTTTTTTCGGCAGGTGAGGGTAATTCCTGTTTCAACTCCTTTGCATGAGCCTCGAAAGTTCTATCGGGATATTTTATGGCATAGATAAGTTCCTTGACGGCATTTGCAACCTTGTTAACCTGATCGCGATAGTCGGTCTTATTAAAGTTCTTGTCCGGATTGTCGGCCAGACTCAAGGGGCGGTTGACGCCACTGGACTTATAGATGAACTCGATCGATCGGATGGATCCGCCAATTTCATCCTCCAGCAATTGCCTGTCCTCCCTTTCAAGGTCGTGAATTTTTACCGGGAGGATCCGGCTTGCCACGTTACCGCTCGCCAGCTTCAAGTCTCTCCCTAATGAATCGGCTTTGGCCAACCGGTTGAAAGTGAGAAACTCATTCTGCCAGGCAAAACTCCTGGGATCACAATATGTCTGTGAAACGATGGGCACAAACACCAGGCACCTTAACTTGCCTTCAAGGCTCTTGTCAACGTGGTGCGTCTCCAGCAACCCATCCTCGGGGTTGGCATCAAAATAGACCGACAAGGAATCCTTGATTGTCGAAGCAAGCTCCTCCCGCAGGTTCTTGGCAAACTCAGTCACCCAGCCACGGGCATTGTCATTTTGCCGATAACTGATGAATAAATCGTACTCGTATCCCGGGATGATGGAAGGCATGTTTGTCAGATAATAACCCCGAACCGCAGAACGAGGGAAAGTAGGCCCAAATATAGGAAACGAAACCCGGTCATGTTACAGATTACCCGCGATTGATCCACCAAAATGAGTTCCCATTAACCAATTGAGGGTGCTACTACTAACTAACAACTAGCCACTATTCACAGTCCCTGCTTGCCTCATTTCGAAAACATTTCCTACCTTCGTTTAACTATTTTTTAAGCTATGTTCAAACGAATCCCTCCTGTCTTCCGAAATTTCTATTCGCTGACAGGTATTACCTTCCTGGTCTGGATGACTTTCCTGGACTCAAACGACCTCATCAACCGGTTTCGCCAGTCAGCGAAATTGCGTTCCCTGGAGAATGAAAGGGAATACTATGCTGAGAAGATCAAGGAAGTTGAGCAAGACCGGGCTGAATTAATGGGAACAACTGAATTGTTGGAAAAATTCGCCCGTGAAAAATACTTGATGAAGCGGGAATCTGAAGACATCTATATCATAGACGAAAAGAAGTAACGCATGAAGAGGAGTTTGCTTTTTTTGATATTCATGGCGATGTCGTTGCTGGCCCTTAGCCAGCGCATGGTTGACGAGAATTCAAAGTTATCCGAGCGTATCTATTTTGGCGGTGGTCTGGGATTGAATGGCGGCACAGACAGTTATGGCAACCGGTATTTTTATGTTGGCTTGTATCCAATTGTCGGATATATGGTCAACAATCAGTTTTCAGTGGGCACAGGAATCTCCTATCAATACTACAGCTACCCGGATTTTGATCAATCCTACAGCCAATACGGCATCAGCCCGTTTGCGCGGTATAGTTTTGGGCAAATTTTTTTGTACTCCGAGTATAGTTTATTGAATACGCCTACGACCAATAACGCAGTACGAAGGAATTATTCGCGCCTTCTCGTGGGTGTCGGATTCAGTCAACCGCTTGGTCAGCGAGGATCGCTGAATGTCATGGGATTGTATGATGTGCTCTGGGTTCGGCAGGACCTTGCCTTTGCTTCACCCTGGGTATTCCGCGTATTTTTTACCTTCTGATCAAAAGGTCAGCCCGAACTTTTCTCCCAATTTTCTCAGCTCAGCCTCTACACTTGCATGCAACGGGATTCCCAGCTTCTTGCGGATTTCGTGTGACTCACGTTCCGGGTCACCCGGAATAACTACGGCAGGCTGGCCGTCGATCGTCTTAGCCGATCGGAACCGCGTTATCCATTGGTCCATGTGTTTTTTGAAATCTTCTGCAGGACGAAATGCATCCACCCGCATGGCGCCAAAAAAGTGCCCAATGCCGGCGCCTACAGGATCATTCGGTGGTGCCAGAAAACTTACGAAAGGCGGGACCCAAGGTCCGTAGTTCGCCCCCGAGAGAACGGCTGAAAATATATCCACCCAGGCACCCAGGCAGAAGCCCTTGTGACTGCCATGCTCCCGATCACTCCCCAGGGGAATCAAGGCACCGCCTTCTTTCAGTTCATGTGGATTGGTGGAAGGATCTCCGTTCCTCTTTTGGATCCAACCGAGAGGGGCTTCTTTATTTTTCCTTTGCAGAAGTTCCAACTTTCCGTTTGCCGCAGTGGTCGTCGCAAAGTCAGCAACGAAGGGTGGCTGATCTCCCGCAGGTATGGCCACGCAGATGGGATTGGTTCCAAGTAATCGTTCTACAGAGAACGGGGGAGCGACAAGCGGGCTTGCGTTTGTCATCGCGATGCCAATCATATTATGCTCAAGGGCCATCATCGCGTGAAATCCAGCTATGCCGAAGTGGTTGGAGTTTCGCACTGCCACCCAGCCGGTGCCGCAGGTCTTCGCTTTGTCAATCGCAATCTTCATGGCATGCGGGCCTACTACCAGGCCAAGACCCTGGTCGCCGTCTACGACACCCGTGCTTGGTGTTTCGTGGGTCAATCGAATAGTTGGTTTACTGTTTATGCGCTTTGCTTCCCAGAGCCTGACATATCCGGTTAGCCTTGCAAGACCGTGTGAATCGATACCCCGCAAGTCGGCATTCAATAGTACATCTGCAGCCAAACGGGCATCCTCCGGAGGGCACCCCATTTTGCGAAAAATGTCATGGGTAAACTGCCAGAGCGTGGCATGGGGAAACGTAGCGTCATTCATCAGGCAAAAATAGTGAAACGAATACCGAGGTATCGCATAAACCAGGGATTCCCCGCTTGCGGCAAGTCAATTGTCTTTGGGGCCGTTGTTTGGGTGGCCAAAAGAATTATCGCTTTTGGTATGGAATTTGAACCCCTGAGTCATCCTTACTGTAAATTTGAGACTATGAACGCAAAACGCCCATTCCCATTTATTCTGGCCGGAATTATCCTGCTGGGGTCTATTTCCGCCTTTGGTCAGATCGACAAAACCGTTGAGGCAAGAATAAAAGACATTACCGTGTTCCTGGCGCGGGCGCAGGTCACACGAGAAATCAAAACCCGAATTGACGCGGGGAAGGTAGATCTGATCATAACAGGGCTTGCGGCTCAACTTGATCCGAACAGTATCCAGGTAGCGGGCAAGGGAAGTTTTATTATTCTGGGGACAACACATCGCCAGAATTTCCTTCAAGACATAAACATGCCCAAGTCACTTCGGATACTGAAAGACTCACTGGAGTATTACCAGCGTGCACTTGTTGTGGAGCAGAGCCAAAAAGAAATCCTGAATAAGGAGGAGGCTATGCTCACCGCCAATCAACGGATCGGCGGTGGAAATGCCAACCTCACCGTAGCCGAATTGAAAGCCATGGCGGATTTCTTCCGGAGCCGCCTGGGGGACATCGTGATCACCCGGATGAAACAAGATGCTTCGATAAGAAGAGTTAATGAGAAGATTGTCCGCGTACAATCACAAATCAATGCGCAGAGCGAGCTCTATGCGCGTAACTCCAGTGAGATTGTTGTCAGTGTGTCAGCGGATCGCGCAACGCCGGTCGAGCTCGAAGTGAGCTACGTGGTATCCCGTGCTGGATGGCAGCCAGTCTACGATCTTCGTGTGGCCAATACGAAGAGCCCGGTGCAACTAAGCTATAAAGCCAATGTTTTCCAGAGTACAGGCGAAGAGTGGAAGGAAGTGAAGCTCACCTTATCAACAGCGAATCCAAACCTGGGCGGGCTGAAGCCTGAATTGACCGCACAGGTTTTGGATTTCATCCAGATTGCGCAGTACCGTGAATATTATAACAAGCGCGCGATGAAGTCGGCACCGATGGCGGCCGACCGTGAAGAGGCTATCGTCGCAGCGGAATTGGATGTTGCCACGACGACGGCTGAAATGGTCAACATACTGGAAACTGCCGTGAACACCGAATTTTCAATCAGTATGCCCTACACCGTGGCTTCTTCCAACAAACCAACCCTCGTGGAAATTCAGAATCATGAGATGCAGGCTCTGTACCAGTATGCGGTTGCACCGAAACTGGATGGTGATGCCTTCCTGATGGCGCGCGCTTCCGGATGGGAGGAATTCAATCTTCTTCCCGGAGATGCTAATGTGTTTTTTGAAGGTACGTTTGTGGGCAAGACCTACATCGATCCCCGCTCGATCAAGGACACGCTATCCCTTTCACTGGGTCGCGACAAACGAATCGTTGTGAAGCGTGAGAAAGTAAAAGACTTCTCGTCCAGAAAGACCATCGGCGCCAATCGCCGCGATGCGTTTGCCTATGAAATTTCTGTACGGAATTCCCGGCAGGAGCCCATTGTGATTGTTGTGGAAGACCAGGTGCCAGTTTCCAAGAACAGCCTTATTGAAGTCACGGTTATTGATTCAGGAGGGTCTGTATGGAGCAAGGAGACCGGGAAGCTTTCATGGACCTGGACCATTCAACCTTCAGAGACGAAGAAGGCCGTGTTCAAGTTCGAAGTCAAGTATCCAAAAGATAAACAAGTCAGCGGATTGTAAGATCCAAACAAACCCGGGCCATCACCGGGTTTTTTTTATACCCCGGACTTTCTACTTTTATGTATGGTCCCCAAAGTAATTTCGTATCTCCTGTTCATGGTTGTGCCGCTCACCGGAGTTGCACAGGTAATCAACACGACAACCATGGATACTGTCGAGACGACAATCATCGGACACGTCGGACTGGGTGGGTATGTGGATACCTATTACGGCTACAATTTCAGTCAGCCGACAAGTGGGAAGAGTCCATATTTTGTATCATCCTCCAGTCACAATGAATTTACGGTCAATTTGGCCTATGTGGATGTCCGATATCGCGGCACGTATATGCGTGTGAGGTTTGTTCCGGCTTTTGGGACTTATATGGATGCGAATTATGCCAATGAACCTGGCTCCATTAGGAATATGCTCGAGGCCAACGTCGGCATTCTTGTTTTTCCAAAGAAGAAGATATGGATCGATGCCGGGGTCCTGGGGTCTCCCTATACGAATGAAAGTGCGATTTCAAAAGATCACCTGATGTACACACGGTCGTTCGCTCCGGAGTATGTGCCATATTATGTTTCAGGAGTCAAAGCGACTATACCCTTAAGCGCAAAGTTGAACGCCTATCTGTACCTGATCAACGGCTGGCAGGTAATCCAGGACAACAATGATGGGAAATCATTTGGAACGCAGTTGGAATATCGTCCGAACAACAACATGCTCTTCAACTGGAACACCTACCTCGGAGATGAAAGGTCTTCGACCAATCCAGCTTTTCGCATGAGGTATTTTACCGATTTGTATTGGATCTACAACCCTGGAAAGAAATGGTCTGCAACATCATGCTTTTATATGGGTGTCCAGGAAATGGAAGGGGCATCTTCCGCCAGCTGGTGGCAAGCCAACCTGATTGGTAAGTACGCGTTTACCGAACAGTTTTCACTTTCAGCGCGTCTGGAGTATTTTCATGATGTGAAGGGAATTATTGCTGTCCCCATTACGGGCGCGACCGGGTTCCGGACGGCCAGTTACGGGGTGTGTGCCAATTTCAAACTCCACAAGCTGGCGGTCTTTAGAATTGAAGCAAGACAATTCACCTCGCAAGAGAATGTGTATGTAAACAAGGATGGGAATTCTGTCAATAACAGCGTACTTCTTATCAGCAGCCTGACGGCCTGGTTCTGATTGCGGCCTACCAACGGTTGCCATTGCGATCAAGGGATCCGCTGGTTGTTTTCTTTTTTCCAAACATGCGGAAGAACCAGCCAACTTGCACGAGGAGAACATCGTTCTGGCTGCCTTCATTGTCAAATTGATAGGCCAAATAAACCGGAAGATTGTGGCCATTATCGGCAGCGTAGTAAACGATGCCCGTGGCAAGCCCAAACCCTTCACCCGTTCCCTGGAAGTAGTCGGCAACAAGTTCAATCTTGTCGCTGAAACGATGTTCAATGCCGGCGATCATGCCATACTGAACCGGATTGTCACCGAAGTACTTGGTATAGCCGCCCAGCATGAGTCGTGTATAGGCCTTGGGACCCTCCTCGTGATTGAAGCCCACGAATGTGTAAATCAGATTCTTCATGGGCGTCTCTTTTGTAAAATAGATGCTGCTCCAGGAACCAGGTGACAGGGTCATCGTTATGTGACCTTTTTTATACAAGTCGATTTTCCATTTGGTGGCGATGACTACCCTGTTTGGATCCTGCGGATGATCGGGATTGAACCAGAAGTTTGCGCCCACCTCAAGAAATGGTGTAGCCTGTACCGACAGGCGCGCGACGCTTGCATTGACGGCATCCTGGCCTTTAAGCGATTGGTAGCGGTCCAATTCTGCATAGGCATCGCCGACAGCAGGTAACATGTCGGGGTTGGGCATGTTGAAGAATGATAGCTGACCATAACTCAGTGTAGGAAGCAGGATTAGCAGAAATATCTTCAGGTTCATTCGGATGGGGTATTCATGATTTTAGCCAATACACCTTCTTTTAATGAAAAGGAAGATACGCGGATTTTTTGAAAATCGTAGTGGTCGATGAGATACTGAATCAGGCAACTGGCCACAACAATCATATCGACCCGCATCTCAATCATACCGGGTATCTTCATGCGATCAGAGCGGTCCTTCGAAATTAATTCAGCGTGAATCTCTCGAAAAGCTTCTACGGTCAGTGGAGTCTCTGGTTGCTCAAACCGAAATGGGAGTTGATTTCTTAGGCAATAAATTTCGCTCAACGTATCAAATGTACCAGAAGACCCCACCAGCACACTTGGCCTGAACTCCGACATCGCTTTCTGCAGGGACATGAGAACTTCATGATAGTGCGCCTGAAGGTCATCGCGTTCCGATGGCAGAATGGGATCGTGGCCGTGATAGCGCTCGAGCATACGTTGCGCTCCAATATTATAACTGGCTTTCCAGAAGATGCGTTCGCGATCGGCGATAATAAACTCCACGCTGCCGCCGCCGATGTCTACTACAAGAGAGGCTGAAGTGCCTAGATCCATCGCCGCCCTAACGCCAAAGTATATGTACTCGGCCTCTGCCTCGCCGGTAATGATCTTTACATGGATGCCGGTTTCTTCTTTTATGGCGTCGATAACAGCGCCTCCGTTGGTAGCGCTTCGTAGCGCGCTGGTTCCCAAGGCCTGAACCTTTTCAACACGTTCCAGATCCAAGGTTGCCCTGAACCCCTGGAGGCACTTGATAGCCCTTCTGATGGCATCTTCCTTAATCACTCCCTGATTGATTCCACCCATTCCAATCTTCACCGCTTGTCGCTCGCGGTGAATGATGGACATTCTTCCGTCATGCACTTCCGCCACCAGAAGGTGGAACGTATTTGTGCCCAGATCGATGACCCCGATTCTTTCTTTCATGCAATAAAATCAGCTTACAAACCCGCGAATTTCCGGGTAAGGCAAGTTAGCATATCGGTCTAAACTATCCCTATATTTGATGATCAACACGGGACGTATGAGTCAGAATAAAGACGGCAATCAGGAAAAATTCGGTGAGCTGGCACGCAAGAACCAAGAGGCCTTGACCGGCGGTGGAGAGAAACGCATTGCACAGCAACATGCCAAAGGAAAACTCACCGCGCGGGAGCGCATTCAGCTGCTGGTGGATGACGGTTCCTTTCAAGAGTTGGGAAAATTTGTCATGCACCGAAGCAAGGATTTTGGACTGGACAAAGAGCATTACCTGGGCGACGGTGTGGTGACAGGCTATGGAACCATCCACGGAAGGCTCGTGTACGTCTTCTCACAGGACTTTACCGTCTTTGGCGGGTCCTTGTCGGAAACCCATGCGGAAAAAATTGTGAAGATCATGGAGCTCGCTATGAAGAATGGGGCACCGGTGATTGGATTAAATGATTCAGGTGGCGCGCGCATTCAGGAAGGGGTGGTTTCACTGGGTGGTTATGCGGATATTTTCTATCGGAACGTTCTTGCTTCTGGTGTCGTGCCACAGATTTCTGCCATCATGGGGCCCTGCGCGGGTGGGGCAGTCTATTCACCGGCGATGACTGACTTCATCTTCATGGTGGAGAATACTTCCTTCATGTTTGTTACCGGCCCGAACGTTGTTAAAACGGTAACCCACGAGAATGTGACCGCGGAAGAACTCGGCGGCGCCTCCACGCATAGCACCAAGAGCGGCGTCACGCACTTTGCCTGCGCCAATGAGGCCGAGTGTATCTTACAAATAAAGAAATTGTTTAGCTACATCCCGCAGAATTGCGAAGAGGAAGCGCCAAGGCTTCCCTATCAGGCCGGAAATGAAAAACGTGAGGTACTTAATTCCATAATCCCTGCCAACCCAAACCAACCCTATGACATGCGTGATGTGATAAGTGGCGTTGTGGATGATGGGTCGTTCTTCGAAGCGCACAAGAACTTTGCGGAAAATATTGTTGTGGGATTCGCTCGACTGGCTGGAAGAAGTATTGGCATTGTCGGAAATCAACCCGCCTCACTGGCCGGCGTACTGGACATTGATTCAAGTATTAAGGCAGCCCGGTTTGTACGCTTCTGCGATTGCTTCAATATCCCGCTGCTAGTCCTTGAAGATGTACCGGGATTCCTGCCGGGGACAGATCAGGAATGGAACGGTATCATTGTCAACGGAGCCAAACTGCTCTATGCATTTTCAGAAGCAACCGTGCCTCGTGTGACGGTGATTACCCGCAAGGCCTATGGCGGTGCGTATGACGTGATGAACTCCAAGCACATTGGGGCTGATTTGAACTACGCCTGGCCTACGGCGGAGATTGCCGTGATGGGCGCCAAAGGAGCTGCGGAGATTATCTTCAAGAAAGAGATTTCGGAAGCGACTGACCCGGAAGCCAAACTCAACGAAAAAGTGGACGAGTACACACGGAAGTTCGCCAACCCTTATCGTGCGGCCCACCGCGGATATATTGATGAGGTCATCTATCCTGACCAGACGCGCGAGAAACTCATCCGGGCATTCCAGATGCTGGAAAATAAAGTGGCCACGCTTCCAAAGAAGAAACACGGAAACATTCCACTATAGCATACGCCTCACCTTAAAATTGTTGAATCTATTAAACTGATTGTATGGATAAGAAAAGTAAAACCTTTTTGTACCGCTACCTGAATAACTCTTCACCCACCGGCTTTGAACACACCGGCCAGCAGATTTGGCTGGATTACCTCAAGCCGTACATCGATGATACGATGGTGGATGTATATGGCACGGCCGTGGGAGTCATCAACCCCAAGGCTGCTTACAAAGTAGTGATTGAAGCACACGCAGACGAAATCTCCTGGTTTGTAAACTACATCACAGAAGAGGGCTATATCTACGTTCGCCGAAATGGTGGATCGGATCACCAGATTGCTCCCTCCATGCGTGTCAACATTTATACCGACAAGGGAATTGTAAAAGGCATTTTCGGATGGCCCGCCATTCACGTACGCGACGCGGGGAAGGAAGAGGCTCCCAGCCTGAAGAATATCTTTATTGACATCGGAGCCGAATCAAAGAAAGAAGTGGAGGCACGCGGAGTCCATGTAGGATGTGTGGCCACGTTTGAAGATGAATTCATAGAGCTCGGCAAGAATTATTTTGTCGGGCGTGCACTCGATAACCGGATGGGCGGATTCATGATTGCAGAAGTAGCAAGGAGACTGAAAGAGAACAAGAAGAAACTCAACTTTGGTTTATACATCGTCAATGCCGTCCAGGAAGAAATTGGCCTGCGGGGAGCGGAAATGATCTCTCGTAGAATCAAACCTGACCTGGCCATCTGCACCGATGTGACGCACGATACGCAGTCGCCGATGTACAACAAGAAAGAGAGTGGCAACCTGCGTTGTGGAGCCGGCCCCGTTGTTTGCTATGGCCCAGCCGTGCAGAACAACGTGCTGAAGATGATCATCCAAACCGCAGAGAAGAAGAAAATGAAATTTCAGCGACAGGCCGTCTCCCGGTCGACCGGCACAGACACGGATTCGTTTGCGTATTCCGCAGAAGGTGTAGCATCAGCATTGATTTCGTTGCCGTTGAAATACATGCATACCACTGTGGAAATGGTTCACAAGGAAGATGTCGAGCAAGTGATACAACTGATCTATGAGGTGTTGCTGCAGGTGAAGCCCGGGCATGACTTCCGATATATCAAGTAGCGTAGGATTTAATTGAACCGCGAAGCCGCTAGGGAATACCAAACAGATCTTTCTTTGCGATTCCTTTGCGGCTTCGCGTCTTTGCGGTTAAAGTCCCGGTCGATGTCTCTGCTTTTCACTACTTTCATAGAGGCAATCTCCGATATGATGCAGGAAGATGAGACGGCTGCGCCTAGCCTTTGATTTGCTACTTGAATCCAAGTTCTTGCACGTCCTCCCAAAATCCCGGATATGATTTCTGTACCACAAGCGGATTTTCAATTTCCAGATTGGTAATTGTTGCCCACGGTGCAAACCCCATTGCCATCCGGTGATCATGATAGGTATTGATCGATAATTTGGCCGGAATATCTTCGGGTTTCCCCGGTGTTAACTTCCATGTCCCCCCATCTTCTTTCAATGACGCTCCAATCTTCGCCAACTCAGTCTGCAAAGCGGCTATCCGGTCAGTCTCCTTAATCCTCAGACTTTCCATCCCGGTGAATTCTCCGGTCACCCCCAGGGCTGCGCAGACCGGTAGCACCGTCTGGGCCAGATCCGGGCAATCACTGAAGTTGACTTCGAGATGAGATACACATTGCCCGCGACCCGTCAGCCTTAAACCCTCGGGCGTAAAAACAGAGGAGACCCCCAACTTCTTCATGATGTCCACAATAACCCGATCACCCTGCAACGAGGAGGACCCAACCCCGGGCAAGAGGAGGTCGGCCTTTTCGGCAAGCGCAGCAAAGGCAAACCAATAGCTGGCCGCCGACCAATCCGGCTCAACCCGGTAGGTCGTTGCCTTGTAGGTTCCAGCGGGTACCTTAACCAGTGTTTCTCCAACCTCGGCACGAACTCCAAAAACTTGCATTAGCGCTGCTGTCATGGCAAGGTAAGGGCGGCTAGTCACCTTGCCCTCCAACTGAATATTTAGCCCATCCGGGAGTCCAGGGGCTACCATCATCAATGCCGAAATGAACTGACTGCTGATGTCCCCCCGGATCGAAATCCGCGTAGCCTGCTGGCCGGCAAAGCCTTCAATGGCGAGTGGCGGAAAACCTTCCTTGCCCAGATAGCTTACCTGGGCCCCGATCGTTCGCAAGGCATCCACCAGGTCAGAGATAGGCCGTTCCTGCATCCTTTGCGTACCGGTAATTACTTTCTGCTGACCCGTCATGGCGAAATAGGCCGTAAGGAACCGCATCACTGTGCCGGCATCCTTAACATCAATCACCTCGCCGGGGGTATGCAGGAGGTCCTCCATGAGACGTGTGTCTCTGGCTTCGGACAGATTCTCAAGGTTACCCTTGCCAGCCATCAGGGCATTGATGAGCAGGGCCCGGTTGCTCAGGCTCTTTGATGATGGGAGGTGACGTACCGTTCCGGAAACGGTTGTGTTCATGCTGAGGTGTATCCGGTCGTTCACGATGGTTCGAAAAACTTTATTTGATAGAAATATTTATTGGCTCAGCGAAACAAATTAATTTCAAGTATAGTTATTAGCAGTATGAGTTCAACACGTAAAGTTGCTATTGGCCTGGGGATTGCCGGAGGGGCATTGCTGGCGGCTTGGCTACTTACCGGATCGAGGAAACAGAAGACGAAAGACTTCCTCGTTCGTAAGGCCACCGACATCAAGAAGACCTTCCAAAAAGGCACCACCTCCCCGGATGATTCCGATGTGCACTATGTCTGAAAGGTCTGATAGAACCCCAGTGCGCTCCGGATTTCCCGTTCGCTAACCGGTATATCATAAACGGCCTTCCCAATCGATTTTGGGAGCGCCATTAGCATCTCCTTGCCTTTATTTTTCTTGTCCTGCCGAATGGCCGGTAGGAGTTTTTCAGCCACTGGAAGCTCAATTTTCCCGAAAACCTGATGGATATAGCTCGCGATACCATCCAGGTCTGCCTTGGCCAATAGCTTCTTTCCAACGGCGATATGCGCCTCCAAAACCATTCCAACAGCAATGGCCTCACCATGCAGCAGGGGCGACCTCGAGTCAAGGAAATAGCTCTCCAGAGCATGCCCCAGACTATGGCCATAATTGAGTGTTTTCCTCAAGCCCTTTTCATGCGGGTCTTTACGAACTACTGCCGACTTGAATTTGACAGCGTGTCGGACCAGCTTCGGCCAGTCTTGCTCATCCAACATCTTTCGGCGGATCTTGTCCCACACAGCCCGGTCGGAGATCAGGGCGTGTTTGATGATTTCGGCAAACCCTGACCGCAACTCAGGGACGGGCAATGTCTCCAGGAAATCTGTGGCGATCCAGGTGGCCAGGGGAAGGGTAAACGTACCGACGTGATTCTTCAACCCGGCAAAATCAACACCTGTCTTTCCTCCAATGCTGGCATCCGCCATGGCAAGCAGGGTTGTCGGGATAATGATAAAGTCTATACCTCGTTTGTAGGTCGAGGCGCAAAAGCCCCCAAGATCTCCTGCAACGCCACCCCCCACCACAACCAGCAGAGAATGTCGATCAAGTCCGGCATTTGTAAGTGCTTGCCACACCTGTTGGCAGGTGCCCAGATTTTTGTGTTTTTCGCCAGCTGGGATCTCTATCAGGGAATGGGCAGGAAGCTGATTCTTGATTTTTTCATAGCAGTGCCGCCGGGTGTTCTCATCCACAAGTACGGCAACGCGGGTGTGCTTTTGGAAGAGGCTCCTGGGAAGGGTAGGATGTGCTTGGATTCTTGTTACAGCCATGGAATTCAGTAACCAAAATAACTGAATATTATCCACAATATGATTCTCAGTAAATGAAGTCCGGACTAAAGTCCATCTGGATTTGCTATTCATTTGCCACAGCCTTAAGGCCGTGGCAAACGTGAAAATTGGGGAGGGGGCTTTAGCCCAATTAAGTCGTTGAGCGTGGTGTCCAAAAGGGTTCGATACCCACGAATTGTTATCCGTTTAATCGAATCCACCCCTATATTTGGGCCGTCAAAATGTATCCCCATGGAGATTAGCCCTTCGGTAAAGTTCGACAACACAGAGGTTGCATTCCGGTACAAGTCAAACCGCGAGTTGAAGAAGGCGAATTTCATTTTCACGATCGTCAATCACCCATTTATATCTCAGCTGGCCACAGGAGCCGTGAGACTCGGAATGTCGTGGGGTTTGCCAATAAAGGGCTTGGTGCGGGCAACTGTGTTCGACCACTTTTGCGGTGGCGAAACAATTGATAAGGCTGAGCATACGATCCAACACCTGGGAGAGTACAATGTGAAAACAATTCTGGACTATTCCGTGGAAGGAGAGAAGTCGGAAGCAGGCTTTGATCACACGGCGGAAGAAATCCTGAAGACGTTTGAAAAAGCCAAGAGCTCGACTCATATCCCGTTCTGTGTTTTCAAGATGTCAGGGATGGGTAATGGTGAATTGTTTGAGAAAATTCAGGCTGGACAGACACTTTCGGCCCAGGAGGAAGATGCTTATCAAAAGGTGCGTGACCGGGTAGACCGGATATGCAAGCGTGCATCTGAAACCGCTATACCGGTGATGATCGATGCCGAGGAATCGTGGCTGCAAAATCCAATCGATCAGATCGCTTTTGAAATGATGGCGCGCTACAATCAGTCAAAGGCCATCGTGTTTACCACGTATCAGATGTATCGGGCAGACAGTCTAGCCAATTTGAAAGATGCGTTTCATCGGGCGGCCATGCATAACCACTTCCTCGGTGTGAAGCTTGTTCGTGGGGCCTACATGGAGAAGGAACGGGAGCGTGCTGCAGAGCGAGGATACCCAAGTCCAATTCTGGGCACAAAAGAGGAAACAGATAATTCATTTAATAAGGCGTTGGCTTTTTGTATTGACAACAAGCAACGTGTTTCGATGATGTGCGGATCGCACAACGAATACAGCAATCAATATCTTACTGTATTGATGCAAAAGCATGGGATGACTGCCAATGACCCGCGGGTTTGGTTTGCACAATTACTGGGCATGAGCGATGCTATTTCGTTCAACCTGGCGAGTGATGGATTCAACGTTGCCAAATACGTTCCGTACGGCCCCGTGGATTCCGTGATGCCCTATCTATTGCGCCGCGCAACCGAGAATACATCGGTCGCCGGCCAAAGCAGTCGCGAACTGGCCATGATCCGAAAAGAGCTCGCCCGGAGGAGGCGCAGCGCCTGATCATTCATTCCTTGTCAATTTCCGCTATTTTTACAGCCCAATCGTTTTAACCACATAGTCATGCACCTTAGTGAGCAGGAAATCATACGCCGTCAGAGCCTGGAGGAGATACAGAAGCGGGGGATAAATCCTTATCCAGCCGATCTTTTTGAAATCACCACCAGCGCCAGGAGCATCCATGAGAAATTCGCCAGTCAGCCGGAAGCCTTCAAAGAGATCTCCATTGCAGGCCGGATGATGAGTCGCCGGATTATGGGGAATGCATCATTTGCCGAACTTCAAGATGAGACAGGAAGGATTCAGGTATACTTCCGAAGGGATGACCTCAGCCCAGGTGAAAACAAGGATCTGTACAACATTGTGTTTAAGAAACTGGTTGATATCGGTGATATCCTGGGTATTCGTGGATTCGTCTTCACAACCCAGACGGGTGAAATTTCTATTCACGCTACTTCCCTTACCATTTTGTCCAAGTCACTACGCCCTCTGCCAGTGGTGAAAGAAACGACGGATGAGGCAGGTGTTGTACATCGGCATGACGCGTTCTCCGACCCGGAGCAACGCTACCGTATGCGTTATGTTGACCTCATTGTTAATCCTGCTGTGCGGGATGTTTTTGTGAAGCGGACCAAGCTTGTAAACTCCATGCGGGAGTATTTGAATGGGAAAGATTACCTGGAAGTGGAGACCCCCGTACTGCAGCCGCTGTATGGAGGTGCCGCCGCCCGGCCGTTCAGGACGCACCACAACACATTGGATATGACGCTGTATTTGCGGATTGCAAATGAACTGTATCTCAAGCGGTTGATCGTTGGCGGCTTCACTGGTGTCTATGAATTCTCAAAAGATTTTCGCAATGAAGGGATGTCCCGGTTTCATAACCCGGAATTCACACAGGTAGAATTGTACGTGGCCTACAAGGATTATCAATGGATGATGAACCTCGTGGAGGAGATGATTGAAAAGGCTGCGCTGGATTTGCATGGGACTACGGCTGTTACCGTGGGTGACAAGGTGATTGACTTCAAAAGGCCATGGAAACGTTTTACCATGTTTGAGGCGATTGAACATTTTACCCAGATTGATATTTCCAGCATGGATGAGCAAGCCCTGCGCGATACGTGCAAAAAACTACACGTACCCATGGATGACACAATGGGAAAAGGAAGGCTCATTGATCAGATTTTTGGCGAGAAATGCGAACCGCACCTGATCCAGCCTACCTTCATCACCGACTACCCGGTTGAGATGTCGCCGCTGGCCAAGAAGCACCGGACCAAGGAAGGGCTGGTGGAGCGCTTCGAAGCGATCTGTAATGGTAAGGAGATTTGTAATGCCTTCTCCGAGTTGAATGACCCCATCGACCAGAGAAAGCGTTTTGAAGAGCAACTTGAATTAGGGAAACGTGGTGATGAAGAGGCGATGACCCTGGACGAGGATTTTCTTCGTGCACTTGAATATGGAATGCCTCCCACCGCCGGGCTAGGCATCGGAATTGATCGCCTTTCAATGATTATGACAAACTCTGCCTCCATTCAGGACGTAATATTTTTTCCACAGATGAAACCTGAAAAGCATGCCCCTGCATCGGATGAACAGTCGTTTATCGAGCTGGGTGTGCGTGCGGAGCTCTTGCCAATCTTGCAGAAGATGGGAATCAATACAGTTGCTCAACTTCGGGAAACAAAGGCCAGCAAACTGCTGAATGACATCGGTGGAATGCGGAAGAAATTGAAGTTGGACCAGGTCGCCCCGGTTACGCTTCCGGAAATTGAAGGGTGGCTGAAATAGCGTTTAGTTGTCGAAGAAGGATTTTGTCCTGTTTAACTTCAAATCCTTAAGCAGTGAAGACTTGATCCCTATGTAAAAGGAGTAGGACTGGTATTTTCCAAACGGAACCCAGCTCAGGTTGACTTGCCAGCAGTGGAGGTCCCTCGCGATCGTGATGTAGGTTTGTGTTATTTCTTGTTTTTCAAAGTCAAATCCAGAGTTAAATTGGACTTTCCATTGTTTAGAGAGTGAGAAATCACCGTCAAACCGCATGGCCTGTGTGACCCTCGGTGTGCTGTTCACCCCGTGGTTATAATCGATGTTGTAGTTAATGCGCAAGTTCCAGGGTATATCAAAGTCAATGTAAGCATCCGGATTTGCCAGGATGTACTTCTTGTCGGCATCCGTTATATCGGTTGCCTTGCCAACCTTTTCACGCATATCATTGTCTTTTGATTGCCCTTTGGGGCTTAGGTTTGTACTCATCGCCAGGTTCACACTTGTAATTCTTCCAATGCCGAACCCATCTTCGATTACGTTATACCCCGCGGGTGGAGTATAGGGCGCCCAGGCAACATACCGGGTTCTGATTTCGCGCCCAATTTGACTTATGCCAGGATCTTTGGAGACCAGGGTTACGTATTTGTATGGATCCAGCGTTGCCGACATGTTGATGTTGAGCTTGTCATTGAGCACATTGGTATTGGCGGCCATGCTGAATGAAGACAGTTTGAATGAGTCCGCCTTAAAATTATATCCGCTGCTGATCGACAGCGTATTGAAAAGGTTAATCTTCCGTGCCACCGTATCTTTCTTACTCTTCACTTTCATCTCTACCGTGTTGTTTACGCCAAAGCTCATCGTGGCGCTTTCTCCAAACCGTGAAGATCCATATACATACCCTTCATGCACGGATTTGTAAACAGGATTTGGGTTACCGGACAATGTAAGCTTCTGGTAATACCCATAACTCGGATCACCGAAATTTGGTTGAAATGACATGCCAATAGATGGGTTAATCACATGGCGTATGGCCTGGACGCCAGTTTCTCCTTTAAAGAAGTAGGTTCCGTAGATCCGGGTGGTCATGCCAATCGTGCCTGAGTAATTGAATACCCGGTTGAATCCCTTCACGGTATCGACCACAACAGCTTTTTTACCGTCCGTAGAGACACCCCACGAGAGTTTGTCGAAATACCACAACTCGTCAAAGGAAACACTGGGACTCAACGTAAAGAAATTAAGAATTTTGAATGACGTCCCTACAGGAACGGTATGTCTAACTCCTTTCCTGGCTTTTTCAAGAAGAAAAGGGATCGTTTGAGAATTGAATGGGACAATGTTGTCTTCCGCACTCGGATTGCCTTCCGAATCCGTAGTCTTCCCCAAATTGTTTGTAATCTGGTTCGTGGCGGAGGTAGTTAGGCGAAGCGCCAGATTTTGAAGGAACATGCTCTGTGCTTTCTTGAAAGGGTAGGCGTTGTTGATGTTAAACGTAAGATCGGGCAACGCCATGTCTACCTGTTTTGTGAAGAGGTCCTGATTGAAACGGGCATTAGCGCCAAGGCTGAACATTTTTCCAAAAGTCTTAGAATACGAAACGTTCGAACTTAGCTTTCGCGTGGTGTTGTCAAGTCGGGGGGCAGATTGATTTGTGTTATAGGCCAGGAGGTTATTGGTATTGTAGGTAGCGCTTGCGGCGTTTACCGATGCTGAAAAACGGCCAGTGCCCTTTGATTGCGGGGTGTGACTCCACATGATCCGGAAGTCTTGCACGGTGCTGTTGTCTTCAATGTCATTACTCGTTTTGTTGTTGGAGTAGCTGAAATTGAAGTTCCCGCCGAACTTGTACCGTTTCGTGTAATTGGAATTTATGTAGAAGGCTGAAGAGCCCTTGGAGTAAATGTCGCCGGTAACCTGAAGTTTTACATAGTCGTTGATGTCAAAGAAATATCCGCCGTTCTTGAGAAAGAACCCTCTGTTCTGCTCTTCACCGTAGCTCGGAACAATAACTCCCGAAGCGCTCTTGCGGGGTGATGGGAATATTCCGAAAAAGAATCCCAGCGGCATCGGCACGTCGTTCATGGTCATGTAAAACGGGCCCACTACCATCTTGTCACCCGGAATGGCTTTGGCTTTGGTGGCGATTATTTGGTAATGTGGATGGGCCAGGTTACAGGTGGTATAAGCATTATGAATGCTGAGCAATTCATCCTTGTCATTCTTCATCACGGCATTGCCATGAAGGAACCCTTCGTCTTGTTTGGTCACTACTTCAGAGATCCGGGCCTTGCGGTTCTTGAAATTGTATTCAATGCTTCGCGTCTCGTATTTTTCAGCTCCGTTGATGAAAATCGGATAGCCGATGCGGCGTCCGGCTGAATCCAATTTTCCCCGGGCGGAGATGGTTGACTTCTCATAGTCGATGACGATCTCTTCTGCCATGAGCTCAATTTCACCATACTTGATTTTAGCATCCCCGTAGAGATGTACAATCTTCCGGTCTACGCGTGAATTGATGGAATCTCGGGCAGAATAGATAATGGTGGTCTGAATATCGCTTTTTCGATTCCGGGCCAGCGAGTCGGCCCGGGTCGTGTCGGAAGGCGATGTTGCCTTATCCGAAAGTTTTTGCCCAATCGACGAGTTTATACCTTGATTTGTGGTTCGTTGACCGGGTGGGCTGGCCTGCGCTTGCACGCCAAAACTGCCCAAAAGAGTGAGGCCTATGAGGAAAAATCGTGTCAATATGCAGGGCACAGAACTGTTCAAAATTTAACTTTTAGCGAAAAATTCACGATTTTGTCCGAATTTATGTCAAATTAGCTCGTATCACTATCCCTTGAACTTCCGAACTAAGGTCTTTTTGTTAGCAATAACCTTGCTAAACTCATCAGCGGCCACGAAGCATACCGTAAATACGGTGGATACCGTGGTCATTGATGCGGGTCATGGAGGCAAGGATCCGGGTACACATGGGCAGACAATCAAGGAAAAAGATGTGGCCCTTAAAATTGCCCTGCGCGTGGGGGGCTATATTGAAAAGAATATTCCTGGCGTCAAGGTTATTTATACCCGGAAAACGGATTTGTATCTCGGTTTAGACGAACGCGCTGCAATCGCAAACAAGTACAAAGCGGACCTGTTTATTTGCATTCATGCCAACGCGGTGCCAAAAGAGGAAATTTACGGGACAGAGACATATGTTATGGGGCTACATAAGTCAGAAGGGAACCTGGATGTGGCAAAGCGTGAGAATGCGGTTATTTTGCTCGACGACAATTATGAACAAAGGTATGAGGGATTTGATCCCAATAGCCCGGAATCCTATATCTTGTTCTCTGTTGCGCAGAGCGCGTTTCAGGAGAGCAGTCTCAAATTTGCGGGTAAGGTTGAATCTCAATTCAAAGGAAGACTCGGCCGAAAGAGCCATGGGGTGAAGCAGGCAGGATTTATGGTGTTATGGAGAACGGCGATGCCTGCCGTATTGATTGAAGTTGGGTTCTTGACAAACCGGAAGGAAGAGAAATTTCTGAGTGAATCGAATGGTCAGGATCTGATTGCATCAGGCATTTACCGTGCATTCAAAGAATATAAGGCTCAAGTGGAGGCAATAAATTAATACAGGTGAGAAATAGAGAATTCAAAGTCGGTCTATTTGCCATTATCGCAATGGCAGCGCTCTATTATGGATTCTATTTCCTGAAAGGAATTGACTTTTTTTCGACCACCACCAAGTATTATGTCATTTATGAGAATGTGGATAATCTGGCGATATCCAATCCAGTTCAGGTAAGCGGCTATTCGGTTGGGCGAGTGAGTGACATTCGTATCCTTCCTGATAAGAACCATAATGTCCTTGTTGAAATTGATATCGAGACAAACATTAAGCTCGGTGATTCAACCAAAGCTATCCTGGACAGCGAGTTGTTAGGTGGAAAATTTATTGTGCTCTCAATTGGCGAAGTAATAACTCCGAAGAAGCCTGGTGACACGATTTATTCAGAACTCGCCAAAGGAATGTTTGACCTGTTGAAAAACACAGCAGAACCGGTAGCGAGCAATCTTCAAACTACCCTCGGGAAATTCAACATCGTCATTGATAACCTGAGTAAAAATTCCCAGCGCCTGGATTCCATTTTCAAAAAACTTCAGAAGACACCGGACATCCTGAATACTACACTATTAAACGCAAATGATAAGATCACGGTCGTTTCAACAACATTCACGGATGTTGCATCCAACCTGAATGGCACGTTAAACGAGCTTAAGCCCACCCTCAAAAATTTGGCAATATTGTCCGACTCCCTGAAGCAAATAGAGCTCAACAGAACTATTTCCAAGACTCAGCAAACGCTCACCAGCCTCAATGAAACATTGGGCCGGCTCAAGAAGGGGGACAATACCATGAGCAAGCTCATGACTGAAGATACGCTGTATGTCAATCTTAACCGATTGCTCTTGCGCATGGACAGCCTCGTTGAGCACATTAACCGCTACCCCAAGCACTTTACTTCTCCACTGGGAAAGAGCCACAAGAAAGTGGAGCGCGACCTTCTGAAATTGGAAGAAGAGAAGAAGGCAAAGGCTGCGGCCTCAAAGAAATCTAACTAACGCTACGTTTCCCCCTCCTATGGACCTGGAATTCAACCGGAACGAGGACCTTTTTAAGCAACTCTGTTTTCAGTTGGACAAAAGGGTAAAGCGTGTCAGCCTGGGTGGCGGTGAAAAGAAAATTGAGGAGCAGCATCAGAAGGGTAAACTCACGGCCCGCGAACGTATCGCTTATCTGACAGACAAAGATTCTGCATTCATTGAAGTGGGCACCTTGGCTGGTGAGGAAATGTATACAGAAGTCGGTGGATGCCCGGGCGGCGGCGTGGTTACGGGCCTGGGCAAGGTGTCTGGCAGGCTTTGTGCAATTGTCGCCAACGACGCAACCGTTAAGGCCGGAGCTTGGTTTCCCATCACGGCAAAGAAGAATCTTCGGATTCAGGAAATCGCCATGGAAAATCACCTGCCGATTATTTATCTGGTCGACAGTGCGGGCGTATTTCTCCCCATGCAGGATGAAATCTTTCCGGACAAAGAACACTTTGGCCGGCAGTTCCGCAACAATGCGAAGATGTCTTCCATGGGGATCGTGCAAATCGCCGCGATCATGGGAAGTTGTGTGGCGGGCGGAGCCTACTTGCCCATTATGTCAGATGAAGCGATGATTGTCGACAAAACCGGATCCATTTTTCTGGCAGGGTCGTATCTCGTGAAGGCTGCAATTGGTGAAGAGATCGACAATGAGGCGTTGGGTGGCGCTACAACCCACTGCGAAGTCTCAGGCGTCACGGACAACAAGTTCCCGAACGATCAATCCTGCCTGGACTATATCCGCTCTATCATGAGCAAAATTGGTGCACATACACCAGCGGGCTTCGACCGAATTGAATCCGCTTTACCAAAAGAGAATCCGGCTGAAATCTACGGCATAATTCCGGCAGATAGGACCAAGCAGTATGATACCCTGGAGGTTATCCGGCGTTTGGTGGACGATTCTGAATTCGATGAGTACAAAGCACTCTATGGAAAAACCCTGCTTTGTGGCTATGCCCGGATCGAAGGATGGGCCGTTGGCATAGTGGCAAACCAGCGCAAGGTGGTTAAGACAAAGAAAGGTGAAATGCAGATGGGGGGCGTGATCTATTCTGATTCAGCGGACAAAGCCGCCCGCTTTATAATGAATTGTAATCAGCGAAAAATTCCCCTAGTATTCCTCCAGGATGTCAGCGGATTTATGGTTGGGAGTAAGGCTGAGCAAGGAGGCATTATCAAGGATGGCGCCAAGATGGTCAATGCGGTTGCCAACTCTACGGTACCGAAGTTCACAGTGATCATGGGAAATTCCTATGGTGCAGGCAACTATGCTATGTGCGGTAAGGCCTACGATCCCCGGCTGATTGTGGCATGGCCGACGGCACAGATTGCTGTAATGAGCGGCGCTGCTGCAGCCAAGACCCTGCTGCAGATTCGGGTCAGCACACTCAAAACCAAAGGAAAGAAGATCACGCCGGAGGAGGAAACCGCATTGCTGAAAGAGATTACTGATCGGTACAACGAACAGCTTTCGCCCTACTATGCGGCGGCCCGGTTATGGGTGGACCAGCTGATTGATCCCCTGGAAACCAGATCTTATATTTCTTGTGGGATTGAAGCAGCCAACCATGCGCGGGTCAAGAAATTCAATGTAGGCGTGATACAGACTTAGGCGATGGAGGAAAAAGAGATCAAGGCGCTCATCTCATTGCTTGACGACGAAGACAAGCAGGTGGTGGCACATGTGGAGGAAAAAATATTATCCCTCGGTAAACTGGCGATACCTTTTCTGGAAAAGGAATGGGAGTCCAGTTTTAATCCGGCACTGCAATCAAGAATTGAAGAAATTATCCATACCCTCCAGTATGATCTTCTGAAAGAGAGGCTCCTCACGTGGTACTCCAGCGACCAAAAAGACTTGCTGGAAGGAATGTGGATAGTTGCTACGTTCCAGTATCCGGACCTGGAGCTGGAGAAGCTTAAGCAGGAACTTGAGCAAATCTACTATGAAACATGGCTTGAGTATCGTGCTGACCTCCACTCCATGGATCAGGTCAAGGTAGTCAATGGCGTTCTATTCAATAAGTTGAAATTTGGAGCAAACACTAAAAATTTCCATTCTCCGGGAAATTCAATGATCAACATTGTGCTCGAGACGCGGAAAGGGAATCCCATCACGCTGTGTGTCATCTATATGCTGGTGGCGCAAAAACTCAAATTGCCCGTGTATGGCGTAAACCTTCCTAACTTATTTATCCTGACCTACAATGACCCTCAGGGTACACCTTTCTATATCAATGCATTTAACCGGGGCCTGATCTTCACCCGCCAAGACATCGAGAATTATATTCACGAGCTCCATTTGGTGCCTCAGAATTCATTCTTTGAGCCTTGTGACAGCCTTGAGATTATTCGGAGGGCCCTGCGCAACTTGATTATGTCCTTTGAGAAAATGGGCGAGCACGCAAAGGCCGAGGAAGTAAAGCTCTTGCTTGTGGAAATTTCTGCTGGCGGCGACCTGGGAGTTTAACGCCTGTCCTATTTTTTGCGGATCGAACAACCTGCAGCCCGTATGGTAGAATTCACGATGGGCTTCCCGGCCAGATGATTGTCAATTGCATCTTTAAGGTAGCGGGTAGTAACACCTGTGGCCTCTTGCGGACTATCGTCCAAAGCCCCACTATAAATGATCACAAAACCTGCTTTGCTATGCTTGAGTAGAAATGCTTCCGGGCTGCGCTTCGCGCTCAGGGCATCCATGGCAAGCTGATCCTTATCGGCCAGATAGGGGAGAGTATATGTCCAGCCCGTTGATGCCAGCTTCATCTGTTCCGCTGATTCCTCAGGATCCAGGTGAGCGTTGATAAGCAAGAAAGAAACTTTGCTTGAATATTGAGTAATCAGTTCCTTCAGCCGATCAGAATAGTAAAGGTCATATGGGCAGACGTTGCTGGTGAAGATAATGACAACGGCGCGAGCTGACGAAAACTGATCCAGAGAAACAGGGGTTCCCTGGACAACATCCGTGAGCGTGAAATTCCTGACAGGAGACTGTCCATTCGTCACGACAGCGGCCCAAAGAAAAGTAATCAAGAGGAATGACTTCATGATAGGATCAAGGTTGTGTATCTGTATATACCAGTACGTAGTCTTTGGTAACGTAGTACCCCAGTCTCACCGTAATTGTTTTGGGAACAACAAGGATTTGCCCGACCAGGGTTCCTGCTTTGGCCAGCGTGAAGGGTTGAATGCGAAGGTGATCACTAAACATAAGATTTCTTTGACCATAAATCTTATACAAGGCCTCTTTGGCACACCAGTAGATGCATAGTTTGACGAGATCTCCCTGGGCATCAACGACCTCTTCTGGCGCTAAAACACGCGGGCCTACTTGCCTCAATTTTTCTCTCACCTGCTCCACATCAATCCCTACCGATTGAAGCGCATCGATCTGCGCCGCCACAAAAGGGTATGAATGCGAGAGCGAAATGGAGTGAGGGTGCGTTTTTAGGAAAGGTTTGCCAAACTCATCCTTTCGCATGCCTTCGTAAGGAAGGTCGATCGAATCAACGAGCGTGCGGATCAACGCACGCCCTGCCAGCCACTCCAACCTTTTCTGTGGGTGAACAATGTCTTCCGGGCATGTTTCGAAAGAGAGATAAGAAAGGTCCGGCTCAGCCTCATCAATATTCCACAGGCCCCAAGCGCGGTCTGTTCCCAATATTTCTATTTTCGAAACGGGCATTAGGTAATTCTTGTAATGTGATTCACTTTTGTGAAGTTACTTTTAAAAAAGGATACTTTCCATGAGCCAGGTACAGGTAAAGAAGGTTACCACATTAACGGGCCACCGTGACTGTGTCTATGCGCTGGAGGGAATTCCTCAATCCCCGGTTTTTTTTTCCGGTGCAGGCGATGGCATGGTTGTGCAGTGGAAATTGGGGGAAGAGGAGGGAGAACGTGTGGCGAAAATGGCCGCTTCGGTCTATGCCCTGTGTTATGTGCCCGCTACCGGATTGTTGTTTGTCGGCCACAACTTCGAGGGGCTTCACGTATTGGATTGGCAAGCAAAAAAGGAAGTGGCCTCATTGAAACTCTCGGCTACCGCAATATTTGATATTAAGGTATCCGCGGGCCGGGTGCTTATCGCCAGCGGAGATGGAAGTGTTTCTGTTGTGGATGCCGAAACCCTAACGGTGATTAAGCGGTTGGAAGCTGCTCAGCAGAGCGCCCGCACCATTGCCCTGCACCCAAGAGCAAAGGAAATGGCCGTAGGCTACAGCGACCATCACATCCGGATTTTTAGCCTGGACGACTACTCGTTGCGGAAGGAATTTCGCGCGCATGAAAATTCAGTTTTTAGCCTGAAGTATTCTCCGGACGGACAGTTGCTCCTCAGTGGAGGCCGCGATGCCAGACTGAAAGCATGGAATGTGGCCGAAAATTACGCATTGCGGGAGGAAATCGCGGCTCATTTGTATGCCATCAATGACATCGGATTTAGCCCGGATGGGAAACATTTTGTAACTTGCAGCATGGATAAATCGGTCAAGGTCTGGCGTACCGATGACTTGATGCTTCTGAAAGTTATTGACAAAGCACGGCATGCAGGCCATGGAACTTCGGTAAACAAACTGCTCTGGTGCTCGTTTAACAATCAGATCGTGAGCGCCAGTGATGACCGGTCGATCTCCATTTGGGACGTAATTTTTTAAACTACATTTTAACCCGCTACGTCATGAAAGTAACACCGCTGGAAATTCGTCAAAAGACATTCGAGCGTACCCTGAGAGGCTACGACAAGGATGAAGTTAATGCGTTTCTCCTCTCGCTCTCCCAGGAATGGGAACGTATGATGGATGAGGCAAAAGACCTCCGCTCAAAACTTGAAAATTGTGAGCGCGAGATATCAAAATTGCGCGAAGTCGAGACCTCCTTGTTCAAAACCCTCAAGACAGCTGAGGACACAGGGGCCAATGTAATCGACCAGGCCAACAAGGCAGCTGAACTTCATCTGCGTGAAGCGCAATTGAGCGCAGAAGCAATTCTCAATGAGGCTAAAGATAGAGCCAGAAATACGATCGAGGATGCAGATGCCACCTCCCGGCAAATCCTTGCCGAAATGGAAGACAGCCTCAAAGAACTCGTGCAGCATTATAAATCGTTGGAATCCCACCGCAATAACCTGGCGGATGATTTGAAACGACTGGCCAATGAAGTTTTGGACCGGACGGAGCGGTCAAAGCAGGCGGTAACCCGCTTCAATGTAGATGATCACCTTACACTTGCAAAACGCGAAGCGAAGAAGTTGACGTTTTCTGGTGAGAGTGAAAACCGAAGATTGCGTGTGCCCGCATCATCCATTACGCCACCCGCTGTGCCGGTCAATGAGCCAACCCGGTCATTCTTTGATGAGGTGGCATGACAGGAAGGATTATCCTTGAAGGGCTTGAGTTTCATGCATATCACGGAGTCTATCCACAGGAAAGATCTTCCGGGAATAAATTTGAAGTGGATGTCTCTGTAGAGACCGCGATCAACCCTTCTGCATTTGAAGATGACTTGGCGGGCACCATTAATTATGAGGCTTTATATGATTTGGTGAAATTGGAGATGGCAAAGCCGTCTAAACTGCTGGAGCGGGTGGGTCACGCAATCGCCAGCCGGATATTGGCAACTTTTCCGCAGGCGCTCTCTGTACAAATTAATATTTCAAAATTCAATCCACCTATTGGTGGCGTGTGCCGCAAGGCATCCGTTACTATTAGCCAGGTGCGCAACAGCTAATCTTCAGTTTGTTCGGACGGCCGGCGTATCCACGAATACAAACCCGCGGACATCCGCCCCCTCGTGGAAGTCTACCTCCTTGCCAACAACATACAGCATGTGTTTCTTATCGATGTAGACAGGGATTCCCTGCATCGGGTAGGCTACGTCACCCTCCTTTTTCTTGTCAAATCCCAGGATGAGTTGTGCTCCGCCACAGCCACTTCCGCCCCTTATACCAATACGCAAGCCATAATCCTTGGGGATATTCTTTGTTCGCATGATCTTTTGGACTTCCTCAGCGGCTTTCTTGCTTAAGGTTACCGGGTGAAGTGGTGTCACAGACTAGGTGTTAATTTTATTCGTTTAGTTTCTTTACCCTCGCGTAATCAAATTTATCTAATTTTAGACAGCTTTACCGAACGAATCGCTATGGACGCTCTTATTGAATATGGAAAAATCCTCCTTCCGGCCTCTGTTGTCCTGTATGGAGTTTATTTGATGGTACGATCTTTCATTAATAAAGAGATCGAATTGAAGCGATTGGAGGTTCGAAGCCGGTCGATTGAGACCATCCTGCCCAACCGCCTCCAGGCCTATGAGCGGATCTGTCTTTTTCTTGAGCGTATTTCGCCACCTAACCTGCTCCTTCGGCTAAACAACCCCATCTATTCTGCCCGGGAATTGCACAAGCTGCTGCTCGACGAAATTCGAAATGAATACAATCACAACGTCTCACAACAAATATATATGAGTGAGGAAGTTTGGAATATGGTACGAAATGCAAAAGAAGACCTAGCCATTATGATCAATGAAGCATCTGCCGCCATGGCTCCTGAAGCCACAGGTCTGGATCTGTCTCGAAAAATATTTGAGCTGACGATGGAGAAGAACGTAGAGCCCATCAGCCATGCCCTTGCTGAACTGAAAAAGGAAATCCAGCAGACGTTCTGATGGCGATCGCTGTGATAGCCGGTGCGACCGGCCTTGTAGGCTCAGGCTTGCTTGACCTCTTGCTGGAAGATGCATCATACAGTCGCGTCATTGCCTTATCCAGAAAACCCCTTTCAAAGGAGCATTCCAAGTTGGTTAGCCTTGTCCTTGATTTTGATTCATGGGAGACCATCTCGGCCGAGCTCAAAGCCGATGACGTATTTTGTTGCCTCGGTACGACCATTCGTCAAGCGGGTAGCCAGGCTGCGTTCAGAAAAGTGGATTACGATTACCCATTAAAACTCGCGCAGATTACCAAAGCACAAGGTGCCCGGCAGTATCTGCTAATAACGGCCCTGGGAAGCGATAAGCGTTCATCCATCTTCTACAACCGGGTGAAAGGCGAGGTGGAAGAAGCCATTGGCGCCGTTGGGTTTGACAGCTTTCACGTTTTCCAACCTTCAATGCTCCTCGGAGAACGAAAGGAAGAGCGGGGAGGGGAATCGGCAGGCAAACTGGTGATGAAGGTTCTTGGCTTTGCGATACCCAAGAAGTACAAGGCCATTGAGGCTGCCAAAGTCGCCAAGGGCATGCTCGAAATAGCGAAGAAGAAGCAATCGGGTAATCATATTCATTCATCCGGCGAACTACAGGATTTCTGATGATCAGTGTGATTCAACGCGTATCGCAAGCGTCAGTAGCAATTGACCGGAAGGAAGTTGCGACAATCGGCAAGGGAATGCTGGTATTAATCGGGATTGAAGAGACTGACGGAGTGGAAGATTTTGAATGGCTCTCAGCCAAAATTGTCAACCTGCGAATTTTCGATGATGCGGAAGGGGTCATGAATCTCCCGGTGAAGGAGGTGAATGGCGAACTGCTTGTGGTCAGTCAGTTTACGCTTCATGCCAGCACCAAAAAGGGAAACAGGCCGTCTTACATCCAGGCTGCCCGACCGGAGGTAGCCATTCCGATTTATGAAAAATTTGTCAAGGCACTGGAAATTAATTTGGGGAAGCCGGTTCAAACCGGGGTGTTCGGAGCCAATATGCAGGTAAGCATGATCAACGATGGGCCAGTGACCATTGTCATTAACTCGAAGGATCGGAAGTAGCCTAGATAACGGCCAGCGTTACAAACAGGATGTTCAGGAACACATAGACCGCGACAACAGACCGGGCACCCCGACGATTGGTGCGCTCGGCCAATTCTTTATTGCCGTTATCATATTGCTTGAGTGCGATGGCAGATACAAGCAGTGTTCCAAATATCGCGATGAAGGTCAGGGCGTGAAGCGTGTCAACCAGCGAGAAGGAGGAGGATTCCGGAAGGAGGGAATCAATGATGTATTTGTTACCCACCGCAGCAAACAAGCCGCCTACCGGTAGTCCAAATCGTGGCTCCATTTCTGAAGGATGCGGTGTGAAGCTTATGCACGCAATGAAGAAAGCAATATACATTCCTAGAAAAATCTTCATGAATAAACCCCAGGCATCGCGCTCAATGTCCATGTCGATGGTGAACTGAGAGAATGTCTGATGATTTTTCCCTTCCCGGGGGTCGCCAAATCCCGTGGAGTACGCATTGTCGCGAACACCCACTTTGAAGTCCCGAATGACCCAGCCATCAATCGCTTCCTCGTCATCAAATTTGCTCCCCGCATAATCCGGATCAAAGACCAGTACGGTGTTGTCCAGGATGCTGTTCTCGATTTGAACTTTGAGATGCTGCTTGTCAAAAGGAAAATCCTGAACAGACCAGTTTTCCTTCATCGTGCATTTCATTTTAAGCATGACCCACGCCTTCCCGTCAACGGTATCAATAATAGACTCCGGCGGCTCAATGGTCTTTGCATTGGGGATGTCGAGCTGTGTGGTGAAATCAAATTCGGGGTTTTTGTAAAGAAACCAAAGCCAGAACCGGGCTGTGTATTCCTTCTCATGAAAATTGATATCATGAACGCTGATCACATAAGCCCCTACACGGGCTGTATCCGGAACTTGCGCCTGAGTAAACAGGGGTAGTATAACAAACGCGCAAAGCAGAAATCGTGACTTCAGGTTCATGCCCTGCAAGATAGATGATCTGGACCTATTTCGACTCAATCTTGGCCTTCATCCCCGGGTCTCCCCTCACATAAGTTTCGAGCATATTGTCCATCTCCCATAACATGTGCATGATAGACTCTTTGGCACGATAGCCGTGACTTTCGTATGGTAGCAAGACGTACCGCGCCGTTCCACCGTGTCCCTTGATGGCATTGTAGAAGCGTTCGGTCTGAATGGGAAATGTCCCTGAATTATTGTCTGCTTCACCGTGGACCAGCAAGATCGGTGTCTTGATCTTGTCTGCGTAGGAGAAAGGTGACATGGTTGCGTACACTTCCGGCGCTTCCCAATAGGTGCGCTCCTCACTCTGAAAACCAAACGGCGTCAGGGTACGGTTGTAAGCTCCACTCCGTGCGATGCCAGCCTTGAACATGTCAGAGTGCGCAAGCAGGTTGGCAGTCATGAACGCGCCATAGCTGTGACCGCCTACGCCGACGCGTTTCGGGTCAACCACACCCAGAGATGCTCCATAGTCGATGGCTGCTTTGGCACTGGCCACCAATTGTTCGACGTAGGTGTCATTAGGTTCTTTGTCTCCTTCCCCGACGATCGGGATAGAAACATTATCCAGTACAGCATACCCACGAACAACCCAGAATATGGGGCTACCGGAGCTGATTCGTGTGAATGTATACGGGGATCCTTTTACTTGTCCGGCATTTTCTTTCGACTTAAACTCCTCGGGATATGCCCAGAAAAACGTGGGTAAAGGGCCCTTGTCCTTTGTGTAACCTGGTGGCAAGTAAAGGTCTGCGGTAAGGTCAATGCCATCCGGTCTTTTGAATTTTAACACTTGCTTCTTGACATCCTTGATTTGCGGATAGGGGTGTGGGAAGGATGTAATCTGGACTGGCGCTTTCGAACCGATGGACCGCAAGAAGTAGTTTTGATTTTCTGACTGTGACTCCCGTGAGGTGATCATTGTTACCTTCTTAGGGTCAATTACAGCGACTACATACTCGTAGTAGGGAGCTTCGCTTTTCCACAAGCGTGTAGCCTTTCCCGACGCGAGATCCATCTTGTCAAGAAAAGGCCGGTCACCTTCCGGCGAAGATCCATTGCCGTCAAGGAAGACTGAATTGTCTGGGTTGATTTGCATGACAACCCGGCCGTTGGCATTCATGGTCATGATCACATCGCCCGGGTCAGTATAGGCATCTTCTGAAGAGCGGTCAAAAACTGTTTTCTTCTTTGTAGGGTTGGAAGGATCAATTTGGTAAGTCCGGACTTTTCGGTCAGCCCACCAGGATTCGTACACCCATGCAGTCTTTTCATTACCCCACGCTATGCCAGCATACCGCAAGGGTAAACTGATGAGTTCAGTTGGGGTACCGGTAAAGGGAGCGCTTAAGGTCATCACCTTATCCCGTACGGTTGCTTTTATTTTTGGATCTCCTTCATCCTGGGCTTCGGCCCAATGGAGTGTGGCCGCGTGATCCGATCGCCATCCGTAATTGCGCGGACCCTTCATCACGGCGCTGAATCCTACTGGGATATTGTCGCCGAGCGGAATGTCTGCCAGCTTCCGGACAAGTTTTCCATTCATGTCCATCAGGTTGACGGTCTGAGGAAATAGATTAGCCGGGACCAAATAGGAGTAAGGCCGGTTGATCACACGGGTAAGTAGCACGGAGCCGTCAGGGGATGTGCTGTATGAAGTGTAGATACCCGGGTTGCCAATCGCCTTCTCTGTTCCATCCAGCGAGACCGAATAAAGTTGAGAGGTACAATAAAAGTCAAAGACGGATTCATCATAAGGATTTTTCAGCAAATCCTGGTAGGTGCGGGATGGCGCTTTCTTCCCAAGATTCTCCTCAATCACTGGCCCCGCAGGTACGCGCGTCTTTGGAGGCAAATTCTTGCCTTCATTGGCGGTAGAGAGAAAGACAACCTGATTTGAATTAGAGGCCCATGACACCGAATTGCTATACGTGGCATTTATTTTACGTGTGGTAAGTTGACGTGCGCTTAGACTTGTGAGATCCACCAACCAGAGTTCAATGCGGTCAGGATAGGTCTGTAGGAAAACAGCTTTCTTGCTGTCGGGAGAGAAGGACATATTGCTGAGATGCACAGGATTGGGCAGTCCCGTCACGCTATACTCTTTCATGTCCTTGAGGTTCTTAAACTTCAGGCCGATGAATAGGTTGGCCCGGCTGGGTCCGAAGTTGTCCGGGTTGATGCGGAGTCCTGCAATGCGCAACTCAGGACGTGAGAGCTCTTCGATGGTAGGAAAATCAGATCGGTCAAGAAGCGCCATCCAGGTCTTGTCCGGGGAGACCGAGATAGCCGGCGTAAGCGGTGCTTCAACCAGTTTCGCTATCTCCTCAGGAGGCCGTTGATACCCCAGGTTATTTTGTGAATTTGCTGACCAGACCAGCAGTGTAAACAGGATAACGAGGCTATTTTTCATGGCGATAAATTTGAGGTAAGGTAAGCATCAGGCCGGATATTCCACATAAGTGTTATTTGGCAGGTGCTGACGACAAAAATCAACAACAGACTAATTAAATTGAGTGCAATGATTTAATTTTGAACCCAAACAAAAACTGCCCATGTACACCGGACTCATTCATACGCATTCCCTGCTTCGTTACCTCGTTCTTATCCTACTCGTGCTCGTCATCATCAATGCTTTACTCGGAATTATCAATAAGAAGCCGTTTGGGAAGACTGACAATTTGTTGGGTCTTTCTTTGTTCTCTGTAACGCACACCCAGTTGCTGGTGGCCCTGATGCTCTACTTTGTTAGTCCTCACGTTTCCTTTGGGCCTGACACGATGAAGAATGCCGATCTGCGATACTGGACGGTTGAGCATAGCCTGATGATGTTTATCGCCATTGTATTTATCACGCTGGCACGTATCACTGCGAAGAAATTGAAAGATGATGCCGCCAAGCACAACCGGATACTCGTATTCAATGCAATTGCACTGGTGTTGATTCTTGCAGCTATTGCGTCCAGCCAGCGAGGCTTCTTCTCCATGCCAGGTAGCAGCGCCTCCTGAACTTCTCAGACCAGATAGGTTTAAGTACCCCGACACTTGGGCACCTAGGCACTTGGGCACCTAGGTACTTAGACACCTAGGTACTTAGACACTTAAAAGGATTCTGCTAACTTTACTAGCTAATCATACCCGCATGAGATTTGGTGTTTTTGTATTCTTGTGGCTCGCCTGTTCTGTAGGTTTTTCACAAACCTTTGCGCCCAGGTATGAATTGACGAAGGTCAAAGAGGTCAACTCTCCGTATCATGATGGGGCTCCTGTTATTTCCCCCGACGGGAATAAGCTCTATTTCTTCGTTGTGGACCATCCATCGAATACGTATGGGAAAACAGGAACCCAGGACATCTGGATGAGCACCAAAGACGATAAAGGTGCCTGGTCTCCACCGCAACATTTGGGTGCGCCATTTAACCAAAGCAAGAGTAACCAGGTTTTTCAGGTTTTGTCGGATGGCACCTTACTGGTGCGGGGGAGTCGTTCGAAGAATGAGAAGGGATTCTCCCTGGTCAGTAGCGGGGGCAGTTGGACTGAACTTAAGATCAAGGACTTTGACAACATGGCTAAGGGTCGCTTCAATGGCGCCACAATTTCTGCGGATCTTAAGCACATGGTCTTGTATTTTTCTGAACAACCCGCCGCGGTGAAGAGTGATCTATACCTTTCGCATGAGCAAGGGGGAAGCTGGTCGCGTCCTGAGAAAATGAAATTCAGCAATGCTACTGATGAGTTTGCGCCGTTCATTGGACCGGATAACAAAACTTTGTTTTTTGCCAGCGACCGCATTGCCGCGGGGAAGCAAGGTGGGGCGGATATATACAAAACAACCCGCCTCGATGACTCCTGGAACAGTTGGTCAGAAGTCACAAACGTTGGGAAGCCGGTAAACACGGCTGCATCAGATGACTATTTTTCAATGGATGCCAATGGCAATGTTTACACGGCACGGGCCAACAGCCGGGTAGATGGCGGCAACCTGGATGTTTTCATTTTGATTCCCCGAACGATCAAGATCCTTGTTGCTGGAACGGTTTATGACGAAAAATCGAATCAGCCGATTTCCGCGGCGGTGACTGTTGTGGTTAAAGACATGAAGCCGGTTGGAATTAAGACTCCGGCCACGGGTAAGTTTGAGACACGAATTCCTGAAACAAATGAGTACCAACTCAGCGCAAGTGCCTCGGGGTATCAGCCAAAGGACCTAAGTATCACTGTGCCTGTGCTGGGGAATGACACTACGTTGACGACTGATGTCTATCTGGCTCCCATTGCAAAGAAGTTGTTGATTGCGGGAACGGTCTACAACAAGAAGACTAATCAACCCATCAACTCCCGAGTGGATTTTACACTGCGACCGGAAAAAAAGAGCAGTTATTCAATCTCCGCTGAAGGAGGAAAATTTGATCTCGAAGTAGGAAAGCTTGGCTGGTATGTTCTTGCCGCCTCTGCCGAAGGTTACCTTACGGGCACCGACAGTGTCGCTTTTAGCGCTGAAGACTTATCACCCTTGACAAAAGACCTATACCTGGAGCCAATCGAAGTGGGCCTTACCGTGCGACTAAAGAATATCTATTTCGATTTCAACAAGGCGACGCTTAAGCCGGAGTCTTTTGTTGAGCTGAACAAAGTGGTTGACTTTCTGGAAAGGAACCCTTCCGTTGAAATCGAAATCTCAGGACACACCGACAGTAAGGGTACGGATGAATACAATATTAATCTGTCCCAGGGGAGATCGCAGTCTGTCGTTGATTATATATCCAGGCAAGGCATTGCTGGAGCACGATTGACGGCCAAAGGGTATGGAGAGTCGAAACCCATTGATACTAACGATACACCGGAAGGCCAGGCTAACAACCGCAGGGTTGAGTTTACGGTACTTAAAATGTGATATCCTGTTTCCTAACCATTAAGTAAACATCCATTAATCAGAACCTATGAAATCACTACTCTTCCTCCTCCTTTTCGTCTCTCATTCACTTCTAGCAACAGACACTACGCGGTACGCTGTATTGTCAGCCGGGAAGATTGCAGGAAAGCAACTGACTTGGTCTGACGGTCAAGGGCGTGTGTCTTACCGCTTTGAGTTCAATGACCGGGGTAGAGGACCTAAAATTCAGGTTGATCTTGTTATGGAAGGCGGCCAGGTTGTCGGCAGAAAAGTGACTGGTGTCGACTACTACAAGGGGGAGGTCAATGAAACGTTTGAGTTAAAGAGCGGAGTAGCAAAGTGGAAGAACAAGATTGAGGATGACCAAAAGCAGGTAAACGGCAATGTTCTTTATTCTCCGATGGAGGGAGCACCGGGCGAAATTGAATGGAGCCTTAAACAAATGCTGAAGCAGCATACCCATATTCATGAAATGGACATGGTCCCTTCCGGGAAGATGAAAACCGTCCATGTCAAGAGTCACAAAGCGCTGGTCAACACTTTTGAAGAGGAATTGGAGCTATATTCTTTTACTGGCTCCGGTGGCCCTCCACAATACGTCTGGGTGACACCGAACAAATCTTACTTTGCCAGCATCAGCGGATGGATGTCTGTGATCAAACTAGGATATGAATTTCTCATCCCTGAACTGCAAAAATTACAGAATAAGGTGGAAGAGGAATATTATGCGATTCAAGAAGACAACCTGACACAGCGTAACGATACTCCCGTCGCCATCGTCAATGTAAATCTTTTTGATTCAAAGTCCGGGAAAGTCCTTTCAGACCAGACCGTCGTGTTCGACAAAGGAAAGATCACACAGGTAGGTAAATCGACAAGCGTGAAGGCCCCGGCCAATGCGAAAATAATCGCCGGAAATGGAAAGATGCTTCTCCCAGGTTTGTGGGATAACCATGCGCACTTCTCCAAGTCCCAGGGACTATATCACCTGGCCGGCGGTGTGACAAATATCAAGGACATGGCAAACGCACTTGATCTTCCCGAGATAAAGAAGAAAATAGACGGAGATATTTTGTTGGGACCTGAGATTTCGGTCATGTCGGGATTCATAGATTTTGCCGGTCCTTATGCCGGCCCAACAGGAAAGATTGTGAGCACCCTTGACGAGGGTAAACAGGCTGTTAACTACTATGCAGACAATGGTTACCAGCAGGTAAAGCTGTACAGTTCGATACCGGTAGATTGGGTAAAGCCTTTGGCGGCGGAAGCCCACAAACGAGGAATGAAAGTATGTGGCCACGTGCCTTCGTTTATGACTGCCGAGCGGGCGGTCAACGATGGATATGACGAGATCATTCACCTGAATATGATCATGCTCAATTTCATGGGCGACACAGTGGACACTCGCTCGATGGGTCGGTTTATCAAGGTGGCAGAGCGGTCAAAGAATATTAACCTGAGCAGCCCTGAAGTGAAGCGCTTCATCAAGCTGTTGAAAGACAAGAAGATTGTCGTCGATCCGACTGCCGCGATTTTTGAGGATATGTTTACCAATGAACCCGGCAAGTTGGCGGCAGGCTATGCACCCATTCTTTCCATGTTCCCACCGGAATTCAAGAGGGGCCTCTACCGTGGCGGATTGCCAACGATGAAAGGTCATGAGGCGGACTACAAACAGTCCTACGATAACATGCTAAAAATGCTGAAGCTATTGCATACCAGTGGTATCACCTTCGTTCCGGGTACGGATGATTTCCCCGGCTTTGCGCTGCATCGCGAACTTGAGTTGTACGCCAAGGCTGGCGTTTCCAACAAAGAAGTACTTCAGAAGGCCACCCTGCTTTCAGCCCGCATTGCCGGGAAGGAGAAGGAGCTCGGATCTATCGAGGTGGGCAAAAAGGCTAACCTTATCCTCGTTGATGGCGACCCGGTAAAGAACATCTCTGATATCCGCCGTGTTGAATTCACGATGAAGGGCGGTCATGTGTATGACAACAAAGCCTTGTATGCATCGTATGGATTTGGGTTCTGGAAGTAACTAATTAATTTGGGAATCATTGTTGTCCGGGAAAATTAAGGAGAGAAACTAAGTAAATAGCTTCTCTCCACTAACTTTGTTATTACCACACAACAAAGATTAGATGAACAAA
>JAYVBH010000026.1:0-11236 GCA_043750575.1 Cyclobacteriaceae bacterium
ATCAATGAAAGGCCGGTCAGAAAATTCAACTATCAAACTCCAAATGATGTATTTTTACAAAAGCTACGTGTTGCACTTATTACTTGAACACAGCATTCATTATTGTTTTTTTTGTTCTTTCAAAATACTATTCATCATACTTCACGGCTTCTCTCAGCGTCTTCTCATCATACTTCACTCCATACTGTTCCAGTACATCTTGTGGCACGCCATCCCATCGGTTGGGGCTATTACCTGCATAGCCCAGGTCTTTGATGCCGATCTGACTGGTAAAGAAACCTGTGGCGGTAAGGTCGCGCATGCGGTTGAAGAAGGCCACGCCCTGCTGCATCTCAGGTTTCGCTTTTTCAGGAAATGCGATCTCATCGATCACCTCAATTTGTTGTTTTGCGTCGCAATCCACAAAGGGCTTATCGAACCGCTTCATGCATTGCATGTCCAGCCACTTCAGTCCGCCGCGCATGGGGAGCTGATGATGGGGCATATCTTTTACAATAAACTCAATGAACTCCGGCACTTTCGCATCGGTCGCACTGCCGGAGAGATCATCTTTTGGAATGATGATATCGGCAAGCACAGAAAGGGTCTTCATCTCATGCGCGTCGAAGTATGTTTCTGCCATGAGCTTGTTGAACCTTTCCATTTCTTGAGGCTGACGATCGGGACCCACCGGCGTCTCTGCCGGTGCCCCCGAAGATGTAGCCTTCTTTTCACTCGGGCTGCAACTCTCCAGAAGAACGCCTGTTGAGACGGTTCCCAGCGCCAGGGTTTTTAGATATTTTCTTCGGTCCATGGTATTTCGGGATTTAACAGTTCAAGGTTCAAAAGTTCAAGGTTCCGAGTTTAGATTTAGTTACAGGTGACAAGTTGCATGGAACAGGTTTGTGGACGCTTCCACCTGTAACCTGCGACCTGTAACCTAAGACTCTTTATGGCATCGCTCCCAATTAGATATTTTGTTTCTTCAGTTCATCAATAATATACTCCGACGCCCGCATCGACAGTGCCAGGATCGTCCATGTTGGATTCTTGTCGGCTTGTGAGACAAACGGTCCACCGTCGACGACAAAGAGGTTCTTACAGTCGTGGGCCTGGTTGTGCTTGTTCAGCGCTGACTTCTTCGGGTCGTTGCCCATGCGGACGGTGCCTACCTCGTGGATGATCTGTCCGGGTTGGGTGAGTCCGTAGTTGTTTTCCTTGCCGGGAGAAGAAGGTACGATGGCACCCATCTTGTGTGCAATCTCCTGGAAGGTTTCCTGCATGTGCTTGGCCTGGTTGATTTCGTGGTCGCTCCAGGTGTAGTTGAAGCGCAGGACTGGGATTCCGTATTTGTCGACCGTGGTGGGGTCGATCTCGCAGTAGTTGTCTGCGCGAGCGATTGCTTCACCGCGCCCATCCATGTAGAAGCCGGCGCCGTAGAAATAACGGTAGTCATCTTTCAAAGAGGCGCCGTATCCGCCGGCCTGTTTCTGCACGCCATCACGTGACGGATACTTTCCATTTGTGTTATGCATGCCAAAACCAAAACCATATCCGGGCATGCCCATGCCGCCACCATATTCGATATGGTAGCCACGGGCGAAATTCAGTTTCTTATTGTCCAGCCACCACGGCGTGTAAACATGCAGTCCGCCGACGCCGTCTTCGTTGTACCGCTTTCTGCCGAAGAGTTTTGGAATTACGCCCGAAAGTCCTGCGCCGGTGGAGTCGTGGAGGTACTTGCCGACGATGCCGCTCGAATTGGCGAGGCCACCCGGGTGTTCTGCGGATTTTGAGTTGAGGAGCAGTCGCGCGGATTCGCAGGCACTGGCGGCGAGCACCACCACCTTAGCGGAGATGACATATTCCTGCATGTCGTTCTTGTCAACGTAGGAGACGCCGGTCGCGAGCCCTTCGTCGTTGGTGATCACCTCACGCGCCATGGCGTTGGCGATCACATCGACATTGCCTGTTTGCAAGGCGGGATTGATAAGGACCGAAGAGGAGGAGAAGTCACCATAGATCGTGCAGCCCCGGTTGCATTGTGCGCAATAAAAGCACGCTTTGCGGTCCGGGTTGTCAGGGAGGGCTTTCGTGAGGATCGAGAGTCGTGAGGGGATAACGGGTACGCCAGCAGAAGTAGCGGCGTCTTTGATCAGTAACTCATGCAGCCGCGGCTTCGGTGGCGGAAGGAATATCCCATCGGGCTCGTTAGGGATGTTTTCTTTTGTGCCGAAGATTCCGATGAGCCGGTCCACGCGGTCATAGAATGGCGACACATCGTCATAGCCTATCGGCCAGTCGTCGCCGAGGCCGTCGATGCTTCGGCGCTTGAAGTCTTTGGGTCCGAAGCGTAAGGAGATGCGGCCCCAGTGGTTGGTGCGCCCTCCGAGCATGCGGGCGCGGAACCACATGAACTGGGTGCCTTTTGTTTTTGTGAACGGCTCGCCGGCAAGATTCCACCCGCCATAGGCCGCGTCGAAGTCGCCGAAGGAGCGCTCATCGGTGCTTGCCCCGCGACGGGGGGATTCCCACGGCCATTTAAGTTGGGTAACATTCTTGCGGGGATCGTACATGGGCCCGGCTTCCAGCAGCGCGACTTTGATACCTGCTTTAGACAGCATGTACGCAGCCATCCCCCCGCCTGCTCCTGATCCGACAATGACTACATCGTATTGTTTTGAGTTCTTCTTGATCTGAAATGCGGACATGGGCGAATCTTAAATGGAATTAATTCTGTCTTTTAAATGTAAGAAAAGGATTTGGCTTTCGGTATTGTTGCAGGTTGCGGGTAATGCCGCTGGACAGAAAATTCTACCAACAAAAGTGAGTGAAAATGATTAAATTGTGAGGTGAGAAAACGACATAAAATACACTTAGACTTTGAGATTGACTCACTGACAAATTCCATCGTAAATACCTTTACCGGGGACAGTTTTGATACCGATATAACCCGATTAACAAAGACTGACCTTAAGACGTTGACAAAAAAGAATGGATGGTCATTTAACTGGGCTCAGGAATTAAGGAAAAACGACCGGGAAGTTTACAAATTGACAATTGTACACAACCCGACAGTAATTCAATGGCTCATAAGTTTCACCATTAGGGCAGATAACGTGTTCATGCACTTACTTGAAAGTGCACCCTTCAACATTGGAGAAAATAAGATTTATGAAGGAGTAGCAGGGAATTTGGTTGCATTTGCCTGTAAGACTTCATTTATTAACGGACTTCTGGGATTTGTTTCATTCTTTTCAAAAACAAAGCTTATTGACCATTACGAAAAATCTTTAGGAGCCTACCATTTCGGTGGACACCTAATGGTAATTTCGACTGACCCTGCACAAATTTTAGTTGACAAATATTTTAAGGAATAAAGCTATGGGACTAATTAAAGAACCAGAAGGAATTGACTTTGTGATTAAGAGTCGACCCTTGACTAAAAAGGAAGAAGAACTATTGAGTAAATTTATTCGAGAGCAAAAAGCTAAACGACTAAAGAAACTCAGTGCTAAAAAGGCTTCGTCAAAACGGCCAACTTTAAAGACAAGAAAAAGAAAGACTGAAAAAAGAGTTGGGTGATGCGGCACTGCAGACAGGTAACAGGCTTTATGCAACATTTAGCAATCGCGGGACACGATGTGCTACTTGGTACTTGCCACCGGCAACTTGCGACCTGAAACTTTGACCAGACTGAACGGGGAATTGGATGTTGGATACTGGATACCGGTAACTATGTCTTTTCCTTTTTGGGTACCGGATCGTAGCCACTGGTTCCCCACGGATGGCATCTTCCAATCCGTTTCGCGCCCAGCCAAGTGCCTTTGATCACACCCCATTCCTGGATGGCTTCGATGGTGTATTGCGAACATGAGGGTAAGTGCCGGCAGTGAGAACCAAGCAGTGGGGAGAGGGTGGCCTGGTAGAGCTTGATGAGGAATATGAAGAGGGGCTTCATGAGAGGGTGCTGGGCTCGGTGCTGGGTATTGGGTGTTGGGTATTGGGTATTGGGTATTGGGTGTTGGGTATTGGGTATTGGGTATTGGCTGTTTGGTGTTGGCTGTTAGCTATTGGCAGTTCGCATTAATATTAGAAAGTTGACTCCGTATTAGGCTATTCCCCTAATCTGCCAAGACCTAAAAGCCAATAGCTACTCTAGAGTATACCCAATCTCCCCGTCCTTCCCATCCTTCAACTGCACCCCAATCGCTTTCAGGTCATCACGAATCTTGTCCGAGAGTGCAAAGTTCTTATCGGTCCTGGCCTTCTTCCTTAACTCAATGAGCACATGAATAGTTCCTTCGAGGAGTTTGTCATCGGAGCCGAATTCTTCACGGAGGCCGAGTGCGTCTTCCATGAAACCGATGTAGGCCTTTTTGAACGATTCAAAGACCGGTCCGTCAATCTTTTCGAAGTCGATGTTTCCGGTTTTCAGGTCGTTGATACGCGAGGACATTTCAAAAAGTACAGCCAGCGTCTTGGCGGTATTGAAATCGTCGCTCATATTCTGGTAGCATGACTCCACCAATGCGGTGAGTGAGGCGTTAAGATCTTTGTCCGGGGAAGATTTTCCAGGATGTACCATTGCCTTGATCAACTTCAAGGAGTTGGCGAGTTTCTTATATCCTTTTTCTGCGGCGGCCAATGCTTCGTTAGAAAAATCCAGTGTGCTGGAGAAGTGTGACTGAAGCATGAAGAAGCGGACAGTCATGGCGCTATATCCGCGTTCGAGCATAGGGTGACTACCAGAGAAAAGTTCCGACGGAAGGAAGCTGTTTCCCAGCGACTTGCTCATCTTCTGTCCATTGACGGTAAGCATGTTGGAGTGCAGCCAGTACCTGACGGGTACTTTTCCGTTGGCTCCAGTGGCCTGCGCGATTTCACATTCGTGGTGCGGGAACTTGAGGTCCATGCCGCCACCGTGAATATCAAAGGTCTCACCGAGGTACTTCGTGCTCATCACCGTGCACTCGATATGCCAACCAGGGAATCCGTCGCCCCACGGAGATGGCCACCGCATGATATGCTCAGGGGAGGCTTTCTTCCACAGCGCAAAATCAACTTTTTCACGCTTCTCATCCTGACTATCCAATTCGCGACCGCTCTCCATGAGTTCGTCGATGTTTCGGCCCGAGAGGATTCCGTAATGATGAGATTGATTGTATTTCTTGGTATCGAAATAGACGGAGCCATTGGTTTCGTAGGCGAGGCCAAGGTCAATCAGTTTCTGTGTGATTTGAATTTGTTCAACGATATGTCCGGTTGCAGATGGCTCAATGCTAGGGGGGAGTATGTTAAAATCGCGCATCACCGAATGGAAATCCTCGGTATAGCGTTTGACTATTTCCATGGGTTCGAGCTTCTCGAGGCGCGCTTTCTTGCCGATCTTGTCTTCCCCTTCGTCGGCGTCGTTCTCGAGGTGACCTACGTCGGTGATATTGCGGACATAGCGCACGCGGTAGCCCAGAAAACGCAAATAGCGGGATACAATATCAAATGTCAGGAAGGTCCGGGTATTGCCCAGGTGCACATTACTATAAACTGTCGGTCCGCATACGTACATGCCGACAAAGCCGGGGACGAGGGGCTCGAATTTTTCCTTTTTTCCCGACAGGGAGTTGGAAAGATGTATCGGATAGGTGTCGTACAGGGTCATGAATAAATCGAAAACGCGAAGCTAAGGAAAAACGTGTTAAAGTGGGAGGGGGATAAGGGTCTGGGTCTCTGACTGTCGGGGTGTCTGAGTGCCTACGTGCCCACGTGTCTGAGTGCCTGGGTGTACATTGCGGTTTAGACCAAAGTCTTAGTATTCTGAGATCAATCTAAATACAGCCTTTCCTGTTGTGTAAATCCCCGTTGCCAACCTTCAATTAATCTTTAACTTAGGACCATGATTAACTTAATTTGAACTACCATGATGACTATGAGAAATAAATTGATTTTGATTTCCTTCTTTTTTGCGTCGACTTCCTTCGCTCAGATGGAGGTGCAGCAAGTTGAAAAACTCAAGGCCGAGGCTTTGCTGGAGGTGGAGAAGAATGCTGTGCTCGGCCAGCAGATCAACGACATGCTGTTCAGTTTCTCCGAGTTAGGATTTCAGGAGTATGAAACGTTCACCTACCTCACCAATCTGCTGGAGAAGAATGGATTCAAGATTCAGCGTGGCGTGGCTGGTATTCCCACTGCCTGGATCGCAACGTGGGGAAGCGGCAAGCCGGTTATCGCTTTAGGTTCTGACGTTGATTGTATTCCTAAAGCGTCGCAGAAGCCAGGTGTAGCGTACCATGATCCGATCGTTGAAGGAGCTCCTGGCCATGGTGAGGGTCACAACTCGGGTCAGGCCTTAAATATCATTTCAGCTCTCGCATTGAAGAAGATCATGGAGCGGGAAAAGATTTCGGGAACCCTCATGTTGTGGCCCGGGATTGCGGAAGAGCTGGTGGGAACAAAAGCGTATTACGTGCGGGCAGGATATTTCAAGGACGTTGATGCCTGTATCTTCACACACGTGGCCAGCAACCTGGGAGTAGGGTACGGCGACGGAGGTGGTAACGGGCTTGTCAGTGTGCGGTTTAATTTCGAAGGTGCTGCGGCCCATGCGGCTGGTGCCCCTTGGCGTGGACGGAGTGCCCTGGATGCTGTGGAGCTCATGAACATCGGATGGAACTTTCGTCGCGAACACCTGGAACTTACACACCGGTCACACTATGTAATTTCCGATGGCGGCGACCAACCCAATGTTGTTCCTTCCAAGGCAGCTGTCTGGTACTATTTCCGTGAACGTACTTATCCAGACATTAAAAAACTCTTCGACATTGGTGTCAAGGTGGCAGAGGGAGCGGCGTTGATGACAGACACCAAGTTTACTTATGATGTTCTGGGGTCTGCCTGGCCAGGTCACTTCAACAAACCTATCGCGGTGGCCATGTATGAAAACATGAAGAAAGTTGGATTGCCAAAGTGGTCGGAGGAAGATCAACTCCTTGCCAAGGCTACCCAGATTGAATTGAAGGCTCCAAAAATTGATGGGCTCGCCTCAAAGATCGATACGATTAGTCTTCCGGCACCCGTTGGGTCGGTAAATGTCATGGGCAGACAATTGATGTCCATGGGTGGTGGCTCAGACGACATAGCAGATATCAGCTGGTCGTTGCCCACAGTGGTTTTGCGTTACCCCTCAAACATTCCGGGATTGCCAGGTCATCATTGGTCCAACGCAATTTCGATGGCTACGCCCATCGCGCACAAAGGAATTGTTTACGGTGCAAAGGCGGAAGTTATGACGCTGCTGGATATGCTGCTGAAGCCGGAAATCATTGCAAACGCCTGGGAATACTACCGCACGGAACAAACAAAAGATCAGAAGTACACACCGCTGATCGGTGAAAAAGATCAGCCAGCTGTATACCTGAATCAGAAGATCATGTCAGAGTATGCTCCGAAATTAAAGCCAACGTATTACAACCCGTCGAAGTACAAGTCGTACCTTGATCAGTTGGGTATCGTGTACCCCACAATTCGTCCCGACCAAAAAGAGGCGGTCATGAAATTGGGAAAGAAGTAGAGGAGGTATCCTTTAATCCTGAATTCTATTATTCTAACATCATAGTCATGTTTACCGGTATCATTGAAACCCTGGGAGAAGTCAACCGCATTGTTGTGGAGGGAGGGAACCGCAATTTTTTTATCCGAAGTGATATGAGCGGTTCGCTTAAGGTTGACCAGAGTGTTTGTCATAGTGGCGTTTGTCTGACTGTCACTAAGTTGGAGAACGGCGGGCACTGGACAACAGCCGTTAAGGAGACACTTGAGAAATCCAATCTTGGCGGCTTGAAAGAAGGCGATGCCGTCAATCTGGAGCGGAGCATGCTGAACAACGGACGCTTTGACGGACACATCGTTCAAGGCCATGTAGACACTACCGCTATTGTCACCGCGGTCGCTGACCAGAACGGGAGCTGGCTTTTTAGTTTTGAACATACAGCGTCTCCCGGCAACATCACGGTGGAAAAGGGTTCTGTCTGCGTAAATGGAATCAGCCTGACGTGCTTTAACTGCACCGCCCGTTCTTTCTCCACGGCCATCATTCCGTACACCTATGCCCATACCAATTTAGGCCGGGTCCGGGTGGGCGACCGGGTTAACCTGGAGTTTGATATCATTGGGAAGTACGTTCAGCGGTTGCTGGATTCGAACCCATAAGGGGTGCCCAATAAGTTGTTTGATGCCTTTGCGTCTTTTGCGTGAGAGGGTGCACGCAAAGGCGCAAAAGGAGACGCAAAAAACGGAAAGACAAATTCTCTTTAGGCTGGCTTTACACCCAGGCACCCTAGTGCTTCCGTAAAAACCATGTAAGAATTCGCCCCAGATTGCAGAAAACTTTTCGGCATGATGGCTGTTATTTGTAGTTGAAACTACCAAAACGATAAGAAGATGTTGGATCAATTACTCAGGCTCGTCGAGCAAAACGCGAAGGAGGCCATTGTTGACAACAAGGCGATACCGGATCAGTTGAATAATGCGGCTATAAAAGAAATTACAAACCAGATCTTCAACGGAATCAAAGGTCAAGTGAGTCGTGGAAACATGGATCAAGTGATTAGCTTGTTTCAAACCGGTATGGGCAAAGCCCCGAGTCCGGTCATTTCGTCAATCATGGAGACGGTGACCTCCAGCCTAACCTCCAAATTCAATATCCCGCATGATGTTGCAAAGGGTGTGGCTGATCAGATTGTGCCTACCGTCATGAGCCATGTGATCAAAAGAACCAAAGACCCACGTGATATTGAGTTCGACCTGCAGCAGATGCTTCGGGGTATGTCGGGCGACAACAAACTAGACATCTCTGGAATGATAGCGGCATCACCCAAAACAACCATCGGCAGCATTGGCCAGGTGTTTGGCAAGCTGTTCCGCAAGTAGCCTTAAAATTACGTTCGCTCTTTTAGTTTAACCTTGGCCTTGAGCCAAAGATGGAACCGGAATGCAAGATATCCGGCCCCCATGCCAACGAGTGCGCCGGCGAGGATGTCGCCAGGGTAGTGTACACCCAGGTAGATTCGTGTATACGACATGATTGCCGCCCAGAAAAATATTGTCCAAGCCAACGGATACTTTGGGCGGAGGAGCAGAAAAACAAGGACGGCGATTCCTGTTGTGTTCGCCGCATGGCTAGAAGCAAAGCCGTACAATCCACCCCGATAGTTGTTTACCAGGTGCACTATACCTTCCAGCGCGGGTTCGTGGGAGGGTCTTAGTCGCTCAAAATAGGGCTTCATAAATCCTGCCGTAATTTGATCTGTAATGATGATGGACAGCACGATTCCGGCAACCGCAAACCAGCCTTCTTTCTTTTGGTCTCTGAAAATCAAATAGAGGAGGTAGGCGTAAAGCGGTATCCAGAATTCGGTCTTGGTCAGGTAGAAGGCTATGGAGTCAAACGCTGGTGAATGAAACTGATTCAGGAAAATCAGAAGCTGCTCGTCCCAGGCCTTTAGTTGTTCCAGCATGTTGCAAGATAGTTTATCGATGGCAGAAACTATTGTTCCCTGCTTTTGGTGTCTATATATTTAGCATTCTAATTTATTGTGCTATGAATCGATATGATTTGGTTGTCATTGGGGCAGGCCCTGCAGGATATGCGGCGGCTATGCGATCCCTCGACTTTAAGAAGAAAACCCTCATTGTGGAAAAGAATCGCGTGGGTGGGGCAGGGATAACCAATGGCGCGTTGTCCTCAAAGACCTGGTGGGAGTTGTCCCGCGAAGCGGCTGCCTTCAGGAAAAGCTTGAAGCGGTATAACATCCCTGTTCCGTCGATTAACTACAGTGAGATCCAGGCCGAAGTGCGGAGGGCGGTCCAGGAGCGGAAAAGTTTACTTGAAGAGCAGATGACCCAGCTTATAGGCCTCGATGATAAACTCTTTGAGTTCAAAAAAGGCGAGGCTCACTTGCTCGACAAGAATACGATTGAGATTACGAATGGCGTTCATAAGGAAAAGGTCTGGGCTGAAAACATTGTGCTGGCTACCGGAAGCCGCCCCCGCTACCTTCCAGAACTTCCTATCGATGAAAAGATCGTCATGACCAGTGAAGGGATTGAGGAGATGACTGATTTTCCAGAGAGCATGGTAATCGTGGGTGCGGGTGTGATTGGATGTGAGTATGCTACAATCTTTAGCGGATTCGGGAAAACCAAGATTCACCTCATTGACAAGGGAGACCGGATTCTTCCTTTTGAGGACGAGGATGTTGTTCGAATCATCGAACGAAACATGGAGAACAACGGTGTCCTCATTCACCGTAACTCCCGTCTGGTCAGGATGGAAAAAGTAAATGGGCGCGTGGAATATGAATTGGAGTATACGGACAATACGCGCCAGATCTTCAACGTAGCGAAAGCCCTCGTTTCTGTCGGCCGCGTGCCAAACCTGGAAGATCTATGGGATGACAAGGTGGGAATCCATATGTCAAAACGGGGTATTGAGAACGACGACACGCAAACCAATATCTCCAACATCTTTGCTGTCGGCGATTTAACGGCCGACATTTCACTGGTGAATGTTGGGGAGCTGGAGGGGCGCTATGCCGTCGAACGAATCTTCAGCGTGCCGGACCGAAAGTTGGTGTACGAGAATATCAGCACCATTATGTTCCTGAGCCCGGAGGTGGCCGGTGTGGGCATGAATGAAATTCAAGCACGGGAAAAGGGAATCGACTACAAAATTGTGACGCTGGAGTACAGCACAATACCCAGAGCAATCGCCAAACGTAACACGCAGGGATTTATCAAGCTCCTGGTGACCAATAACAGCCTGATGAAGATTCTCGGGATGAAAGTCGTTGGAAATCATGCCTCCAGCGCAATCCAGGCGGTGGCGGTGCTGATCTCGATGAACCGTGGCGTTGAAGAGTTGGCAGAATGTGTCCACCCTCATCCGTCAATCACCGAAGGGATTCAGGAGTGTGTTCGGATGCTGATGGGCAAATCTACACTCAAGCCTGGGGCGCTCAGCGGTCGGTTGTCTTGTCGGTCCTGCATTGGGGGCATATATCAGGATCTTGTTTTCTAGGCAACAAACAGGACGCCCCTAGCGGAGCAACAAACGGGTCGCCCCTAACGGGGCTACAAACAGGACGCCCCTAACGGGGCTACAAACAGGTCGCTCCTAACGGAGCTACAAACAGGTCGCTCCTAACGGAGCTACAAACAGGACGCTCCTAACGGAGCTACAAACAGGACGCTCCTAACGGAG
>JAYVBH010000027.1:0-30599 GCA_043750575.1 Cyclobacteriaceae bacterium
CATCAACCGCATTACCCCCTTTTGTAAAAATTTGGGCACCAGCTGATGCGGCGAGTGGCTTACCCGTAATCGCCATCCAGTGACGACCATGAAGTGGAGGCTTCTGCGTCTGCACGGGTAGGTTGTTAAACTCTTGTCCGAAGGAGATCAGAACGGAGAAGAGAATAGTCAGCAAAGAAAGGAACGGTTTCATAAGGTAGAGATTAGCGTATTTCAAATATAGTCATGAAGTGCTGAATTTTGCTCTTGAAATGTGGCAGGAAGACGGGGATGGGGAGGAAAGGAGAATTTCATAAAAATCAGGTCAATCGAAAGTGGTAAGTTTGACGATTCAATAAACCATGTTGTTCTATGATTCATCAGATTCAGGAAGCCAGCAAGTTTATCCGCGACCATGGCGTAGCCGCACCCGAAATTGGCATCATACTCGGCACGGGTCTCGGAAATCTGCTGGTTAAAGAGATTCGCAATCCTATCGCGATTAACTATAATTCGATTCCCCACTTTCCAATCTCCACGGTTGAATTTCATAAAGGCAAGCTGATCTATGGAACAATAAAAGGAAAGAAGGTCCTGGCCATGCAGGGGCGTTTTCATTATTACGAAGGATACAGCATGCAGCAGATTACTTTGCCGGTTAGGGTCATGAAGATGCTTGGCGTCGAAAACCTTTTGATTTCAAATGCAGCGGGAAATATGAACATGAAGTGGAAGAAGGGGCAGCTGATGCTGATCGATGATCACATTAATTTACTGCAGGATAATCCGCTTCGAGGCCAAAATGTGGAAATGCTCGGCCCCCGGTTTCCAGACATGAGCCAACCCTACTCACCGATCCTGAACAAGAAACTGATAAGTATTGCCAAGAAGAAGGGCATCCGGCTGAATGTGGGCGTTTATGTGTCGGTAACAGGACCTAATTTGGAAACCAGGGCAGAGTACCGCTTTCTGCACAGAATTGGCGCGGATGCAGTTGGAATGAGCACAGTGCCAGAAGTTATTGTGGCCAACCACATGGGAATGCCGTGTTGCGCAATCTCCGTCCTCACAGATGACTGTGATCCGGATGATCTTAAGCCGACCAATCTGAGGCAGATTGTCGAGATGGCTGGGAAAGCAGAACGAAAACTGACCGACCTGTATATCGCGTTGATTTCGAAGATTTAGATCAACCATTTGCTCAGTTGCAACCTTTGTGTGTAAGGAGGCGTCTAATACGCTGTACAACACACAAAATCATGAAAGCAACATTCGTAGCGCTTCTCTTTCTTGTCACGGTTGCGGTTTCCGCTCAAACCAAAGATGGCATCTTCCAACTGGACGAAGAGTACACCATTAACCCCAAAGGGACGATCAAACTAAACTCTTCAGATGCTAAAGTGTATATCACGGGGTCATCCCGCAGCACGGCGCATGTAAAGATTTATCGTCAAGTCACAACCAAGGGAGTAGTTTTTGGGCAGGAAGAATTTGCCGTTGATATTAATGAGGAAAACGGGAATCTGAACATCCGAGAACGATCTAACTCTACCGTGGTTGGAATGATTGGCTACCATTATGAAAAATATACGATTACCATCGAAGTCCCGGAAGGAGTTAGTCTCCTGGTCAAAGGGGATGACGGCGACTATCAGATAGAAAATGTGGATGGAGATATTTCTTTGGATCTAGATGATGCCGATGTTGAACTTACCGGCTGCTCGGGAGATAATTTCAGGTTCAGGATGGATGACGGGGACATCGTTATGGACGAAGGGAAAGGAAAGCTGGATATCGATGCCGATGATGCCGATGTCCGAATTGCCAATGCAAATTTTACATCAATCACCGCTGATGTAGATGACGGAGATCTCGTCATTGAAACTTCGCTGGCAGATTCTGGTGACTATCTGATTAATGCGCAGGATGGGCTAGTTACCCTCACAATTACCAACGGAGGAGGCAAGTTTGATATCCGTCACGGTGATTCCCGTGTCACGACGGAGGGGAAGTTTACACAAGTTGAACGATCAGAGAACAGTACCAGCCTTACGCTAGCCAGCGGCAATGCACGCGTGGACATCCGGTCCGATGACGCGCGCGTCCGGCTTATCCAGCGATAGCGCTACACGTCACAAATCAGAATTCCTTGCCGGAGCGAGGCAATCTTGTCCGGATTACTTGGAATGAACTCTTGAGCAACAAAACCTTTGAACCCCGTCTCCACGATAGCTCGCATGATGGCCGGATAATATAATTCCTGCCGTTCGTCAATCTCGTTGCGTCCAGGAACACCACCTGTATGGTAGTGTGCAATGTATTTGGCATGTTTGCGAAGCGTTGCGATAACATCGCCCTCCATGATCTGCATGTGATAGATGTCGTAGAGCAGTTTGAAATTTTCCGAACCTGTTTTTTCGCACAAAGCGACACCCCATTCGGTATGATCGCATTGGTAATCTTTGTGGTCAACCTTGCTGTTAAGAAGCTCCATGCATACTGTTATGCCGTGACGCGCTGCTATTTTTAGTACTGGATCCAATCCCTGCGCGCAGTTTTCAAGACCTTGTTTCGCAGATAGACCCTTCGCATTTCCACTAAAGCAAATTACATTCTTCAAGCCGGCATCTGCTGCTTTAGGTATGTTGAGCGCGTAATCCTTCAGCAAAGTATCGTGAAGGCTTATGTCGTTGAATCCCCGCGAGAGCCCAATGGGCGTTGCATAACCCATAGCACAAGTGAGCTGATAACGCTCGGCGGTTGCCCACTGATCGGAGTTCAGCAAATCAATTGAACCAATGCCTATTTCCCTTGCCGACTCACAGAGTTTTTCAAGCGGAATGTCATTGTAGCACCACTGGCAAACCGAGTGATTGATATTCTTGTTGAGTTCAACTTTTGAATTCATAGCGTGACTGATTTCCGGTATCAGCGCTGAGCCAGCAATTCCGGCAGCGATTGACTGAAGGGCCTTTTTTCGATTCATCTATGCAACCGTTATTTTTCCTGTCGGTAAATTACTCCATCCTTCATGACAAAGGTTACTTTCCTCAGTTCGGATACGCTCTTGGAGGGGTCACCACGAACAGCCATCAGATCGGCTTTCATTCCATTTCGGATCGCTCCGATCTCATTCTCCATGTGCACCGCTCGTGCGTTGATGGTGGTTGCCGAGCGCAAAACATCCAGAGGCTTCATTCCGCCGTACTCGATCATGAGTTCCATTTCGTAAACATTTTCTCCATGCGGAAACACGCCCACATCGCCGCCGAGGCCTATCGTCACTCCTGCATTCACGGCAATGCGAAGGCTTTTCTTCTTTTGCTTCACGGCAGCAGGCTCTTCGTCCTTTCCTTTTTTCCAACCTCGGTATTGATTGATGGCATCAATCGCGGCTACCGTCGGAAAGAAGGTGATCTTATGCTCCTTCATGAGCTGAGCAATTTCTTCGTCGATGAAATCACCGTGTTCAATGGTTTCAGCACCTGCGAGAATGGCGCGGCGCATTGCTTCTTTGCTCTTGGCGTGGCACACGAGATAACGTCCGCTGCTTCGCGCAACTTCATTTACCAATTTCAGTTCATCCAAAGTGAATGATGGTTGATCTTCTCCCTTTGTTCCCCAGCGATAGTCTGCATATACCTTTATGAAATCCGCTCCTTTACCTATCTGATCCCGGACCACACGGATAAGATCATTTCCATCGGCGGGCTCAGCACCAAGCATGATCTCCATGTCGGTGTCATACCCTTTAGGGCCATAGGAGCCGGTAGAAACGATTGCGCGTCCGGCTACAATCATTCGAGGACCGGGAATAATTCCTTCCTGGATTGCGCGCTTGAGGGCCACATCAGAATACCCCGCGCCTTCTGTTCCGAGGTCACGCACTGTAGTAAAGCCTGCCATCAGGGTATTTCTTGCATGGACTGTAGCGCGCGCTGTGCGATAGGAGTCAGATTCTTTCAATACCTGGGTATCCCAATCGGTGATGTTGTAAGGATATAGAAGCAGATGTGAGTGGCCCTCAATTAGCCCAGGAAGAAGCGTTACGCCTGGCATGGCCATCATTTGCGCATCCTTGGGCGCTTTTACAGATTCTTTGGTTCCGGCTGCGATAATCTTGTCGCCCTCAACGAGGACCACCCAACCTTCATGCATGTCGATGCCATCGAATACGCGGTCAGGCTGAAGGAGAAAACTTGATTTTTGCTGAGCGAAGCAAGCCGCGGCAAAGCAATACAGTATTAGAAAAGAAATGTATTTCATATGTTGATTTTTGCGCGAAACAAGATGATAAAACTAGATTCTCCGAAGATTGAAGGTACTTATTTTTTCGGAGCGGAAGGCACCATAAAAGCCATTCACTGATCTGCCTACTTACCGAAGTTTTCTGCCTGTTCAATAATACTTCCGGTAAGGCTCATGAGGTCGGTGTAGACATCAATCAGGTTATAGACGGCCTCAAGGTTAGCAAGGGTGGCATTCAAATAATTCAACTGAATCAATCGGAGATCAATGGCGTTAATGTAGCCTACTCGATAGCGTTCCTCAGCAAGAGTTATATTTAGCTCGGTTGCGCGCTGGTTTATCCGCGTGATTTCCACAATTTGCTTGCGTTGCTCAAACAAATCATACGCGATCTGAAGATCGCGTTGGAGTGATAACTTCAGTTGGTCGGTGGTTTGCTGGCCGATGAGCTCGCGGGTTTTTGCGTTTTCAATGCTCCGCTTGATTTGGCCTCCGTTAAACAATGTATAGCGCAAAGAAAAGTTTGCGTATCCACCATAGGAATTTCCGTTTATGGTTCTGCTTTCTGGGGCAAACGTGGTGTTGATAACCGGTTGCGCCGGATCATCCAGCAGGTAGCCTACTGTGCCCTTCACCGGAACTCCATTCTCGGTAGGACGAAACTTGGCGTTTACCCAGTCCAGGCTACCCGATGCGCCCAAATTGACATTGAACGAAGGATAGAGACCCGCACTAACTAGCTGCGTATTGCCGCGAAGGATGGTTTGTGAGAGGTACTGGTTCTTGAGCGTGAAGTTGTTGTTTGTCATCTTGGCTTCAAGATCCGAGTAGACAAAGGTGGGGGCGTTGAATTTGAGTGGCTGCGGAAACAAATACGTCTTCTCCGCTTTTTCGTTTATAAGCACATTGAGGTTTCGCACCGCATTTCTATAGTTGAGACTTTGCAATACAAAATTTCCAGAATCAGTTAGGAAATTACTTTCTTCCTGAAGGACATCAAACGTGATCGCACTGCCCACACTTTTCTTAAGCTTTACTTGCTCATATCGTGTCTTGGACAAATCCAGCAACTTACGGCGAACCCCAAGTCGCTCTTTTTCCAGGAGCACCTGGCTGTAGCCGAGGATGATGCTTTGCAGGGTATTCTGTACGACGATGGAGGCATTGCCCTCAGATTGCTGCTGCAGCCGTTCCAACTGGTTTTTGTTAATGCTAACCGTAAATCCGTTGAAAAGAACCCAACCGATATCCAATTGTCCGGGAATGCTGTTGGAGATGCTTGTACCGGGAATGGCAAAGGGGTTGGCGGGCACACGATTGACGATGGAGTTTGTGCTGTTCAACAGAAGGTTGATGGTTGGATATCGCCCTGCCTGACCTGGCGCATTGTTATTTCTGGCAATTTCGACGAGGTTGGATTGGATTTGAATATCAAAGTTGTTTTTCAGGCCGCGCTGAATTACTTGCTCCAGTGTCAAGGGATCTTGCGCAAGGGCCAACCCAGGTGAGCAAATACAAATCCAGAACAACAGCTTTTTCATCGACATCAAAAATACGACTTCCCTTCGCATGAATAACCAAGAGTTTTGCGAGAGGCAATTTTTTGATGTAGGGATCAGGATGGGGTTTCCACAGGCTCTTTGAGCGTAATCCAGAAATTGTTGTACCCTTCACCAAGTTGAAGATCAAGATTGCCGATGGCCAACATTTCAAGAATGGCAAGAAAATTGAAGATCAGCGCAACCCTTGTTGGATTAATTTCCACCATCTCGGAAAATGAAAGTGTCCGTTTCCGTGTGAGTTCATTAAGAATATATTCCTTCTGACCCTCTACGGTGTATGGATATTGAACAACCTGATGGACCGGCCTGTTTTTTTCCTCCTCAAAGCGCTTGCCAACCTTTTCAAACACTTGCATCAATTTGTATAAATCGACTTCCTGGAGTTCGGCCTCGACATTGACCGTTGCGGCAAGGGATTTGAGTTCACGAAGAATGTTTCCACGCTTTTCCTTCTGCAACTCTGATTCCTCCAACTTCTGAAAGGTGTCAATTACTGACTTGTATTTCTTGTATTCCAGAAGATGCTTGATCAGCTCTTCGCGAGGGTCAATTTCATTGCCCTGCTCATCGAGTTGGGGCCGTGGCAACAGCATCTTTGACTTTATCCTCATCAGGGTCGCGGCCACCAGAATAAACTCGCTGGCCAGCTCGACATTCAGGGTTTCAAGGTGATGCAGGTAATCAAGGAAGTCTTTGGTGATTTTGGCTATGGGAATATCGTAGATATCCAACTCGTCTCGTTCAATAAAGAACAGCAACAAATCAAAAGGTCCTTCAAAGAGGGGTAACTTAATCTCGAAATTCTCGGCGGTCATAGGCCGGCAAAATTATTCAAATACCCAGACAAAACCGCAGCTGATTCAAATGTGTAGATTTGCCCATATTTTGGCTCTAAATACATCCAAAACAGTTACCTTAAATCGCTGTTAAGTAACAATAGCTAAGTCTGATTATGCTGATTACTCCGGGCCCACTACTTTCCAAGATTGACAGCCCTGCCGACCTTAAGAAGCTGGACCAGGCGCAATTGGTCCAATTGTGTCAGGAATTGAGGCAGTTTATCATTGACAACGTATCAATCTATGGCGGACATTTTGGCGCCAGCCTGGGAGTCACCGAATTAACCGTTGCCCTCCATTATGTCTTTAATGCCCCTTACGATCAAATTGTATGGGATGTTGGTCACCAGGCATACGGTCACAAGATATTGACCGGTCGCAGAGACACATTTCACTCGAATCGGCTTTATAAGGGAATTTCGGGTTTCCCCAAGCGAAAAGAAAGCGAATACGATGCCTTTGGCGTGGGCCATTCTTCGACATCGGTTTCGGCAGCCCTAGGCATGGCCGCAGCGTCCCGATACAAAGGAATTGAGGACAAACAGCATGTGGCGGTAATTGGCGATGGGGCCCTAACTGGAGGCATTGCCTTCGAAGGACTGAATAATGCAGGCGTGTCCAACACAAACCTGCTCATTATTCTCAATGACAACTGCATGTCCATCGATCCCAACGTTGGAGCGCTGAAGGACTATTTGACAGATATCACAACATCCAAAACGTATAATCGCTTTAAAGACGATGTCTGGAATCTGCTGGGCAAACTTTCTAAAGTCGGCAAGAATGCGCAGGAGATTGTTTCAAAAGTTGACACAGCATTAAAGTCTGCTTTGCTAAGTCAAAGCAACCTCTTTGAATCTTTGAACCTTCGCTACTTTGGACCTGTGGATGGTCATGATGTAGATCACCTGGTTGCCGTTCTCAATGATCTCAGGCATATCAAGGGACCAAAAATTCTTCACTGTGTCACGGTTAAAGGAAAAGGGTATGGACCCTCAGAATCCGGGAACAAGACAACTTGGCACTCCCCGGGAACTTTTGACAAGATCACCGGTGAGATTCACAAGAAAGTTCACGACAAGCCGCAGGCACCTAAATATCAGGATGTGTTTGGTCACACATTGGTCGAATTGGCCAAGCAAAATGATAAGATCATTGGGATTACTCCTGCCATGCCTTCTGGGTCATCGATGAATATCATGATGAAGGAAATGCCAGACCGCGCATTTGATGTGGGGATTGCAGAGCAGCACGCCGTTACGTTTTCCGCTGGCTTGGCTACACAAGGCCTGGTTCCGTTCTGCAACATCTACAGCTCGTTTATGCAGCGCGCCTACGATCAGGTCATCCACGACGTTTGTATTCAGGCACTGCCGGTTAATTTCTGTTTGGATCGGGCGGGGTTTGCCGGATCAGACGGGCCGACGCATCACGGGGCCTACGATATTGCATTTTTCCGGTGTATCCCGAACATGATTGTCTCTGCGCCAATGAATGAGTCTGAGTTGCGGAACCTTATGTACACGGCCCAGCTTCCCCGCAAAGAAAATGCGTTTTCGATCCGCTACCCCAGAGGCCAGGGTGTTATGCCGAACTGGAGAACACCTTTTGAGAAAATTGAGATTGGAACCGGCAGGAAACTCAGGGATGGAGAAGGCCTTGCTATCCTGACATTCGGTCACATTGGCAACTATGCGGTAGCGGTGTGCGACAAGCTTGAAAAGCAAGGTGTCCAGCTCGCCCACTACGACATGCGGTTCGCGAAACCACTGGATGAGAAAATGCTTCATGAGATTTTCTCCAGCTATGCAAAGATCATCACGGTTGAGGATGGTTGTATCCAGGGTGGATTCGGAAGTGCAATACTCGAGTTTATGGCAGACCACCACTATACCTCGGAGGTTAAGCGACTTGGAATACCCGATGTTGTGATTGAACATGGAGAGCAACTTGAACTTCATAACGAAGCAGGGTTCGGTCCTGAAGGTATTGAGGAAGCGGTTTATTCTTTGCTTGAGAGTCTGGCACGCACGCAATAATTTAATGTCAAGGATATTTTTTCAGGAAGAAGGCAATGGCCCACCATTGGTATTTCTTCATGGGTTCTGTGATTCGCATGAACTCTGGAAGGATTTTATAAGTGCTTTTACATCTTCGTACCGTGTGCTTACACCGGACCTCCCAGGCTTTGGTCGCTCTCCCATATTGTCGGGAGCGTTCACAATTGATCAGGTTGGGGATGAGCTGATTGTTTGGATGCAGCAGCACAACGTAGTTCGACCCCTAATCATCGGACATTCATTGGGAGGGTACGTTGCTCTTTCTTTGTTAGCGAGACATTCTGAAAAAATCTCCGGAATAGCCTTGTTCCATTCAACGCCGTTTGGTGATTCAGATGACCGGAAGAAGGTCCGCGAGAAAGTAATTCAGTTTGTGCAGCAAAATGGCGTAGCGCCATTTATTGAAACCTTTGTTCCGGGCCTCTTTGCAGATAAATTTGATCCTCACATTGATACAACAAAGCAACGTGCAATCAGCACAAAGAAAGAAGCCTTGGTTGGCTATGCTGTTGCCATGCGTGATCGTCCAGATCGATCACAATTAATGCGGCAATCAACCCTTCCCATATTGGTGATTGCGGGGAGGCTCGACATGCTGATTCCCATAAAGAATCTTCGAAAATTTGCCAAAATCGGTGAAAAATGCACTTTCTTTGAATTGCCAGAAGCAGCCCATATGGGGCTATTTGAAGCCAGAAAACAGTGCCAAACGATCATTTTAGCATTTGCGGCTCAGGAATTCCCGAATAGTTAGATTTAATTTTGACAGGCATTGGAATTTTTCCACTAATCCCGCTAAATTGGTGATTCGTTGAAGATTGCTAGAATTTGGATACTCTTTATATTTGTCTGATTAATAACTGAAAACACTAAAAGACCATGGTTGATAATCCTTACGCCTCCTGGAACGATATGGCCCATAACATTGCCTACGCCTGTTGGGCCGTGGGTATTTTGGTCGTAATCGGGTATATAGTCAGATTGTCCTCCGTTGCGGACAATAAAGACAAATACGACTTTATCAATCGTCATGAGGTTAAGGTGCTTTGGTACGCTGCCCTCATCATAATTGTCGGAGGTTGTGCATATTTCAATGGAAATATTATTGAGCTCACTACGATAATGACCTTCGTGCGCGTATTCCTTACCGGCATGATGGGAACCATTGCGGCTTTGATTGTTCAGAATTTGCTAAAATTCTATTATCCCTTTTTCATCGAGAAGCGCCTGAAAGTTCTTCGCTATCAGCCTAGGATCTCCCCAAAAACAGGCAAGGCGATGAAGTTGCTCAGTGAGGAGGAAGAAGATTCCCACCTCGATGAAGGAATGCAGGCTGAGGAAAACGTCTTTTCAGTAGACTATGATGTTTGGAAAGACGAGGAGACCGGATTCATTAAGATTGAGAAGTATGCAGGTCACTTGCATGCTATCCAGTGCCCGGAATGCAACTATCAAACATTTAAGGTCAGCCGTGAAGAAATTCTGAGGGCCCCGACAGAAACCGAAGAAGGCGAACTGGTCAAGCATTATCAGTGTAGTTATTGCGGATACAAGGCAAAGAAGACTGTCGCTTTGAAGGCGCAAATCAAGACGACTGCGACTACTGCAACTGCTTAAAAGAAAATTATTTTAAAAAGAGAAAGGGCCCGCAAGGCCCTTTTTTCTTTCAGAGAATTGCCGGAAGCCTTATCTGATCCGTATAGAAATTTATCCGAGGGTGCTGCAGGTCCAGCGGGACGATCTTCTCAATCAGATCTTTCTTGGGATGGTAGAATACTTCCAGGTAAAAATCTCCTAACAGATATAAATTCACCTTGTGGCGGTAGTATCGAATGCTTAGAACACAGGATCCAAACTCGTGCAGCAGCGTAATTTGTTTACTGAACGACTGCCCCTGAAAATCCAGAAAGGAGATCATTAATAAATTTATCAAAAACTTCACCCATGTCCAAAGCAAGGCACACTATCCCAGATTCTTTTTGAAGAAGGCAAGTGTCCTTTCCCATGCCAGTTTGGCTGCGGCTTCATTGTAGCGTGTTGGGGCTGTGTCGTTGTTGAAGGCGTGTTGTGCTCGTGAGTGTATTCATCAAAAGGATTAATGATGCGCTGATCCATTGAAAATTAGCTTACGAGCTGTGTACAGGAAGGCAGGCAAAGAGGCCACCAAATTGTTCCAAAAGGAAGTTAACAAAAAAGCCCCATCTCAAAGGTTATCAGGATGGGGCTTTGGGTGAAAGACGGGGCTCGAACCCGCGACCTCCAGAATCACAATCTGGCGTTCTAACCAACTGAACTACATTCACCGTTTAGGGAATGCAAAGGTAGCCACCGGGTGTAGAAATGCAAAAGGGCCCCTGATCAATTCCGGTGGAAGGCAAGTCGTACCCCCAACTTCTGATCGTTCAATTTTCCATTCTCAAAGGCCAAATGACCCGAAACAAACGTGTGGGTTACCCGTGATTCAAACTCAAGGCCTTCGAATGGCGACCAGCCCGCCTTGGCCAACAGGGTCGAACGGTCTACTTTCCAGGGGCTGTGCGGATCAACAAGCACAAGGTCTGCGAAGTAGCCCTCCCTAACGTAGCCGCGCTCTTTGACGCCAAATAAAATAGCGGGATTGTGCGACATCTTTTCGACTACTCGCTCAATTGAAATCTTTCCTTGATGAACAAAGGCCATCATGGCCACAAGGGTATGCTGAATCAGCGGCCCGCCGGCAGGGGCCTTGAAGTAGGTATTTTGTTTTTCTTCTAGTGTATGCGGCGCATGATCTGTCGCGATAACATCGATATGATTGTCGAGCACAGCCTTCAAAATGGCCGCTTGATCGGCTGCTGTCTTGATTGCGGGATTCCATTTGATCTTCAGGCCCAGCCTTTGGTAATCCGCATCGTTAAACCACAGGTGATGAATGCAGGCCTCGGCCGTGATTCGTTTTTGCGACAGCGGCAGCGCGTTGGAAAAAAGGGATACTTCCTTAGCTGTTGAAATGTGCAGTACGTGCAATCGCGTATCATGGCGTTTGGCCAGCGCGACGGCCATGCTGGAGGAAGTATAACACCCCTCTTCACTTCGAATCAGCGGGTGATATTCTGGGGGAATATTCTCGCCATACTTTTCGCGGAAGGATTCTGAATTTTTCCGAATGGTGGGCTCATCTTCACAATGCGTTGCGATCAACCCCGGGAACCTTGAAAAGAAACCCTCCAATATTTTCGGATCGTCCACCAATAATTCTCCGGTGGAAGACCCCATAAATATTTTCAACCCACAAACCCTTTCCAGATTGGTTTTCAAAACCTCCTCCAGGTTGTCATTTGAAGCGCCGATGTAGAAGGAATAGTTTGCCAGAGATGTCCGACTCGCGATCTGGTATTTTTGTTCAAGAAGATCCTGGGTAAATGTGGGAGGAACCGTGTTCGGCATCTCCATATAGGATGTCACTCCACCAGCTACAGCGGCTCGGGATTCAGTGTAAATTGTCGCCTTGTGCGTAAGCCCAGGTTCGCGGAAATGAACTTGATCATCGATTATTCCGGGAAGAAGAAATTTTCCTTTCGCATCAATGACACGCCCTGGGGTGGAGAGGCTGGATCCAATTCGTTCTATGCGATCCTCCCGGATCAGGACATCTCCCTCCATGACGTTGCCTTCATTTACTATCTTCGCATTTACGATTAGTGTATTCATCGTTGCAAAGATAAACCCAAAACACGTGGAAGTCCTGAAATCTTTGGTTTGGACAGACCTTAAACTCAATCCCCAGCTGCTGAAGGCGGTCGAGGAGGAGGGATTTGTGACTCCGACTGAAATTCAACAGCGTGTTATACCACTGATTTTGGGGGGCCAAAGCGTGATCGGTATTGCCCAAACCGGTACTGGCAAAACGGCGGCCTATCTGTTGCCGATTCTAAAGAAAATCAATTACGCTCAAGGAAAAGAACCCCGCGCGCTGGTGCTGGCCCCGACGAAGGAGCTGGTCATACAGATTGCCGAGCATGCCGCTGCACTGATGAGGCATACAGACTTGCGTATCGCGACATTGTATGGTGGCGTTGGACCGAAAACACAAATAGAGAGACTACAAGAAGGCACGGATTTGCTGATAGCGACGCCTGGGCGGTTTACGGAGCTATACATGAAGGAGGAGATTCAGGTCAAACAAATAAAGACCCTTGTCCTGGATGAGGCTGACCGCATGCTCGATATGGGGTTCTTGCAGCAATTGAGAAAAATATTTGAGGTCATTCCTTCAAAACGCCAGAACCTGCTTTTCTCTGCCACGTTTCCTGAGAAGGTGGAAAAAATGGCGGAGGAGTTTCTGCTTTTCCCCACTAAAGTTGAAGTCACGCCGCAGTCAACTCCGGCGAAAAAAGTCAGGCAGGAACAGATACATGTTCCAAACCTCAAAACAAAGATCAACTTGCTGGAGTATTTCCTCAATGACAGAGAGACCTTCCAGCGGGTTATGGTGTTTGCCCGTACCAAGCAGGTGGCCAATGATGTGTCGAAGTACATTGACCGAAAGAAGCTGGGACCGGTGCGCGTGATCCACTCTAACAAAGGACAGAATGCCCGGATCAATGCCATGAATGAATTTAAGGATGGAAGCCTACGCGTCCTGGTTGCAACAGATGTTTCTTCGCGCGGCATTGATGTGACCAATGTGTCGCACGTCATCAATTTCGATGTGCCGTTGAAGTATGACGACTATGTTCACCGCATTGGCCGCACCGGACGCGCCAACCTGACCGGGGCGGCGATTACTTTTGTTACCAAAGCAGAAGAGCATCATATGTCCAGCATTGAGACGATCATCCGGGAAAGAGTTCCCATGATGCAGCTGCCCAAGGAGGTTGTGATGGAAGAGACGGCTGTTGACGAGCAGCAAGCGCAGAACCGGGAGATCGACCGCCAGAAAAGACGCGCGGACCCGACATTCAAAGGGGCCTTTCATGAAAGAAAGAGGAAGTAGTAAATTGGCAAGATGAGGCAACTCTCTCTTGTACTCCTGGGAGCCTGTGGTGTTGGCCTTACATACGGGCAGGTTCAGAATAACAGCATCAAGGACCGAATACGCCTTGAGCTGAATGCGGCGCCTATACATTCCTCGACCGCAAAATCGACTGTAGAGTGGGACTGCGTGAATAGGGCGCTTACCAATAAGTGCCTTGTTTATCACAATGACCAGTGGTACTATTTTTCAGTTGACACGCCAAGAAAGTATTATCTGAATATTTCAGCGCAAGATTGCCGCGACAAGCGGGGCGTTCAAGTCATTGTCATTGAAGGAAATCCATGTGAGACGAATACCTACCGGATACTTCAATGCATTCCCAAAATAACTCATGAAGAGGCATTCATCCCGCTTGGGGAATTAAAGTCCCAGACAACCTATCTTATCGAAATAGACGGTTTCCTTGGGGACTATTGTGCGTTTGATATTCAAATAAGTACCAAGCCATTGGGAATACCGCTGGAAAGCACGGGTCTTGACACCCTTGGGGTACGTGTGATTCAACGGGGTAAGGTGGTAGATTTTCGCTGGACCGTGCTCGCTGATTCGATCACTCGTGTTGCCACATTCAAAGTGTACAAGAGCCTCTCCCCCCATTTGCGGTCCGAGCTAGAAAGAATCGTACCCGTTGAAAGAAATGCTTACGGCGCCCCGCAACTCCAGTACTCCATTCAGGATACAGTTGACAGGACAGGGGTTTACAGGTATCTCGTTTTTGGACTGGAGACCGGGAGCGGAGTGCCCTTGCTGGTTGGTAGTATGCAGGCATCATACAAGGAGAAGCGAATCGCCGAGAAATCCACTATTTCTCAAACCGTTTCAATCTCACTTAACTTCGACACGAATACAGAATATGAAGTGCGCGTGTATGAGCAAGAGCAACACGTCCTCTTGGGTCGCTCAAAAAACAAATTTGATGTTAGAATTCCTCATTCCCATGAAATTGATTTTGGAGAGTATATTAAGAAAGGACTCAAGTCCTTCTTGGTACTTGTCGTAAGCACCGATTTGAAAGAAGCCAGGGAATACTACTTCACCGTTGGGAAAGACGGCAGGCTCGTGAAAAACTAATCAATATTACTTTGAGTTTGACTAGAGCCACGGTGCCTTCCTTGTCATGGCATTGTGGGTATCCGGACAAAACAAAAAGGCGCAGAGGTTATCTGCGCCTTCCTTACCAAATTTCAAATGTGACTTTATCCGTTCATAGAAATAAGGAACTCCTCGTTGTTACGCGTGCCTTTCATCTTGCTTTGCAGGAATTCCATGGCTTCCACTGAATTCATGTCGCTCATGAATTTGCGGAGAATCCAAACACGCTGCAACTCTTCTTCTTTCATGAGGAGCTCTTCACGACGTGTGCCAGAGGCAGGGACGTCAATCGAGGGATACATCCGCCGGTTCGACAGCTTGCGGTCGAGCTGCAATTCCATGTTGCCGGTTCCTTTGAACTCTTCAAAAATAACTTCATCCATTTTGGACCCCGTGTCGATCAACGCGGTGGCTATGATGGTCAGTGATCCACCATTTTCGATTTTACGGGCTGCTCCAAAGAAACGCTTGGGCTTGTGCAGCGCATTGGCATCAACACCACCCGATAGAATTTTTCCTGAGGAAGGCACCACCGTGTTGTAGGCGCGGGCCAGGCGGGTGAGCGAATCCAAGAGTATGACTACATCGTGCCCACATTCTGTCATGCGCTTGGCTTTCTCCAGTACAATGCTGGCAACCTTCACATGGCGCTCGGCTTGCTCATCAAAGGTGGAGGCAATAACCTCACCCCTTACACTGCGGGCCATGTCGGTTACTTCTTCAGGCCGTTCATCGATCAGCAATACAATCAGATATACTTCTGGGTGATTTTCTGCGATGGCATTGGCGATCTGTTTCAACAAAACAGTTTTACCAGTCTTGGGCTGTGCCACGATCATCCCCCTTTGCCCTTTACCGATGGGTGAAAAGAGATCCATGATACGGGTGGACATATTATCATGAGTCGTACTCAGCTTCAATTTTTCATTCGGAAACAGCGGCGTGAGGTATTCGAAAGCGACACGATCGCGAATTTCTTCAGTGGTCTTTCCGTTGACATTATCAACTTTTAGAAGGGCAAAATACTTTTCGCCTTCCTTGGGAGGACGGATTTGGCCACGTATCGTGTCACCCGTTCTTAACCCCAGTAATTTGATCTGCGAAGGGGATACATAAATATCATCGGGGCTGGCCAGGTAGTTATAGTCAGAAGACCGCAAAAAGCCGTAGCCGTCCTGCATGAGTTCCAAAACACCTTCGCTGGTGACGGCGCCGTCAAAATCTTTTATGTTGAGAATGCGCGACTGCTGCTGACGGTCGGGAGGCATTTCAGCGCGCTGACCTGGCTCAATGGTGTTTCCGGGCTGTTGCTGATTCTGTTGCCGTGGAGGGCGCGGAGCTTCTTCAAACCTAGGTTGTTGAGGTTCTTCAAATCGAGTCACGGTTGGAGCGGGTAGTGGCTGCGCCGGAGGGGCTTCTTGCTGAGCCGTTGGATTTTCTCGTGGAGCTGAAGGGGGCGTAACATTCTCGCGCCGACGCGGGCGGCCTTTGTTGCCTGAATCATCCTGTCTCCTGTCATCAGGTTTCCTTTCCTCCTGTCGTTTTGGAGCGGGAGCGGGAGCCGGCGTATCCACCAGGGCCTGCTGATCAAGAATCTTATAGACAAGTTCCTGCTTCGCTAATTTCTTGGCGTTCTTCACGCCCATCTTCTCGGCTATGTCTTTTAATTCGGACAGAAGCCTGACATTTAAATCATCAATCGTGTACATGCGGGATTAAAAAAATAGTAGTGTGTGTGTTGAAATATGAGCTGCGGAAAGAATCACTCGTGGAGGCCCAATCCGGATGACCGTCGGGATAGAAAATCAGGATATGAAATTAGGTTTCAGGAAAGCCGAACTAAACAAAACGTTGAATTATCTATGAGAAACGGCCTGGAAGGCCTGATTGACACTACAATTATAGGCCAAATTGACTTATAATCAAATCAGGTGAAAAAAAATTATGATCCCATTGTGGTAGTTTTGCCCTACTAATTGTAATAGAAATGCTGCAGGTAAATACGATACGTGACAACAAGGAACGGGTGCTGGCCGGATTGAAAAAACGAAACCTCAAAGATGCTGATCAGTTAGTAGACGCTGCACTCGAGCATGACAAGGAACGTCGTCGCATCCAGGTAGTCCGCGATGAAGCCAGTGCCGAATTGAATGTTTTGTCGGCCCAGGTGGGAGGGTTGATGAAGGAGGGAAAACGGGCGGAAGCCGATCAAATCCGTGGTCAGGTTGGAGGAAAAAAGGAGGCCATCAAAGTACTTGAGGATGAACTAAAAGGAGTGGAAGCTAAACTTCAGGATGTTCTCTATAAGATCCCCAATGTTCCGGCTGAAAACGTACCCGCAGGGCGCGGGGCGGATGAAAATGTTAATGTTCATCAGCACGGTACAATGCCCATGCTTCATCCTGGAGCACAACCGCATTGGGAGCTCATCAAGAAATACGACATCATTGATTTTGATCTGGGCAATAAGATTTCAGGTGCAGGATTCCCGGTCTACAAAGGGAAGGGAGCAAAACTTCAGCGTGCGTTAATCAATTTCTTTCTTGAGGAAGCATCCCATCAGGGATACAGAGAGATTCAACCGCCCATCGTTGTCAATGAAGCCAGCGGCTACGGTACAGGTCAACTTCCGGACAAGGAAGGACAGATGTATTTTGTGGGTGCCGATGGATTGTATCTCATCCCCACAGCAGAGGTTCCCATCACCAACTTATACCGTGACGTGATTTTGGAGGAAAGCGATCTTCCTATTCGCAACGTTGGATATACACCATGTTTTAGACGCGAAGCAGGAAGTTGGGGTGCCCATGTGCGTGGGCTTAACCGGCTACACCAGTTTGACAAAGTCGAAGTTGTGCAGATCTGTCGGGCAGCTCAGTCGTACAGCGTGCTCGAGGCGATGTGCGCCTATGTTCAGGGGTTACTGGAAAAACTCGAGTTGCCCTACCGGAAACTTCTGCTTTGTGGTGGTGATATGGGCTTCAACTCAGCCACTACTTATGATTTTGAGGTATTCTCTGCCGCACAGGAACGTTGGCTTGAAGTAAGTTCAGTAAGCAATTTTGAAACCTTTCAGGCAAACCGGTTACGCCTCCGATACAAGAACAAAGAGGGTAAAACGGAATTGCTCCATACGCTAAATGGAAGCGCCCTCGCCCTTCCGAGAATCGTGGCCGCCATTCTGGAAAACAATCAAACCCCCGATGGCATCATAATACCGAGTATCTTGCAGCCGTATACGCGGTTTGACCGCATTGACTAGCATCTTTTAAACACACCTCTTTGGCTTTCAGCGATTTTAATTTTGAACAACGACTCCAGGAAGGACTGGACTCCATGGGCTATTCCAAGCCCACTCCGATTCAGGACCAGGCAATCCCGATTATTCTCTCGAACAAAGACATCATCGCCTGTGCTCAGACCGGAACCGGAAAAACAGCCGCATACATTCTTCCAGTGTTGCACAAGATTCTCAACACCGATCATCGGCATTTGAATACCCTGATTATCGCGCCGACCCGGGAGCTAGCGCAGCAAATTGATCAACAGATTGAAGGTTTTGCCTATTTCACAGGCGTAAGTTCAATTCCAGTTTACGGCGGCGGCGACGGCGCCACTTGGGAGGCGCAACGCAAAGCGCTCGATCAGGGAGCCGACATTGTCATTGCTACCCCGGGTAGGCTAATTGCCTTGCTGGCCGGAGGAACCGTTGTCTTTGATCACTTGAAGCACCTAATCCTGGATGAAGCTGATCGCATGCTCGACATGGGGTTCTTTGATGACATTGTCAAGATCATCAGTTACCTCCCTAAGCAGCGTCAAACTATGCTATTCTCGGCTACCATGCCTCCACGCATCCGGCAACTTGCGAACAAGATTCTTAATCAGCCCGCAGAGATCAATATTGCTGTGGCAAAACCGGCGGAAGGTATTTTGCAGCAGGCCTATGTAGTCTATGATTCGCAGAAGCCCGCACTGCTAACGTACCTATTGAAGATGCATGCCTGGAAAAGTGCCATCATTTTTGCGGGAACAAAAGAAATGGTTAAGAAACTGGGTGCTTCGTTTGAGCGAAATGGGCTCCCCGCCAAGGCGTTTCATTCGGACCTGGAACAAAACGAACGCGAAGATATCCTACGGGCATTCAAGAGCCGGCAGTTAAGTATTCTGATTGGAACGGATGTGCTATCACGCGGCATCGATGTGGAAGGAATCAGTGCGGTTATTAATTATGATGTGCCGCCGGACCCCGAAGATTATGTGCATCGTGTAGGCCGCACCGCCCGTGCAGAGACTACCGGAACAGCTATCACCTTTGTCAATGAACGCGATCAGCGCAAATTCTTTAGCATCGAAAACATGATTGGGACAAATATTCCCAAACTGGAATTGCCCGCTTCCCTTGGACCCGGACCTGACTATCGTCCGGAAGAGCGACCCAAGAGTACTTTCGCGGCAAGGAAAACCTTCAGCAGGGGCCCACGCCGGAGGTAATTCAGCAGGTCTATTTCTTCAATAGTGTGAGGATTTCATTCAACTTGAGCAAAGCCTCGACCGGACTCAGCGTGTTGATATCAAGCTTGGCCAGCAGCTCGCTAATTTCTTTCATCTTGGGATCGGCTTCAAACAGACTCATCTGATAATTCTCCTTCGGCAGGTCTGCTAGTTTCTTTCCGTCATTGTTTTTCCGCCGGTCTTTCTCGAGGAAGTGAAGTATTTCGTTTGCCCGCAGAACGATCTTGTTGGGCATGCCTGCAAGCTGTGCGACATGAATACCAAAACTATGTTCGCTGCCACCTTCTTTCAGTTTGCGCATGAAAAGAATCTTATCGCCCACTTCCTTTACGCTGACATTGAAGTTTTTTACCCGGACAAGGTCTTCCGCCAATTGATTCAGTTCATGGTAGTGCGTTGCAAATAATGTCTTGGGTCGGAATTCTGAATGCTGATGCAGGTACTCCACGATGGCCCACGCAATGGAGACGCCATCATACGTGCTTGTTCCCCGGCCAATTTCGTCCATGAGAATCAGACTCCGGTTGCTTAGGTTGTTGAGAATGCTGGCAGTCTCCGTCATCTCAACCATGAAGGTGGATTCGCCCCGTGACAAGTTATCGGATGCGCCTACCCGTGTAAAAATCTTGTCAACGATGCCCACTTTTGCGGCCGCGGCAGGAACAAAACTTCCCACCTGGGCCATCAGAACAATCAACGCCGTCTGCCTGAGTAAAGCGGACTTGCCAGCCATGTTTGGCCCGGTAATGATCAGAATCTGCTGGTTATCATTGTCCAGGTAGACATCGTTGGGCACATACGTTTCTCCCGGTGGAAGTTGTTTTTCGATGACCGGGTGTCTTCCTTCAGAGATTTCCAGCGTAGAAGAATCGTTGATTTCAGGCTTTGCATATCGATTGGTGCGGGCAACGGTGGAAAATGACAATAAGCAATCGAGGGCGCCTATGATTCGCGCGTTTTGCTGAACAGGCGAAGTGTAATCCGCTGCATGATGAACCAGTTCCTGAAAGAGCCGCAACTCGATCACGGATAGTTTTTCTTCGGCGTGAAGGATCTTTTCTTCGTAGACCTTTAACTCCTCCGTGATGAATCGTTCTGCATTGACCAGGGTTTGCTTCCGGATCCAATCAGCAGGTACTTTGTCCTTGTTGGCATTGCTGACTTCGAGGTAATACCCGAATACTTTGTTGTAGGAAACTTTCAAGGAACTTATCCCTGTTCGTTCTACCTCGCGCCGTTGAACCTGAAGGAGATAGTCCTTTCCTGCGAAGGCGATCGACCGTAGCTCGTCCAACTCTGCGTTGACGCCCTCCTTGATGATTCCACCTTGATGGATCAGCATGGGCGCATCTTCCATCAGTTCCTTTTCGATCTTTTCCAGCAGGAATTCACATGGATTTAGCTGGTCTGCCATTTTTTTCAGCTCTATGGATCCGATGTGAAGGAGCAACTCCCGGACCGGCGCAATGACCAGAAGCGATCGTTTCAGCTGTAGCAGTTCGCGGGGGTTGACGCGGCCTACGGCAACTTTGGAAATGAGTCGCTCAAGGTCAGCCACCTGATGGAAGAGACTCGTAATCTTTTCTGCAGCCTCTCGTTCAAGGAAGAACTTGTTCACAATTGAAAGTCGCTCTTCAATTGCGTGGCGGTCCTTGAGTGGCAAGACCATCCATTTTCTCAACAGGCGTGACCCCATTGGCGTAACAGTCTGGTCAAGAATTTGAATGAGGGGAACGCCTCCTTCATTTGGTGAAGCAACCAACTCAAGGTTGCGGATCGTGAATTTATCCAGCCAAACGTACGTCTCCTCGTCCATTCGGGACAATGATGCGATGTGATGCGTCTCGCGATGTTCTGTCGCTTCGAGATAGTGCAAAACAGCACCTGCGGCTGCAATAGCGGCGTTGAGCCCTTCAACACCAAAACCTTTCAGTGATGCTGTCTTGAATTGACCCAACAGTTTTTCTTGGGCGAAGTCAAAACCATAAGCCCAATCGTCTAACAAGAATGTTGCGTAGTTGATGTCGAAGTAGGGCTCAAAACGAGCACGTTGCCCCTTTGCAAAAATCACTTCTGACGGAGAGAGGCTTTGAATCAACTTTAATATATAGTCTTCAGCACCTTGGGCGCAGAAAAATTCACCTGTGCTGATATCGAGGAAGGATACGCCAAGTGTGTTTTTTTCAGCAAAGACAGACGCCAGAAAGTTATTTCGCTTTCGCTCCAGCACATTGTCATTGTATGAGACTCCGGGGGTGACTAGTTCGGTTACGCCGCGTTTGACAATGCCTTTGACAAACCGAGGGTCTTCCAGCTGATCACAAATGGCAACGCGATGGCCAGCCCGGACCAATTTTGGCAAGTAAGTATCCAGCGAATGGTGCGGAAACCCAGCGAGTTCGGTTTCTGATGAAGAGCCGCTCCCTCGCTTGGTCAGCACGATATCCAGGATCTTGCTTGCCGTGACTGCATCTTCACCAAACGTTTCATAAAAGTCACCCACCCGGAAAAGTAGCAGAGCGCCCGGGTATTTGGCTTTGATCGCGTTGTATTGTTTTGAGAGAGGAGTTTCTGTCTTGGCCGCCATGGAAACGGCAATTTAGAACTTACTGCTTCGAAGTTTGTGCAGAGAGCCTGTCATTTTTTCACGACGATTAGCCACATCTTGTCTCCCTTCTCTTCTGTCCGGTCAATGTAGGGATCTTGTTGCCGAACTATTGTCAATCCTGCTTTTTTGAGGTCCTCTAGGGCATATCCAATGCCCAATTCGTGCTTGCGCTCCTGCTCTTGCCTGGTTGACGTTCTCCTACTGTCGGCAATGGCCTCGCAGAGGATGAGTCGGCCGCCGGGCTTAAGTGCCTTTTTGATATGCTGAAGCATCTCATCGTGCGCAGTCATTTCATGATACGTATCCAGAATAATAACTGCGTCCAGGGTGTTATCAGGTAGATGAGGGTTGTCATATTCGCCTTTGATTGGGACTACATTTCCGATGTTTCTTTTCTCCAGGCCCTTCTTTAGCCGATCAAGCTTTTCTTGTTCCACATCGACGGCATACACTTTCCCCGAATGCCCTACTGATTCAGAAAGCTTCATTGTCATGTATCCTTCGTGGCAGCCGATATCTGCAACCCGACTGCCTCGTGCCAACCCAAGTTGGCGGATGAGGTCTTCGGATTTCTGCCAGCGATCACGGCTTTCCCATGCGTTCTCAGAATAGACATCTTTCCAGGTATCCTGGCCGAGGCAAACTGTAGCACTCAGGACCACCAGCAGGATTGACATTTTCATTATTGAAATAACGGCCTTAGGCCACTTGTCGTTGCCTGGAAAGCCGGAATCTCCTGCTGAAAGACTAATTTTCAGCATGAAAAAACTGAACATGGAGGAGCTCGGAAGGATTTCGGTGGATGAATTCCACCAGGCCACCAAGATTCCGGTAGTAATACTTCTGGATAATGTCCGCAGCCTCCATAATGTAGGATCAACTTTCCGGACGGCGGATGCCTTTCGTTGTGAGCGGATATTTCTTACCGGCATCACAGGTGTACCGCCTCACAGAGAAATTCATAAGACGGCTCTGGGCGCGACGGAATCTGTTGCCTGGGAATATGTTCTTCAGCCGGAAGCAGCCATCCAGAAAATGAAGCAGGAGGGATATCGTATTGTTGTGGTTGAACAAACCACCGAGAGTGTGCCCTTACAGGATTTTGCCTCCGTCATGAGCGACCGTCTCTGCATTGTTTTTGGCAATGAAGTGAATGGTGTTAGTGATGAGGTCATGGCCCTCGCAGACGTAGCACTGGAAATTCCTCAAGCGGGGACAAAGCACTCACTGAACATATCTGTTTGTGTCGGAATAGTCTGCTGGGAGTTGTTTAAGAGGTTTGGAAAGCAGAATCGTCATTCTATGTCCCACGGGAATTCCTAACTTTGTCCTTCATGCCAGTTTCTATGAAATACGCTGCAATTGTTTTCTTTTTGTTGCTGGGAGGCCACCATTCCATGGCCCAGGAAAGTGATGTGCCATGCCCACTATCCTCGGCTATCATTATTGATGGCAATGCAGAAGACTGGCCCATGACTTGGGTTCAGGACGGCGAAAAGGTCTTTAGTTACAACGTATGTGCGGATGACAAGAATTTGTATGTACGGATGAGGACCAATGATTTTTACGCTAAACGGAAGCTTGCTGCATTTGGATTGACACTTTGGTTTGATCCAACCGGCAAGAAGAAGAAAAAACTTGGCTTGAAATTTCCTTCCGGAGGCGCTGAAGCAGAAGACCGTGCCGTGGCCATGCGGCAGGAAGGTGGACCCGGAAACTCGGCAGGAGAGCGGGCAGATTTTCAAAAGAAAATGGATAAGCAGCTGATCGCTGATCTGGAAGTACTTGAATTGATCGGGTTGGCTGATGAGCCCATTACGAGCGCGCGCTCGGGGATCACCAATGGGATTAAGGTAGCGATCGATGTGGATGAGGCCGGAGGCTACGTATATGAAGCGTTGATTCCGTTCAAATCCTACCGAATTTCCCGTGCATCATTGACGGAGTTGTCGGTCGGCTTCGAGACGGGGAAATATGTAATTCCGAAAGCAAAAGTAAACGCAAAATCTGGGGCAACGGCCGAGGGTGACATAAACACTAATCAGTTGAGCAGAATGCAAGGGTATCAGAGTTTGATGGGGAATCCCAAGTTGACATATCCAAACTATGTCTGGACGAAGTTGAAATTGAAATAGATGAATGAACTCTGTCGAATCAACGTCCACTAATCATGTCAGACCGTTATAATCAACGCGGTGTTTCAGCATCCAAAGAGGATGTGCACCGGGCCATTGAAAAAATGGACAAGGGCTTGTTTCCGGGAGCCTTTTGTAAAGTCAGCCCAGACCTCCTGGGGGGTGATCCAGCCTATTGCACCGTGATGCATGCCGACGGCGCTGGCACCAAATCCTCACTGGCCTATATCTACTGGAAGGAAACGGGGGACCTCAGTGTCTGGAGAGGAATATCTCAGGATGCTATCATCATGAATGTGGATGACCTGCTTTGTGTTGGGGCCACTCAGCCAATTTTCCTTTCCTCTACCATTGGGAGAAATAAGGGGCGAATACCTGGAGAAGTCGTATCTGCCATCATTCAGGGGACAGAAGAAGTTCTGGTTATGCTGCGAAAACATGGACTGGAAATTCACAGCACAGGCGGAGAAACTGCCGATGTCGGCGATCTCGTTCGCACTGTTCAGGTTGATAGTACCGTCGTTACGCGGATGAAGAGAGAAGAGGTAATTGACAATGGTCATATTCAAGGCGGTGATGTCATTGTGGGCCTGGCCTCCTACGGAAAAGCATCGTATGAGACAGAGTACAATAGCGGCATGGGAAGCAATGGCCTTACTTCAGCCCGACACGATATCTTCGCCAAGACCTATGCGCAGAAATATCCTGAGTCCTATAATCCCGAGTTGCCGGAAGACCTGGTTTACAGTGGCAAGCATTTGGTGACTGACAAGATTGATTCAGCGCCCCTTCCGGTCGGGAAGCTGGTTCTGTCCCCTACGCGTACGTATGCTCCGGTTCTGCTTCCGATCTTAAAAGAAATGAGGAGCAGAATTCATGGTATGGTGCACTGCAGTGGCGGTGCGCAGACTAAGGTGTTGCACTTTGTGGAAGACCTTCACATTATTAAAGACAACCTTTTCCCTGTGCCTCCGCTGTTTAACTTGATTTATGAGCAGAGCGCAACTACTTGGGAGGAGATGTATAAAGTTTTCAATATGGGTCACCGGATGGAACTCTATGTTTCTCCATCGGACGCTAACCGGATTATTGAAGTAGCCAAGAGTTTCTTCGTTGACGCGCAGGTCATTGGCCGCGTGGAAGAAGCGAAGCAAAAGAAGGTCACGATCAAGAGCACGAACGGGGAGTTTGTCTACTACTAACCGGGACTGCACCTTTCTATCCAAGAACCGGCCATAAAAATACCCCTTCCGGCCTCAGCAGGATTTTCTATTTTCGTGAAAATCTATTTGCTATGCGCGCTCTTACCATCCTGATTCTCGTTGGACTTGCCCATTCTGGGATCGCTCAAAAGAAGAAGCCCACCCTGCCGTTGGTCAAGAAACCGCTCTCGCATACGGTCTATGATTCGTGGAGGGAAATTCCATTCAAGGCATTGACGCCGGATGGAAATTTTGCGTCCCTTCTTATAAATCCACAGGATGGCGATGGGAAGCTTTTCATTTCCAACCTTAAGACCGGGGCAAAAGATTCTGTGGCACGTGCAGAGAACGTGTCTATCACCTTCGACAGCCATCATGCGGTGTTCAAAATTAAGGCACCTCAGAAAGTTGTGAAGGAATTGCGGCGCCAGAAGAAAAAGAAGGAGGACATGCCCAGGGATACGCTTGGCATCTATTCCTTTGTGACCCGCAGCGTGGAGCGGATTCCAGATGTGCGGTCATTTCGAATTCCAGAAAAATCTGGCGCGTGGCTTGCCTTCCAGAAAGAACCACCAAAGGAGGAGAAGGCAAAGACCGACAATGGATCAAAAACGGGGAAGCCAAAAAAGACAAAGAAATTCTCTGATGAGAATGGTTACGCCCTGATACTCCGCAACTTGACCAGTCGCAAGGAGACGGTCTTCGATTTTGTCAAGGACTATACGTTTGCCAAGTATGGACAGGGGATGCTCTTTATTTCCACAGGCAATGACAGTACGACAAAGGCAGGCGTTTACTGGTATGATTTGCAGAATGAAAAGTTGCAGGCGCTGTATACAGGCAAAAGCAAGCACAAGATCCGTGGGTTGTCTGTTCATGAAGACGGTAGCCAGGCGTCTTTTCTGGTTGATCCGGATACGACCAAAGCACCTGTCCGCCACTACCAATTATATCATTGGAAGGCTGGAGATGCAACGGCCGCTTTCCTGGACGTAGAACGTTCGATGGGCATTCCGCAAAATTGGGTAGTGAACGAAAACTACACGCCCGTCTTCGCCAAGAACGGTTCACGACTTTTCTTTGGCTCCTATCCTTTCCCACTGGTTCAGGACACGACGTTGCTGGCCGAAGAAATTGTTCAGGTTGAAGTGTGGGGCGGAGATGACGACTATATTTATCCGCAGCAGAACAAGCAGACAGATACAGAGAAAAAGCGTTCCTACCTCGTGGCAATCGACCTCGCCGACAGACAGGTTATGCAGTTGGGAGACAAGGAAGTGCCAGCCATCGAATTGGGAGATGAGGGGAACTCGGCGATTGTCCTTGGAGAAACCAATGTTCCATACCGAAAGATGACCACCTGGGACCCTTCGGCGTACAGTGATTTTTACATTTTTGATTTGGCCAAGAAGAAGCGGACCACGGTAGCAAAGCGCGTAAAGGGCAATGCCCGATTGTCACCATTGGCTGGTTATGTATTCTGGTTCAGTTCACCGGACACGGCCTGGCAATCCTATTCTGTAGCAACGGGGACCACGGCTAATCTAACCAGCGGTTTACCTGTAAGATTTGCTGACGAGCAGAATGACGAACCGGATTATCCTGGTGCATATGGCTCAGCCGGGTGGACCAGGGATGATCAGCGCTTAATCGTTTACGACCGCTACGACCTATGGTCGCTTGATCCCCAAGGGAAGACGGCAGCCATCAACCTCACGAAGACCGGCCGCAAGGATAAAATTGTATTTCGCTATGTGCGACTGGATATGGAGGAGCGGTACATTGATCCGGAGAAAGATATGCTCCTCACTGCGTTTAACGAGGAGACTAAAGCAGCAGGCTACTATAAGCTTTCGTTGAGGGATGGGAAACTGACGCGATTGATCATGGACGACTATCGCTTTGGTGGAATTTCCAAAGCCAGGAATGCTGATCGGCTCATGCTTACACGCGAGAACTTCCGGGAATACCCGGATGTGTGGACGAGCGATATGAACTTTACTGCGTTGAAGAAGATAAGTGAGGCGAATCCACAGATGAAGAACTATTTCTGGGGATCCGTTGAATTGGTGAAGTGGACGTCGGAAGACAATATTCCGCTGAATGGTCTCCTCTACAAGCCAGAAGGGTTTGATCCAAAGAAGAAGTACCCGATGATTGTGTACTTCTACGACCGGGAGAGCGACAATCTTCACGCCCACATTCCCCCAACGCCCCTGCGGTCCACCATCAACCGGTCGACGTATGTCAGTGATGGCTACCTCGTGTTTGTGCCGGATATTGTATACAAGATTGGTTTCCCGGGCGAGAGCGCGAAGAACTGCATCATGCCCGGGATCGCTACGTTGCTGACCAAAGGATTTGTGGATGAGAAAAATATTGGTATTCAGGGACACAGTTGGGGAGGCTATCAGACGGCGTACCTGCTTACGCGGACCAACCTGTTCAAGGCGGCTGAGGCCGGCGCAGTGGTGGCAAACATGATCAGTGCATATGGTGGGATCCGCTGGGGGGCTGGCGTGAGCCGGATGTTCCAGTATGAACATTCGCAGAGTCGGATTGGCGGCACCCTGTGGGACAAGCCCATGCACTTCATTGAGAATTCCCCCATCTTCTTTGCGGATAAGATCCAGACGCCGGTGCTATTGATGCACAATGACATGGACGATGCGGTGCCGTGGTACCAGGGCATTGAAATGTACATGGCGCTCCGGCGGCTCAACAAGCCGGTGTGGATGCTGAACTACAACGGGGAACCGCACTGGCCCGTGAAGCGCGAGAATCGGATGGATTTCCAGGTGCGCATGAAACAATTCTTCGACTTTTACCTGAAAGGAGCTCCCGAGCCAAATTGGATGAAGGAAGGGATCCCGGCGGTGGAGAAGGGGATTACCAAAGGGTATTGATCGCGGCCGTTGTGTACCAGTAGGCTATTTCTTAACTACGCTGTCAGCAGGAGTTAGCGCAAGGTAGACGGGCAGACTATCGTAGAAATTGGATTGAAAAACAATTTTGTCATCAACAAAACGAAAAGATTCATGAACAGCAAGATTTACTTCGACTCCTTCCTTTGTTTTGGCTGAAAAGTTGAACCAAACGCTCACCCACTTTTCGCCTTTGTCAGTGATGATCATTTGATAGGAGGCGTCATCCCCAATTTTGATATCTGTGAAACTCGCATGCAGTGCCTTCTCACTCTCAATGTGCTGTTCGTTATTGATAAATTTTCCCATATCCCATGTGTTGTCGGCAATTTTTGCTGAATCAGCATACATGGAGCGGAACGCGATCCAGTCCTGGCTGAGAAAAGACGGAAAGTAGACTTTTTTAATAGTGTCAATCTCAGCGCTGGCTTCGAAGTATTGTTTTTGAGGTTGCTGGCAGGCCGCAAAGCAAAAGGTTACTAATAGGAAAAGTAGCTTTTTCATTATGACTGGGTTGGGTTAGGAAATGGGCTTTTGCAAAGATGAAGCTACAATAAAGTTAATATATCCTCCCTTGATTAATTGTTTTGCCTCTACGCTCAGCCGCGCACACTTCAGGGCGTTGCAAGGTGTTATGTAATCCTGGGTTGCTGCTGAACCCTTTCTGGCATGTGCGTTTGTTGGCGTAGCCCTCGCTCACGGCCTCCCCGCAACACGCAACAAAGGGGGTGGGTAGGGCTCTGCTAAGGCAGATCAACCGGAAGACCAACAGCGGCTAAAGTGAAATATAAGGTGGGTGCGGGGATTGAGCCTTTGATAGCTATGCCCGGAATGAAAAGTAATATTACTAGAAGTTGCTTTTGCATGGTCTTTTTTTGCCAAAGCAAAGCCTTCTTGCGAAGGCTTTGCGGGAGACAGATTTGTAATTCAAAATTTAATCATCACTTTTTGCCTTCACATCCTTTTTCGGGTGCAGGTTTCCTGACATGTCCATGTGATCGCCTTCCTTCATGGTCATTTTAGTACCGTCTTTTTTCACGCATTTTCCATCTACCATACATTTAGTTCCATTGCTCAAAGTCATTGGTTTTGTCATGGTCGACATCTTTCCATTTTTTATCATCATCATCTTTCCATTCATCATCATGCAGCCATCGGTTTTTGACATATCCATTTGGTCATGGTTCATCATTTTATCATGATCCATCTTTTTCATGGTGGTGTCTGTTTGGGCGAATACAGTAAACGACAAAGCAATTGCGGCACATGCAAAAATTAATTTTTTCATTTTATTTAGTTTTAAAATTTACGCGTGTTGCATTTCCATCTTTCTGCACTCTTCTGCACAATCGCGACAAGCATCTGCGCATTTTTTACAATGCTCGGAATGTGAATGTTTTTCACATTCCTCTGCACAGGTGTCACAGATTTCTGCGCACAGGTTACAAAACTTGTTTACGAATGCAGTGGTGTGCTCATCAGCCCTAGCCATAAATGCTGCTGCCGTTCTACACATGTCAGCACAATAGCGGTCTAGCTCAACGCATTTGGCATACATTTGTGCATCTTTCTCGTGCAGGCATGAAGTTGCACAGTGTTCGCATTCAGCCGCGCAATCATTGCAGGCATCAATGCAGTTTTTAAATTGTTCGTGACTCATAAGTTTTTAGTTTTTTAAATTGTTAGTGAATTTTTACTCATGCGAAATTGAGCGCATCGATGTTTAATTACATTACATAATCTTAGAATCGAATTACATCATTCACATATTGGTTAAAATGAAGCATTTTTCAAGCCACCTTCTGAAACCTTTAATTGGAATCCCAATCGAACTTACTACACATGAGATAATTGGAACGTGTAGAGAAAACTACCCTTTAGTTTACTCACTTTGTCTTTAATTAGAACTTCTGCGGGGATATTTGGCTCTTTCCATTGCTTTGGGTCGCGGTGGGAGGTGCGGCAATGGCAAGTGCCAAAAGCGTGGGCGAGAATCTTTTTTAGGTTGCCATGCGGTGGGCATTATTAGACGAGTCTTTGTTCGTCAGCCGAGTCCAGTCCCAGTTCTAGTTTTCTTTTTTTAAAGTCCCACGTTGTCTAAGGAAACGATTAGTTGTCACCGTTGAGAAGCTTGATAGGTGGGATGTCGAACGTTATTTTGTCGTCTTGGAGTATTTGCCTGCTTGCTGGAAGGGCATTGTTGCTAACGTGAGTGTATGCGTCCGTAGCTGGGCTACCAGGAATGAACGTGCATACAACCATCGCGGTGAAACGAAGATAACATTTTGATTTAACACTATACCCCAGCTATGGCGCATACACAGTGTGTGTGCCCAGTATGGCACAACTACTTTCCAGCCGGGAAATTAGTTTGATTATCCAAAGGGTGCAAGTCCCCTGTGTGCACAGCATTGATGC
>JAYVBH010000028.1:0-11014 GCA_043750575.1 Cyclobacteriaceae bacterium
AAGCGGCCGGAAAGGAACCGAAAGTCGCCAGCGGGTGGCCGGAAAACGTCTTGATTTTTTAAAAAGGTTGTTTACATTTATTTATCCGTTACCACAGACTTGATATCGTTATGGAAAAGGAAAAAGGTGAATTCCCCATACAGACATACTCCATCAAAGAGCTGGCGACGCATTACCGCTTTTCGACAAAGACCCTCATGAGGAATATTAAGCGCCTGAAGGTTGATCTCGGTCCACGGCTGGGAAACATGTTCAGTCCCAAGCAGGTCAGGATCATTGTCGATAATCTGGGCAAGCCGCTTTCATGGCTTGTCGCGTTCGTTGTTGGCATGTTTGCCGGGTCGGATGGGTCGGATGGTGCGCATGATGACGGGGGTGAGGGTAAAGGGGATGGGCAGAAGCTGGGCTCGAAAGTCTAAAAGCTTGCCCCGGCCTCGCCCCGGACTTGGACATGTTCCGGGGTTACGGGGTTGATTAAAGTAGACTAGCAAAACGAGTGATGATGAAACACGAAGGTTTACCTATCGGAGTCTACACCCGCACGGATCTTGCAAAGATCTATTCGATAACGCCCAAGACATTGCGAAAGCATATTCAGCCACTGGAGCTGGGTCCGCGCCTCGGAAATTATTTTACTCCCAAGCAAGTGAGGATCATCGTGGAAAATCTGAGCAAGCGATTTAAACCCGATATTCAAATCGCAGAGGAAATCGCAGCAAGAGGGCATCGACGTGAGTTAAGAAAAAGGGCGTTGGGGTCGAAGGATTGAATGGTTTGCAGGTTACTGGAAACTGGCTACCCCTTCCGTTGGTGTTCCTGTTTCGGGGTCACCAACAACTCACCGCTTGCGTTGATGCTACCGACTATTACCATTTGAATGAAAAATGCAAAATATTGAATGCAGAATGTAAAAGGGGAGTCAGTTGGTGAACACTTTTTGTTCCGATGTCTCATCGGGACACCAGCAACGGCTAGAGAAGTCTAATCCCCAAAAAATCTGTATTTTAAGGGTCATTCAGCATGTACTCCAAGAAAGACCTCACCGAGCGGGATATCTGCACCAAATTCATCACTCCCGCCCTGGAGCGAAGCGGGTGGGATATTCAATTGCAAGTACTGGAAGAGTTTGCCTTTACCCATGGGAGAATCTATGTCAAGGGCAAACTCACTGCACGGGGGGAGCAAAAGCGGGCTGACTATATCCTCTTCTACAAGCCAGGCATTCCTGTAGCGATCATCGAAGCCAAAGACAATCACCATTCGGTTGGTGCTGGAATGCAGCAAGGGCTGAAATATGCCCAGATCCTGGATGTTCCCTGCGTGTTCAGTTCGAATGGAGACGGATTCCTTTTCCATGATCGGACGGTAGCTGAGGGCGATATAGAAAGAGAGATCACACTCGAAGAGTTTCCATCGCCAGAGCAACTATGGATGCGGTATAAAGTTTTCAAGGGACTTGAGACTACGGAGGAGGACCGCATCGCCGCCCAGGAATATTTTACGGATGGGTCAGGAAGAACACCGCGCTACTACCAGCAGATTGCCATCAACCGATCGGTTGAAGCCATCGCCAAAGGACAGAACAGAATCCTTCTTGTCATGGCAACGGGAACGGGAAAGACATATACCGCTTTTCAAATTATCTTTCGCTTGTGGAAGGCAAGAGTAAAGAAGCGCATCCTGTTTCTCGCCGATCGCACCGCACTGGTGGATCAAACCCGTCGGGGTGATTTCAAGCACTTCCGCGACAAGATGACGATCATCAAGAAGAAGGTCATCGAAGTGGAGGGCGATGAGCAGTTGGTCTCCAACAGAAAACGAGGCATTGATTCCAGCGACAAGGCGTACGAAGTATTTCTCGGATTGTACCAGGGCCTTACGGACACCGAAGGAATTGAGGATGCGTACAAAGACTTTAGCCGTGATTTCTTTGACCTGATTGTGGTCGATGAGTGCCACCGGGGGAGTGCGTCTGATGATTCATCGTGGCGGAGAATCCTTGACTACTTTTCTTCGGCGACGCACATTGGCATGACGGCAACTCCGAAGGAAACGGCGGATGTTTCCAATGCCGAATATTTTGGCGACCCGATCTACACCTATTCCCTGCGACAAGGTATTGACGACGGCTTTCTTGCTCCTTATCGCGTGGTACGGATTGGGCTTGATGTTGATCTGAACGGCTGGCGGCCTCCAAAAGGATTTAAAGATAAGTTCGGCAACGTGGTCGATGATCGGATTTACAACCGCAAGGACTTTGACCGAAACCTGGTTCTGGAAGAGCGTAGGAAAATCGTGGCGAAGAAGATCTCGGAATTCCTGCGCGGAACCAATCGCATGGACAAGACGATTGTATTCTGCGTAGACATCGAACATGCGGAAGGTATGCGCCAGGCGCTGATCAACGAGAATTCCGACCTGGCATCACAAAACGCCAAGTATGTAATGCGCATCACCGGTGACAACCAGGAAGGCAAGAATGAACTCGACAACTTTATCAGCCCGGAAGAAAAGTATCCGGTCATTACCACCACATCAAAACTCATGTCCACAGGGGTGGATGCCCAGACGTGCAAGGTGATTGTGCTGGACAACAATATCCAATCCATGACAGAGTTCAAGCAGATCATTGGCCGGGGTACACGCATTAATGAGGATTTTGGAAAACTCTATTTCACCATCCTCGATTTCAGGAACGTCACGGACCTTTTTGCTGACCCCAACTTCGATGGCGACCCGGTACGGATTAAGGTCACAACTGAAGGTGAGGATATCTCAACCGTTGAAGGTGAAGAGGAGCAAGATGAGACGCCATTGGTAGACGGGGAAACTGGAGAGGAGATTGTCCTCGTTCCTCCAAAGCCATACCCGCTTCCGCCAAAAGGTGGAATCTACAATGATGCGACAGAAAAAGTATTTGTCAACGGCGTGGATGTTACCGTGCTTCTAGCCCGTGAAATGTACTTCGATGCCCAGGGCAAACCCATTACGGAAAGTTTGAAAGACTATACCCGAAGCAAGGTTCGCTCGAAGTACACTTCGCTGGATTCCTTCCTCACCAGCTGGAACAAGGCCGACCGCAAAGAGGCCATTGTCAAAGAGCTGGAAGACCAGGGTGTACTCGTGGATGCCCTGCAGAGCGCAGTAAATAAAGAGCTCGACCTGTTCGACCTCATCTGCCACACGGCGTTTGATGCGCCGCCTCTAACCCGGAAAGAGCGGGCAAATAATGTGAAGAAGAGGAACTACTTCGCCAAGTATGGCGAGAAGGCAAGGAAGGTGCTTGAAACGCTGCTCGACAAATACGCAGATGCTGGTCTGGAGAATTTGGAGAGTATGGATGTTCTTAAAGTGAACCCCTTCGATGCATTCGGAACGCCCATGGAGATTGTAAAATCATTTGGCGGTAGGGACCAGTATTTACAGGCCATCCGGGAGCTGGAACAGCAAATCTACCAATCAGCTTAACGCAGGTTGTTAATTAATAACCTCCGTCCGGGTACATCCTACGAAGGCTGAAAAGCCTGTAATTGGCTGATTAATAAACAGATAATCGTGTATTTGTTAATTGATTACCTTTGTACTTGTTAATTGTTGAGCTCTCCCAAGGTAAATGTCCACCCCTTCTTTCACCCACCAAGACCTCAAGCTTATTGAGCCCAGTTTCGGGTCTACATTGACTGACCTCATCCTGGGGCTGGAAGAATTGCGGAAAAGGCGATTGGGAGGATCCACCTCACCAGGTGTGTTCTTTCAGCTGAAGCAAATATTCCATACCGTAGAAAGCATCGGTTCGGCACGAATCGAAGGAAACAATACTACGGTTGCCGAGTACATTGAATCCAGCCTGAACCCGCCGGCGAAGATGACAGCGAATATCCAGGAAATCAAGAACATTGAAAACGCTATGGGATTCGTGGAGTCGGTGGTAAAGGAGCGTCCCATTAGTAGAGCCTTCATCAGCGAGATGCACAAGATGATCGTTGGTGGCCTTTTGCCATCGCCCGATGGGGAAGGTGACCGCACACCCGGCGAGTATCGCAAGAGTAATGTCACCATCGCCAAGTCAATCCATAAGCCGACGGATTGGACACGCGTGGACGAATACATGGAAGAACTGCTTGCGTTTATCAACCGCCCTGACGCTTCCAAATATGACTTGCTAAAGACAGCCATCGCACATCACCGCTTTGTGTGGATTCATCCATTCACCAACGGAAACGGACGTACCGTCCGGCTATTTACCTATGCCATGTTGGTGAGGCAGGGCTTTAACGTGGACGTGGGTCGTATCATTAACCCAACGGCGGTCTTCTGTAGCAACCGCGACGATTACTATGCTCATTTGACCAAGGCGGATACAGGCACCGATGCCGGGATGCTTGACTGGTGTGAGTATGTGCTGGGTGGACTGAAGGCAGAGATTCAAAAGATTGACCGGCTGCTGGACTACAGCTATCTTCAAAAGGAGATATTGATACCCACAGTTGTGGATGCACTGGATCGGAAGCTCATCACAGAGACAGAGTCCAAAATACTCCGGCGGGTGATCGAGAAACAGGTGATAGCGGCTGGCGATCTAAAAGACTTGTTTCCGGACAAAGCTGCCGCGGAGGTATCGCGGCAAATACGCAGGTTGATTGAACGGAAGATGCTGGCGCCCCAGGCGCCCGGGTCCAGGAAGTACGTCATGCGTTTCAATAATAATTATTTGCTCCGCGGAATCATCAAGGCCCTCAGTGAACGAAATTTCCTGCCTGTTAAAGACTAGATCATGACCAACCTCTCCGGCCTCATTAAATCCATCCGCGACATCATGCGCGAAGACCGCGGCATCAACGGCGATGCGCAGCGCATTGAACAGCTCGGGTGGATGCTGTTTCTCAAGATCTTCGACGACAAAGACCAGGAGCTCGAACTCCTTGACGACAACTATAAATCTCCGATTCCTAAGAAATACCAATGGCGCAAGTGGGCCGCCGATCCGGAAGGGATGACGGGAGAGGAACTGCAGAAGTTTGTTGATCAACAGTTGTTTCCTGCCTTGAGCGGCCTGACTGCCCGCGACCGGCGGTCGCTCCTGGTGCGCGAGGTGTTTGAGGGCAACAACAACTACATGAAGAGCGGCATCACCCTGCGTAAGGTGCTGAACAAGCTCAACCAGATCGACTTTAACAAGACCGATGAGCGCCATTTGTTTGGCGATCTGTACGAGACCATCCTGAAAGAACTACAAAGCGCCGGCGATAGTGGCGAGTTTTACACACCCCGTGCCGTAACCCAGTTCATGACCGACATGATCAACCCCAGGCTGGGCGAGATTGTCTACGATCCGGCGTGCGGCACCGGGGGCTTCCTGGTATGCACCATTGAGCACCTGAAGAAGCAGATCAAGAATATCAAGGACCGCAAGACCCTGCAAGAAAATGTGCGCGGCACGGAATATAAACCCCTTCCGTTCCTGTTGGCTCTGACCAACCTGATCTTACATGATGTAGAAGTACCGTATCTCGATTACGGTGATAGCCTGGGCAAAGAGTACAACAGCATCCGCGAGAAGGACCGCGTGGATGTGATCCTGGCCAACCCACCCTTTGGCGGCACGGTGGCCAACGGCAATGAAGGCAACTTTCCCACGAACTACCGGACCAAGGAAAGCGCGGACCTGTTTCTCATTCTGTTTATTCACTTGCTGAAGGAAGGCGGCCGGGCGGCCATCGTCTTGCCCGACGGCTCCCTGACTGGCGATGGCGTGAAACAGCGGGTGCGCCAAAAACTTCTTGAAGACTGCAACCTTCACACGATCATTCGCTTGCCGAACTCAGTGTTCCAGCCGTACGCGACAGTGGCCACCAATCTGTTGTTCTTTGAAAAGGGTAAACCAACCAAGGACATCTGGTATTACGAACACCGCTTGCCTGACGGGCAGAAATCGTACAGCAAGACAAAGACGATTCAGGTGCAGGAGTTTGAACCGATTAAAAAGTGGTGGAAGAAGAGAGAGGAGAGTGAGATTAGTTGGAAGGTTAGCATTAAGGGTATTATTGAGCGGGGATACGACCTGGACGTCAAGAATCCGAATAGGCTGGAGGAAACTCACGAATACAATAGCATTGAACTAATGGACCTTCTTGACAAGTCTTTTGAAAAGAGTCACCATATATTGAAACAGATTAGAGATGCAGTATTATGAGCTGGGACGCTGCAAAATTGGGTGAGATACTGACGGAAAGTAGGATACCTGCGCGAAATCCCAACGTTAACAAGAGAATACGAGTTAGACTTAAGGTTCTTGGGGTTGATAAGAGACCTATTGAAAATGAAAAAGAGGGGGCCACGAAACAATTTGAACGTAAGGCGGGTCAATTTATTTACGGAAAGCAGAATTTTCATAAGGGGGCTTTTGGAATAATTCCGAATGAGTTGGATGCATTCGAATCCAGTGCGGATATTCCCTCCTTCGATTTGCGTGACGATTGTTTGGCAGAGTGGGTACATTATTATTTTAAGATCGGGAATCGATACTTAGAACTGGAGAAGTTGGCTAGAGGAGTAGGCTCAAAAAGGATACATCCTGAGCAACTAGCCAACATTGAAATTCCCCTGCCTTCAGTTGCTGAGCAAAGAAGATTGATAGAACTCTTTAGATCCACAGAAGCCCGGTCAAACACTCTATCAACAGAACTCACCCACCAACTCGATTTAGTCAAGCAACTCCGCCAGGCCTTTCTCCGTGAGGCCATGCAGGGCAAGCTCGTGCCGCAAGACCCTAACGATGAGCCGGCGAGTGAGCTGCTGAAAAGGATTAAGGTGGAGAAGGAACGGTTGGTCAGGGAGAAGAAGATTAAGAAGGAGAAAGATTTGCCGCCGATAAAGGAGGAGGAGATTCCGTTTGAGGTGCCAAAGGGGTGGGTGTGGTGTAGACTGGGGGAAATCTTTCTTAAGGTAACTGACGGGACTCATCATTCACCACCTAATGCACCCAAGGGACCAATCCAATATGTTACCGCAAAGAATATTAAGGACTACGGTGTCGATTTGACGGATATTACTTATGTAACGGAAACGGTACACGGTGAGATTTATTCCAGATGTAATCCAGAGTTTGGTGATCTCCTGTATATTAAGGACGGAGCCACTACTGGCATTGTTACAATTAACAACTTGGATGAGCAGTTCAGTATGTTATCAAGCGTAGCATTAATGAAAGCTCCAAAGAGTTTATCAAACCGTTATCTAATGTTTGCCCTACGAAGTCCCTTTTTTTATGACGCTACAAGGGATGATATGCAAGGGGTCGCAATAACAAGGGTAACACTTACCAAATTGAAAAACGCACTGATTCCAGTTCCTCCTTTTTCCGAGCAACACCGCATCGTAGCCAAGCTTGAGGAGCTCATGCACTACTGTGATGAACTGGAGCAAGGCATCAAACAAAGTCAAACCCAAAATCAGCAACTGCTGGAGCAGGTGTTGAGGGAGGCGTTAAAGCAATAACATGGAGCCAGACTATAATTCAAGAGATCTTAGGTTGCACAGGAAGTATATCCTTGTGATTTGTTTTGTGCTGGTCTTTTTGAAGTACGGCGGCATAAAACTCGAACACATCGAATTTCTTGGTGCAAGCTTTCGAATTACCAATGTCAATGCGATTTACGTCGGCCTTTGGTCAATATTGGGATATTCTGTTATTCGATATTATCAGTATTTCAGGTCGCAGGCCTGGGGTCATTTCGTTACTGAATTTCGGTTGATGCAAGTGTCAAATTACCAAGGAACGCTTAACAAGATAATTGGCAAGGCAATAGCACCCAATCAACTTTCACCTATTATCCCAGGAGGGGCGATGCAAGTGCCTCCACAATATTTTCAAGCTCCCAAGACATCATGGTGGGAGCACGCGTTCTCAGGTCAGTTGTACTTAATTCGGCCCGCGGAAAAAGAGGGCGCGGTTCACGTTGGCTCAACGCCATCTCAAGAGCACGTAACATTCAAATATCACTTTATTAAGGATTTTTGGCGGCAAACGCTCAAGACAGCATTTGCCTTTGTATTTCATACCCCATACTTCTTTGAATACATAGTGCCCTTGGTCCTTGTTTTTGGCACAATCGGATATTATAGCTGGTCTGCATAGATAATAGTTATGGAAGAGATGGGTCTACCTTAGCCAACCCCTTGACAGTGCTTCTAAATCAAGATGGAACAACTCATGCGCTGCTGCGATGAGCTGGAGCAAAGCATCAAACAAAGTCAAAACGAGCAACTGCTACAGCAGGTGTTGAGGGAGGCGTTGCACCCAAAACTAGCCCCGGACGGGTGCTGTCAGTAATTTGAGGACGGTTTGGCAGAGCAAGAAAAGCGGAACAGGTATGTCAGATTTTTTCTGACAATATGACGCGGCTGTACGGTTTGGCATACTTTTCAATGCTTGTACTCAACCACTACGTTTGACTTATTTTTTGCAGGAAATGTCTGGTTGGAGCCAGACATCCCTGCCACTGAAAGAATCGTCCGAGTTTGGGGTGTCAACACCCTTTTTTTCCAGGACACTTAAAGGCTCGTCACCTAACTAAGCTTTCAGTCTTTGCTGAAGTATCAATTGGTTTAGCTACCCTTGAAACTGACTGCAAAGGTAAAAAGTTTCAAGTTACTATTACAAAATATAGAAATGTATTTATAAGTAATGGGATCTGGAAGCAATGAGGTGTTGCGGATGATATCCGGTGTTCCCACGAACGGGAGACACCACTTACTTAAATACTAAATACCCATGGAGGTAGAATTGTTTACCCTTGCTGATTACGCCATAGACAATGGCGGTAAGCTAACAGTAGTCGGCTCGTTCGACTCAATTTTCACGCAAACGTTCCCTACTGTTCACCCTAGCAGTTACTTAGCGCTCAAGTTTAGAGTGGCCAACAGTGAGGCAGGCGTCCACAATTTTCAAATCATTGGGAAAGATCCCAGCGGTAAGGAAGTTATGCGGGTGGATGGCACGAGTGATGTAAAGGTCAATCCCAATTATGGATACAATTCATCTATAGTTGTGATACCGCTGTTCAACATCAAGTTTGAAATGGCGGGTCGTTACACCATTGAGTTGAGTTTCGACGGTGAGTTCCGGAGCGGGTTGAGTCTTCACATTGTGCAGGTTCCTATCCAACTCGGGAAGGCAGCCTAACGGTTCTCGACAACTTAAGCTAAAGAGGCTGGCCCTACGGGGTTGGCCTTTTTACTTCGTTACACTTTGTATACCCACTTATGGCGCGCATATCGTCTTAACTATAGCGCGACGCCTTTGGCGCGTGCCGGTGAGAGCGTAAATAGAAACAATGAGACCAGAGGGCTTTGATCGTTGCCCAAAACAAATATGCTACCATGAAGGGAAGCGCACCTTGCTGTCGATTTTGTTTTGTTGTAATTCGTACCTTCGATCTGAGACCCTGGGTAAGTTCCTTGAAAAACTATCCACAATCTGGGATGGAAGTCTCAAGCAATGTGAAGGTCTACCATTTTACAGAATAGCCGAATGCCGATGAAGAATTTTAAATCACCAGAAAATATTGATGCACTTGTAAAATTAATTCAGGAATTTGGAATAGTACTTGAGGGTTTCGTCTTGCATGAAAAAGATGAGGCCCATAGAGGTAAAACACTTGACGAAGTGCAATCCGTCGCCAATGACTTTTTAGTCAGGACAGTTATCAACGTTGGCGCTCTGCCTCCACTACTCTCTCTGTACAAAAGTCAACGCGGCATGATACAGCCAATTGGGCTAATTTTGAGGTCAGTGTTTTCAGACTTCCTAACAATGTGCTATTTGCTGACCTTTGCAAACAAAGGAGAGAACAAAAGTTTTCTCAACGAACTTCACCTATTCCAGAGAGATTCACTTCGATCTTACCTTGAGGTGGGTGAGATGGAACTCAATGTTCGTGAATATTTAGTGGCGATCCCAGACGATGGGCCCAAGGAGGCTGATTTGCGAGCTTCTCATGAAAGAACAAAAAAAGAAGTATTTCCTCATCTATTCACAAAAACAGGGAAACTTAAGGCTGCTTCTGAATTGCGCGCGACATCTGACAGAGCGCTATTTCATAGCAAGGCAGAATTCGTGAAGCCTGAACTTTCCTTCGTTACTGAGAAGTACAAGTGGGCCCGAATTGCTCGAGACGAGAATTTAAAGAAATACATTTTGGTCTATTTTGGGTTTAAATTGTTCTCTCAGTTTCAACATTATTCGAAGCTTTCTATGAATCTTGTTCAACGTGAGACTGCAGAACCGTACTTGTTCTATTACCTTATTGCTGCCGTTGATTCTATTTTCATATCCACTGACTTTCAAATGCAAATTTTGGCTGGTGCTGGGAACGAGTATTCCAAGAATCTCAACGTGATAAGGGAAAAATTGAATTCAGCAATTAATTAAGTTAATATATCACAGTACCCTCCAATCGAGCGGCTTTAAAATTCGGCGTGATAGTCCCATTCTTTCAATTCCAATGATAGAGAAAATAGAAGAGAATGAATTTCTGAAGCATTTTTCAGCCATGGGCGAAGCAGCGAATTTCTTCCTCTTGGACTCATTTAGCCATGCTGAAAGAGAAATGAATGACAAAATAGCTGGTGAGCTATTTGGCGTGGAAATTGCCAAAATTCCAGCAACTGCGGAAGACCACAAGGTAGACGCGAAAGTAGGAATAGAATTGAAAAACGCTACTCTGGCAGACCTATTAGCATTTGACAACGGGGTGCTGTCAGAATGGACAACAAATAAGTTTGCAGAAATTTGGGCCAAAGCTCAAAGGGAATCGCTTACAGTTTCGATGCAATTTCCTTTGCAAACAAAACTAGATGGCCGTGAATTGTTAGGTCACGTAACCCCTTCTCGCGCGCGTCTTCCATCGCAAGGCACTCTGGCGCGGCGTCTCCCGACGCGTGCCCAACGAGTTTCTCATGCGAAGCATTGATGCCACTATCTGTCAATCGAAAATTATTCTAGCCAAGTAAC